>DASWRG010000098.1:0-7141 GCA_036403295.1 Pyrinomonadaceae bacterium
GAGCGAGAATTACAATCATCAACATCAGAACGTGCGGATTGAGAACGGAGTGCAGTTCGGCGACCTGCCGGAGTTCGTGGACTTCGCCTACATCGCGCAGGTCGCGCGCATCAACGCCGCCTCGCTCTCAACGCTCGCGCTCGCGCCCGCCATGCCGAAAAACGTCGGCATCGTCACCAAGCGTTTGACCACCGACACGGACTTGCAGTGGGATGCGAACAAAGAGCCAGACCTCGTGGGATATGAGATCGTCTGGCGCGAGACGACCTCGCCCGTCTGGACGAATGCGCGGATGGTTGGAAACGTGACGAGCTACACGATGCAGGCCATGTCAAAGGATAACTACTTTTTCGGCGTCCGCGCCGTGGACAAAGACGGCAATCGCAGCCCCGTCAGCTTTCCGCGCCCCGTGCGTTAACAAAAAAACGTCTCACGCAAAGGCGCAAAGGCGCAAAGAAAAGCTCAACTTTCTTCTTTGCGCCTTTGCGCCTTTGCGTGAAACTTTATTAGACTTTTCGGGCTTGGCCTGCGTCTAAACGGACGGCGCGGGCAAAAAATTTAATCTGACTGTCTCGCGGCATATTCCAAAAATCTTTAGACGAATGGTGTTTGTGATGAAAGCTTTCAAAAATAATCGTCCGACTTCGTTGACCGGCGCGGCGCGGCGCGTGGTGGCTCTGCTCTCAATCGTGGCTCTGCTTTCGGGGACATTTCTGATGGCCGTGAGCGCGCAGCAGAAGGGCGCGCAGAACAAGCAGCATTTGAGCGAAGACCAGTTGATTCTGCATGTCTTGAATCGTCTCGGCTTCGGCGCGCGTCCCGGCGATGTCGAGCGCGTGCGCGCGATGGGCGTCGAGAATTACATCAAGCAGCAGCTCAACCCCGCGAGCATCAACGATGATGTGGCCGAAGCGAAAGTGCGCAATCTGCCCACGCTCTCGATGACGACGGCTGAGCTGTATGCCAAGTATCCGAATCCGGGCGTCTTGCTCCGAGAGCTTCAACGTCAGGGAAAACTTCCCGAAGATTTGGCGAAGCTGCGTGACGCGCAAAACGGCGTCGCTCCTCCTGCGGCGATGACGGATAAAGCTTCCGCTTCAATGCAGAATGAGGCCGCGAAAGGCGGCGACGAGGTGAAAGTCGACGACCGCGCCGAGTATCGCCGCGCGATTCGTGATTACTACATCAAGAACAATCTCCGCCCGCCGCAACAGCTCGTGCAGGAATTGCATGCTTCACGAATTTTGCGCGCCGTTTACAGCGAGCGGCAGTTGCAGGAAGTGATGGTTGATTTCTGGACGAATCACTTCAACATCTTCGCGGGCAAGGGCGCGGATCGCTGGCTGCTCATCTCATACGACCGCGACACGATTCGCCCGAACACGATGGGCAAGTTCCGCGACCTGCTCGTTGCCACCGCGCAGAGTCCGGCGATGCTCTTTTATCTCGATAACTTTCAGAGCGTCAGCCCGAACGCTCAAGCCGGCGCGAATCGCCCGTACCGTCAGATGCAGCAAGGCGGACAACGCGGCGGCGGCCTCTTCGAGATGCTCGGCGGTCGCGGCAATGGTCGTGGGCCGGGTCGCGCCGACAGAGATTTGAGACAGGAAGCGCGCAGGCGCGAGCAGCAAGACAATGCTGAGAAGACGAAAGATCAGCGACAGCAGCAGCCTCAACAGCAGCAACGCGCCAAGCGCGGCATCAATGAAAACTACGCGCGCGAATTGATGGAGCTGCACACGCTCGGCGTGGACGGCGGCTACACACAGAAGGACGTGCAGGAAGTCGCGCGCTGCTTCACGGGTTGGACGATCTTCGACCCGCGCGGCGTCTCCAGCCGCATCGCTCCGCAGATGGCGGATCAGGCGGGCAAGTTCTACTTCAACCCGCGCCTCCATGACGACGGCGAAAAGGTCGTCCTCGGCCACAAGATTCCGGCGGGCGGCGGCATCAACGACGGCTTGATGGTGCTCGACATTCTCGCTAAACATCCTTCGACCGCGAAGTTCATCGCGACCAAGCTCGCCGTCAAGTTCGTGACAGACAATCCGAGTCCCGCGCTCGTCGAACGCATCGCCGCAGCCTACACCAAGAGCGACGGCGACATACGCGAAACCCTGCGCGCCATCTTCACCGCGCCCGAATTCATCGCGCCCGACACTTATCGCGCGAAGATTAAGACGCCGTTTGAGCTGGCCGTAAGCGCGGTACGCACGCTCGGCGGAGAGACCAATGGCGGCCCGGCTTTCCATCAATGGATCGCGCGGATGGGCGAGCCGATTTACGGCTATCAAGCTCCGACCGGATACCCGGACACGGCTGAGGATTGGGTCAACACGGGCGCGCTGCTTGAGCGCCTTAATTTCGGACTCGCTTTGGCGAACAATCGCATTCCGGGCACGCGCGTCAATCTCGACCGCTTTGCGAAGGATGCGAAGAACGCGTCGGCTGACAAGTCGCAAACGATGGAGCATTTTTTGGAGGTGCTTTTACAGGGAGATGTTTCGCCGAACACGAAGCAGACCCTGTTGAAGCAGATCAGCGAGCCGCTGCCTGAGCCGACCGCGAAGAATGATAAGCCGAACGCGATGGAGGATGAAGGCGACGCACTCTTGACTGACCCGCCGCAACGCGGAAGGCGCGAAGTGGCTCGCGCGGATTTTGGACCCATCAACTCCGAGATGGTCAAGATCGTCGGGCTGATTTTGGGATCGCCTGAGTTTCAGCGTCAGTAAGCGGCCTTCAGTCGAATGAAAACTCTGACGAAGACAAGCTCGCGCAAAGGCGCAAAGGCGCAAAGAAAAGCACGCCAAGGACAAGCGGCACTCACGCTCTTAGCGTTCTTCCTTTGCGCCTTTGCGCGAGACGCTCTCTTCCTTTCGCATCGTCGCTCAAAAAAAATCAGCGACAGCTTCCGTTTCATCAAAAACTTCTGTGAGCGAAGCAGAGCAGGCGCGTTACAAACTCGCCGCCGAATATTCCGAAAATTATCGCGGCCTGTCGGTGCTGGTGATGAAGGGCGACAGGGTCGTGTTCGAGCAGTATGCGAACGGGCACAGCGCGGACTCGCCGCACATGCTGGCGAGCGGGACGAAGAGTTTCGCGGGCGTGATGGCCGTCGCGGCGGTCGAAGACAAGCTCTTGAAGTTGGACGAGCGCGTCGCGGACACGATCACGGAATGGAAAACGGACGCGCGCAAATCTAAAATCACAATCTCTCAATTGCTGCATTTGATAAGCGGCATCGGCGGCGGCACGCTTGGCCGACCGCCCGAATATGCCGGCGCGATTAAGGCTGAAGCTCTCTTTGAGCCGGGCGCGAAGTTTCAATACGGCCCCGCTCCGTTTCAGATTTTCGGCGAAGTGATGCGGCGCAAGCTCCTCGCGCGCAAGGAGACTCCATTAGATTATTTGAAGCGGCGCGTGCTCGACCCGATTGGCTTGAATGTCAGCTTCTGGCAGCGCGGCGCGGACGGCAACGCGCAACTGCCTTCGGGCGCGTTTCTGACCGCGCGCGAGTGGGCGAAGTTCGGCCTCTTTATCAAAAACGGCGGCAAGTGGAACGGCAAACAGCTTGTCCCTCAAAAGCTTTTGGCGGATTGTTTCGTCGGCAGCAAAGTCAATCCGGCCTACGGCCTCACGTTCTGGCTCAACGCGCCGGGCACCGGGCCTTTGGGCGAGGATGATGAAGAGCGGCCAATGCGCGCGGTGGATAAAATCGGCGTGAATGGGATTTACACGAAAGGACCGCGCGATTTGGTGATGGCTGCCGGAGCGGCTGGACAAAGGCTCTACATTATTCCTTCGCTGGATATGGTGATTGTCAGGCAGGGACGCTTCAGTCGCTTTGACGACGCGGAATTTCTGGCTCGTCTGCTCGACGGAACGATGCCTTAATAAACGTCAGTTCGACGTAAAGGCTTCAACCAGCCTGCGCCAGCAGGCGAGAGAGTGTAGCCCCACGCGTCAGCGTGGGGACAGAGCGAGGTTAGACATAGAGCCTGCGTGAGCAGGCGACAGATGTGAGGTAAAGCAATCATCTGTCGCCTGCTCACGCAGGCTCTTTTGAATGGGATGTGATGTGACCCCATGCTCACGCATGGGGCTAGACTCTGGTCGCCTGCTGACGCAGGCTCTTTGAGTTTCCTTGCTGATGGCGAACTGGCGTTAATAAGGCTGGATTTGTCGAGCTGACTTTCATCTACAATACTCCGGCTATTTAGCAGTTAGATGCGCTCTCCTGAGCCTGATCGCCAAGGAGAGCGCATCGTAGTTACACACCATTGCAAAGCGTGACAGATACCTTGCGTTATTCTTCTGTACACGGATGCGCGGGAACTCCTCGCAACGGAACTGCCGCGCCTGAAGTAAGTACGCGCATGATTTTGCTGAGCAGGCTCGTCGTCCGCCCCAAGCCCTCCCAGTTAACATTATTCGGCGTATCGTTTTCGGCGTGATGTTTATCAAAGTAGGTGGTCATGTCTTGCAGCATCGCAATCTCGGGAATCCCGTGACACTCCCATAACCTTGAAACATCCGCTCCGTTCGTCTCCGGTTGGGTCAACACGTCAAGTCGGGCGGCCTCGTCGCCGATGGCTTCGGCAAGTTGTCGCAGCCTGAGCAGGGCAGCCTCTTTGTCAGACGCGGCTGAGGTTGCTTGTAAGGCATACGGCGCTCCATCTCCATCATCGACTTCGGTGGCAGCTATGATGTGAGCCACCTCCTTTTTGTGTTTCTCAATAAATGCTCGATTGCCTGAGCCGCTAATCTCTTCATCAGCGAACAGCACGAACAGCATCGTTCGTGCGGACGGATTTTTTGCGAACTCTCGCATAATCGCCAACACCGCAGCGACGCCTGCGGCATCATCTGCCGCGCCCGGCGTAATATCATGAGAATCCAGATGCGCCCCCAGAAGGACGATTTCACCGGGTAGAGTCGTGCCCGGAACACGAATCACGACGTTGGCCTGAAGTCGGGCAGTCTTCCTGGGATTAGTCTTCAAGTGAACGGAAATCCGTTCATGCTTGAGAAGCTCTGCTTCGAGTCTATCGGCGGCCTCGACGCTCAAGGCTGCGGCTGGAATCTTGCGGCTCTTAGGATCATAGACCACGACTCCAGTATGGGGCGGCCCGTTGCCCGTCTGGACAGAGCGCACCAGAACCGCTTTCGCTCCATACTTCGCCGCCCACGAAGCGCCATGGTTTCGTTGACTCACCGCCTTGAAGTATCCGTTAACAGTGTGATCTCGCTCCAATGGACGCGAGAAGTAGATGATGCGTTTTTTGCCGCCCTCATCAAAGCGATGAGCGGGAGGCTTGCGGTCTTGATCGAAGTCGTTGACCAGCACGACTTCACCCTCTACGTCGCCCCCCGCCGAATTCGTCAATGCGACGATGCGAAGGGAATCTCTGGAGCCGTCCGGCAAGAGCAATTCACATTGGTCAGAGCTGCCACGCTCCCACGGCGGCACATCCGTGACAGGCTCCACTTCCGCTTTGAGTCCGGCGGCTTCGACTTGCGCGCGCACGTAGTCCACTGCTTGAGCATACGTGGATGTCGCCCTGATTCTGAAATGCCTGCTCTTTCTCTACGTGGCCTGGTTATTTCAGTCCGGGCGGCTTCTCTTTTATCTGGTCTTAGTGAGACGCACGTATCAGAAGGTGGAAACGGAGTGGCGAGTCTTTCAAGGGGTCTTGGAGAAGTAGAGCCAAAGCCTCTCCTTGTTTGAATTTCTGATTCGCTCGAAAGAAAAAGTGACGAAACGCTGTCGCGCGGCGTCTAAAATCACAGGCGGAATTTGAGAGGCAAGCTGTCCATCCGCTTTCATAGCTTTAAAGAGGTATCAAAAGATGAGTATCAATCGCAGATTTTTCTTGAAGTCGAGCGGCATCGCGTTCGCCAGTTTCGGCTTGATGCAGAGCGCGCCTTCGTTTCTGCAACGCATCGCGCTCGCCGAAGGCACGGGCAAATCATCGAACGGTCGTCGCAAAACTCTGATTACGATTTTTCAGCGCGGCGCGGTGGACGGCCTCAACGTGGTCGTGCCGCACGGCGACAAAGAATATTACAACCTGCGCCCGACGCTCGCCGTGCCGCAGCCGAAGAGCGGCAACGCAGAGGCGGCGATTAACCTGGACGGTTACTTCGGCCTGCATCCGTCGCTCGCCGCTTTCAAACCTTTGTGGGACGCCAGGCGTTTGGCGATTGTGGACGCGGTCGGCTCGCCCGACAACACGCGCTCGCACTTCGACGCGCAGGATTACATGGAGTCCGCCACGCCCGGCGTCAAATCAACGCCCGACGGATGGCTCAATCGCGTGCTGCAAACGAAGCGTGATCCGAAAGCGTCGCCGTTTCGCGCCGTCTCGATGACGCAGAACACGCCGCGCGTCCTTCAAGGCAAAGCCAACGCCGTTGCAATCTCAAATCTTGCCGACTTCACAATCCGCGCGGGCGCAGCCTCGGCCAACGTGCAGGGTAGTTTTGAATCCATTTATGACCAGAGCGTTGACACGCTCGGAGGCACGGGCAAGGAGACGTTCGAGGCGGTCAACTACTTGAAGAAGGTCAACCCGTCGCAGTACAAACCTGAGAACGGCGCGCAGTACCCGCGCACGCCTTTCGGTAATTCTTTACTGCAAATCTCGCAGTTGATTAAAGCGGGCGTCGGACTTGAAATCGCCTTCACGGACATCGGCGGCTGGGACACGCACGTCAACCAGGGCAACGCGCGCGGTCAACTCTCTCTGCGCTTGCAGGAGTTCGGCGGCGGAATCAGCGCGCTCGTCGCGGACCTAGGCTCCCACATGGACGATGTGGTTATCCTGACGATGTCGGAGTTCGGGCGCACGGCGCGCGAGAACGGCACACGCGGCACGGATCACGGCCACGCCAACGCGATGTTCGTCATCGGCAACAGCGTGCGCGGCGGGCATGTTTACGGAAAATGGCCCGGTCTCAGTTCAAGCAATCTGTACGAAGGCCGCGACCTGGCTTTAACGACAGACTTCCGCGATGTCTTCGGCGAAATCGCGCAGAAGCATCTGGGCGACTCCAACCTGCAAGCAGTCTTTCCGGGCTACGCTTCGAGCGCATCGAAGTTTCGCGGACTGATCTGAAGAATTCAAAATGCAAAATG
>DASWRG010000099.1:0-31211 GCA_036403295.1 Pyrinomonadaceae bacterium
CTGAGGCTCTACGGTATCTGGAAGAAGGACACGCCCGGGGGAAAGTAGTAATAACGGTGGAACATAACAACACAGCCTAACGTCAGTTCAAGGTAAAGCTATCAACCAGCCTGCGCCAGCAGGCGAGAGCGTGTAGCCCCACGCATCAGCGTGGGGAACAGAGCAACGTTAGAGATAGAGCCTGCGTGAGCTGGCGACAGATGAGAGGCAAGCAATCATCTGTCGCCTGCTCACGCAGGCTCAACCCCTAACTGCGCTCAATCCCCCACGCTGACGCGTGGGGCTACACGCTCTCGCCTGCTGGCGCAGGCTGGTTGAACTCTTTACGTCGAACTCATGTTGTTTTAAACTTGTCACTTGTCACTTGTCACTGCTTTTTATGCTTGAACGTCACTTATTAAAATTGAGCGCAGAGGTCACGGCGGCGCTTGATGAAAAGCGCGCGGTGGTCGCGCTCGAATCAACCGTCATCGCGCACGGTTTGCCGCGCCCGCAGAATTTCGAGACGGCGCAGAGGCTTGAACAAGTCGTCAGGGAAAGCGGAGCGACGCCCGCGACGATTGCTATTCTGAAGGGCAAGCTGTGCGTCGGTTTGAACGAGGACGAGCTGCAACATCTGGCCGGGAGCGATGAGATTCTCAAAGTCAGCCGGCGCGATCTGCCCGTCGCCATCGCGCGTGGTCTGGACGGTGCGACGACCGTGGCGACGACGATGTGGATTGCGCGCGAAGCAGGCATCCGGGTCTTTGCGACGGGCGGCATCGGCGGCGTGCACAGAGGCGCGCTGCCGGATGTCTCTGCGGATTTGCCCGAACTGGCGCGCACACAAATGCTCGTCGTCTGTTCGGGCGCAAAGATCGTGCTCGATTTAGCGGCGACGCGCGAATGGCTTGAGACGCACGGCGTGACGGTCATCGGTTACGGGTGCGACGAGTTGCCCGCTTTCTATTCCAGAGGGAGCGGATTGCGAGTTGACGCACGCGCGGACTCAGCCGATGAAGCAGCCCAAATATTTATCGCCCGCCATCAATTAGATCTGGCGGGCGCAACCCTCTTGACCGTGCCCGTGCCGGAAGATGCGGAAGTCCCCTCGCAGCTTTTACAAAAAACTCTCGACGAAGCTTTACATGAAGCGGAGCGCAAAGAGATCGGCGGGCGCGAGTTGACGCCGTTTCTCCTCTCGCACATGGCCGGGCGAAGCGGCGGCGCAACCCTTCGTGCTAATATAGCCCTCCTCGCAAACAACGCGCGCGTCGCATCCGAAGTCGCAATAGCATTGTCTTCATCAACCTGAAAAATTCCGAAAGGAGTTTCCCCGATGGTTGCCGAAACTCAACCGACTCCGCAAAGAGTCACACAGACGCAAGAGGCCGTGGATGTTTTGGAGACGACCTGTTGCATCGTCGGCGGCGGCCCCGCCGGAGTCGTGCTCGCTTATCTCCTGACGCGCAAGGGCATCAACGTCACGCTGCTTGAATTGCACATGGACTTCGACCGCGACTTTCGCGGCGACACGGTTCATCCGTCCGTCCTCGAAATTATGGACGAGCTTGGACTGGCAGAGCGATTGCACCAGCTCCGTCACACGAAGATTCGCCAGTTCAACTTACAGGTCGGCGATGACGAACCGGTGACGATTGACCTCGGTTTTCTCAAAACGAAATTTCCCTACATCATGATTCTGCCACAGGCTCACTTTCTGGACTTCATGACTCAGGAAGCTAAAAAATTTCCGGGCTTCAGGCTCATCATGGGAGCGAACGTGCAGGAGCTGATTCGTGAGGACGGAGAGGTGCGCGGCGTGCTGTACCGCGCGCATGATGACGATGACTGGCACGAGGTGCGCGCGGAGTTGACCATCGGCGCGGACGGTCGCTCGTCGCGCGTGCGTCGGCTGGCCGAAGTGGAAGCGGTCAAGACCTCGCCGCCGATGGACGTGCTCTGGTTTCGCCTGCCGCGACGCGAGGGCGACCCTGCGGGCTTGGGCGGACGCATACGCAACGGCCACATCCTCGTCATGCTCGACCGTTTGGAAGAATGGCAGATCGCTTTCGTCATCCTCAAAGGCACGTATCATCAGTTGCGCGAAGCGGGCATCGAAGAACTCAAACGCCGCATCGTCGAGACAGACCCCACGCTCGCAGACCGCGTGGATCATCTGAAAGACTGGAAACAGGTGGCGATGCTCTCTGTGGAATCGAGCAGAGTTAAGAAGTGGTATCAGCCGGGGCTGCTTCTCATCGGCGACGCGGCGCACGTGATGACGCCGGTCGGAGGCGTCGGCATCAACTACGCGATACAGGACGCGGTGATCGCGGCCAACGTCCTGACAGAGCCGCTCAAGTCAGGCCGTTTGCAGACGAGCGACCTCAAGCGCGTGCAGCGCAAACGCGCAATCCCGACGCGTTTCATACAGGCGTTTCAAGCGGTGATACAGAAACGCATCCTCGCCAACGCGCTCGACGCCGGCAAGCAGTTCAAGCTGCCCTTCTTCCTCCGCCTCCCGCTCCTGAACCGAATCCCCGCGCGCCTCATCGCCTTCGGAATCAAACATGTGCATGTGGAAGATTGAACCACAAAGGCACAAAGACACTAAGAAGAATATACATTGTTCTCTTAGAAGCTGTTTGAGAGATAGAAAATCCATGTCTTGTCATCGAAGATGACGAACATTATAGCGTAGCGAGCATCGCTACGATTGAAGCAACCCAAGTCGCCGCGTCGCCGTAGGTGACGCACAATCAGCTTGCATGTGCGACACTTTCAGCGTCGCCTCTGTGGCGTTCAAACTCGGAGGGTTTCACCCTCCGCTATATTGTTGGTCGCCTTCGGCGACATCATCGAATTTTTCAAACAGCGTCTTAGTGTCTTTGTGCCTTTGTGGTCAATTCTATTTTGGGATGTTGCCGATTACGGTGGTCAGCAGATTGAGCGGAGCAGCCTGCGCCTGTGTGTGCCGGATGACGGGCAGCTCTATAAAAGAGGTGTTGTGTTTGTTTCTCTCGACGGTAAAGACGGGCGTGCCCGTCGCCGGATAACGCGCGAAGACGCTCTTGTCGTGTCCCGCGATGGCGACGCGGACGCGATGCCCTTTCTTAATCAGCACTGAGACAGGCCATAGGCCGAAAGTGATTTCGCTCCTCTCGCCCGCGACGAGCGGCATCGCGTCCTGCTTCTTGAATGAATGATACGGCACGATCATCCAGTAGGGCGGCTTGTCCTTCGAGACCTTGCGATGGATAGCGCGCAGCTCTCCTTCGGTCAGATAAATGACCTTGCCCGTCTCGTCAATGTCTTCGAGATAGACGAAGAACGCGCAATCGCTTAACGTCGAAGCGACTTGCAGGCTGATGACCGGATAGCCCGTAATCTCCATCTCTTCCGCGAGCGGCGCGCTCGTGTAAGTTAAGAGCTTTTTGTCTTCCTCCGCGCGGTCAGGATAGTTGACCGGGCCGCCTTCCTGCGTCGTCCAGCGATTTTTGTTGCCGGTCGTCGCCTCGTAATCAACTGTGTATTTATCCTCGCCCGCGCTCGACTTCGGCGCGGCGGGCGCGAGCGTGTTATCCGCAGACATGTACCAACGCGCGCTTGTACTCCCAACAGGCGGCCAAGCTTTAGTCGCCTTCCATTTCTCCTCGCCCATTGTGTAATAGAAGAGCGTCTTGTCCGGCATCGCGTTGGCCTCGCTGACGCCTTTGAGGTAGTAATCGAAAAAGCGCAGCCACTCGAAACGCTGGCGCAAGCCCTGCGAGGCGGGAGACAGATACGGGCTGGCGTTTTGTGACGCGCCGTGATTCCACGCGCCGACCAAAGTGCGTTGTGGATTCTTGAGCGTCATAAAGCTGCTGATGACGGCGTCCGCCGTCCCCGCGTCGAGCCAGCTTCCCCAGTTATTGATCGCTACGTTTGATCGCTCGATCTGGCTGTGAAAAGTATGCACGCTCGAATCGTCAATCGAGTAACCGTTGACGCGGTCGTCGCGGAAGCTCATCTGGCGCACGCCCTCATAAAGATTGACGTTTGATGCGTGCATTTTAAGAGCCTCTTTGAGCATGCTCTTAGCTTTATCCGCGTCCACGGGCTTGACGCCGGGTTTTAAATCAAGCTCATGATTTCCGGCGTCCCAGACTTTGACCATCCAATCATTAAAGACGCCGCCGGGAAAAGCTATGTCCATGTAGACATCGTATTCGTAATGACGCGGGATGACGGCTTTGACCGCCGGATGATTCGGCACGGCGAGCATCTGCGCGCACGTCCCGTCATAGGAATTGCCGAACGCCCCGACCTTGCCGTTCGACCACGACTGCGCGACGATCCAAGCGGCGATTTCGCCTTCGTCCGCAATCTCATCGCGCGACCACGGAATCGGCCACACGCCGAATGACGCGCCCGTCCCGCGCGCATCAACCTTCACGCAGGCGTAACCGTATGACGTGAAAAAATTTTCGTAGCCTCCGATTCCATCGCCCTCATCCGTGCGATGATAGCGCGTCAGATTCATAATCGTCGGCAGCCGCGCTCCGGCGGGTGTGTCCTTCGGCAAGATGACATCAATCGCTATCTTGACGCCGTCACGCATCGTCACGTAAAGCGATTGCTGCGTCGCGTCCTTGTACTGCGGCAGGCTGTAACCGGGATAAAGCGTGGCCGGATCAACCTGCGTTTGAACACTGGCGGCGGGCGCGCTCTGCGCTGAAACATTTGGCGCGAGCGATGCGCCGCACGCATAGACGAAGAGAGCGCACAGGGTTAATGAGAGCAGTTGACGAAACATAATTTCTCCTTGTCCGGGGAGAGGCGAAATATTTGCGGGACGAAATAACTGTAGCAGACCGAAGAGTAATTTACCCGAATGAAGGACTAAAGAAAATGACTCGCGGCGTCAGCCAATTGACCTTTCGCGCCAAACTCAACAAAAGATTAACCACAGAGGACACAGAGGAACACAGAGAAGAATTTAAATAAGCTCTGTGTTCCTCTGTGTCCTCTGTGGTGAGATTCATTTCCGGTTGCGTCCACATAGGAGCTAAGCTAAATTTCTGCTGACAATAAAGAGGTTTGAGTGTGTATGTCCCGCGTTTCTACCATCTCCATCAAAGCCGTCGAGAAGATCGTCAACGCCGCAGAGCTGTCGGGCGTCCGGGCGCAAGAGCTTTATCGCGCCGTCGGGCTGAACCCGCAGTTGCTCGATGATCCTGACAATCGCATTCCCTTCTCACAAATTGTCGCGCTCTACGAGCAGGGCGCGCGGCTCACGGGCGACGATGCTTTCGGCCTGCACGTCGGAGAAAGCACGAGCGTCAAGATGTTCGATGTCGTTGGCTACGCAGTGGCGAACAGCCGGACGCTCGGCGATGCCTTGAGCCGCGCGTCGCGTTATCACATGATCTGGAATGACGGCGCGGAGCTAAGCCTGGAAACCGACGGAGCTTTGTCGCGGCTCGCGTATCGCTATCTCGATTTGAACGGGACGCAGTGCCGTCAGGATTGCGAGATGACGCTCGCGCTGATTATGACCTTCGGGCGGCGTGTGATCGACGTTGACTGGACTGTGCGCGAGGTTCGTTTTCAGCACGCCGCGCCGAAAGACACGTCGGAGCATGAGCGTATTTTTCGCGCACCTGTGCAGTTTGAGAGAGGGGACAGCGAGCTTGTGTTCGAGAGCGCGTTGCTCCGCCTGCCTCTGGTCGAAGCAGACCCGACGCTGTGCGCCATGCTCGACCGTCACGCCGAAGAGCTTTTGACGAAGCTGCCGCGACGCGGCGGGCTGATTGACGACGTGCGCGCTCTTCTGCGTCAATCAATCAACGGCGGCGACCCCGGCCTCGAAGCCATCTCACAACAACTCGGCCTCAGCCCGCGCACGCTCCAAAGGAAATTGAAGGATGAGCGTACCTCTCATCAAGACTTGCTCGACGAGATGCGCCGCGATCTTTCCGTGCGTTACCTGCAAGAGCCTGAGATGGCGATTTGCGAGGTCGCCTACCTCTTGGGATTTTCCGAGCCGAGCGCATTTCACCGCGCCTTCCGTCGCTGGATGGGCACGACCCCGCGAGCCTACAGGCGCACGCACTCCTGAAAGATTTGAAATCTCAAATTATTTCTGTTTAAGTGCCGCGAGACGTTGCTGCGCCTCTGCCGCCTCCGCACTGCGCGGATACCGGCGCACCAGTTCGCGCCACGCCGCGCCGTCATAGTGAAATTGTTTCGCCCGCTCATCAAACACGAAATCAATTCCCTGCCGACGATAACGATCAAGCCCGTTGTAGTTCATGAAGTAGCTGAACGTGGGCGCGCGATTCGCCCGCATCTCATCCTCGTCGAGGCGGCGCAGAGCCTCGCGCGTTAGCTTCTGTGCGGCATCCTCTGCCGCCTCGCCCAGTAGCAGCAAGACCGCCGGACGCAAAGGCGAAGACGAAAATATCTCCAAAAAAATCTCTGCGCGAGTGAGACGGTCAAACTCTTTCGAGGCTTTGATGAGCGTCAAAAGCCTTTCGTCATCCCCCTTGCGCACAGTGGAGACGACCGCCTCGCTTTGCAGCCAGCCGCGCGTCCGGCTCGTCACCGCGACATGATAAAAGATAATGCCTTCGGGCGTGCGTCGTGCGCCCATCACAGCGACCATGCGCCCGCGCCCCAGACGCTGCAACAGTCTCGCTGTGAGTCGCGGCTCGTCGCGCAAGACCGCGAGCCTTTCATCAACCACGACCGCCCGCGCGCCAACGGCAGGCGCACGCTTGCGCTGCCCGCTCGCAGATGAAGTCAGCACAACGGCGATGAGCAGCAAGCTCAAAGAGACGACGAATAGAGTTCTTATATTTTTTGAGAATGGAATGAGCACGGCCTTGCCTCCTTTAGCAAGATGAGGTTAGCCGGATTTCGGGCGACCGCTCGTCCGCGCGATTTAAGCTTTGAGACGCAAGCTTAGCGAGAGGCGCGGCGACGGGTCGCGTTGAGCGAGGTGGCGAGTTTGATGCGCGCGTCGGCTGCGAGGATGCGGTCTTGCGCGCCCGCGTGATGAAAGTGGCAAATGGCGATGGCGAGCGCGTCCGCCGCGTCGTGCGGCTCAGGGATTTTCGCCAGCGACAAAAGCACGCGCACCATCTCCTGCACCTGATGCTTTTCGGCGTTGCCGTAGCCGACGACCGTCTGCTTAATCAGTCGCGGGCTGTATTCGTGTATCTCTACTTTGGCGCGCTCGGCGGCGACGAGCGCGACGCCGCGCACCTGTCCGAGCTTGAGCGCGACCTTGACGTTGGCGGCATAAAAAGCTTCTTCAATCGAAAACGCGTCGGGCTTGAACTTTTGAATGACGCCCTCTATGCCGTCGCTGATTTTCAAGAGCCGCGCCGCAAACCTCTCGCGCGGCGTAGCCTTGACCGTCCCGTACTCGACGAGCTTATAACGACGCCCATCGCCCTCCACGACGCCCCAGCCCGTCGTCTCGCTTCCCGGATCAATTCCCAAGACACGCATGATATGCAGAAATTCTACTACAAATTGTTGTTGGCGAAAAATTAAGTTCTTACTAAGAGAATAAAGATCAGCCGGAAATCAAATCAGACTTTCCTAAAGAAATGCTTGGCTTTATGATGCTTTGCAAAGAAGTGAACAACTACTGACTATGCTATGGAAGGATTTTATCAAGACCAAAGAATGGATCGAAATAAGAAATAGCCTTTTGTATATTGCAAAATATAGATGCGAGGTTTGCCATGACCACGAGGCAAGCTCATGCGAAAACTTAGGCGCCAAAATATCATGCTTCAGGAATCGCTTGTTCGAAGTTGGCCATACTTACGTCGCAGAACAGGGATTATTTTATATACTGTAAGAAATAGATATGGTACTCCCTGATTAAGCGGGAAGAACCCTTCAAAGATGACGAAAAGAGATCACGTAGGCGAGAATGTTCAAGTAGCTGATGACTCCTCAAAACTGATAAGCCGTCAGTTAAGGTTTTGTTGACTTCCCAAAAGAGAGGGCATACACTCTCTCGCAGTTGGAGGCCACAGAACTCTGAAGCCAGGTACTGATTGAAAAGCCAATACCTATACTGCCAGACTCTTTAGCTCATCTGGCATCTCCGCAGTTGCCTTTCAGCCTAAAGGAGTTTCCTCATGCCGTTCAAATTCAAAGACCTTATCGTCACAGTCGTCCCGCGTGGCCGCTCAGTAATTACTGAAAGCGGGGGAAGCGGTGGCTGTGCCGGTTGTTCGGATGCCGGTAGTGCGACGGTAGGCTCATGCACTTCCGAATGCGGCGTGCAGTGTTTCGACAGCGGTGAGGCTGTCGAAATCGGCCCGTACAAATTCGTTGACCCGCCATATCAGCTTGAACTTCGTCAATTATTGGTCTATGCGTTGGCGAAGAGCGAAGTGAAAGTGCCAGTCCAAAAGGATATCCATGTCCTTGAGGAGCAGATGCGTCCGCAGAGCTTGGAAGAGATAGAAGTTCTCGAAAAGCATCTAACGAGTGCGATGCAAGAGTTGCAACAGCAGAAAGCCAAGTTCCCACCTAAGAAGAAAGGTTGCCTTCTCGGAACTTGGAAGAGTTAGCTTCTCTCAGAAAGCATCCGAAATGTGCGCTGCCTGAACTACCATAGCCAAAAGCGAAGCCCTCGCAGAGGCGGCGTAAACACCGCGACTATCAAAGGAGTTCGATCATGCCGTTCAAATTCAAAGACCTTATCGTCACAGTTGTCCCACGGAGCCGCTCAGGAGTTGAGGATAGCGGAAGCGGTTGTGCCGCCTGTTCGGATGCCGGTAGTGCGACGGTAGGCTCATGTACTTCCGAATGCGGCATGCAGTGTCTGGATAGCGGCGAGTTTATCGAACTTGCGCCATACAATTTTATCGACCCGCCATATCAGCTTGAGCTTCGTCAGTTACTTATATATGGACTGGCAAAGAGTAACGTGAAAGTGCCGATTCAGAATAAGATTCAGGTTCTTGAGGAGCAAATGCGTCCACAAAGCCTGGAAGAGATAGAAGTTCTCGAAAAGCATTTGGCCGCCGCACTGCATGAACTAGGACAGCAAAAAGCGAAGCTCCAGCAGAGATCGAAGTAGCGAGCACAATAGTTACAAGGCTCGCTCGCTCGTTTCGGGCCGCATGCGTCCGGCGCGATGTGATCCAAGCAGCCCCTCAGTCCCGCTGCAATTCTCGAAAAGAAGGGGCATCTGCGCTGCATCGAAGAAGGCGAGACGCTCAAGACAGAATTGAAGAGACCTTGCTAGAGTTCCGCAAACTTAAGTAGAAGTTGCTGCGGCGAACAAGGCACTGTTAGCCCTGAATCTCTCGCATGAATGCTTTGCGCCACACAACTGTTCCCGATACCGGTACTGGCCTGGAGTATTCAAGTGCGATTCAAAGGCTGCTCGGTTGTGCCTTCCGATTCAATCCTTCTTACCAATTCATTTCATTTGACCATCTTACTGAAGAAGTGCGACAGCTCTTAGGCGTAAAGAGTAGCGATCCTGAATTTTGCGGTGTCCTGATGCCATCAGCGCCCGGCCTCTCGGTGAAGGCAGTCTGTCAAAACACAGTGCTGCTGCTTGAGTCGCTACGGTCACCCGGTTCATTGCCGGCGGATACGCAGCAGGAGTTCTCGCAGAAAAGTTCTACGCTCGTTCGCTTGGTGCTAGATTCCGTGTTGGAAGTGCAGCTTGAAGATGGCTTCGTGACCGGCGCTGCCGCAGCAAAGATGTTGGGACTGCGTGTGCTGGAGAAGAGCGACGAGGGACGCCTCGGACGGTTGTCGCTCGAAGCTCTTCAGTATGGACAGGCTTTAGAGTGCGGACATGCGCCTGCACTCTCGGCGCGGCTCTATTTCTATAATCGTATGCCTGCTTCTCCGCGCTGGACACACCGCATCAATACTCGACAGGAATTTGCAGATTATCTAGGACTGGAAGCGGGAGGCGTAAACCGCCTGCTACTCAATCGTGAGTGGATGCTGCTCAATGCTTCTCCCGATAATCCGGGCTGGCTTTCCTGGCGTTCGCGCCGCAATCCACGCATGCGTTCTTCATACAAGCTATACCTCAGCCCTCAATGCGAAGACCTCCGCAAGACTTTACGCATCGTTCTGCCGATTCTGACTGAACTTGAGTTGCCTGCATTCAAGCTGGGGCGAGATTTATATGGAATCCTGCGACCGGATAAATTCGTGATCTACGTCCCGACACGGGAACGCCTGGACGTTGCCGTTGATGCATTGCTTTCGAATTTAGAGGGTGTTCGGGCACATGGTGTACCGTTCACAGCCGGAATTGATGCCGATGGGCTGGTGTCATGGGGGATGGATCCGCCCAGAGATGAACAACTCTCCTCGTGGCAAGGTACAAGCTGGCGGCGATGGGTAACAGACCGTTTAGCCGTCGCGCTACTGACGGCCAAAGAGTCGCCGCCGAACGCAGAGTTGGAACCATGGCAATTTGCGTTGCAACGGGTGCAGATTGAAGGCGTCGACACAAGAACGTGGACGCCTGCGAATGTCGAGTGGGCGCGTCCGAGAGATGAAAGCGAATGATGTTCTAATTTTGCCGGCGGGCGTCCTGCTCGTGCCCGTCGAAACTCTGGAGTCGGAGTTGAAGAAACGCTTGAGCTATGACGCGGGCGACTATCTCATTAGCCGCCCGCGCACGCGCAGTCGTTCTCTGGTAGTAGACTCAGCCGCCGCCACCTTCCTTGAGCAATTTCGCTCTCCGAAGACGGTGGTGGAAGCGGTGATTAGCTATAGTCGGATCACAGCAGGCGACCCGGAGCAGATGCTCGATGGCGCGCTGCCGCTTATCGAACGAATGCGTCGCTTGCAATTGCTCGTCATCTCCGGCTCAGCTCAAGCGGACGAGATTCAACCAACCCTACCTGATTCAAGCCGTGTTGTTGATTATAGAGTGATCTCCTGCGTTCATATCTTCGAGGATATAGAGGTTTACAAGGTTGCGGATCATGCGCAACGGGAACTGGCACTGAAAATTCTGCGCCCCGAGGCGCAGGAGAAGTCTAGAAGAATGCTCGAACGCGAGGCGGCGATTTTCGAGCTTTTGGATGGACGCCATTCACCGACCTTGATTTCTGGAGGACTGTTCAAAAGCCGAGCCTATCTGGTTACAACGTGGTGTGCCGGTGTTGATGCCTTCAGTGCCGCGCAAGCACTTCGTAACCCGCTCGGACTACAACATTCTCTTGAACTCATCCAACTGTGCGTCCGGATTCTGGAAACTTACGTATGGTTGCATGAGCGCGGAGTGATTCATGGAGACGTACATCCGGGCAACATTCGCATCGGTGAGAATGGGTCGGTCAGGCTGCTCGACTTCGGCCTTAGTTGGTGCATGGATGAGTCGCTTCATCTACCGGCTAACAAGCGCGGCGGCACCCCGGAATATATGGAACCTGAGTATTGCCAGGCTCTCAAGCAACGGGAATTGCCGCCCTCTGCCACACCGGCCTCCGAGCAGTACGCGCTGGCGGCGCTCTGCTATTTTCTGCTAAATGGCGCTCATTATTTGAACTTCAGTCTTGAAAGAGAAAACTGGCTTCATCAAATCATGGAAGAGAGTCCACGTCCTTTTTCGGCTTGTGGACAGGAGCCCTGGCCGGCTTTGGAGCAAGTTCTTACGAAAGCCTTGAGCAAGAAATCATCCAACCGATACGACTCCGTCTCGGAATTCACAGAGGAGTTCGCGCGCGCAACCCAATTCAGGCCGCGTCATAACAGTTGCCCCTCTGTATCGCGCCAATTACTTGAGAACGTTTTGCAACAGTTCAAACGATCCGGAACTAGAATCCACACCGAATTGCTGGATGAACCGAACTGCTCGGTGAACTATGGTGCGAGTGGCTTGGCTTATTTCTTCTACCGACTGGCGTGCCTGCGCAACGACCCGGAACTCCTGGCTACAGCCGATCTCTGGTCATCATGGTCAAGAGAGAACGCGGAGCAACCGGGATCATTCCATTGTAGTGAGATTGGCATCACAGAGGAGGCCGTCGGGTCAATCTCACTCTACCATAGTGAGACGGGTGTGCAATGCGTGCAGGCACTCGTTAGCCATGCGATGGGAGATCTGTATACGGCGAACAAATCGATCCAGAGGTTCATCGCTGCCTGTGCTGCGACATGTGACAACCCTGATCTCACAGTAGGTTATTCAAGCGTCTTGGTCGGGTGCGCTGCGATGTTCGAAGCACTGCCCGAACATGAGCACGTTGATCGCCATTCGTTATACGAACTAGGCGAACGAACACTTACCCTGGTCTGGAGCCGCATTGTGGATGAGCAGATTCAGGAGCCCGGAATAGTCCGTTGGCTCGGTATCGCACACGGTTGGGCTGGCATACTTTATTCGTCGCTGCGTTGGCGGGAGGCTACCGGCACCGAATTCGACGGAACTCTGGAGAAACTTGGTGAACTTGCAAACCTTGCGAAATGGAACGGCGCTAGCGTGGCGTGGCCCTTACGAATGGGAGACTCCGCCAATGACCGTAGCCCGCGCACTGGATGGTGCCACGGCAGCGCAGGTTACGTACTGCTTTGGACACTGGCTCATCGCATCTTGGGAGGCGAGCATTTCCTGCGACTGGCCGAGGGTGCTGCAAATCACGTTTGGGACTCGCTGGATTCTATCAAGCGCGTGAACGGAAGCCTGTGTTGCGGCTATACCGGTCAAGGTTACGCCTTACTAGGTCTGTACCGTCATACGGGAAACCCGCTGTGGCTCGACCGCGCAGAAACACTCTGCGAGCGCGCGGCACTGCTCGCGCATCGCACTGAGAGGAGAGCGAGTCTCTATAAAGGTGATGTGGGAATCGCTCTGCTGGCGGAGGAGTTGTCGCAGCCTGAGCTTTCATGCATGCCGATGTTTGAGGCCGAACGGTGGGCGTTAAGAACCTAGAAGCGAATCCCCATGTGCTGCTGGCGCTTCCACAGTTTCCGCACGATCCATCGAGCGGCGCGGCGCGAACAGCGACGACGATCTGCGAGATGCTGGCCGCCGCCGGGTTCGCTGTCCACGCCCTGGCTACGACCGCTAGCGAAGGCGATGAGTTACTGGATGTGCGCCGCGTACTCGCCGACGGCGGTATTGATGTTCATCTCACTACAGAGGGAGGCGGGGCGACTGTACTACGGTATGCCCACCGTGAGATTGAACACACGCTGCTTGATATCAATGATAGCGAACTGTCGAACTGGCAGGAAACTTATAGCTCTCAATACGACCTGTTATTCGAAGAGGAGCTGGCAAGATTTCGCCCGCAGATTCTGCTCACATACGGCGGACAAAAGGGCGACGTGCGGCGTCAACGCCGCGCACGCTCACTTGGGTGCCATGTAGTCTTCGCACTGTTCAATCTCGGTTATTTTTCAAGTGGATTTTTCGATCAAGTTGACTCCGTCCTCACACCAAGCGAATTCCTGTCAACACGGTATCGTGAGAAGCTCGATCTTCATAGTACATCGCTCCCCACTCCTTTACATCTTGAAGATGTTTTTGTGCCGGAGCGCCGACCACTTCACGTGACCATGATCAATCCGTCTATCGGAAAAGGGGTCATGTTTGTCGCGAGGCTCGCTGAGGAACTAGGGATACACTTCCCGGAAATTCCCTTTGAAGTGATTCAGTCTCGTGGAAGCAACCGCCTACTGGTACAAGCGGGGTTCGTCGCCGGGTTTGACCTTCGTCGCCATCGGAGCCTTATCATGCGACCAAGCACGTGGCTTCCCCGCGACCTATATACTCAAACACGCATGCTACTTGTCCCTTCTGTTGCGGAAGAAGCTTCTGCGCGCGTCGTTGCAGAGGCGCTTGTAAACGGTATTCCCGTGATTGCGAGCGAAAGGGGTGGTCTTCCTGAAAACTGCGCCGGCAGTGGATTCATTATCCCGCTCCCGTCTCAACTAACACTTCAGACACGCCGGCCTGTCGATGCCGCAGCCGTGCAATCATGGGTTGATATCATCGTCGCACTGTACCGCGATGAAAAGCTTTATGAGTGCGCATGTGCTCAAGCGCGCGAGTCCGGTAAAAGATATCTCCCTGAAACCGTAGCACAGCAATACGTCGAATTCTTCAGGCAAGCGCAGAAATGGTAGTCCCAAACAGAGCACATCTTCCCCTCGCGATCTGAATTAATCAAACGAGCAAAAATAAGCAGGAAATGAAGTTCGTTTCCGAAGTGGAAGCTTTGGTTGAATCCTTGGAGATGCGCCGAAGTAATGTCTCTATTGCTGCCTGATTTTAGACTTGAAAACATACCCCGTCATGCTAAAGCGCGGAGTTATGTAAGAACTATATTTTCTCTTGAATAAAATACCAAAGTACATATAACAGTTTATGTAAGAACTTTGCCGTTTTATGGCGATTATAGCGACCCCTCAAATAAAGGGGTTACGGCATTTTTGCGTAAGAACTTTATTTTCCGCGAACAAAAAGCCTCACTTGTATTTCGATAAATCGAGAGCGAAGCAGACCGTTTGATGTTTTGAGCCTTCGAGCAGAGCCGCGCCGAAGAGCAGGGGGAGGCGGCTGCCGTCTTTGCGTATGAACTGTTTCTCGAAAGGGACGGACGCGCCCGTCTCTTTCATCTCTTGAATAGCAAGCGTGTCGAGATGTCTTAGCTCCGGGCGCGTGATCTCGTCCCATTTGATTTTGCCTTCGTCCAACTCTTCACGCGAAAAACCTATCATCTCAAGAAAGGCGTCGTTGGCGTCCGTCACGGTGCCGTTCAAGTCCCAGAACATAATCCCGATCATGTTGGATTCCGAGACGCGACGAAACTTTGACTCGCTCGCGCGCAAAGCCTCTTCGATTCTCAAACGCTCTTCGAGTTCGAGCTTTAACTGAAAGTTAGCTCTGGCTAAAGCATTCGTGCGCCGCTCGACCAGCTCTTCCAATTCGTCTTTGGCCTGTTGCAGGACTTCGCCCTCGCGCTGTTGCTCGACAACGTAGAGGCTCAGGTCGTTGGCTTTCTGCTGAATCGCCTTGCGCTTGCGCGCGTCGAAAGTCGCGTCCAGAAACAGCACCCATGTGCCCTCGTCGCCGCGCATCAAGTACACGTCCGCGTAGAGTCCAGACTCCGACTTCATGTAAGGCAGAAAAGTCGGCGAGGTTTCGAGCGGCAGCATGCCTTCCAAAAACAAGACCTGCTCTCCGGCGTTCATCTCTTTTTCCAGATCGCGGATGCCGTAGACGGCCACATTGCCGCCCCACTCAATCAGCCGCCCGTCATCCTGCACTAAAAGATAGGCGGGCGAGCGCGTGTCGCCCATCAGCTTGAGCATGAAATCAGTGATCTGTGTTGGCAGGTTCGACATCTCACGCCTCCGTGATTTTTTCCGCGAGAGTTAAAAAAGCTTCTTCGACATGCTGTCCGGTCTTCGCGCTCGTGCGATACACAATCCAGCCGCTCTGCACGAGTCCGTTAATCGCCTCTTCGTCCAATTCCCATTCGTCGACGAGATCGGTTTTGTTGATGACGACGACGAAGGGCACGAGGCCGAGCAATTCTTGCGCGCTCTGCTGGATGGCACAGGCCGTGTCGAGCGTCGAGCGGCGCGTCCCGTCAATCACCAGCAAGTAGCCAGCCGCGCCGCGCAGGTAAGAAGTCCTGAGCTTCTGCACGCCGTCCTCGCCCTGTATGTCCCAGAGCAAGAGGTTGACTTCCTGCCCGCGGGCTTTGACCAGCTTCTTATCAATCTTGACGCCGACCGTCGTGTGATATTTGTCCGAATAGATGCTCTCGACAAACTGCCTGACGAGACTCGTTTTCCCGACAGCGAACGCGCCGAGCATGCATATTTTTTTCTGAATCATAGTTAAGCTTGTGTGTCCCTTATGAAGCATCCGTCAGAGTGATGCGCACGGTGACGCTGCGATTGGCCTCTTTGTCTTCCTCTGTGCGCTCTTCGCGGACGGGCGCGCCCGTGCCCGCGCCGTTTGCATTCACTTGAGCAGCCTCGCCCAACAAGGCCGCGAGCCTGAGCCTGACGACTTCGGCGCGCTCGCGGCTCAAAAGCAGATTCTCCTCTTCGGTTCCGAGGCTGTCCGCGTGGCCGACGACTTCAACCCGCACGCCTTTTCCGGCGGCGGGCGCAAGCTCTTGCAGTTTTTTGATGTCCGCGCTCAGGGCTTCCAATTCCTCCGCCTGTCCCGCAGCCAGCCCGGTCGTGTCGAGGACGAAACGAACCACGCGATTTTCGATTCGGCTCTTGACAGTTAAAGCCGCCTGCAAGTTCGTGTCAACGAGACCGGATTCGTCAAACTTGTCGAGGCCGGGAATCACGCGGACGAGCTTGCGCGTCTCCGTTATCCACTGATGATTCGCCGCCCCACTTGCATACAGAGTATTGTTCTCGACCCGGAAAGTCACGGTCGCGGGCGGCGTCAGGAGAGCCTCCGCGCGATGCAAGACGAACTGCGGCGTCAGCGAATGATACGGCTCCCAGTGGCTTTCGACATCCTTCGCGTCAAGCTTCGCTTCGCGGAGCAAGGCTTGCGGGTCTGCGGCCATCGGGTCGCGCAAGCCCGCGATTGAATATCCGAACCAACGCCTTTCGGCGTCGGTGATGACGATGCCCTGCTCGCTCTTCAACCTCGCCAGATAGTTTCCCCAACGCCAACGGCTGCGCACGTAAAAAAATCCGAAGACCAGAATCACGATGAGCAGAACAACCGCGATGACGCGAATGGGAGTGACGCGCTTTTTAGCCTTCTCGCGCCCGCCCTCTTCATACTGCGCGTGCAGACAGGCTTCGAGATACTTGCGGCTCGGCTCAAGCGGCGCGGCATCGCCCTCAAAGTTTTCAAGCTCGCGCGCGAACTCGGAGTGAATCTGTTCGAGCGTCTTTTGAAAAGTCTCTCTCAATTCCTGCGGCGCATTGCCGCGCACGACTGCGGCGAGGACTGCGCGCGGGCCTCTTTCAATCCAGACCGCGAGTTCGCCGACCTGCAAAGTATCTAACGCTCCGCCCTCTTCGACTGTGAAAGAGTCGTGAACGAAATCCTGAATCGCCGTCAGCATCCCCGACACCATGTCCGCGTCCTGCACGGACGCGTCTCCGGCGACGACGTGTTGCAGCAAAAGGCCGGTCTCTTTATGTATCAAGAAAACCTGCTCGACACGGTAGAGCAAGGTGTGCAGCATCACGACTTCGGCGAAGCTCTTGCCCGTGCGCCACGCTTCAAGCCGCCACTTCAAGCCCTGCGGCGAAAGGCTGTGCTCAAGCGATTTGTTCATTGCCTGCGTCATGCCGCTCAAGGCTTCGGCGATGGCCTTGCGAATGGCCGGCCCCATCACCGGAAAGAGAGCGTCAATCAACGTCTGCGGATTTTTCTTGACGGAGATGTCTATCGCTTCTTCGACGGTGGGCAGGAGGGCTTCCGTCACCTTCTTGTCGCGGCGCGTGCGGAGCGTGACGGCTTCGGGCAGGACGCGGCTGACATCTTCGGGCAAGAGGCTTTCCTGCTGATTGAGCCGCTCGCGCAGGTCGTGAATCTCCTGCTGTTCGGGGCCGACGAGCAGGCGGCGCAATTCGTTCAGGCCGTCCTGACGCGCGGAATGATTATTCTCGTCCGCCTCGTCAAGCACGTCAGGAGATGAAGGATCAATCATCAACTGTCTCTCACCTGATTCAGAGAAGATAACTCAACTCAACTCCGTTTTCCTTTGCGTCTTTGCGCCTTTGCGTGAAACTTTAATTCTCCCGCAAAGGCGCAAAGACGCAAAGGAAACAGTTCCGCTTTATTCCGCGCCGGGAATCTTGAAGTCGTTGTTGAGACGCATGGCGAGTTCAGTGAATAGCGCGGCTAAAGCGGAGCGGTCTGTCTTGTCCGTGCGCAGCTCTGACGCTTCGCGGTCGAGCGCGGAGAGCATCTCGCCATGCTTTTGCCTGATCTCGTCGCTGAGCGTTTTGGATTGCTCCAAAATCTGCTGGCGCAGGTCGCGCTGATTCTTCGCAGACTGCTCGTCCATCCCCGCCGCGCGTTTGTCAAACGAGCGGAAGGTATCCTTGACGCCCTGCGAAAGCTGTTCGAGCGATTCAGTGCGCGCGTTCTGCTCCGCCGTGAGGCGTTCGGTCAGAGCTTCCATCTCATGCTTGATATAAAGCTCAAGCGAGTCGAAACGCTTCCTCGTCTCTTCGCGCAAATCGTTCGACTCTTTCAAGAGACGCTCTTCGAGCCGCGCGAATCGCTTCTCGTAATCGCGCATCTGTATGCCGAACAGAATCTCTCTGATCTTGTCTATGTTGCCCCCGCCGCCAAGCTCTTCCGTGCCGGACTCAAGCGGCTGTTCGGCGCGCCCGTCCGTCGGCGTCTCCTGCGCGGTCTGTTTGTTGGCTGTGCTCATAATCGAAACACCTCTTGTTAAGGTAAAAGTAAAAAGGTAAAAGGCAAAAGGAAGGCGGAAACCAACTTCTTATTAAAATGCTTTTGTCATCACTTTTGCCTTTTACCTTTTTACTTGTTTTTAAGCTATGTCGGCTTCGCTGATGTCGAAGTTGGCCGAAACTTTTTGCACGTCGTCGTGGTCTTCCAGGGACTCCATCAGCTTGAGCATCTGGCGCGCGTCGTTGCCTTCGAGCTTGATGTAATTCTGCGGAATCATCTCGACCTCCGCGACCTGCGGCTCGACGCCCGCGCCTTTGACGGCGGTCAGGACGGCGTCGAAATTTTCGGGCGACGTGATAATCTCAAAGTTGTCTTCGTCGTCCCTTAAATCCTCTGCGCCCGCGTCGGTCACGATCTCGAACAGCTCGTCCTCGGACTTCGCGGATTTCTCAACGACGATGTAGCCCTTCTTGTCAAAAAGGTAACTGACCGCGCCGGAGGTGCCGAGGTTGCCGCCGTTCTTTCCGAAGATGTGACGAATCTCGGCGACCGTGCGATTGCGATTGTCAGTCATCGAATCAACCATCACGGCGACGCCGCCGGGGCCGTAGCCCTCATAAGTAATCTCTTCGTAACTCACGCCCTCAAGCTCGCCCGTGCCGCGCTTGATCGCGCGATCAATCGTGTCGTTCGGCATGTTCGCGGCCTTCGCGTCCGAGACGGCTTTGCGCAGGCGCGCGTTCGCCCCCGCGTCGCCGCCGCCCGTGCGCGCCGCGACCGTAATCTCTTTGATTAACTTCGTGAAAACCTTGCCGCGCTTGGCATCGAGCGCGCCCTTCTTGTGCTTAATAGTATGCCACTTCGAGTGTCCAGACATTCCAGCTAGATTCCTTCGGTATGAGACTCTGAAAATTTGAGCGGGCACGAACTATATCACGCGCATTTTACAGGCCGCAACCGTTCCTCATCGCGCACGATGACGGAGATAGTTTTTACCGATTGATAACATCCGGCGTCCGTGGACAGTGATATTATCCGGCCTGCTCATAACTTTTCACCAAAGGAGTGATGTGATGAAACGTATTTTTGGCGCGGCTTTGTTAGCGCTCATGTTGGCCTCTCTTACTTCGGGGCAGTCGTCGGACAAGAAAAGCGTTAGCTATTCTAAGGAACAGCGAGAAGTGCTGGCGGTCTTGAACGACTGGGTTGCGGCGCTGAGGCAAAATGATCTCGCCAAACTTAATTACATTGTTGGCGACGATTATGTCATCACCACTTCCGAAGGCACTATGCTTGATAAAGAGCAGGACTTGCTGCCGATTAAGACGGGGGATGTCAAATTTGAAACTGTGTCTACTGAAGATGTCAACGTGCGCATCTACGGAAAGACGGCCATCGTGACCGGCATCGGGAATTTCAAGGTTACTTACAAGAACAGACCCCTCGATGTCCGCGAGCGTTTCACAGACGTGTATGTGAAGCGGAACGGGCGTTGGCAGCCGGTAGCGTCGCACGCTACCAGCCTGCTCAAGAGACAATGAAACTTCAAGGCGTCACCGAATCTTCTTTCAAAAGAGTTTTAAAAGCTTCGCGCGTCACGCCGCGCACGCGAACGTGCTTGAGCTTTGACGTGTGACCGCTCGTGATTTCGACATCGCGCGCGGGGACGTTGAGGGCGCGGGCGAGTGTGCGGACAAGCTCTTCATTGGCCGCGCCGTCAACCGGAGGGGCTGCGACGCGGACGCGCAAACTCCCGTCATGCTCTCCCGCCACGCCGCTCCGCGAAGCGCGCGGCACAACCCGCACGGTAAACGTCAACGCTCCGTCTCGCTCTGTGCAACGCAGCACGTGGGCTGTGCGTCTCCTCTTTTTTATCAGAAAGGAAGCGGCGGCTGGCCTTGCAAGAGCGTTCCTCTGATGGCCGCTTGAAAGAGCCAGATGATGATAAAGGCGACGAGGGGCGAGATGTCTAGCATGCCGACCGGCGGAATCATACGGCTCAAAGGCACCAGCAGCGGATCGGTCACGTCCACCAGAAAGCGCATCAAGCGATTGGCATAGCTGACATTGCCCCACTGGAAGATGATGCGTATGAAGATCAACAGCGAGTAGAGCGAGAGCAGGCCGTAGAGCAGATAACCGATGGCCACAATAAAAGCTCCGGCGCGAGCGGCCAGCAGCACGCCCGCCACCGTCCCCAACACGCTCGCCGCGAGCGTCGTCGCAAACCAGCCGAGCAGGATGGTCAAGAGAATCACAATTAACGGCGCATATTTCGGCTGGACTCCGAGGTTCGACAGGCCGCGCCGGACGGGATTGATGAAAATGTCGCTCATCCGGCGCACCAGTATCGCAGGCTTTGTAAACGGATTGACATCCGCCGCGTTCATGATGAGCCGCACGACCATCAACACGATCACGAAAGTGATGACCGAGATGATGAGATACCAGACGGCGAGATAGATTAAAGCGATGACATCCAACATACGTTTTCAAGCTCTGAACGATAAGAAATTTAAGAGATTGTTTCAATTCCCACAAGCATCGCGCCCTTTAGTCTTTCTTTGTTTGCGCCACCAGCGTGAAACACGAACTGTTCACGCTGGTGGCGCAAAGTTAGGATGAAAGCACGCAAGGGATTGAGCAAATTTCATCTCTGTGTTCTCTGTGGCTAATCTATTTTAGATTCTGCGCGCCGCGCTCGCCGAAGATGGCCGTCCCGACGCGCACCATCGTCGCGCCCTCCGCAATCGCCACCTCGTAATCGTGGCTCATCCCCATAGAGAGTTCGCCGCGCCCCGCTCCGAACGCTCCACTTGAGAGCAGCGCGTCACGCAATTCTCTCAAACGCGCGAAGAAGGGGCGCGCACGCTCTGCATTCTCAAAGAAAGGCGGCAGCGTCATCAGCCCCGCGAGGCGCAAACGCTCGCACGCCGCGACGACCGCAACCAACTCCGGCAACTCCTCTTCGCTCGCGCCGGACTTCGCCAACTCGCCCGCCAAGTCAACCTGAATCAGCACGGGCAACTCCGCGCGCTCCTCTTCGAGACAGAGGCGGTCGAGCCTGCGCGCGAGCTGCATGGAATCGAGCGAGTGTATGACATCAAAAAGCTGCACGGCGCGACGCGCTTTGTTGGCCTGCAAGTGCCCTATCAGATGCCAGCGCACGGCGTCGCGGCCCAGCTCTGTGATTTTCGCTTCGGCCTCCTGCACGCGATTCTCGCCCAAGTTTCGGACGCCCGCTTCAATCGCCTCGCGCAATCGGGCGGGCGGGTGCGTCTTGCTGACAGCGATCAGCGAGACCTCTTCGGGCGCGCGACCCGTGGCGAGCGCGCTCTGTTCTATGCGGCGGCGAATTTCCGCCAATCGTTCCGGTAGCTTCAAAGGCAACACACCTGGTCTTGCGGCGACGCGCCCATGACAGTGAAAAATTTCAAGCAACTATAACAATCACGCTCGCTCGCCCGCAACCGAATCGCCTTTGCGCAATGAAGCCGCCACTTGCGCTCACGCTCTCGGAGGGCACGCTTGACACCTGCGCGTCTGTCTTCGTATATTGATTTTCCACTTCTGCGGATGTGGCGGAATTGGCAGACGCGCGGGTCTCAGAAGCCCGTGATCGAGAGATCGTGGTGGTTCGATCCCACTCATCCGCACCAGAATTCAAGGTAAAAGTAAAAGGGTAAAAGGCAAAAGTGAAGAGGCGTTGAATGCTTCCTTACTTTTACCTTTTACCTTTTTACTTTTACCTTCTTCAGTTGACGGCTTCCGAAGCTTGCACGGCTTGCCCGCCGCGTGCGTCTGTGACGACGAGCGGTTGCTCGTCAAATAACTGCGAATCAATGAGCGTCTGCACCCAGTATTGCCCGGCGGTCGGGAAAGTGATGTTGACGAAGAAGCTGATGTTATCGGCGAAGCCGCCGGGCGCGATCTCGAACGGCGTCGGCTGCGAGACGACGACCGGCTGCTTTCTATCCGGCGTCAGCACGCGCACCTCCGACAGATATTGCCCTTCTCCTCTGAAATGGTTGACGACCGCAAACTTGATGAGCGAAACGGGCAATTTTTGCACCATAATGTTCTGAAAGACGCCCATCAAAGAGAGCTTGTTGCCGACCTCAAGCCGCACGTCGTCGCAGAAGAGCGTGTAAACGAGCTTTAATTTATCCGACTCTGTAATTGTTTCCATCATATCTCCTCTTCAATCATTGCTACTGTAACATCTCTTTCAAAGCCGCTTCATCAATCACGCGCAGGCCGAGCGCGACAGCCTTCTCAAGTTTCGACCCGGCATCCTCGCCCGCGATGACGTAATCCGTCTTCTTGCTCACAGTCGAAGTGATGCGCCCGCCGCGCGATTCGATGAGCGTGCGAGCCTCGTCGCGCGTCATCGTCTCAAGCTTGCCTGTCAAGACGAACTGCTTGCCCGCGAAATTTTCATCGAGCGCCCGGCTCGCGCCGCCTTCAAGCTCAGTCCGCACGCCGGAGGCGCGCAGCCGCTCGCACAAAGCGACGTTGCCCTCATCGTCAAACCAATCGCGCACGCTCTCGGCCACGGTCAAACCGATCTCATGTATCTCGTCCAGCTCTTCGACGGTCGCCGCGCCCAATCTTTCGAGCGTGAGAAAGTGGCGCGCGAGGATTCCGGCTGTGCGCTCGCCGACGTGACGTATGCCGAGCGCATAAACCAGATGCGGCAGGTCGCGCGACTTGCTCGCCTCAATCTGTTCCATCAAGTTAGACGCGGATTTCTCCGCCATCCGCTCAAGCGCGGCGACATCTTCGAGCTTTAAATGATAAAGATCGCCGACATCTCGCACCATGTCTTTGGCGACGAGCTGTTCGACCAGGACTTCGCCGAGTCCCTCAATTCTCATCGCGCGGCGCGAGGCGAAATGAAGTATGCGCGCCTTTCTCTGCGCGGGACAATCGGCGGCGACACAACGCGCGACCACTTCGCCTTCGGGGCGCGAGATGATGCCGCCGCATTCCGGACATTCTGTCGGGAAAACATAAGGCTGCTCTTCGCCCGTGCGGCGCGACTCAATCACTTTGAGAACTTTCGGAATAATCTCGCCGCTCTTTTCAATCAACACGTAATCGCCGACGCGCACGTCAAGGCGGCGTATCTCGTCTTCATTATGCAGCGTCGCGCGGGCGACGGTCGTGCCCGCCAGCAGCACCGGCTCAAGATTGGCGACGGGCGTGAGCGCGCCGGTTCTGCCGACCTGCACGACGATTGAGACGACGCGCGTCGTCGCTTGCCGCGCAGGATATTTGTAAGCGATAGCCCAGCGCGGAGCTTTGGTCGTCGCGCCGAACTCTTCCTGCAAAGCAGCCGAATTGACTTTGACGACCACGCCGTCAATCTCGTAATTCAAATCGTCGCGCCCCAGTTCCATCTGATCGCAGAACGCGATCACTTCATCAATCGTCCGGCACAGCGCGCGATTCGGATTGACGCGAAAGCCCGCGCGCTCAAGCCACTCGAAAGATTCCCAGTGCGTCTTGAAAATCTTTCGCTCGCCCGCCAAAGCTTCATACGGAAACAGCTCAAGGCGGCGGGCGGCGACGATCTTCGGGTCAAGCTGACGAATAGTTCCCGCCGCAGCATTGCGCGGATTGGCAAAGCGCGGCGCGCCCTCCTCTTCGCGCTCGGCGTTGATCTCTTCAAAGACGTGGCGCGGCAGGTAAGCTTCGCCGCGCACTTCTATCTGTGCAGGAACTTGCAGGCCGTCGGATTTCAAGCGAAGCGGAACGCTGCGAATCGTCCGCACGTTCTGCGTCACGTCCTCGCCGCGCCGCCCGTCGCCGCGCGTCACGCCGCGCACCAGCACGCCCGCTTCGTAATGCAGCGCGATTGAGAGACCGTCTATCTTTAGTTCCGCGACGTACTCAAACTCGCGCCCGTCCGCGAGGCGGCGGCAGCGTTCATCAAAGGCGCGCAGGTCGTCTATGTTGTAACTGTTATCGAGCGAGAGCATCGGCACGCGATGCACAAACTCCGCGAAGCCTTCGGCGGGGCGACCGCCCACGCGCTGCGTCGGGCTGTCGGGCGTGACGAGCGACGGATGTTCCGCTTCAAGCTCTTGCAGCCGCGCGAGCATCGCGTCGTACTCCGAATCGGAAATCTCAGGATTAGCATGAATGTAATAAAGCTCCTCATGACGACGCAGCTCCGCGCGCAAAGCCTCTATCTCATGCTCAACAGTTTGTCGCTTGACTGGCAATTCCCTTTTACCTCTTGACATTTAAATCGAACCGCAGAGACGCAGAGAGAAGGCAAGAAAATGAAGCGACAAGAAAGGATGCCTTTTTTATGCTTCCTCAGCGTCTCAGCGTCTCTGCGGTGAATCATAGGCGATTCATCATAATCAAACCAACAGAGATAGCAAGCTCAGCTTTTTGTCAGAGCGACTGTTTGCGCGTTATGGCTGACCGTCTTGTGCTTGCTCTGTTGTCCCAGGTGATGAATGATGCGGCCAAAGTATTTGATGCTTTGCAGGAAATCGTCGAGGCGGATGTTCTCGTCGGGGCCGTGCGGGTTCGAGGCGGCGTGGCTCGTGCCGAAAGAGACGACGGGCGTGGCCGGACTGTTGACGCCGCAGACCGCGCCGACCGGGCCGCTCGAAGGATCAAGCGGATAGACGACGGGCGGCACGCTGTAAATCTCTTCAGCCGTTTCGATGGCCGCGCGGGCGACGCCCGAAGCGACCGGAGATTTCGCGTAAGGCGAGCTTGCCAGCTCCACGATCTCGACATCCTGAAAGCCGCGCAGGTCAAGATGCTCGCGCAAGAGTTGCAAGACGATTTCGGAAGTCAGGTCTGGAACTAATCTGAAATCGAGCCGCGCCATCGCCGTGCTCGGCAAGACGGTTTTCGGCCCCGCCTCCGTGTGCCCCGTCTGAATCCCGCAGATCGTGCAGGTCGCGCCGAAGATATGCTCTTTGGCGAGCGCGTGCCCCTTCAGGCCGCGCAGCCAGTGGCTAATCTTAAACTCGCGTTTGAGTCCCGCTTCATCAAGCTCGACCGTCTTCAAAGCTTCCGCGTCTTCGGGAGTAATCGGAGCGAGGTGCGACGAAAAACCGTCTATCGTGATTACGCCCTTCGGCGACGTGATGGTCGCCAGAGCCTGCACCAATCGCCACGCGGGATTCTGCACAATCGCGCCCCACTTGGAATGCAGGTCTGTCCGCGCGCCGTGAACGTGAAGCTCTATGAAAGTGATGCCTTTGAAACCGAGACTGATGACGGGACGCTCTTTCGTGTCCTTGTAACCTTCGTCCCAGATGCAACCTTCGGCTACAAGCATCTCGCCATGCTCGTCAACAAAGCGTCTGAGGCTCGGACTGCCAAGCCCGTCTTCGCCTTCAAAGACAAAGCGCAGACAGACGGGCAGCTTGCCGAAACTTTTTTGATAAGCTTCGATGGCCGCGAGCCGCGCGATCAGATCGCCCTTGCTGTTCGACGCTCCGCGCGCGTAAAGCTTATCGTCAACAATCGTCGAAGCGAACGGCCCGTAACTCCAATCGGTCAGATGCCCGACGGGCGCGACATCGTAATGACCGTAGACCAGATATTTGTGATGCCCCGCGCCGCACTCGCCGTAGATGACCGGATAGCCGCTGCCCATCGTGAAGGAGCGCGTCCCCGCGCCCGCGCGCTGCATCAGTTGCGCGACCGTCTCGGCCATCGCACGCATCCCTGTGCCGCGCGCCGCCACCGACGGCATCCGGCACATCGCCTGAAGCCGCTCCGTAAAAGTGCGCGCATGCCGATCAATGTATTTGTCGAAGCGTGCGAAAGTCATTTCAACTACAGTGACAAGTGACAGGTGACAAGTGACAGGCAAAGCAGTGATGAGTGATGAGAGACAAGCTGTTTGTCTTTTAACTTGTCACTCGTCACTCGTCACTTGTCACTAAACAAAAGGTATCGCGGCTGCGCGGCGTCGCGTTGAAAGCCTTTGCAGACGAGGCCGCGTTTGAAAGCTTGTTCAAATTCACAGCGGACGCGGAGCTGCTCGCGTCTGGCTGCGTGTGCGTCGTGTTTGACGAGCGCAGTCCAATCGGGCGGAATCAAGACGGACGCTTCGGGCGCGGCGGTCAGCTCGCTTTTATCTCCGCTCGCTAAATTTTTAACACGTTCCGAATCCAATTCCCATTCCGCGAAGAGGCGGTCGCTGTCAATGCCGGGAGCGTTTTTCATTTCGCTGGCGGGCACGCTGTAGTCTGTGCCGTAAAAGTTGACGGCGTAAGAGCGCACGACGACTCCCAAGCGGTTGAGATTGAAATGAGCATTGCGCGCCTGCAAAGGGTCCCAAGTCCAACGAATCAACGTTTGACCTTCGTCAAGCGCGCGCGCTCTTTGCGCCCACTTGAGACGCGCGCCCACGCCCTTGTTCTGATACACACGCTTGACCGCCATCATGTGCGAGTAGCCGTAGACTTCCGCTCCGCTTGCTGCGACGAGATGATGCACAAAGCCGATTAGCTCGTCTTCCATAAAAGCTCCCAAAGCCCAGCCGCCCGCGCGGCGCGAGACGATAAAGTGACGGCGCGGCGAAATCTCCACGTCGGGAAAGCCGAAGACTTCGCGTTGCAGCGCGACGCACTGCTCGAACTCTTCAACGGTCGTGCATTCGCGCACCCGTATCTCGCTCTCAGTCGCGCTCGCCACTTGTGTCCGCTCTCTCATCATAAAACATCTCACCGCGCGCAGACGCAGGGAGTCCGCAGTATAAGAAAAAAATTTGTAGGTTTTATGTCAGCGTGCGCGCGGCGTGCGACTCTCGCCTTTTATTTTCACTACGAAACACCGCGCCGCACGAGTGATACGCGCTGAAACATCCGCCCGCGCTCGATGCAATCACTCGAATATACCTTTATTCCTGGCATTTTGAAGAGTTTTCCGAAGAAAAAGCTGCTGGCACGGCCATTGCTCAAGCATATCATGCGAAGGCGGCGCGTGAAGCTTTTTGAGAGTTGCGCTTCCTGTTCGTTGACCCGATGTGTTGGCTGGCGCGAGGCAAGGATTGCATCAGTTGGCCTTTGAAGCTTGAAACCCAAAACTTTTTGTGAGGATGAAATCGAAATGAAAAAGATCATGACACTCGCTTTCGCGCTGGCCGCGCTGATTGCTCTTCCCCTGCTTGCTAACGCCAAAACGGAAGATCGTCTTTATGACTTCACGGACGCCTATTATCAACAGAACGGCATTAACCCGGCCAGAATCGAAGGCCGTCGCAACGGCGCGGATAACTTGTCCGTCTTCGACACGCCCTTCTTCTCTTTTCAAAGAAACGTGAGAGCGTTGCTCACGCTTCCGGCTTATGACGCGAGCGGCGGCCAACACTTTTTCACAGTGATGGGCGGCTTCAACTCTTCCGCCTTCACTGGCAACCGCGCGGGGCAGCGTGCGCAAGTCATCGCCGAAACCTATATCGAATATATTTTCCCGACGCGAGACGGCAATCCCATCGGCCTCGGCAATTCACGCCAGTCAGGCATCCTTGACATGCGAAACGGTTACTTCAGCAACGACCCGCTCGGCCTGTGGCTGCACGTCTGGGTCAGCTACACGGATCGCGCGTTCAATAGCCGCGAAGGTCAGAAGATGTTGGGACAGTTGGCGAGGGCGAACGGCATCGCGCTCGACGGCACGCCGATCATCAAGTCTCTGAGCGATCTGGACAATCTGTTCAGCAAGGGTTTCGTGCAGAAGCGCACGGTCGCCCGTGACGGCTCGGAAGGCGTAGTGCCTTACGCCATCTGCCCCGTCATCAAAGACCCGAAAGACGGCGGCATCGCCCTCGACACGTTTCTGGCCATCACACGCAAGGCCGACGGCACGCCGGTCGAGCAATTCTTCCTGGACAGCTACAACAGTTTGAAAACCACTGGCGACTGGCCGCACTAATCGTTGGCTTCCGCAGCCAGCGACCAGGAGGCGCAGCGCGACGCCGCAGAGAATTTGAGAGGGAATCTATCAGTCCCCTTCGCCTTTCTCTCGACATCCGGCTGCGCCTTTTAAGCTTTAAAAAAGTGAAGAGTGATGAGTCATGCGTGATGAGTAAAAGCTGGAACAGCTTGTCTCTCATCACTCATGACTCATGACTCATGACTGCTTTTCGTCTCCATCGGTCGTCCGGGAAGTTCTATCGTGACTTTGAGGCCGTGGGGTTCGGGTGTTTCCAGATTGACAGTCCCGCCGAGCACGTCTATCAGGCGGCGCGAGATGACGAGGCCGAGTTCGTTCATGCCGGTCGGATGCTCGCTCGGAGCTTCGATGTCCACCGGGTCGAAGATGTGCGAGATGTCTTCGATCCGCTCGCCCGCATCCTCGATCATGATGTAGAAGCGGCAGGGCGCGCGTTTTTCCGCGCGGACGATGACCGCAGAGTCTTCAGGGCTGCGATTGATCGCGTGCGCGAGAAAATTGTAGAGCACTTGTCGTAGCTTGCCTTCGTCGGAAACGATGGTCGGCAAATCATGCGCGGAGACGCAATCAATCTTGACGCTGCGCTTTTGCGCCAGACGCGTCACCGCCGCGCACGATTCGCGCAGTGTCTCGCGCAATGAGAATTCGTGCAGGAAAAGCTCTGTTTGTCCGGCTTCGAGCCTCGACAAATCAACAAGCTGGTTGAGGCTTGTTTGAAGCTGCATGCCGGAAGATTGAATCTTGTCGCAATAGCGTCTCTGCGTGTCCGACAGAGGCTCTTCACTATCCAGAAGTATCTCCGCGAAGCCGAGCATTGAAGTCAGAGGCGTGCGCAATTCGTGCGACATGCGCGCCAGAAAGAGCGAGCGATAATGCGCGACGCGGCGCAATTCGCGGTTGGCCTCTTCGAGGTCGCGGCTCTGCTGTTGCAATTCATGAACGAGCTGTTCGATGCGCCGGTGCTGTTCACGCATCTCCACCTCGCGGCTCGCGTTGCCGATGGCGATGACGATGGGAGCGGCGACGAAGCGGATGCCGTTCAAAGCTTCGCGCAAGTTCTGCGGCTCGGCGGTGGCGGCGACGAGGACGCCGATCAGTTTCGACTGCGCGTAAATCGGGATGGCGATGCACGCGCCTGCGCCAACCTCTTTCAGCGCGCGCCTGAGCCGCGATCTTTTTTTGTCGCAAGCCTCTTCGCTCTCCTCGTCGAGCCAGACCTGCAATTCGCTTTGACGCTCTTCGACCGCGCTCGAAAACAGGCGGCTCATCTCGCGCGCCTTCTCTTCATCGACATTTTCGTCAATGTGAATCGCCATCTCGCGCAGGCGTCCGTCGTCGTCGCACAAGTACGTGACGATGCAGCACAGCTCCCAGTGTCTGCGCAGCATGCTGGAAAATGCCGTGCAAACATCGGGCGGCGTGCTGATCGCGCTCGGCGAAAAAGTTTGCGTGTAGAAGAGTTCGACGATCTCTGCCGAGAGCGAATGTATCTCGCTGAGCCGCGCGACGAGCGCGCTTTTTTCGTCTTCGATTGAGGTCGGGGCTGGCTTGTTCGACGCCTGCATGCTCATGGTAACGCGCGTCACAGTCCGTTCGCGCTGACGGGCGAAAAGCTGTGACTTCAAGCTGTCTTTCTGTCTCTCTTGTCGGGACGTTTGTTGTCGAACAATATAGAGCGCGGCTTGCGGAAGTGTCAACGCGAGGCAGAAGACTCCATCTCAAAGGAAGGAAGCCACAGAGGGCACAGAGGACACAGAGGTTAAAAATAATCTCAAATCTGAAATCTCAAATTTGAGATTAAGAATTTGAAATCCCTCTGTGTCCTCTGTGTCCTCTGTGGCTAAGATGTAATGTATGCGCGTGAGATTGCGGTTCAGCTTAAATCACAGAGACCGCCGTGAGGAGAGTCGCGGCGGTCTCCGCTTGATTGCACGACTCTCGACTGTCTGCAAAGCAAAGAATCGCGCATGGAGCCGCACACGCTTCCACCCCTGAAAGCGCGTGCAGCGCGTGCGACACATTCCTTTGCGAGCAGGCTGTGCGCGTGTGACGCCGTAGACGGACGCCCCACCCGCGTCCGCCCCCGGCGACTTCAACTGGCGAGCAGGCGTTTGATGTTCGCGGTCAACTGAAGCGTCTCTTCAGGTTTGCGTAAGAAGAGATTGACGCCGGCTCGATACGCTTCGCTCGCCACATTGGAGGCTGAGAACATCATGATGGGCGTGCGCCGGCGGTGCGGCAGAGAGCGCGCGTGTTGCGCTAATTTGATGCCGCTGATGCCCGGCAGATCGTGATCGAAGATGAGCAGGTCATACTGCTTTTGGCTGCGCAGCATATCGACAGCGGAACGCCCGTCCGCGTAAACTTCGACACAATATCCCTCTTGCGTCAGCGTCTCTTTGACGGCCTCGGCCACCATCCTGTTATCTTCCACATAGAGAATCGAGATGGTTTTGGCTTTCAACGGACGCGCGCCCGCCGCGCCGCGCAGGATGCTCCGGCGACGCGGAGAAGGCGGCAGCCGCTTGCTCTGTAATTTCCGATGTCTGTTTTTAAGAATGTTCGAGAGCGTCTGATGCGAGAGGCCGAGCATCTTCGCGGCCTGCGAGATTCTGCCGCCCGTCCGCTTCAAAGAGGCTTCGATGAACCGCGCCTCATAGTTGTGTAGAGCATCGTAGAGCGAAAAGCCCTTCTCCGAAAGCTGCGTCCCCATAATGCGACGCATCACGACGCGCGAGCACCCGCGCAGCCGCGAAATATCTTCGGCATCCTGCGTGCCTTTCAAAAACTCGTCCGCGCGTTTGTAAGCGGCATAAGCATCAAACTCCGACAACCTCGTCGCGCCATGCTCTTCGATCAAAGAGAGCGCAGCATGCCCCGCGTTCTCCAACGCGCCAGCCTCAGCCGCCACCAACACCGCACGCTCGAACAC
>DASWRG010000100.1:0-37020 GCA_036403295.1 Pyrinomonadaceae bacterium
CCTCGCGCCGCGCGCGGGCGAAATTCATCACGGCGCGGACGACAACGCATCCGGCGTCGCTGGCGTGCTTGAGCTGGCGCGCTGGTTTAGTGCGGCAAAGTCGAGGCCGAAACGCACGCTTGTCTTCATCGCTTTCAGCGGCGAAGAGGAGGGCTTGCTCGGCTCAAACTTTTACGTCAATCATCCGGTCGTGCCGCTCGCTGACACGGTGGCGATGATTAATATGGACATGATCGGGCGTTTGAAGGATGACAAGCTGATTGTCGGCGGCGTGGGCACGGCGCAAGGCTTGCGCGAGTTGGTGACATTAGCCAACAGTCGTAACATCAAAACGGACGGCACGGACGTGGATACGAATGCAGCCGCGCCGCTCGCTTTAACGTTGAATGAAGACGGCTACGGGCCGAGCGACCATTCATCATTCTATGCCAAGCAAGTGCCCGTGCTCTTTTTCTGGACGGGCACGCACGAGGATTATCACAAGCCTTCAGACACGGCTGACAAAATCAATTATGAAGGCGAAGCGCGCGTGCTCTCGCTCGTGCGCAAAGTCGTGAATGAGATTGACTTCGGTGAAAAGCGTCCGACGTACACGGTCGCCAAGAGCGAGAGTCAGGGGCGTTCGATGGGTTTTAAAGTTTATCTCGGCACGATTCCGAATTACGCGGAGTCCGAAACGGGACTCAAGCTCGACGGCGTGCGCGACGATTCTCCGGCGGCGAGGGCCGGCCTCAAAGCGGGCGACGTGATCGTCAAATTAGCCGGGCGCGACGTGCGCAATGTTTACGATTACACCTACGCGCTCGGAGAGATGAAGGCCGGGGCGGAATACGAAGTCGAGCTGATGAGAGGCGGCGAGCGTTTGACGCTCAAGATCATTCCGGCGGCTAGGAAGTGAACTAAAAAAATATCTCACGCAAGGGCGCAAAGACGCAAAGAAGAGATTGAATGCTTTTCTTTGCGCCTTTGCGCCTTTGCGTGAGATTTTCTTTGCGCAAGCGACCTGTCACGCCGCGCAAGTCATCTGTTCCCGTGCGCAAGTCACCTTTACAGCCGCGCAAAGCATGTTTCGCGCTGTATTTGTCAGGTATCGGACTGCGCAAGTAATCTTTCAGGCCGCATAAGTCGTTTATCACCTGGCTGGCGGAATCTTTTTCTTCAAACGACTCGTCATAAAAAGCAAAAGCGAGAGAGGCTTGGATGCCTCCCTCACTTTTGCCTTTTACTTTTTTACTTTTAACTTACCAGCGCGGCTCGCGGTCGTTGCGTCCGCCGTTGTAGCCGCCACGGTCGCCACGGTCGCCACGGTCGCGGTCGTGTCCGCCGCCGCCGCCGTAGCCGCCGCGTCCGCCGCCACCGCGCCCGCCGCGATCAGCCTTGGGCTTGGCCTCATTGACGGTCAGATTGCGTCCGGCAAGCTCTTTGCCGTTGAACTGCTCGATAGCTGCCGCAGCCTCTTCGGGCGTCGCCATCTCGACGAAGCCGAAGCCGCGCGAGCGTCCAGTCTCGCGGTCTTCGATGACCGAAGCCGATTCGACTGTCCCGGCCTGTGAGAAAGTTTCTTTCAGATCGTCGCTCGTCGTGCGAAACGACAGATTACCAACATAGAGTTTCGTAGACATATCTTATCCTTCAAGGGTCAAAGGAAGCGCGGGCTGCGAAAAGAATCGAGAAGAGATTGCGAAAGGGGAAGATTGCTTTCGTCTCTTCCGGCGACGCGGCGTGCTGCGCCCGATGCTCTGACAAAAACGCGAGAGCGGCTTCTAAGTGGTTGACAAACGAGCCTCACTCTCTCCTCAGCCGAACGCGGGTCGCTCACGGTCACGGGCAGGCGCATCACCTTTGATACGCGAGAGCAGGAACACTGACGCCAAATAGTATGCCACGAGAGAAGGCAAAAGGTAAAAGGCAAAAGGCAAAAGTTCGGCTCCAAGCATTGGCTCAAAAAGATGGTTTCCGCCTGCCTTTTACCTTTTACCTTTTTACTTTTACCTTTTTTTCGGTTTGCTCTTGGAAAACTGCGTGATTTGGCGCAGAATAGGTGCGCGCACAAGCACCGCCTTGAAGCCTCTCCGGTCGCACAGGCTTACCGGCAAGATTTGACTCATCTTTTCCTTCGGATCGCGCATCTCGGCGGCGAAGCATTTTAGAGTTTCAGATGATCGGCAAGAGCGTCTCACATTATCGCATTTTGAGTAAGCTCGGCGAGGGCGGGATGGGCACTGTCTACGCCGCCGAAGACCTGCATCTCGGTCGCCGCGTGGCGATCAAATTTCTCAACTCTTCGTCGAGCGATCATCATTACCGCGCGCGTTTCCTGCGCGAGGCGCGCGCCATCTCTTCGCTCTCTCATCCATACATCGCCACCGTTCACGACTACGGCGAGACGGACGAGGAACAGCCTTTCCTCGTGATGGAGCTGGTGCAGGGAGAGACTCTGGGCGAGCTGTTGGAGCAGAGCGCGCTCACGCTCTGGCGCGCGGTCGAGATCATCGAATGCGTCGCCGAAGCTCTGGCGGAGGCTCACAGTCAGGGCATCGTTCACCGCGACATCAAGCCCTCGAACGTTATCATCACGGAGCGCGGGCTGGTCAAGGTGCTCGACTTCGGACTCGCCAAGCGCATCGTCGAAGAGGATTTTCGAGAGACGGATCAGAACGCGCGAACCTTGCTCGCCACGCACACACGGGACGGCGTGGTCGTCGGAACGCCGCTTTATCTCTCGCCCGAACAGGCGACGGGCGCGAAGGTTGACGGGCGCAGCGACTTGTTTGCGCTCGGCGCGTTGCTCTACGAATGCATCTCGGGCAAGCCCGCTTTCTCCGGCGGCAGCGTGATTGAGATCGGCGCGCAAGTTCTGCACATAGACCCGCCGCCGCCTTCGGACATCAACCCGCAAGTGCCTACGGAGCTGGATCGGATTACGCTCAAGGCTCTGGCTAAAAAGCTGCCCGAAAGGTATCAGACCGCCGAAGAGATGCGCGCCGATTTGGCCGCCGCGCGCTCCGTCATGAGCACGAACGGCAAGAGAATCGAGCGCATCAGTTTGCCGCGCGGAGCGGGACACCGCACGAGCGCGCTGAACACCATCTCCCACACACTTCGCAAACCGCGCATCTCCGTCTTCACGCTGGCGGCGAGCGCGTTGGCGCTCTCACTCATGGTCTTCGGCCTCGTCTGGATGCTCAGGCCGAAGCCGCACGTGCCGCCCGCCAAAGCTCTCACATTTTATGAGAGGGGCGTAAATTTTCTGCGCGAGGGAGCTTATTATCAGGCGAGCAAATCTCTGGAAAAGGCCGTCAGCATAGACGACGATTTCGCGCTCGCTCATGCGCGCCTCGCAGAAGCTTTGACCGAACTGGATGACGCGGACAGAGCGAAGACCGAGATGTTGCGCGCCAACTCGCTCGTCCCCAACCGCTCCGCGCTGAGCAAACAGGACGCGCTGTACCTTGATGCGATCAATGCGGTCGTCGTCAACAAATACGCCGACGCTGCCGGTTATTATAAGCAGATGGCCGACCTCGCGCCCGACCAGCCGGATGTCTACGTTGACCTCGGACGCGCCAACGAGAAGGGTGATGAAGCCGATAAGGCTCTGGACAACTATCTCAAGGCCATCCAGCACGATGGGCAATATCCGACGGCCTACCTGCGCGCCGCCATCATTTATATCCGCAAAAAAGATATGGGAACTGCGATTTTGACGCTCGAAAAGGCGGCTTCGCTTTACGAGGGTCTCGGCAATCTTGAGGGGCGGACGGAAGTTCTCTACTGGCGCGGCGTGTTGTACACAGACAAGGCCAAATATACTGATGCGAGCGCGGTCTTGAAACAAGCTTTGTCGCTCGCGGAATCGAACGGGAGCGAGCCGCAGAGAATCAACATCCTCCTGCAACTGAGCCGTCTTTCGTATAATTTGGGCGACACGGCGCAGGCGGGCGAATATGCCAATGAAGCTCTGCAATCCGCAGAGCAGAACGGCCTCAACAATCTGGCGACCCTCGCGCTGCTCGACCTCGGCAACGCCCTCAGCGGCAGCAATGAGTATAAGCGCGCCGAAGATATTTTCAGGCGCGCGCTCGAACTGGCACTGCGCAACAAAGCTCGGCGGCTCGAAGCCATGAGCTGGATGAATATCGGTGGCGCGCTGATGCAGCAATTTCGTATGGACGAAGGGCTGCCGCTCGTTGAGCAGGCGCTGGCCTTTTTCCGCCAGGACAATTACCGCAAGTACATCTCCTTTTGCCTGACTTATCTGGGACGCGGTTATCGCGTCAAGGGCGAGTATGACAAGGCGCGCGAAGCGTTTCAGCAAAAGCTGGAACAGGCTCAAGCCCCCGGCGACCAGAAGGGCGTCGCTTCGGCGCAGGGCGAGATCGCGAACGCTTTCGCCAAACAGAAGCGTTACCCTGAAGCTCTGCAAAACTATGAGGCGAGCTATCAGCTTGCGAAATCTCTAGGAGAGCGACAGACCATCGCGTATAATCGCATGAACAGCGGCTATGTCTTATCACAGCTCGGTCGTAATGTTGAGGCGCGCCAGTCGCTTGATGAAGCCACTGACTTGGCCTCCAAGCCCGATAGCCCCTACAAGGCCGTGCTCGTCGAGATTGAGATGATTCGCGCGCAGCTCGCGCTCACCGAACGTGATTTCGCCAGCGCGAAAAAAATCAGCCAGCGCGCTCTTGACGAGGCCGGAAAGTCCTATCCGGATGTGGCGGTCGGAGCCAAAATCACGCTCGGCCTCGCGCAGAGCTTGTCGGGCCAGACGCGCGAAGGAAAGCTCACTTGCGAGGATGCTCTGGCGATGGCGCGGCAAGAGAACGAAGAGGCTCTGATTTCGGATGCGATGCTCGCCTTAGCTCAAGCTCTGTACGAGAGTGGCGACGCGGCGGGCGCGCTCAAACAAGCTCTGGAGGCAGAGGAGCACAGCGCGCGTCTCGGCGAACAGGAATCCATCTGGCGCGCGTGGCTCATCGCCGCTCGCAGCAGCCTTCGCACGGGCGACCGTCAGGGCGCACGCGAACAACTGGCGCATGCCAATGACGCTCTCTCAACCCTGCAACAGCAGTGGGGAACGCAAGCTTTTGAGCTTTACCAGTCCCGACGCGACGTACAGGCTTTACACAGGCAACTCAGCGAAGCAGTAACCGCTGTCCCATAACTCTCACAAACGTAAAGGAGAACATGACATGCAAGAAGAAGAAGATCCCAACAACGGCGGCACGACCGAGGATCCGCCTGCGACCGGTGGCGGAACTGAAGAAGATAAAGGCGGAGACCAGCCTGTTGGCGGAGGCAAGACGAGCGGAGTCGACAATCCTCCTCCTCCCGGAGACCCGCCCGTTGGCGGCGGCCAGGGATAGTCCGCCAAAAGTTTAGAGTGGCAGAAATCCTCATAAGCCTTCTGCCACCAACTCCCTTAACTTGTATTTTGGGTTAATTGAGAACTTGAGCCTGCGTGATGCAGTAGAGCAAGCAGGCCGCAAAGAGGTCACGCGGGCGAAGCCTTCAAGCTTCGCCCGCGTGATCGTTTTGATAGAAGGCGACGGCGCTCGCGAAATTCTCAATCGCATCCTCTTCATCCGTCGCGCGCGCCACCGGCGTCCGTGCGCGCCCGCGTCGCCTTTCATGCAGCATTGACTCCGCGATGCCCGCCAACCACCAGAACGTGCCGCGCGTGCCCATCTGTTCGCGCGCGTGATGAAAGATACGCGGGTAGAGCTTGAAGGTGCGTGTCAGCAGATTCTTGAATGCGCCGAGCGACATCCGATCCTGAAAAAACTCACGCCTCACACGCTCGTCCAGATCATGCAAGGCCGACATCAAAGCGTTCATCGTCTCATTGACGACCGGAGGCGCGGAACGGGGCGCAGGCCGCATCAGCTCCGACAGATTTGCCAGAGGCGCGACGCGCGGCTCGCTGTTGTTAATCTCCGCGAGCGAAGCCCCGTCGAGCAGATTCGCCTTCAAAGCCAATTCAATCAAATGCGTCACGCGGCGAAGCGAGCGCGCCTGTGCGCCGAAGCCGCAGCAGGAGGAGCGCGAGGCTGAAGCTGCGGCTGCGTCTCCGATGAGCAGGACGCGATTTTCCGTCGAACGCCCCGGCTCGCTTCTTCTGCCGCGCGCGTGAAAGCCGGGCGCGAAACCGAAGATGGGTTTCAAGACGCGCCACTGCGCGCCCGCGCGTTTGTAAGCGGGCAGAGCCTCGAAATATTTTTCAAAGAGCGAGAGCAGAGATTTGTCTGCGGGCGTTTTGACCGCGTCGTAAAAGAAGAGCGAGGTCTGGTATTCGTCGCGCCGCGCATTTCCGCCAAAACCCTCCCACATCAACTGGCGATGATCGCGCGCGTCCTCCCTGCTCACCAGAATCTCGCTGACGCCGAAATCGGCGCGGTCAGGCTCCGTCCCGCGCACAAAGCCTCTGGCAATAGTTCCGACCGTCGGGCGCACATGCGTCATCGCGCGCCCGTCGTTGAGCTGGCGCGCGACCGGGCTCGTCGCGCCCGTCGCATCCACGAAGAGACGCGCGCCGAACAGCTTGCGTCTTCCCGTCCGCATCTCTTCAACTTCGACCGCGACTCTGTCCGCCTGCACGTAGCAACGCACGAATCGCATGCCCTCCATCAAGACGGAGGCGGACTTGCTTCTCTGAATTTTTCGCGTCGCTGATTCCAAGAGCTGCCCGGCGTCGAGCGAGACATCGAGCACGCCTTCAATCCACAAGGTCGGAGCTTTGATGCGCGACGAAGTGTCATGAAACTTGACGAGGCTCGAACGATAACGATTGACGATGGCCGCCGCGATCTCTTCTTTCGTGAATAGACCGGCGCGCTCAAACTCCGCGAGTTCTTCGTTCGAGATGTTCCAGCCGCGAGGCTGCGCCTCAAGCCCGCGCTCGCCGAAGACCATCACGCGGCGATTGTGGCGACAGGCCATCACGCCCGCATGCAAGAGAGCCAGCTCGCCGCCCGCGTAGATAATCTCAAACTCCGCTTCGACTGAAAGAGAGGCGGGCGGCGCGCCTTTGACGATGGCTTCGTGCGCGCTCCCCGCGCGTCCGCTCTCGTCCGCCATCGCCTGCTGCCAGCGCGCGTCCGCCTCCCAGATACGTCTGAGCCACTGTTCGCGGTCGGCGAGCGAGCCGAAATTGGCGACCGTCAACGGATAGCGTTTGCGGAAATCGCTCAGGTCGGGCGAGGCATGCGGCGTGCGGGATTTGGCGGCTGCGGCAACCATAAATCGAGACAACTCTGCGAGAGGCGCGGAAGAGGTTTTAAGTCAATCACGCGTGTCTGAAAATTCACATCACAAACAAGGGAGCTTCGGGCGAAAGTGTAACCGATGCGCTGAGAATTAGTCCACTAATAGAACCGCCGCAAAAAAGTTTCACGCAAAGGCGCAAAGGAAAGACTCAATCGCTTTCTTTGCGCCTTTGCGCCTTTGCGGGAAACTCCTGCTTTCATGCTCGACCGCGCGAGATGAAGCTGATGACGGCGACGAAGAGCGCGGAGCCGATGATTGACCAGATAATCGGAAATCTAGTGCCGCCGATATTGACCGCGAACAGCTCCGGCAAAGCCAGCGCGCGCGCCAGCCACACTCCAATTAACGCGCCGATGAAACCGAGCGCGATGGCAACCAGACAACCGCCGCGCGAATATCCCGTGATGGCCTGTCCTAACGAACCGCACAAGCCCGCCACGATTAACAGAATTAGCAGATCAACCAAGCTCATTCGCTCACCTCCATAAAACAGGATTCAGGACTCAGGAGTCAGAATAAAGATAGCTTGTCTTTCATTCTGAATCCTGAATCCTGCTTTTCATCTTCCGCACATCATTTCGCCCTTGCTGCTCATTGCCTTTGCGCCGCTCCATTCGGCTGCGCCGCCGAAGTCCATCTTGTCCGTGTACTCGAAATCGCCTTGATTGCTGTTCGTGTCTTTCGTATTGACGCTGTCTCTGCCGACCTTGACGCGATACATGCTGGTCTTGGCTTTAATCGCGTCGCGTATGCGCCACGTCGTGTTGTTGCGGACGACGACGGGCTGCTTGTCGTCGAGTCCCATGATGTAGTCGGCGGAAAATTCTCCGATGCCCGCGACTTCCAGGTGATTGCGACGGTCATCGTATTCCTGCTCGATGGCGACATAACGCATGCCCCGCGCCAACTCTTCGGCCTTCGCTTCAGCCTTGTCAGCCGGGGCGCGACCGATCAGGCGCGCGAGGATGACGCGCAAAGCCGCGCGCTGTTTTTCGTCGGCGCGCTCGTCTATGAAAAAGGTGCGACCGTGCTCAAGGTCTGTCGCGCCGAAATGCAGGCCGTCGAGCGTGACCTCATTGTAACGGCCTTTGCGTATCTCGTAAGAGTAGAGCGCGTAGCAGTAAGAATGCGGCGATGGGCCTTGGCCAAAGTTACAGGTGCAGGGAACTTTGCAGGTGCAGGCTTCGGTCAGCGCGCCCTCTATCTGCCACGAAGCGGGAGTCTTTTCATCGATTGGCGCGGCTGCGAGTTGCGCGGGCGCGAGCAAGGCCGAGCCGACGAAGAAGCTGGCGACCGCGAAGGCGCAAGCCGTCACGACGGCAAACAGTGTGGCGACGAGAGCGCGGCGCGGCTCATCACGAGTCGCCGCGAGGTAAAGCTCATTCGTGCTCAAAACAAAATCTCCTTCGGGAATTTAAGTGAAAACATTATCTCCCGCAAAGGCGCAAAGGCGCAAAGAAAAGCAAGCAAGGAACAAGCAGCACTCAACGACTTTGCGTGCTTCCTTTGCGCCACCAGCGCCTTTGCGTGAACATTTGTTTTAGTGCCCGACATCATCACGGAAAACCTCTCCGCCTTTCATCACAAACTTAACCCGCTCAAGCTCTGTGATGTCCTTCAAAGGATCGCCCGTCGTGGCGACGATGTCCGCATATTTTCCGGCTTCAATCGCGCCCATGTCGTTCGGCTTCTCAAGGAGGTCTGCGGCGACGATGGTCGCGGATTGAATCGCCTGCATCGGCGTCATCCCGTAACGCACCATGTAGGCGAACTCCTTCGCCTGATTCTCAGTCCAGGCGTAGCCGCCCGCGTCCGTCCCGTAAACTATCTTCACGCCCTTACGCAAGGCGATGGGAAAAGCTTTGGCTTCGATGTCGCGCATCTGTAGCCAGATGGGCGCGCCCGCCGCCGCGCGTCCCTCCGCGACATAGACGCCAACGTAAATCGTCGGACACCAGTACGCGCCCTGCTTGAGCATGCGATTCATCAAGCCTTCGTCGAGGCCGTAACCATGCTCTATCGAATCAACTCCGGCGCGGAGCGAAGCGTCAATCCCGTCCCAACCCATCGCGTGCGCGGCGACGCGGTGTCCCAAGCGATGAGCCTCCGTGACGAACGCGCGCATCTCTTCATCAGTAAAGTTGACCCACGAATGCAGCGCGCCGTCCTTCATGTAATAGCGACGGTCTGCGTAAAACTTAATCCAGTCCGCGCCATACTTGACCTGCTCGCGCACGGCCTTGCGTATCTCGTCCGCGCCGTCAACAATCTGCACGCCCTCCGGCACTTTCAATTCCCACGAATAGCCTGAGAGCGGATACATGCCCGTCGCCGAAAACGCGCGGGTCGAGACGAACATGCGCGGCCCCGGAATGACGCCGCGATTGATGGCCGTCTTGACATCCACGTCGGCATACATCGCGCCCTCCGTCTCCAGATCGCGCATCGCCGTAAAACCGTTCATCAAAGCCGTGCGCGCGGCTACGGTGGCGCGAATCGTGCGATATGGGATGGACTCTTTCAAAAGCTGTTCGTCGTAATCCTCGGCTGTCACATCGCCCTGCAAAAGTATGTGCGTGTGGCAATCCGCGAGGCCGGGCAGCACTGTCGCGTTCGAGAGGTCTATCACGCGAGCCGCAGACGGCACACTCGCGGCATTGAGCGGCGCGACCGATTTGATGCGCTCGCCCTCAATCAGTATCCCTTGCTTCTCAAGCACGCGCCCCGCGCGCACGTCTATCAAGCGTCCGGCTTTGATAAAGACCAGAGGCTTCTCTTTCGCGCCCGCTTGCTGCGCGACGAGAGGAAAGTTAAAAAGCGAGATTAAGAGCAGGGCAATCACCATTCTTCTCATGTTTGAACACTCCTTTGCCGCGTTCGGAAAATTTTTAACTTCCAAAATCTTTGCGCCTACACGTATAATCAAAGTCGCCTCGGCCTCACGAGCACAAAGATTAAAAAAGTACAGGAGATTTAAGAGAAATGCGTAAATTATTCGCTTCCGCACTAATCATCGCAGCCACATTTTTGTTCGGCATGGCACAGGATAACTCTTCACGGCAGAGCCGCGAAGAGCTGGCGAAGCTCGCCAAAGCTCCGAATGAAGTAGACGGCATTGGCCGCGCCATCGTCTTCGTCTCGGACGAAAACGGCCAACCCGTCAAAGGAGCATATGCCACGCTCGAATCAACCTGGGGCGGCGATCATTACTGCGAGTCATTCGGCTCGACCGACCGCGAAGGCGCAATCGCCCTGCTCCCGATTCACATGGGCACGCTCCGCCTCGTCGTCAAAGCCAAAGGTTATCAAACCTCAAAAACGACAATCTCGACCAGTTCCCTCTCAGAACCTCTCCGCGTCACACTCTCGCGGAAAAGCTAGAGCAGATTTATGTAGGGGCAGGGCTCGCTCCCTGCCCGCATCGTCCGAAAAGGACGATGAGCGAGATTCGCAATTATTCAAGCTTGCCTGTCATCCTAAAATGATTCGCGCCTGCGCGCGGCGGGCTGAGGGCTTGTCCCTGCCCCTACAGTTTTATCCCACACCCTTGCTTTTCAGCCATTCGCGGACGACATCTTTGGGCGCGCGTTTGTTGCCGTCAACTTCGTAGTTGAGGCGGCGCATCTCTTCCGTGCTGATGGCGTTGTTTAATGTTTCGAGCGCGACGCCGATGACGGGCGAACGCGCGAGCGCATCACGACGCATGAGGATGACGGCTTGATAGGGCGGAAAGTAATGCCTGTCATCCGCGAGCTGAAAAAGATCGAGCGCGGCGATGAGTCCGTCCGTCGAATTGCCTGCGATGAGATCAACCTGTCGCGTCGCCAGCGCGCGATAAGTGAGCGACAAATCCATCTCGCGCACGGAGGCGAACTGCAAACCGTAGGTTCGCGCAAAGCCGGGATAGCCGTCCTCTCGATTTTTGAAATCCTGCCCGAAGCCTGCGCGCCACTCGCGCGTGTGCGGCGCGGCGTCAGAAATCGTTTTCAAGTTCAGACGGCGCGCGTCCTCGCCGCGCACTAAAATCGCAAAGTCATTGCTAAAGCCGAGCGGCGCGCTCACTTCGACATTAAACTTTTCGGCGTACTCTTTTTTGACCTGCTCATAGACGGCGCGCGTGTCCGTAATCGGCGGATGCTTGAGAATCGCCGTGTAAGAAGTCCCTGTGTATTCGGGATAAAAGTCTATGCGCCCGGCGACGAGCGCGTCATGACAGAGATTGCCGCCAAGCTCGAACTGCCGCTCGACATTGACGCCGCGCGCTTCGAGCTGCTGCGCGACGATTTCAGAGAGAATCACGCTCTCCGTAAAATCTTTCGAGCAGACGACGACGTGCGCCGCGTTCTCCGACGCGTTCTGCTTTCCGGCTGAAGAAGCCTTCGCGCGCCATGCCGCGTAAGCTCCTAAAACTAAGACCGCCGCGACTGTTGCCCACGCGAGTTTTCTCACGAGGCCGCGTCCGCTCTCATGCCTCTTGCGCGCGCCCGTGTCGAAACGCTTTTCCAAAAGGCCGAGCAGAAAATCCGCCGCGAGCGCCATCAACGCGGCGGGCAGCGCGCCCGCGAGTATCAAAGTATTGTCATACTGCCGCAGGCCGCGAAAGATATACGTGCCGAGTCCGCCCGCGCCGACGACCGCCGCAATCGTCGCCACCCCGACGTTAATCACGACCGCGACCCGCACGCCCGTCAAAATCACGCTCATCGCCAGAGGCAGCTCGACCTGCCACAAGATTTGTCTATCGGTCATGCCCATCGCCAGCGCGGCCTCGCGGACGTTCGCGTCCACGCCCAGGATTCCGGTGACGGTGTTGCGTATGATCGGCAGGAGCGCGTAAAGCACGAGTGCGACGATGGCTGTGCGCGCGCCGATGCCGCCGATGAATGGAAGCGGAATCAGAAAGCCGAAGAGTGCGAGGCTCGGCACGGTCTGCATAATGTTGGCCGCGCCGAGCACGGGGCTGCGAAGTTTCGGATAACGCGTCAAGAGGATGCCGACGGGCAAGCCGATGGCGACGGCAATCGAGGTCGAGAGAAAGACCAGCCAGAGATGCTCCGCGATGAGCGTCAACACCTCCGCGCGATTCTGGAGGAGAAATTGCCAGAGCCTCATCCGCTCCTCCGTGAAAGAGTTTCACGCAAAGGCGCAAAGGCGCAAAGAAAAGCAAGCTGTTTTCCTTTGCGTCTTTGCGCCTTTGCGTGAGATGTTCGTTCTATCGTCATCATGAATGGCTTAACTGCAAAGTCTCAACATAAGCACGCGCATACTCAACGTCGGAGTTCAAAAAATCATCCGGCGTCGCTAACAGAACCAAGCGTCCGGCCTGCATCAAAGCGACGCGTGTGCCGAGCATGAGGGCTTCGCGCACGTCGTGCGTCACGAAGATGGCGGTCTTGCCGAGACGGCGAATCAACTCCGCGAACTCTCTTTGCAACCCCGCGCGCGTCAGAGGATCGAGCGCGCCGAACGGTTCATCAAGCAGCAGCAGAGGAGGCTCTGCCGCCAGAGCGCGTGCGACGCCGACGCGTTGACGCTGCCCGCCCGACAACTCGCGCGGATAACGGCGCGCAAACTTTTCCGGCTCAAGCCCGACGAGTTTGAGAAGCTCACTAACGCGCTCGCGCACGCGCGCCGCGTCCCAGCCTTCGAGCGCGGGCACGAGCGCGACATTGCGCTCGACTGTGAAATGCGGGAACAGCCCCGCCTCTTGAATCACGTAGCCCGTGCGGCGGCGCAGGCGAATCGCGTCCCACTTATCCGTCGCCACGCCTTCGACCACGACTTCGCCCGTCGTCGGCAGGAGCAGGCGATTGACCAGACGCAGCGTCGTCGTCTTGCCGCAGCCGGATTCGCCCAGGAGGACGAGCGTTTCGCCCTTATGTACTTCCAGATCAAGACCGGCGAGAATCGGCGCGGCCATCTCAGGCACGCTGTACGTCACGCCGCGAAATTCTACGACCGGCTCGGATGTGATTGATGAAGGCAATGCTATTTTTACTTTCTCCCGGTCGCGGCGGCCTGAGTGCGCGCGATGACGAAGGGGCGCGATTCCGTTTCACGACGATAGAAGACGCGCGGGCGTTGTGCGCTTCGCTTCGCGGGATCGCTCACGCTCTCTTCGCCTTCGACGAAGGCCACGTCCGGCTGTTCGAGGATGCGCCCCGACTGCATCTTCTCAAACTGCATTTGCGGAACGCGCTCGGTCGCGTAGTCCAGCCACTCGCGCGCCGCGACCGAGCCGTCGCGCGGCTCTGTGTCCGCCGCTCCTTTTTTCAATCCCTCTTCGACGAGCGCGTAAGTCAAATATCCGTGTCCGAGTTTCGAGGCTTCCATCGCCGCCTGATAGCTCTGCGCGGCGGTCAGAATATACATGCCCTTCTCGTATGCAAGCTGCGCCAAGCCTTTCGAGTTCATCGGCCCGCGCCGCTTCTCTTCGGCTTCGAGAGCCTGCCCGGAGTTGCAAGCGTCAATCACAAAGAGCAGTTGTCCCGCATCAATCTTTTCAAATGCGCTTTCAAGCTCGCGGTCTGAGATGCTGTGCTCAAGGATGGATTGCAAAGCGTCTTTGGTCAATTCCTTGCGCCCGCCCGCGTAGCCCAAGTCATGCGGAATCAGGAAGAACTGATTTCGCTGCGCCGTGCCGTGTCCGGCGAAGTAGACGATCACAGTGTCTTCAGGCTTGGCGAGCGCGGCCAGACTGTTTAGCTTCCCCGTGATGCCAGCCTTCGTCGCTTCCCTGTCAAGCAGCGAAATAACTTCGACGCGCGCGTAAGCTTGCAGACGAAGCTGCTGGCGTTTGACTTCCGCGCCGAACTCGGTCGCGTCCGACACGGCGTACTTGAGATTGTACTGCGGATTCGCGTAAGTGTTGACGCCGACGGCGAGCAGATAGAGCGTGCCCTTGCGCCGTAAGCTCTCATCGCCTTTGGCGATGAGCGTCGCGTCCGCGCTCTTGATGTTCTCACGATTGAAAGCGTAAGCCGTCAGGCGATTCTCTCCGGCGACGATGGGCAGCGTCGCTTCGAGCATCACGCTGCTTTTTCCTTTGAGCACGTCGCCGCGAAAAACTTTGACGAGCGAGCCGTTGCGAAACAGTCGCACGTCCTGCGCGCCGCTCCCGGTCGTGTGCTTGTCATCCGCCGAAGCTTCGCTCACTTCTATGCTCACAGTAAGGTTGCGCCCGCCATCTTTAGCTTGCTTGAGATTGACGACGGGTTGACGAATATCTTTCTGCGCGATGTTGACCTCGGCGCGCGGCTGCTTGCCCGCTAAGATTTCCGCGAGCAGGCCGGGATAGAAGAAGTCCGAAAAGAAGGCTTCGACGGGAGCGTAATTGAAAGTGTCGCCGAAACGCCAGACGATATTTTGCCAGGCTGCGGGCGAGCCGTCGAAGAGACCGTCCGGCGTGACGACGAGCCACTCTCCGTCGTCAAGCGAGATCAAAGTCGCGGCCTCCTTGCCGTCCGACATGCGCCAGATTTTAACCTCGCCGTCTTCGCTCGCCGTAAAAATAAATTGGCCGTCGGCGGAAAGCGTCGCGTAGTGTATGTCCGAGCTGTGACCGGATAAGTTGTAGACGAGCCGCCCCGTCGTCACGTCCCAAACTTGTATGTTGTTCTCGAACCCTTTGCTGACGCGCATGCTGCGGTCAGGGCTTTCCGAGCCGTTGACGCCGCCGTTAATCAGACGTTGGCCGTCGGGCGTGAAAGAGAGAGAGCGGACGAGCCTGTTATTGACGGCGAGGGAGCGCGCTTCTCTCCCCGTCGCCACGTCCCGGAGCTTGATTGTGCTGTCGTTGCCTGCGGTCGCCAGCAAAGTATTATCGGGACTGAAAGCAATCGTGCGGACGGAGGCTTGATGCCCCGTGAGCGTGCGGAGTTCGCGCCCCGTCGCCGTGTCCCACAGTTTAGTCTCGCCGTCATCGCTGCCGCTCGCCGCGAGACGCCCGTCATGGCTGAAGGCGACGACATAGATGCCCGACTTGTGACCGCTCAAAAGATGCAGAGGCTTTAAGGTCTTCGCATCTCGCAGGGCGATGACATTCTCTTTTTCGACTGTGGCGAAAAGCTTTCCGTCGGGACTGTAAACGGGAGAGCTGAAATTGATTCCCCTCGCGCCCTTCTGCTGCGCCGCGCCGGGAGAGGTTTCGCGTCTCGCAGTCATGTCCCAGTAACGCGTCGCGGACATATCTGTCGTGGCGAGCAGCTTGCCGTCAGGAGCGAAGGCCATGTCTGTCAGGATAGACTTGAGGTCGCCGAGCGGCTGATCCACCTGGCCTGACGCCAGATTCCACAGGCGCACTTTTTTGTCGTCGCCGCCGACGGCCAGCAGCTTACCGTCAGGGCTGAGCGCGAGAGCTTCGAGGCTCGTCGTCTTGCCGTACTTGAGCTTGCGTTCGACGCCCGTCGCGGCGTCCCAGATTTTAAAGCTCGCATCCAATCCCGAAGTCTGCGCGCTCACCTGGTATCCGCCGCCGATGAGCAGTTTGCCGTCAGGACTGAAAACGATTCCCTCTATGACATTGTTTTTGACATCTATGTGAAGAGCCTCTTTGCCATCGGATACGTCCAGGACTTCAATCGTCATCTCCATATTCGAGGTCGCCAGAGTTTTTCCGTCCGGGCTGAAAGCCATACTGTAAGGCACGCTTTTGCCGCGAAACAGTCTCTCTTTTTTCTCCACGTCCCAGATGTACCAGAAATCCGTGCCGCCCGTGGCGAGCAACTTTCCGTCGGGGCTGAATGCGATGGATTTCATATCTGCGGTCGCAAAGTGTTCGAGCGTGTCAAGCTTTTCCCCTGTCCGTGCGTTCCACAATACGACCGTGTTGTCGAAGGTCGTCGCCAGCATCGGATCGCCCGGCGCGGTCGGGCGAAAGGCGACGCGGAAAGGCTCTTTGTTATGCTCGCCTTCAATCACGCGCAGCTCTCTGCTCTTCCGCCCGGCCAGGTCGAGGACGACGACGCGGTCTGTGGCGGCGAAGGCCAACAGTTTTCCGTCCGCGCTCAAAGAGATAGAGGTGACGGTTCTGGCCGAAGGAATGTCGCGTAAGAATTTGCCCGTCAACACGTCCCAGGACTTAATCTCTCTGGTCGAACCGCTCAAGAGAATTCTGTCCGAGACGAAGAGCAACGCATGCACTGTCCCCGAATGGCCGCCGAGCGTGCGCACGACCGTCCCGGTCTTCACGTCCCACAACCTGACCGTTCCATCCTTACTTCCGCTCGCCGCCAGTTGCCCGTTCGGGCTGACGGCGACCGCGCGCACGATGTCCGAATGGTTCGACTGCACATAAAGCTCCGGCTCTTGCGCCACGGCGACGAGACACATGAAAGCGAAGGAGCAAACGAGAAGTTGCAGGAATCTGAGCCGGGTTTTCATATTCTGAAAATTTAGCCACAGAGGACACAGAGCACACAGAGATAGAAAAGCTGTTCCCATCTCAATTAATTTTCCTTCCTCTGTGTGCTCTGTGTCCTCTGTGGCTAATTCAAACGAGTCAAGCGATACGCAAATATTTGACAACTTCGCTCATCGAGCCATGCCACGAGCCGTGCCAGTTGTTTAGTAAAATGTCTGCGGGCGAGACGCCGTCTTCGATGACCTCTTGCCTGAGTACGTCTAGATACGACGCCTCATCAGGCGCGACCGCGCTCAAGCCTTTGACGGCCAGACGGACGACCTCGCGTGCGAGTTCGAGGACGACGACGCCCGCGCAGTTTGCGGCGAGTCCGTCGCGCGCCACCTCTTCGCGCAAGCGAAGAGCGTCATCGCGGCTCAGTTGCGGCGCGAGTTTGAGAGCTTCGTCAAGCGTCTCTGCGTCATACATCAAGCCTTTCCAAAGAGCTTGCAAGGCAATCGTGTGCGCGAGATCGCCGCAGTCCGCGCCTCTCAGCTCGATGTGCTGCTTGAGGCGCGCGTCCGTGAAAAGCGTCGTCAGATGATCCGCCCAATCGCCGAAGACCGGTTGCACCGTTGGGCAACCGCCCGCCAGAAAATCTCCGAACTTCATTCCCGTCGGCGCGTCCAGATAAATCCCGTCGCGTTGTGCGAAGAGCATCGGAACTTCCATCGCGTAAGAGACGAAATCAGACGGCGTGAATGTTTCGGCGAGCGCGGGCGGCGCGATTCCCGTGCGGTCGCTGTCAGTGTCGAGCCACGCGGCGGCGCGCGTCGATTTGTAGCCCGAAGGCCGACCGTTCTCAAAAGGCGAGTTGGCGAAGATGGCCGTCACAACCGGCGCGAGACGATTCCCCAACAGAAATTTTTTGGCGAGGTCTTCGACTCCGCCGTAATCCAGATTGGTCTGCACGGCGCAGGTGCGCGTCATCATGTCCCACGCGCGCGCGCCCCGCTTCGCCAGATACGGACGCATCACTTCGTAACGCGCTTTGGGAAACCACTGCTGCTCTGCAATCGTCCGCAAAGGATCAAAGCCGACTGCGAGAAACGCCAGACACCCGCCTTCGGCAATCTCCGAGAGTCGAGCCAGATAGCGACGGATTTCATCGTTGACGGCTCCGAGCCTGCGTTGCGGCGCGCCGGAAAACTCGACCTGCCCGCCCGGCTCGACCGTCAAACGATTCATCTGTCCCGCGTCAACTTCGATGAGCACGCGCCCTTCGTAAACCAGATCGTTTGAAGAAGGAGCGAAGCCCGCGAGCACTCTCTGCACCTGCGCGGGACTGAGGCGCGCGTAATCGCGCGAAGTGTCATAGCCGAACAGCTCAAACTCGACGCCGCACATCCACTCGGCCTCGGGCTTCGCGCCGCGCCGGAGGTTCTCTTCAAAACGCGGCGCGGAATCCTTCGAGACCGGATCGGTCAGAAGCGGAAAGACATCGCGCCTGACCTGCTTCTGCGCGGACGACTCATCGCATGTGTCATTAGTTTTGATTGCTTGATCGGAAGTCATAACAAATAATAAACAGTGCCGGACACGGATTGAAGATTTGAGATTTTGATGAGCTTGAAGATTATTATTTATCAGATTTTGAGAGCTTTGGAATCACTCTGAAATTTCAAATCTGCTATCTCAAATTCTACTCCTGTCCATCTAATCTCTTTCTGTTATTCGACCGCGAGAAAAAGATTGCTGCTGAACTGCTCGCGCTCGTCGAGCCACGTGCGCGCGCGCGTGAAGCCTGTCGCGGCAGCCATCCGTGAGAGTCCATCCGGATCGTACTTGTATGAGTTCTCTGTATGAATACGCTCGCCCTCCTCGAAACGGATGTCCAGGTCGAGTTTGCCGAGACGCACCGTTTGCTCACGCAGGCTCACGAGATAAGTCTCGACGCAGCCCGCCGCTTGATTGTAGGTCACGAAGTGGCGAAAGGCGCGCGGGTTGAAATCGGCGTCAAGCTCGCGGTTGATGCGTACCAGCAGATTGAGATCGAAAGCGGCGGTCACGCCGAGCGCGTCATTATAAGCCGCTTCAAGCACGGCAGGGTCTTTCTTCAAATCCGCGCCGAGCAACAGGGCGTCGCCAGCCCTCAGCACATCCCGCAAAGCACGCAGAAACCGATGCGCTTCATCCGTGTCGAAGTTGCCGATGTTAGAGCCTAAGAAGAGCGCGAGCGTGCGCGCTCCCGCGGGACGGTCGCGCAAGGCCGCCAGCCCGTCGTAGTAATCTCCCGCGTAAGCTTCGATTCGCAGGCGCGGATACGATTGCAGCAACACGCGCGAGCTTGTCTCAAGCGCGGTCGCGGAAATATCCACCGGAATGAATAAGAGATCGGCCTGCTGTTTGAGCAAGGCTTCGATGATGCTGCGCGTTTTGGACGCGCTGCCGCTTCCCATCTCAAGCAGGGTTTTGTAACCGTCGAAGGAGTTGACTATCTCGTCAGCGTAACGCTCAAGAATCTCGTTTTCGGCTCTGGTCGGATAATATTCCGGCAGCAAACAGATGGCGTCGAAGAGCTGCGAGCCAAGCTCGTCGTAAAAATATTTCGGGAGCAATCTCTTTGGCCGCGCCAGCAGCCCCGCCCGCACGTCTTCGGCAAAACTACTCTGCGCCTCTTCACGCGCCAGCTCGTGTATCTGTAGCCGGTCGGCGGAAGCCGAACCAGAAGTCCGCGACATCATCTTCTCCAAGAGGAATTGTTAGACCACCCCTGTTCGTTTAAGTTCTTCTGCTATGATAGCTCATGATAGCTCATTAGCCACAGAGGACACAGAGCACACAGAGGGATAAGATTTCAAACTTGAGATTTTAAATTTCAAATCAGATGAAAGAAGAGATTGCACAATTGATGACGGCGGCGCGCGCAGATACTTTGAGGCTTTTCGATCTGGCAGGCGAAGAGCGCCTGCATCAGAGTCCCGGCTTCGGCTTTCGCCCGATTATCTGGCATCTGGCGCACATCGGCGTCTTCGAGGCTTACTGGCTACTGCAAAAGATGCAGGGACAGCCTGCGCTTGATGAAAGATACGAACGCATCTTCGATCCCATCAACACGCCGCGCGAAGAGTCGAAAAATCTCCCGTCGCGTAAAGAGATGGAGAGCTTTCTGGCTCGCGTTCGGACGCGCTCGCTCGACTATCTTGACAGGACAAGCTTTGACGAAACGGAGCCGATGCTGCGCGACGGTTATGTTTTTCATCTGGCGCTGGAACACGAGTACCAGCATCAGGAGACGCTCGCGTACCTCTTGCATCTCTTGAAGCCTTCGCTCAAGTCTCGCCCGACGGTTGATGAGAGCGATGCTCTCTCAAATAGCGTTTCGTCTGTTCATGAGATGGCGACGATTGAGGCTGGCTCTTTCGAGATGGGAGCTGTCTGGAACTCTTTCGCTTATGATAACGAGCTGCCCGCGCACGTCGTTAATCTTCCGGCTTTCAAAATTGACAGGCTGCTTGTGAAGAATGAAGAGTACGCGCACTTTATCAATGAAGGCGGCTATGAGCGGCGCGAGTGGTGGAGCGAGGAGGGTTTGAAGTGGCGCGAGAAAGAGAATTGGACGTGCCCGCTTTACTGGATGCGCGACGGGCGCGAGTGGCGCGTGCGGTGCATGTTCGATGAGGCTTTGTGGCAGCCGTTGCATCCGGTGACGGGCGTGAGCTGGTACGAGGCCGAAGCTTACGCGCGTTTCTCTGGAAAGCGTTTGCCGACGGAGGCCGAGTGGGAGAAGGCCGCTTCGTGGGACGCTCAAGCGAATCGGAAGCGACGCTATGCGTGGGGCGATGACGAGCCGACTCAGGCGCTCTCTAATTTTCACGAGCGACGTTGGGGCACGACGCCGGTCGGAAGTTTTCCGCAGGGTGCGAGCAGTTACGGAATCTTGGACATGACGGGCAACGTGTGGGAATGGACGAGTGATAGTTTCGCGGGTTATCCGGGCTTCAAATATTTTCCGTATCCAGAGTATTCCGAACTCTGGTTTGACGGCGATCACCGCGTCCTCAAGGGCGGCTCGTGGGCGACGCGCGCGCCGCTCTTGAGAACTTCATTCAGAAATTTTTTCCGCAGACATTTTAGAATCGCCTTCGCGGGGATTCGCTTGGCTGCTGACGTTTAGAAAGCAAGTTTCACGTAAAGGCGCAAAGACGCAAAGAAGAAGCTCGAATGCTTTCCTTTGCGTCTTTGCGCCTTTGCGTGAGACTTTTTCTTTTACAAACTGCGTGCGCTAAAAGTATCGCCTTGCCTTATATCTCCGGTCTGGTAACCTTTGCGAAACCAGCGGACGCGTTGCTCCGAAGTGCCGTGCGTGAAAGAGTCTGGGACGACGTAGCCTTGCGCCTCGCGTTGGAGGCGGTCGTCACCGATGGCTGTGGCGGCTTGCAGGGCTTCGTCTATGTCGCCGACTTCGACGAGGCCGCGCTGCTCCGCGTAATGCGCCCACACGCCCGCGTAGAAATCGGCTTGCAGCTCAAGCCGCACGGAAAGCTGGTTCAGCTCAGTCTCGCTCAAACGACCGCGTTGCGCGTCAATCTTATCCGAAGTTCCGAGCAGCTTTTGCACGTGATGCCCGACCTCGTGCGCGATGACGTAAGCCTGTGCGAAGTCGCCGGGCGCGCGGAAACGCTCCTTGAGTTCCCTGTAAAACGAAAGGTCTATGTAAACTTTCTCGTCGCCCGGACAGTAGAACGGGCCGACCGCCTCGCTCGTCAGCCCGCAGGCCGAATCCACCTGCCCCGTAAAGAGCACCAGTTTCGGGTCTTTGTAGCGTCGCCCGTTCTGCTGGAAAATCTGCGTCCAAACGTCCTCCGTGCTGCCGAGGACGGACGAGACAAACTGTTTCGCTTCATCATTATTATTCGCCTGCTGCTGCGTCTGCGCTCCCGGCGCAGAGCCGTTCGGCGTCTGCTCCAAAATCTTACGCGGGTCGCCGCCGAAAAGGAGCGCGGCCACGAGCAGGAGGATGGTGCCGAGTCCGCCTCCGACGGCCAGCCCGCCGCGCCCGATGCCCCTGCGATCTTCTACGTTCTCACTCTGACGACTATTCCTCCAAAGCATAGCTCTCCCCCCTCTTTTCGCCATCCGAATTTGCTTCACGAGTTTCGTTGGAGGACATACTAAATCTTTTCCCGCATTTGAATAAAGCCGAAAGGCGACTAAAATGGCGGTGATGTCTGAATTGAGCGAGGAGCATTGGGCGGTCATCAGCGGGCGCGGCGTCGAAGCATCCGGGCTGAGCTACGACGCTGCCGTGATTTTAATGCGCGAGCTGGACGGCGAAAAGATATATGGCCTCTGCATCGTCACGGATGAAGCAGCCGGGCGCGACGCCAAAACTGCAACCTCAGGCTCAAGGCTCAAAGTTCAAGGTTCAAGGTTGAAGACAAAGGATCGGGTTTCTGAACCTTGAACTTTGAGCCTTGAACCTTGAACCTCTGTCTAATCTTCACACACCGTTCGAGGCCGTCCACGGCTTCCAGCACTTTCAAACGCAGATCGCGGTCGAGCGTTTTCTCTTCGCGCTGCAAGAAATCCTGTACGATTGTGAGCGCGCGTTCGTCGCACTGGCCGCCGATGAAGGCCGCGAGCCAGCCGTTGACGAAGAAAATCTTGCGCGTGCGCTTGAGCGTCGGCAGAGCTTTGAGCGCGGCTTCCAGAAAAGGAAGCGTGAGCGCGGATTGATGAATCGAATTGAACGGAGCGACGCTCGCCTCGATCCAGCTTTCGGCAAGCTGCGGGTCGTTCAGATAAGCGTCAAAATATTTCCGCTTGTTCCCGGCGGTCGCCAGCGCAGCCCCGGCGGCGTAAGCGTAACGCTTCGCATCATCCGTCGTATCAAGCTTGCTCTGCGCTTCGAGCAGCGCGGGCGCGGGCGCGTCGCCGCGCGCCATCAATGCCGTGATGATGTCAAAGCGGTCGCGCGAGCGAAGCTGCAAGCCCGGCACAGTTAGCTCGCCTTTCAAAATCTTTTTGAGCGTCGCGCGTGCTTCGTCAGTCATCGCCATCGCCTGAAACGCCCTGAAGTATGTGATGCGCAGCCCTGGCTTCTCAGACTTCATCATGCCGTTGGAAAGCATCTGTTCGAGTCGCGGCGCAATCGCTTTCGCTTGCTCTGCCGAAAGATAAGCGTTAAAAGCGACGGACACGCGATTCAAGATGCCCTGCACTGTGACTTCATCGCGCTCGACGCTCAGGTTCTTAATCGCCAGCTCGATATAATCCGACGGAGGCAACTCGGCCTCGCGCACGCTGTCCCACAAACTGCCCCACAACAGAGCGCGCAGAAAATCGTCCTTCTCTTCGCCCAAGTGTGCGAGCACGTAAGCTCTGCTCTGTTCATCAAGCTGAAAACGCCCGTAGCCGTAGTCTTCATAATTAGCGAAGACGTAAGCCAGCTCGCGTTTCGGCTTCGACAAATTTATCTGTATCCCTTGCGGCTCGCCGTCGCCTTCGAGCGTCACCGTCTCTGTTTGACGCGTGCTATCCGTAAAGACCGTCAACACCTTGACGCGCATCGGCCACGCGCCGCCTTCGTTCAGCACGTTTCTCTGCGTGAGGCTCGCGTACAAGAGAAACTTAGCGGGCAGCATCAGGTTGACACGCACATCCACTTCGGGCATCCCGCGCCGCTTGACCCACGCGTCCGCCCACGCGTCGAGCTTGCGTCCCGAACTCTTCTCAAAATCGCGCACGAGGTCAGACCAGGAGGCGTTCGCATAAGCATGCTCTTTGAGATAAAGCCGCAGGGCTTGCTGAAACTTATCCGCGCCCAGATAAAATTCTGCCTGCCGGAGCATCGAAGGAGCTTTGCGATAGACTATGTTTCCGTAAGCGGATTTGGCCGCCGAGAGATTCGGAATCTCTTGAAAGATAGGCGTCGTCCCTTTCGTCGCGTCCGTCAGATAGGCCGCAGGCTTCGTGCGTTCGTAAAAAGCTTTCCAGGCGTTGAACTCCGGCATGATGGCTTCCAGAGCTTTAAATGACATGAACTCCGCGAAGCCTTCTTTGAGCCACAGGTCGTCGAACCAACGCATCGTCACGAGATCGCCGAACCACTGATGCGCGGCTTCATGAAAGATGACGTTGGCGCGAGAAAGGTAATCATTCGCCGTCGGCTCGGTCGGAAACAGAATTGATTCCTCGCGCAGGAAGGTCGCGCCCGCGTGCTCCATCCCGCGATAAGCGAACTCAGGGATGATGACGAGATCGTATTTCTCAAACGGGAATTTGTAATCGAAATACTTGACTAAAAATCTCAAGCACGCGCGGTTCAGACGAAAGACTTCCGCAGCCTCCTTGTATGCCTGCTTCTCTTTCGACTTGCGGACAAAGATTTTCATCGGGGCGATGCCGTCATCAACGTAGTTCTCAGGCTTGTCTTCCTTACTGTGCGGATAAGCCGACGCGTCACGCGTCTCGACCGCATTTTCCTCGATCTTGACGAAAGGCCCTGCGGCGAAAGCGAAGAGATACGTGCTGATGGGTTCGGTCGGTTGAAAGTGCGCGGTTCGCGTTCCCGGCTGCATGTCATCCTCATCCGTGCCGGCCTTGCCGGGAAGCGGAGAGCCATACACCGCCACAGGAGTATTCGAGACGACGTTCCAATCCTGCGGCGCGTTCAGATTAAGCGTGAACCGCGCCTTCAAATCCGGCTGGTCGAAACAGGGAAAAGCCGTGCTCGCATCCGACGGGACAAAGAGCGTGTAGATGTATTCCGATTTGTCTTCACGATCCAGATAACGCGTGACCGCGCTGCCCGAAGTCGCAATCGGAGATTCAAACTTGAGCCGGATGACGTTCTCGCCTCTCTTTGCGCCGGGGATGATGATGTGCTCATTGACCTCGCGCACGCCTTGCACACTCTTTTCATTGAGCCTGATTTCCCACAGGCGCAGGTCTCCTTTGACGGGCGGCGAACTGCGCCAGTCGAGGATGATCTGGTCTGCCTCTTTGTCGAGCGTGACGCGAATCTCCTCAGAGCCTTTCAACATCTGCGCGCCGGGGACAAGCTTGAGACTCATCTGGTAATGCACATTGCTGTAATGCGCCGCGCGCCAAATCGCCAGCTCGCGCGGCACGCCCGGCTGCGGGTCTGCGCTCTTGTTCGTCTGCGCATTGAGAACTGTTGCCATTGTCATCGTCAGAAATGTTATGAGGATAAGTTTCATCATGAGCGTTTTAATCTCTCTTGAAAGTCAGATCATCAACACGATTTTGCCGAAGCTCTCGTTAGATTCCATGCGTTCGTGCGCGGCTGCGACTTCGGCCATCGGATAGATTTTATCAATCACCGGACGCAAGCTTCCGCGCTCAAGTAGCGGGACGACGTGCGCGGCGAAGAGCCGGACGGCGTGAGCTTTCTCTTCCGCAGAACGTGGGCGCAAGACTGTGCCCGCGAGCCGCAGGCGTTTGCTCATCATCGCGCCGAAATCGAAAGACGCGCTCCCGCCGCCCGTCGTGCCGACGAGAATCATGCGGCCTCTCCTGGCTAAGGCATCCAGATTGGCGGCGAAGTACGGCCCGCCGACCAGATCAAGGATGACATTGACGCCCGCGCCATTCGTCAACTCGCGCACTGCTGCGGCAAAGCTCGCGGCATCGTTGCCGACCGCAATCGCTTCATCAAGGCCGTACTCTTTGACGCGCTCAAGCTTGTCGGCTGTCCGCGAAGTGCCGTAAACGGTTGCGCCCGCGACGTGCGCGAGCTGGACTGCGGCAGTGCCGACGCCAGAGCCTGCGGCATGCACGAGCACGCGCTCGCCCGGACTCAAACCGGCCTGCGTGAAGAGCGCGTCGTGTGCCGTGATAAAGACTTCGGGCACGGCTGCGGCTTGCGGCCAATCAAGATTTGAAGGAATCTCTGCCAGCGCGCTTTCGGGGACGAGCACATATTCGGCCTGTGCGCCGCCCGCAGTGATGCCGAAGACTCTCTGGCCGACGCGGAAACGTCGCGCCTCTTCGCCAACCTCTTCGACCTCGCCCGCGAACTCCAAACCCGGGATGTCCTGCACCGCGCCGGCGGGAGCCGGATACAGCCCTTTGCGTTGCAACACGTCCGCGCGATTGAGTCCTGCCGCGCGCACTCTCACCAGCACGCGATCCGCCGTCGCGTCCGCAGGTCGGGGCACGAGCCGCACCTGTAAGCCTTCCGTTCCGCCATGCGAAACAATCGTCACCGCGCGCATCAATGCTGCTGTCATATTTTTATTTCACCCCGAATTTATGAAGCTGCTTTCATTTTGCATTTTACATTTTTAATTTTGCATTGTGCTAGAGTGGCGCATGATGGATAAAGCTGCGCGCCTCCTCGTCATCATCAACAATGTGGCCGCCAAAGCGCGGCGCGTCCGCCCGCGCATCGAAGCCGCGCTCAGAGAGAATGGGATTAAGTTTGACACGCACACGACGACGCGCGCGGGAGACGCGACGACGCGGACGCGCGCGGCTCTGCGTGAAGGCTACAAGGTGATCGCGGTGGTCGGCGGCGACGGGACTTTGAGCGAGGCGGCGGCGGGATTTTTCGTGATGGATGAAACGGAAGCTGTCGCGGGTGTTCCCGCACAGGTCAACGGCGATGCTGCGCTGGCTATCTTGCCTGCCGGGACTGGCGACGATTTCGCGCGCGGGCTGCGCGGCAAGCGCGAGGCTTTGGAGAATTGGATAAACGCGCTCGTCAGTCATTGTCGTGAGTCAGGCGAGAGCCGGACGCGCGTCGTTGATGTGATTTATGGAAGCGCGAGCGATGGCGCGAAGAGCTTTATCTGTCTCAACGTGGTGACCATCGGATTGGGAGCGGAAGTCGCGCGGCGCGTGGCGGCGCAAAGCAGCCTCACACAGCGCTTGCCGGGCGAGGCTCGTTTCGTCGCGGCGGCTTGCGGCGCGTTGGCTGCGTGGCGCGAGCGGAGGGTGCGTGTGCGGGTGGATGAGAGAGAAGCGATTGAGTGTCGCTCGAACCTGCTGGCGGTCGCCAACGGAGTTTACGCGGGAGGCGGAATGATGTTCGCTCCGAATGCACGCGTGGACGACGGGCGGCTTGACGTGCTCATCTCGTGCGGCATCACGCGCGCGACCATCCTGCGCGAGCTGCCGCGCATACGCAAGGGAGCGCATCTCTCGAATCCGAATGTGCGCGCCGTGCAAGCCGCGCGCGTGAGCATCGAGACGGACGAAGCGAACGCTCTTTCAATCGAAGCCGACGGCAATGTGCGCGGCACGACGCCCGCGCGGTTTCAAATCATGCCGCGCGCTTTGAGAATAGTCTTTTAACAAAGAAATTCTCCCGCAAAGGCGCAAAGAAAAGCTTTTAATCTCTTCTTTGCGCCTTTGCGTAAAATCTGTTCTTCACTTTCCTAAATTCTGCTCAAGCCGAAAGCGCGCGGTGCGGTAATCAATGATGGCTTGAGAGTATGCGAGGCGCGCCTCGGCATAGGCCGATTGCGCGTCTACGACATCGATGATCTCGGCTTTCTTGGCTCGATAGCGCGCGAAGACGAGCATCAGATTTTTCTGCGCCTGATCGACTCCGAGCTCCGTCTCGCGGATGCGCGCGAGGGCGGCGAGGGCGGTCGCACGCGCAGTATAAAACTCCTGCTGCAAGAGACGCGTGGTGACTTCGCGTTGCGCGTCCAATGCTTGCGCACGCAGCCGCGCCTGTGTTTCGCGGCTGCGGCTCGCTCCGAAATCGAAGATCGGAATTGAGAGCGTGACGGTCGCAGAGCCTCCCGAATATCTTGAGAGCGGGCGAAAATCTGCCGCGTCGAAACCGCCGTTGACGGTGTAGCCGATCTGCGGCAGACGCTCTCTGCGCGCGGTTTGCGCCTCGGCCTGCGCCGCGCGTTTCTGCGCGTCGATCTGCGCAAGCTCCGGCCTCGTCTTCAAGACCTCTTCCGTGTAGCTCATGAAATCACTCGCCGTCGGCAAATCATCAGAGATGCCTGAGACACCTATCAGCGTGGAAAAATTCGTGCCGACCAAAACTCTGAGGACATCCATCGCCGCCGCCTCGCCTGCGCGCGCCTGTTCTAATTCGTCGCGGCGCGAGGCGGCCTGCGCGCGTGCGCGAAGAATGTCCGCGCCCTCGCTCTCGTCCTCGCCGCGCTGCATCCTTCCCTCGACGACTTTGACGAAGCCTTCGGCGAGCGAGAGCGTCTCTTCCGCCAGCCGCCGCTTCTGACGCGCGAGCACGAGGGCGTAATAAGAGTCCACCGTATTGAGCGCGAGGGCGCGGCGCGCGATGAGCGTTCCGGCGCGCGCGGCTTCGAGCAGGTAACGGCTGCGCCGAAGCTGCGACCGCAGGCGACCCGAAAGATCAAGCTCGCCCGTCGCTTGTAAGAGCGCGATGGTTTCGTTAATCGCGCTCGAAGAGACGTAGCTGAAAGTCGGCGGCTCTTCTTCGATGCGATAACGCGAAGGCGTCGTGCCGAAGTAGGTGAGCGGCACGGTGAATTGCGGAAAAAATCCGGCGCGCGCTTGTTTGACATCTTCGGCGGCAATCCGCTCGTCAAATTGCGATTGCTGGTACACGGAAGCCTGCTGGAGCGCAAGCGAGATGGCTTCGTCAATCGTGAGCGATTGCGCGTTTCCCTGCGGCTGGCCGAATCCGGCGGGCGGCTTTTCGACGCGACGCACGCCTCCATTATCAACCGGCGGCGTGGGCGCGGCGGTGGGCGGCGTCTGGTCTGGCCGCGTCGCCGTCGGCTGTTGCGGCCTCGTCGCCGTCGGCTGCTGCGCGCAGAGTTGCGCCGGATGCCAGACAAGAGAAATGAACAGAAGCAGCGCGCCGGACGCGTAGATTCTTTTCATGAGGAGTCTCCTTCACGTTTTGGATATTTTGAGCAGTGATATTCAGACGAAAGCAGGATTAGCCACAGAGGGCACAGAGAGCACAGAGCAGAGAGAAATTGATTTAATCTCTGTGGTCTCTGTATCCTCTGTGGCTAATATGCTTCTTCCTTATCTCGTCATAATTATAATAAAGCACGCGCGCGTTTGACGACGTTCTCGACGTTGAAGCCGAGTTCGCGCATGGCTACGTCGCCCGGCGCGGAAGCTCCGAAGCGTTCGAGGCAGAGGATGTCGCCCGTTGCGCCGACCCAGCGGTCCCAGCCCTGCCTGACTCCGGCTTCGATGGCGAGGCGCGCGGCGATGGCGGGCGGCAAGACTTCGTCACGATAATCCGTCGGCTGCTCTTCAAAGAGTTCCCAGCACGGCATCGAGACGACGCGCGTGGGCGTGCCTTCCGCTTGCAAAACTTCGCGCGCTTCGAGCGCGAGCGGGACTTCAGAGCCGGTCGCTATCAAAATCAAAGCGGGCGCGGGACGCGTGCCCGCCTGGCTCTCATCCTGTTTCGCTTCACTCTCATTCACGCCTTCGGCTTCGGCGAGAACGTATGCGCCGCGCCGCGCGCCTTCGGCTGAGGCGAAACGCGTGCGGTCTATGAGCGGGAGCTTTTGGCGCGTGAGGGCGAGCGCGGTCGGAGCTTTGCGGCGTAGGATGGCAAGCCGCCATGCCTCGCGCGTCTCGTGCGGGTCTGCGGGGCGGATGACGTAGAGATGCGGAATCGCGCGCAAGCCCGCGAGGTGTTCGATAGGTTGATGCGTCGGGCCGTCTTCGCCGAGTCCGATTGAGTCGTGCGTGAAAACATAGATGACCTGCACTTCGGAAATCGCGGCGAGACGAATCGCTGGCTTCATGTAATCCGAAAAGGTCATAAACGTGCCGCCGAATGGAATCAGGCCGCCGTTCAAACTGATGCCCGTCATGGTCGAACCCATCGCGTGCTCGCGGACGCCGAAGTGCAGAATGCGCCCGTCGTAAGAGCCTGCTTCAAAGCTGCCGCCGCCAGTGATGTCCGTATTGTTCGAGACGCCGAGGTCGGCAGAGCCGCCGATGAGCATCGGCAAGTGCGGCGCGAGCGCGTTGATGACTTGACCGCTCGCCACGCGCGTCGCCATCGGCTTCGCGTCGTCAAACGAAGGCAAATGTGTTTCCCATCCGTCGGGCAAATCGCCGCTCATCGTGACGCGCCAAGATTGCCCTAGCTCTTCGTGCTTCGCTTCAAACTTTTCGACGAGCGCGTTCCACTCATTCTCAAGCCGCTCGCCCTCTTCGATGGCTTTGCGGAAATGAGCCAGAGCTTCGTCGGGAACATAAAAAGTTTTGTCTTCAGGCCAGCCGAGATGACGCTTGGTTTCGCGCACGGCCTCTTCGCCGGGAGCGTCCGAGTGAGCCTTGCGCGTCCCGGCGGTCGGCATCCCATAGCCGATAGTCGTCTTGACACAGATAAGCGAGGGCTTGTCCGCGACCGATTGCGCGTCACGAATCGCGCGCTCAATCGCTTCCGTGTCGTTGCCATCTTCGACCGTCACAGTGTGCCAGCCGTAAGCCTCGAAACGCTTGGGCACGTTTTCGGTGAAAGCTAAATCTGTAAAGCCTTCGATGGTGACGTGGTTGTCATCGTAAAGATAGATAAGCTTGCCGAGCTTTAAATGTCCCGCGAGCGAAGCGGCTTCCGAGGCGACGCCTTCCATCAAATCGCCGTCCGAGACAATCGCGTAGATGTAATGGTCAATCAAAGGAAACTCCGGCTGGTTGAATTTTGCCGAGAGATGCGCCGCGCCCATCGCCATCCCGACGCCGTTGGCGAAGCCCTGACCGAGCGGCCCCGTCGTAATTTCCACGCCCTGCGTCAAAACATTTTCGGGATGCCCCGGCGTCTTCGAGCCGAACTGGCGAAAGCGTTTAAGCTCTTCGAGCGGCAAATCGTAGCCCGTCAGATAGAGCAAGGAATAGAGCAGCATCGAGCCGTGTCCGGCTGAGAGCAGAAACCGATCACGATTCCCCCACTTCGGATTTTTGGGATTGTGCCGCAGAAAACGCGTCCACAAGACGTACGCCAAAGGCGCGCAGCCCAAAGGCAAACCCGGATGCCCGGACTCTGCCTTTTGAACTGCGTCGAGCGAAAGCGTGCGAATCGTGTTGATGCAAAGCTGATCGAGGTCGGTCGTCGTGTTGCTGTTTTCCTGCTGCAATGGCGCGCTCATGTTTTTTAGTTTTCCTCGCTGTAGTTGAGAGATATAAAAATTCACCGCAGAGACGCAAAGACGCAGAGGGAAGAAAGATTTAGACAGCTAGCATAAAAAATTGTCTTTTACCTATTTTGATTTCTCTGCATCTCAGCGTCTCTGCGGTTCAATTACAAGTCGTTCGTAAAACTTTTGTTGTCGCTCAAGCCCGTCGCGGTATCGCGCGTGGCGCGTCGCGTCAGGCTCGAAAGTTCGTCCGAGCAAAGCCGGCACATCCGTGATGCTTTTTATTTTGCCTGCCAACTCCAATGCAAGCAAGACCGCGCCGCGACTCGAAGCCTCGCGCGCCTCGGAGAGCCGTATCTCGCGCCCGAGCACGTCCGAGAGTATCTGCGTCCAGACGGGCGAAGAACGGAGCGCGCCGCCCGACGCCACGAGCACGGCATGCGGAGCTTCGCTCTCAAGAGCTTCACTGATGAGAGCGAAGCGATAGGCGACGGCTTCCATCGCGGCGCGCAGAATTTCGAGGGGCTGCGTGTGCTGTTTGACGCCGAGAATCGCGCCACGCGCTTCTGCGTTCCAGCCAGTGCTGCGCTCGCCAGACCAGAACGGGAGCACCGTCAGGCCGTGCGCGTCCGGCTGCATCAACGCGAGCTTGCTTTCAAGCTCTTCATCGCTCGCTTTGAGATTGAGCGCGTCCGTCATCCAATGATAAAGCCCGCCGCCGTCCGAGAGTGCGCCGCCCATGATGACGCGCTCGCTATCGGCTCTGTAACACCACAGCTCCGGCGGAATCAACGCGGGCGCATCCCCGCTCCACATCACACGCATCGCGCCGGACGTGCCGATCATCAAGGCCGCACGCTCCGGCGTCGCGCAGCCCGCGCCGATATTGTTCGCCGCGCCGTCGCCCGTCGCCGCCGTCCAACGCGACGCGCGAAGCTGCGGCCAACGCCGCGCGTACTCCTGTTTCAAACCGGAAAAAGTTTTAGAGCGCGCGGCGATGGGCGAAAGCTGTTCGCTTGCAACGCCGAGCCGCGAGAGCATTTCTTCATCCCAGGCGAGCGTGCGCTGGTCGAAGAGTCCCGTTGCGGAAGCCATCGAAACGCTCGTCTTGGTTTCACCGAAAAAGCGTTCGAGCAAGAGATCGCTCAGTGACATCCAGCGCGCGGCTGAGCGGAAAACGTCTGCGCGTTCGCGCCTCAGCCAGAGCAGCTTCGCAGGCCAGTAGCTCGGATGAAAACGACAGCCCGTGCGCGCGTGCGTCTCGCGTTCGTCGAAGATTTCTTTCAACTCTGCGACAGCAGAAGCGGCGCGCGTGTCAGCCCATGTGAGGACGGGCGTCACCGCGCGCCCGTCGCGCCCGACGCCGACGAGGCTGTGCCAGAAGCATGAGCTGGCGACCATCTCAAGTCGCTCTGTGAATTGAGCTGAGCGTGTGAGCGTCGCGTCAATCGCCTGCTCAATCTGCTCAAGAGCTTCCAACGCATCAAGCTCCGCGCCGCCCTCAAGGCTCGTTTGAAGCGTGCGCTCGTGCTTCACAAAGCTTTGTTCAAGCTGATTTCCGCCATCATCATAGAGTGCGGCGCGCACGCTCGAAGTCCCTATGTCGAGCGCGAGCGCGAAAGGATAGCTTGATTTTAAGATATTACCGGCTGCCGGATGCGACACGAGTTACATGATAACCCAAGTGCTGTCTAAAACAAGTAGCAGGTCAGTTTCGAACGAGGAGGAGAAAAAGACAGGTTCGCGCAAAGGCGCAAAGGCGCAAAGGAAGCACGCTAAGCTGTTGAGTGCCGCTTGCTCTTTGCGTCTTCTTCTTTGCGCCTTTGCGCCTTTGCGTGAGATTCTTTCTTGATAATCATGCACCCGAATTTCAAACTGACCCACCACCCACCACCTTAAAACAGCAGACTCGACGCGGCAAGAGAGGAAGGGCTTACTGCTCCTTCGCGCTCTGCTTCGGAGGCGAGACGACCACCGTGCTGACAGATTTATTGTTGTCAGGGTCTCTGATGATAATCTGGACGACCGATTTCGGAGCAGCTATCTCAAGAATCATCTGCCCCGAAGACGGAACTATCTTCTTTTGGAGCGTCCCCGTGTCGTCGAAGCTCACATCCAGCGTCCCCTTAAAGCCTGAGCCGTCGAGCTTGACGGTCAACATCGCCGGATGATGGTCATCGCCCGGTTGACTGCTCACGATTGACGCACTGATGATGCTCAGGGTCGTCGGATTAACGAACGTCCGGCTGACGGCTTCCTCCTTTTCATCTTCGGGAGAGATAGTGACAGTCAGAAAGTCTGTCCCCTGCGCCGGGAATTTCAGGATGCACAGGTCGGCTCTGTCGCATTTAGACTCCGGTGTTGCGTCTGGCGACCTCGTTGATTTTTTGGCCGGATAGCCGTTGACGTAAATCGTATCCGTATCACTAAACTTGCCGCCGCTCAGCACGCCGGTCATCATGCCGCCGGGCGATTGCGCGGGAACTACCTTGAAATCATCTATCGAGCGCGAAGGAGGGTCGTGCTTTGCGCCGAACATATAATCGTCCGAAAACTCTAACTGCGCATCGTCTACGCCATTGATGTTGAGATGAAGCTTGTTAAGCTCGATTTCTTTACCCGGCCCGATGAGGGCGATGCGCGGAAATCCGATGAAATCTTTTGGCATGTTGAAAGAGATAACCAGTTGATTTGCATCGATGCGTTCAAAGCGCCCGCAGATTGGGCCGACGCAATTATCTTTGACCTTATCTGTCAAGAGCGATTCCAAGCCCAACTGGCCGAGACCCACGGATTGCGTCAAAGGCACTCCGTCAATGAGGACGCCGATTTGCGTCGGCAGATTCTGCCCCGAAATTGAAACGACCATGCGTTCGCCGGGGCCACGATGCGAGCTATAACGTAATTCGGTCACGTAATAATCCGCGCCGTCGCCGCTGCCGCCGGGCACTGGCAGGACGAAGACCTGTTCCTGCGGCGTGCAACTGCCCACGCTGGAATTTCTTTCAGTCCATTTCTCGCTCCCGGCCATGTCGTAGTTGAGCGGCTGATTCTCTTTGCGCGGGAAATAGCAACCCCTGGCTTTCAAGACCAACGTCTCCGCGTCTTCGGGAATGATGGCGACGGCGTAAGTGGTGCGAACGCCGGGCGCAAGCTGCTTAGTTCCGGCGAAGGGATAGAAGTTCCAGCCGAAATCGGTTTCGCCTTTGCCAAAGCCGGAGGTGAAAAGCTCTTGATTCAGGAAACGTTCGGCCTGTTCGTGCTGTCGCTCGAAACCGAACTTGCCGCCGAACCCGAAGAGGAAAGAGAAGGCCGCGAAGATGCCCGTCTTGTTCACTCTCTCTTTCGTGTCGTTGACGTTGACGGCGTTCTGGCGAGGGATGATGTCAATCGTTCTGACCGTGCGATCTCTCAAAACAGCCGCGTTGTTGACGCCATCGAGAGCTTCGCCATTTATCATTCTCTGTTGATTAGCGGGCGAAGCGAAGGGATAAGGATCGAGGTTGACATACTGCCGCCCCTCGGCCTTAGCTCCCTGAAATTGATCGTTAAGGGTATACTCTTTCCCGCTTTCGTCTTTGAAATTCCCGTAATTCTCTTTCTTAAAAAACCGCGAGTTCCCACCCTGCTGACTGATAAGGTCGAGAGTTTTGGTGACTATCTCTGAAGTGTTCGCGCCGCCGCCCTGTAGCAGCCTGTCGGCTGCGTTCTGCTGCTCCCGGATTTTCCTCTTGACCACTTCGATTTTCAGCTTCTCATATTTCGTGGAGAGGGCGGTGAAGGTTTGAGAGAGCTTCGCGCGTTCGCTTTCCACTTTGAACCTCTGATCGTCAATACTTTGAATAGCCCTTTTCGTGTCGCGGATGACGTTCTCTATCTGGAGGAGGTCGTAAGTTATCTTCCGGCATTGCTCTTCGTCCTGCTCTTTCTCCTTCTCCGCCGCCCTCTTCGCCTGTTCTGCGCAGAGTTCTGCGAGCTGTTTGTCCAACTCGATCCAATGCTGCGTGAACTGGATGTTCAGCTCGGTATTTTTATTTAGCTCATCTTGTAATCCGTTGATTCTCGCCGCGAGGTTTTCCAACTCCTTTTGAAACAGCGATTCTTTGTCCACCCTCGTGTAACCGGCGATGCGCCACCAGACCTGTGCCATCTTGTTGGCGGCTTTGTCCTGCGTGGCGTTGATGGATTGCGGCAGCTCCAGAAAGACGAGTCTTTCGCCGGGGCCAATCTCGTCGCGCAGGAGCGTCAACTGCTTAGCGATGATTTCGTATTGCATCTGAACGTGATTTTCAAGGCGCAGTGAAGCGGCGATGCTGGGGTTGGTCAGCTCGATTTTTTTAATCGCCGCGTCCAAATCTCCCTGAAGCTTGGTCGAATCAAACTCGCCGGACGCTTCGACGCTCTTGAAATCCCCGGAGGCTGAAGAGAGACCTTCAAGCTCGCCGTTGGTCTGCTCGATCTGGTTATCAACCGCCGCTTTTTGTTCGGTCTTGGCATCTATCTCAGCCTGTATCCGTGCGCGGTCTTCGTCGGTTTTAGCATCGGCCTTGGCGATTTTTAAGTCGGCTATTTCGCGCGCGAGCTGTGTTGATTCGGCTTGCAGGGAAGAGCGTTTGGTCAACAGCTCCTGTCGCCTCTGAGAGTTGAAAACCTTATCGTTTCTCAACATTTGATTGTTGAGGCGCACGGCGTCATCAAACTTCACGCCCGCCTCGATCAGTGTTTTCAAAATATCAATGCGGCTGGCGTTCGTTTCATTCGGGTCCAGATTGCCCAGCTCGGCGGTTTGCAGATCAAGATTCTGACGATGCATGCGCGCCAACAAATAATGGGCCTGCTCTAAAGACCAGATATTCGGCTGACCGAAGGAGATGACCACGGGCTTCTCCTCTTGTGAGAAGACGGGGATTGACATGCCGCCCAACAAAATGGCTGTGATTAACAGGCCGCCAAGAAACGATTGAATCATGGAGGTTGTTTTCTTCATCTCACTTGACCTTTCCAAATCTACTGAAGGAGTTTGCTCCGGGATTAATATTAAGTGGGGACGACGATAGCGCGATTAAAGATCGCAGAAGAACCTGGTGATTATTTTCCGCCCTGCTATTTGATATGAAGCGATGAGCGGAATCGTTTCATCCGGCGCGCCTTAAATTTACCGGCGAGGTGGCAAGAGCGAGTCTGTTGCGAGGCTGAAAGGGGATGCTGTATTGCCGCAACCGGCGGGTAAACTGGCGAGAGGCTTGATTGCCGCGCGACGCGGCTCGGTGGCGGCTTGACTCGCTTCGGATTGTACGGTAAAAAAGCAGGCTTGACTCTTCTTGTCATAAGCGTCCTAGCAACGCAAACCGGGTCGGGACGCTTCCCCAACTGTTTAACTAGCCACGAAAGGATTTTATCCAAGTGTTTACCCACCCGCGTCGCGGACGAAAGTTTATCTCTGTGCGTCGTCAACTGCTTGCCTTTGTGACGGTCGCTGTTCTTTTAACACTCGCCTTGCTGCCCAAAGCGGTGCAGGTTATGCCGACCGCCGAGGCCATCTCCAACACCGTCGTCATCAGCCAAGTCTACGGCGGCGCGGGCTGTGGCACGGCAGGCTGCTCAACTTACCAGAACGACTTCATCGAGCTATTCAATCGCGGCAATTCGCCCCAATCGCTCAACGGCTGGTCTGTCCAGTACGCCGCGGCCGCGGGCACGGCTTGGCAGGTCACGAACTTGGCTAACGTCACGCTCCAACCCGGCCAGTATTTCCTGGTCGCTGAAAGCTTTGGCGCTAACGGCGTGAACCCCCTGCCGACGCCGGACACGACCGGCACCATCGCCATGAGCGCGACGGCGGCCAAAGTGGCACTCGTCAACACAACGACGGCGCTCACCGGCGCGTGCCCGACCGGCGCGCAGATCGTGGACTTAGTCGGCTACGGCGCGACCGCTAGTTGCTTCGAGACTGCTGTCGCGCCTGCGCCTTCGACTACGACCGCTGACATACGCGCCGGCGGCGGCTGCACCGAAACTGACAACAATTCAACCGACTTCGCGGCCATGACTCCGACTCCGCGCAACACCGCAACGGCGCTGAACGTCTGCGGCGGCGGCGGAACGAATCCAAGCGGAGTCGGCGCGGCCACACCGAGTTCGGTCATGCCCGGCGGCACGACGCTCTTGACCGTCACGGTCACGCCCGGCACGATGCCTGCCAGCACGGGCATCACAGTCACGGGCAACCTGACGATGATCGGCGGCTCTGCCACGGCGGCGTTCCATGACGACGGACTGAACGGCGATGTCACAGCGGGTGATAATATCTTTTCATTCTCCGCG
>DASWRG010000101.1:0-2872 GCA_036403295.1 Pyrinomonadaceae bacterium
TCGGCGCAGACTAAAGCGGGCATCCGTCGTATGCTCGCGCAGTATTTCAGCATAGGTGATGTTCGACTTTCAGGTCGGGCATCACCTATTGCTATAATGAGACTCGGGAGTGGATAAAAGCGGACTCGCTGACACCAGCGAGTCTGACTCCTGACTCCTGACTCCTGACTTCTGACTTCTGTTTTTTATGATTCGTATTGAAGACATTTTAGAGAAGGTCAACCACAATCACCCGCAGGGCGATTTAGACCTCTTGCGCCGCGCCTACTTTTTCTCGGCGCGCGAGCACAAAGGGCAGACGCGCGCCTCCGGCGAGCCGTATCTGGTTCATCCTCTGGAGGTCGCCAACATCCTCGCGGACATGCGGCTCGACGAAGTCTCAGTCTCGACCGGCCTCCTGCATGACGTGGTCGAAGACACGCTCGTTGACCTTGAGACGATCCGGCAATACTTCGGCGACGACGTGACGCGCCTCGTTGACGGCCTGACGAAGATCGCGCAGATCAGCAACGTCTCGAAAGAGGAGCAGCAGGCCGAGAACGTGCGCAAGATGGTTTTGGCGATGGTCAACGACGTGCGCGTCGTGCTCATCAAGCTCGCCGACCGCCTGCACAACATGCGTACGCTTCATTATCTCAAGCCTGAGAAACGCCAGCGCATCGCGCAAGAGACGATGGATATTTACGCGCCCATCGCGCACCGTCTCGGCATGGGCAAAATTCGCGGCGAGCTGGAAGACCTCTCATTTCAACACCTGCATCCGGAGGATTACCGCGAGCTGACCGCGCAGCTCGAAAAACGTCGTCCTGAAAACGAAGCTTTCATGGACAAGGTGACGACCGAGATCGAAGAGAAGATGATCGAAGCCGAAGTCCCGTTCGTGCGCATCGAAGGCCGCGTCAAACGTCTCTACTCGATCTGGAAGAAACTGCGGCGGCAGAAAATCAATCTCGATCAGGTTTACGATTTAGTCGCGGCTCGCGTCATCACGCCGAACGAAGTGCGTCACTGTTACGCCGCGCTCGGCGTCATTCATAACAACTGGCGACCCGTGCCCGGACGCATCAAAGACTGGATTGCCACGCCGCGCGATAATCTTTATCAATCGCTGCACACCTCCGTGATGGGCGCGAAGGGACAGCCCTTCGAGGTTCAGATTCGCACGGAAGAGATGCACCAGATCGCCGAAGAGGGAGTCGCCGCGCACTGGAAGTACAAAGAGAACAAGCGCGGCGCGCATGATGACGACCAGGCTTTTCAATGGCTGCGCTCGTTGGTCGAATCCACGCAAGAGGTCAAAGACTCGCGCGACTTTCTTGATTCCTTAAAGCTCGACCTGTATCCGAAAGACGTTTACGCCTTCACGCCGATGGGCAAAGTGATTCAGTTGCCGCGCGGCGCGACGCCGGTTGATTTCGCTTACGCGATTCACTCGGAGGTCGGCAACACCTGCACCGGCGCGCGGATTAACAATCGCATGGTTCCGCTTCGCACGCAGATTCAGAACGGCGATGTCGTCGAGATTTTGACGACCTCAAACTCGCACCCGTCGCGCGACTGGCTCAACTTCCTCGTCACTTCGCGCGCGCGCAATCGCGTCCGTCACTGGGTCGCCGAGCAGCAGCGCGACGAAGCGGTCGAGATAGGGCGCAAGCTCTTTGAGAAAGAGGCCGCGCGTTTTCAGCTTTCCGTCAAGAAGCTGACGGGCGAAGGCGAGCTGACGAGGATTGCGAATGATTACGGCCTCAGCCGCGCGGAAGATTTGATGGCCGCCATCGGCTACGGCAAGATCGTGCCGCGCAACGTCATCGCCAAACACTTGGGGCCTGAGAAATTCGCTGAGCTTGACACGCAGAAAGAGTCCAAGCTGCGCACAGGCATGCGCGCCGTGCGTCGCCTGATTCGTTTCGGCGACGATTCCATCGTCGTGCGCGGCGTGGACGACCTCATGGTCACACGCGCGCGTTGCTGTAATCCGCTTCGGGGCGAAGACATCGTCGGCTACGTCACGCTCGGCAAAGGCGTCGTCGTCCACACGAGCCGTTGCAAGAACGTGCGTCAGTTAATGGTCAATCCCGAACGCATCGTCGAAGTCGAATGGGCGAGCCGCTCGGACAAAGAGGCTTACGCTGTCAAGCTGCTCGCCATCACGGAAAACCGCACGGGCATGATCGCGGGCATCACCGGCGCGATCTCAGACATGAAGACAGGCATCCGCGACGCGCGCGCCTCAGTCGCAGACGACGAGCGCGGGCGCATCGAAGTCACCGTCGAAGTCTTCGATGTCAAGCATCTCGATAAAGTCATCAGTTCGATCAAGAACGTCCCCGGCGTGCTCGATGTGGAGCGTTTGCAGGGAGCAGTTTAAAAGCAGATTGACCTCGGCAAGGAAACTCACAGAGCCTGCGCCAGCAGGCGGTAAGAGTCTAGCCCCATGCGTCAGCATGGGGACAAAGGCACATCAGATTCTATAGAGCCTGCGTGAGCTGGCGACAGATGTTTCGTTCTCATCTGTCGCCAGCTCACGCAGGCTCAACCTCTAACTGCGCTCTGTTCCCCACGCTGACGCATGGGGCTACACTCTCTCGCCTGCTCGCGCAGGCTCTGTGAAGTCTTTACCTTGAACTGACGTGAGGGGTTTAAAAGCGGATGCGCCAACGCTGCTTCCACTTATGCTAAACTCTCTTGCAAGAGGTTTACTGATGAGTACGAAAACTCGCGCGACCATCGAAGATTTGTACAAAGTGCCTGACAACGGTAAGGCTGAGATTGTTAATGGAGAGGTGGTCACTATGTCTCCCACAGGAGCGGCTCCGAATTACGCTGCGGGTGAGATATTCGTCAGCCTCCGCGAGTATGCCCGGCGAATGAA
>DASWRG010000102.1:0-41011 GCA_036403295.1 Pyrinomonadaceae bacterium
GATGTTCCGGCGTGCGGCTTCTCTCTGGGCTTGGAGCGCATCATCGTCGTGATGACTGAGCGAGGGATGTTTCCGCCCGCTCTGACGGAAGCTCCGGCTGATGTGATGGTCACGGTCTGGAATGAGGAGAGCATTGTTGATTCGCTTCAGCTCGCAACCGAGTTGCGAGCTGAAGGATTGCGGGTTGATCTTTATCCCGAAGCTGACAAACTTGGCAAGCAGTTCAAATATGCTTCGGCGCGCGGCATCGCCTTCGTCGCCGTCGTCGGAGCGGAAGAGAAAGCGCGCGGCGAAGTCGCCCTCAAAGACATGCGTTCGGGCGAACAAAGAACATTGCCGCGCGAAAGTGTGGCCGCAACTATTAAGACAGAGATAACCGCAGAGACGCAGAGACGCAGAGACACATAAATATTTGTCTGCTTCTCTCTCTGCGGCTTGGCGTCTCTGCGGTGAAATGATTATGAATGACGAAATAGCAAAGCATTATCTCGAAGAAGCTCTGAGAAGCTTTCGCAGCTATAAGAAGCTGGCTGAGAAGGCTTTCGCGCAGATTGATGATAAAGAGTTCTTCGTTCAGCTTGATGAAGAATCGAATAGCATCGCTGTCATCATCAAGCACATGTCGGGCAACATGTTTTCGCGTTGGACTGATTTTCTGACGACGGATGGCGAGAAGCCTGACCGTCATCGTGATATGGAATTCGTCCTCACGCCTGAAGTGACGCGCGGCGATTTGCTTGAGAGATGGGAGCGCGGCTGGCAATGCGTGTTTGACGCGATTGAGCCTTTGCAGCCGGACGATTTGAGCCGAGTGGTTTACATACGCGGCGAAGAGCATACGGTCTTGCAGGCGATCAACCGGCAGCAGACGCATTACGCGATGCATATCGGACAGATCATTTATCTGGCGAAGCATTTCAAATCGGCTGAGTGGCAGAGCTTGAGCATTCCGCGTAACAGGTCTGCGGATTACAACTCTTATCTGACGGATAAAATGGAAGCATCGGAAGGTAAATTGGAACAGGATCGCTTTGACTCGGTGCAGGATTTTATAAAGGACACTGAAAGTAAGTAAGTCATGCTTGATAATTTAGGAAACCTGGAGCGCACGCATTCGTGCGGCCAGTTGAGAAGTGAAAATGTAGGGCAGACCGTGACCCTCATGGGCTGGGTCGCGCGGCGCAGGGATTTCGGCCCTCTGACTTTTATAGACCTCCGCGACCGCGACGGAATCACGCAGGTCGTCTTTAACGAAGAGACCGCGCCCGCAGCTCACGCGAAGGCCAAAGAGGTCAGAGGCGAATACGTCATCGCTGTGACGGGCGAGGTCGTCTTGCGCGAAGAGGGACGAATCAACCCTAAGCTTGAGACGGGCGAGGTCGAAGTGAAAGCGCGTGAGATTCTGATTTTGAATGACGCGCGAACAACTCCGTTTCAGCTCGAAGTCACCTCGTCGGATGCTTTGGCGAGCGAAGACCTGCGTTTGAAATATCGTTATCTTGACTTGCGTCGTCCGCAGTTGCAAGCAAACTTGAGATTGCGTCATCGCGTCGTCGCGGAGATCAGCCGCTTCATGGACGAGCAGGGGTTCACGGAGATTGAGACGCCGATTCTGATTAAGTCTACGCCCGAAGGAGCGCGCGATTACATCGTGCCTTCGCGCATTCAGCCGGGAAAGTTTTTCGCGCTGCCACAGTCGCCGCAACTTTTCAAGCAGCTCTGCATGATCGCCGGATTCGATAAGTATTACCAGATCGCGCGCTGCTTTCGTGACGAGGATTTGCGCGCAGACCGCCAGCCCGAATTCACGCAGCTCGATGTCGAACTGAGCTTCGCTTCGCCTGAGATTGTTTATAGACTCGTCGAAGGCTTGTTCCCGCGCGTCTTCAAGCTGATTGGTGTTGAATTGGAGACGCCGTTCCCGCGCATGACTTATGCGGAAGCGATGCGGCGTTACGGCTCTGACAAGCCTGACCTGCGTTTCGAGATGGAGCTACAGGATTTGACGCGAGCGTTTGAAGGGACGACGTTTGCGCCTTTCGTCGCCGTCATCGAAGGCAAAGGGGAAATCAAAGGCGTCGTCGTTAAGAATGGCGTCAATCTTTCGCGTAAAGTTTTGGATGAGTTGCAGGAGTTTGTGAAGCGTTACGGCGCGAACGCTCTGGCGTGGATTAAGCTCGGAGACGAAATCTCTTCTTCGCTCTTGAAAGTCTTGGGGCAGGAGACGATTGAGCGTGTCGCTCAAACTGCCGGAGCGGAGAAGGGCGACGCCGTGCTCGTCATCGCGGGCAAGTCCAAAGTCGTGACGCAATCGCTCGGCGCGTTGCGACTTGAAGTCGCGCGGCGCGAAAAGCTGATTCCCGAAAATGTGCACAAGCCGCTCTGGGTGACTGAGTTTCCGATGTTCGAGTTTCATGAAGACGACGGGCGATATTACGCTATGCATCACCCGTTCACTTCGCCATTGGATGAAGACTTGCCGCTCTTGAAGCGCGCGGTCGAAGAGGGCGAAAAGGAACTGCTCGGACAGCTTCGTGCGAAAGCTTATGACACGGTGGTCAACGGCGTGGAGGCTGCGGGCGGCTCGATTCGTATACATCAACGCGAAGTGCAGGGACTCGTCTTCAAGGCTCTCGGTCTGACGCCGGAGAAGGCGAGAGAGCGTTTCGGCTTCTTTCTCGACGCGCTCGAATTCGGCACGCCGCCGCACGGCGGGATCGCCGCCGGAATCGAACGCCTGCTGATGTCTATGACCGGCATCGAGAACATACGCGACCTGATGGCTTTCCCCAAAACTGCTTCGGCTGCCGACCTGATGATTGACGCGCCCGGCGAAGTTGACGCGAAGCAGTTGGAAGAGTTGAAGCTGAGAATCGTGAAAGATTAAGAATTAACCGCAGAGACGCGGAGACGCAGAGAGAAAAGAAGTAGGCAGTTGGCAGTGTGCAGTTGGCTATGAATAGCTTGCTTTTTATCTTTCCTGTTATCTTCTCTGCGTCTCCGCGTCTCTGCGGTTCAAATAAAACGAGGAGATTGAAAACGTGGACGAATTACTGACGAAAGAGAATCTTGAATACCGCGAGATGGCGCGCGAGATCGCGGACAAGCACGTGCGCCCCGTCGCGGCTGAGCTTGATCGTACGGCTGAGTATCCGTGGACGGTCGTGCGCGCTTTGCAGGACGCGGGGCTGATGGGCGTCTGGATTCCGAAAGAGTACGGCGGGCGCGGCGGCGGCGTGATGAATTTGTGTCTCGTCGTCGAAGAGCTATCCAAAGCTTGCGGCGGCGTCGGCGTGACGTATGCCGTCAATGCTCTCGCGTCGTTTCCGATTATCGTCGGCGGGACTGAAGAGCAGAAGCAAAAGTATCTGCCCGATGTCGCTCAAGGAAAAACTTTGATGGCCTTCGGCCTGTCGGAGAAAGCGTCAGGCTCGGATGCCGGAAGCTTGAAAGCACGCGCGGAAAAACGCGACGGCTTTTATGTCTTGAACGGCGATAAGAAGTGGAACACGAACGGCAACTCCGCGTCGCTCTATTCCATCTTCTGCTCGACGAATCCTGACCGGGGCGGTCGCGGCGTCTCGGCCATTCTGGTCGAGAAGGGCACGCCCGGTTTCGAGATCGGCAAGAAGGAAGATTTGATGGGCATCCGTTGTGTCCCCGTGCACGAGCTGCATTTCCACGACTGCTACGTGCCGGAAGAAAATATTTTGGGCGGCAAAGAGGGATACGGTTTCAAACACGCGATGATGACGCTTGACCTCGCGCGTCCGGGCGTGGCGGCGCAGGCTTTAGGTTTAGCACAGGGCGCGCTCGACCTCGCGGTCGGGTACACGATGGAGCGTCAGCAGTTCGGACAATCCGTCGCGTCCTTTCAAGGTATCCAGTGGATGCTCGCCGACATGGCGACGAAGATCGAAGCCGCGCGTCAGCTCATCTATTCGTGCGCGCGAGCGATTGACGGCGGCGCGAAGAACGTCTCGAAGATGGCGGCGATGGCTAAGGTGTTTGCGACGGACGTGGCGATGTCCGTCACGACGGACGCCGTGCAGCTTTTCGGCGGCTACGGCTATTGCAAAGATTATCCGATTGAAAAGTATATGCGCGACGCCAAGATCACGCAGATTTACGAAGGCACGAATCAGATTCAACGCCTCGTCATCGGCAGGAGTTTGATTAAAGAGGCCGCCGCCGGACAGCCGCGCACGCAATCGGCAGAAGCTTAGTGTCTTTATCGAGCATGATCGTGCTGCAAAGAGCGCAGGTCGAAGAGATGTACGCGCATGCGCGCGAAGCTCAGCCGTCGGAGTGTTGCGGGCTGGTCGGCGGGGCGAATGGGACGGCGCGTTCAATCTATCGCCTGCGCAATGTGGCGCGCGAGGCTTTAGTCTCTTACGAGGCCGCGCCCGAAGATTTGTTTGACGCGCAGAGACAGATGCGCGAGCGCGGCGAGCAGCTTTTGGGAATCTATCATTCGCACCCGCGCTCCGTTGATCCCGTCCCGTCCGAAACGGATGTCCGCCAAGCCTATTATCCATCGGCGATTTACTTTATTATTGGCCTCGAAGGTAAAGAGGCCACACTCCGCGCCTTTCGTATCAACGAAGGCTCGCGGCTGTGGGAGCGCGCGGGCTACACCGTGAGCGGCGAGTGAAGAGATTCGCGCCGAACAATCCGCGCGCGCGTGTCGTAAAGAAAATTTGTAGCGATGGAAGAGAAGAAGAGCAAGTACGACACCAATCCGCTCGACCCGGACTTTCCGCGCAGGACGCAGGAAGTTGGCGGCGCGACGGACGGTGTTGGGCGCGAGGGAGAAGAGCGGACGCGCACGCTCGAATCCGAAGCTCCGACGCGTCGGATTGATGCTCCCTATTCCGCGCCGCCCTCTTATCCTTCGGTCTTTGTGCCGCCGCAGCATCAGCCGCCCGTCGCGCAGGGCGTCCCGTTCACGCCTCCCTCGCAGGTTCAGCCGCCGACCTCGCGCGTCATCCCCGGCATCAACCTGCCGGAAAACGTCGTCCTGATTATTCCTTATCTGCCATTTTATCTCGGCACGGTGGCCGGACTGATAGAGCTTTATCTGGTGCCGCGCAGGGAGACGCGCGCGCGCTTTCACGCGGCGCAAGGCTTAGCCCTGCACCTTGCCATCATCGCCATTCAATTTCTCTTTTTCACCATCAGAAGTTTTACCGGCGGCGTCATCGGCAGTTGGATGTTCTCTCTCGCCGCGTTCATCTTTCTTATCATCTCTGTCATCCGCGTCTGGAAAGGCGAGCCGCATCACATCACGCCGCTTGATGATGCGACCAAGTGGCTCAACGAAAAGATCGAGCCGCGAAAGTAATAGGCACGCGCGCGCGCCGTTCTGTGTTAAGCTTCACTTTGATCGTCTCCCTTCACCAAAGACGCTGAGCTGTCAAAAATATTTTCGTCGCAAGGTCTACGGATTTTTTGATGAAGAGGAAGCTTTCCGTTTCATTGCTCGCGTTCGTCGTCGTCGCGGCGTGCGTGCTTCAGCCGTTTGAAGCTGCGGCGCAAAAGCGTCGTCCCGCGCGCCGCGTGCGTCGTCCCGTCGCCGTCAGTGGACAGACGCTGCAAAACCGTTTTCAGTCAATCGCGGACGAATACCTGCGCGGCTATTACGAGTTCAACCCGACGGAAGCGACCGCGCTCGGCCTGCACGAGTACGACTCAAAGCTCGAATCGCGCAGCCGCGAGAGCGTCGCGGCGGAAGTGAAAAGACTGCACGCGGCTCTGGCCGAACTCCTCCGCATCAACCCGAACATCTTGCCTCCCGAATCGCGTTACGATTACCTGACGCTTGTCTCTCATGCGCGCTCGCAGCTGCTCGAACTCGAAGACATACGCATGTGGCAGCGCAACCCGAACGTCTACAATCATCTCGCGGCCTCGTGCGTTGACAATATTTTGAAGCGCAACTACGCCCCCGTTGAGCAGCGTCTCGACGCCGTGCTCGCGCGCGAACGCGAGATCGCACGGCTCTTAAATGAAGCCCGCCTCAATCTGGAAAACCCTCCGCGCATCTACACCGAGACGGCCATCGCGCAGGCGCGCGGCAGCCTCGATTACTTCACGCGCGTCGTCCCGCAGATGATCGAGCGCGCGGGCGGCGGACGCTTGAGCGCAGCCCGCCGCGCGCAGGTCGAAGCTTCAAATCAGAGCGTCATCGCCGCGTTGAACTCTTTCGCCGAATGGCTCGCGCGTGATTTGCTGCCGCGCTCCGGCGGCGAGTTCGCCATCGGCGAAGAGAATTTTCGCCGCAAGCTGCTTTACGACGAGATGGTCGAGACGCCCATCTCGCAATTGATTCGTGACGGCGAAAGAGAGCTGCGCAAGACGCAGGAAGAGATGCGCGTCCTCGCCGAAGAGATTACGCCGGGCAGAGATGTCGTCTATGCCTTGCAAACTCTGGGGCGCGATCATCCGACCGCAGACGGCCTCGTCGGAGACACGCGCGCAGAGCTTGACCGCATACGCGCTTTCGTCCGCACGCAAAATATCTTGACGCCGCCCGCGCGCGAAAATTTGATCGTCAACGAGACGCCGGAATACGCTCGCTCGACCAGCTTCGCTTCGATGGATGCGCCCGGCGCTTTTGAGCGCGTTGCGACCGAGGCTTACTTTTACGTCACGCCGCCCGACGCCGACTGGGACGCGCGCCGCAAGGATGAGCACTTGAGTTTTTACAATCGCTCGTCCCTGCCGATCATTGCGATTCACGAAGTTTATCCGGGGCATTACTATCAATTCCTCGCGCTCAAAGGGCAGTTCTCGCGCGTGCGGACTGCGCTCGGCAGCGCGAGCTTCGTCGAAGGCTGGGCGCACTACTGCGAGCAGATGATGCTCGACGAAGGCTTTGGCGGGAACAATCCTAAGCTGCGACTGGCTCAGCTCAATTTAGCTTTGCTTCGCCTGTGTCGTTATCTGGTCGGGCTGCGCATGCACACGGCGGGGATGACGTATGAGCAGGGCGTGGAGTTTTTCATGCGCGAGGGTTATCAGGAGCGCGTCAACGCGGAGCGCGAGGCGAGGCGCGGGACGCTCGACCCGACCTATCTCGTTTACACGCTCGGCAAGATGGAGATTCTCAAGCTGCGCGATGAATGGCGCGCGCGGCTCGGCGCTTCGTTTCGCCTGGGAGAGTTTCATGATCGCCTCTTGAGCTTCGGGATGCCGCCCCTCAAAGTGATTCGCCTGGCGATGCTCGGCGAGTCGAGCGACAGCGACACGGCGCACGATTCGAGCGAAGGTGAAGACACGCGCGTGGTTGATTTCACAGTCCTTGCGACGGGCGCGTGGAGCAGTTATGAGGGAGCGCGTTATCTTGAGCTGGTGTCGAATCAGGCCGACTGGCAACGCGTGTGGCGCACCGTCGGCGGAGGCGACCGCCCGATGCCCGAAGTCAACTTTAACACGCGCGCCGTCGTCGTCGTTTATCAGGGACGCAAAAACACCGGCGGCTACAGCATCGCGGTCGAAGAGATAAGACGCACGGGCGCGAATCTCATCTTGAAGGTCAAGGAGCAGAGCCCGCGTCCGGGCGAAATCACGACCGATGCTCTGACTTCGCCGTTCGTCGTCGTCTCGATTCCGCGTCCGCCCGGCGCACCGATGTTGAAGTTTGAAGACGATGTTATAAAACAAGCACAAAATCGTAACGTAAATCAGATAACTAATAGACAACGCAGGCGTTATCGGCGTGGCTCGCGCCGCTTTTGAGTAAAAGACGGCGAACCATCCGAAGAGACCTGTTCATCAAAGTAGAGCCGAAAGATAACGCCGCGCTACGAGAGTTTGGCGGCGGCCTGACGGCAAGAGATTGACGCGCTCTCTCCCCCTGCGCGCCGCGTGAAAGTAGCGGGCAGTTGAAATGACATCGGGGGAGCTTCGCCGCAAGCATTTGCTGCTGACAAAAGTCGAGCGATGCGTCCTCCGTTTTTTGAGCGAGAGTAGACGCGTCGCTCTTTTCTTTTTGAAAGCCTGGCGAGAAGCATTTTGAGAGTGAAATCTCATGAAGAGGTTAAGGAGGAAGAAGATGTTAAGAAGCAGTTATCGCGGAGCGCGAAAGTTGACGGTATGGTTGATGGCTCTGGCTATCTTCACGATGCCGCTCGCCGCCTTCGGGCAGACGCAGATCGTCGCTCCTAAAAATAAGTACAAGCCGAGTGATGACGTGCAGGTCGGTCGGCAGGCCGCGCAAGAAGTCGAACAGCAGATGCCGATTCTGAACGACTCGGAGGTCGAGAGTTATGTCGCCAATGTCGGGCGCAGGCTCGTGGCCGCGATTCCGCCGGAGTTTCAGCATCCTGAGTTTCGCTACACGTTCCGCGTCGTCAACGCGCGCGACATCAACGCGTTCGCGCTGCCGGGCGGCCCGATGTACGTCAATCGCGGCATGATCGAAGCCGCGCATAATGAGGGCGAGATGGCTGGCGTGATGGCGCATGAAATCAGTCACGTCGCCTTGCGTCATGCGACGGCGCAGGCGACCGAGACGCAGAAAGCTCAGATCGGCTCTGTGCTCGGACAGATCGCGGGCGCGATTATCGGCGGCGGCGCAGGACAGATTATCGGCGGCGCGAGCCAGGTCGGCTTCGGCGCGTGGGCTTTGAAGTTCAGTCGCAAGTATGAATCGCAGGCCGACATGCTCGGCTCGCATATTATGGCGAACGCCGGATACGACCCGCGCGATCTGGCGAACATGTTTCGCACCATCGAACAGCAGGGAGGCTCAAGCGGCCCCGAATGGCTGAGCAGCCACCCGAATCCCGGCAATCGTTATGAGGCGATTATGCGCGAGGCGCAACTGCTCCGCGTGAACGGCAACGGCAATTACGACACGCGAGAGTTTCAACGTGTGCAGGCTCGCCTGCGCGGGATGGGACGCGCGCCTTCGATGCAGGAGATCGCGCAGAGCGGCCAACGCTATCCGACGGGCGGCACGACGAGCGACAACGGCAATGGCAACGGCAACGGCGATTATTCGGGCGGCGGCTATTCGCGCGACAACATCGAATCTCCGTCGGCGCGTTATCGCACCTACACGGGCGGCAACCTGTTTCGCGTGAGCGTGCCCGGCAACTGGCGCGAGCTTTCGGGCGACAACGCAGTCTCGTTCGCTCCCGAAGGAGCTTACGGCAATCAGGGCATCACGCACGGCGTCATGCTCGGAGTCGTGCAAGCGACGAGCCGTAACCTGCAACAGGCGACGGACGATTACGTGCGCGGCCTGCTGCAAAGCAACCCTTATCTACGACAGCAAACTAACTATCGTCGCGGAACGATTGACGGCAACGACGCTCTTTCGATTCAACTCGCGGGGCGTTCCAACATCACAGGCCGCAATGAGATCGTCACGGTCTACACGACCTTGATGCGAGACGGCAACCTGTTCTACTTCGTCACCGTCACGCCGCAGAATGAAGCCAGCACGTACAGCAGCGTCTTCAGCAACATCCTGCGCAGCTTGCAGCTCAATGGGTAAAGGCTCAAGCGCACAGTTGGAGCAAAGAAAAGATGAGAGACATGCCAATAGCATGTCTCTCATTTTTGTTATCGCCAGACCGGCAAAAGTTAATTAAAGTTGCGAAGAAAGCGGGGGCAAGCCACCCTTCCCGACCTGTGAGACATTCAATCATGAGAGGCAAACTCTCAAACATGAATGTCTCTGAGGTCAGGAAGAGGGGCTTGCCCCCGCTCCTTTCGCTTCTTGCCATAACGCTTCCATCTCATCCAGTGTCGCGGCGTCGAGTGTGCGTCCGCGTTCCTTTAACTTCTGCTCGATGTAATGAAAACGCTGGCGAAATTTTCTGTTGGTGACTTTGAGCGCGGCCTCCGGCTCGATTTGCAAGTGGCGCGCGATGTTGGTGACGGCGAAGAGCACATCTCCTATCTCTTCGCGCACGCGGACGGCTTCGGCCTCTTCCGATTCCTTGTGCTCACGAATCGCCTCGCGTAGCTCTTCAATCTCTTCATGCAATTTATCGAAGATGTCTTCGACGCTTTGCCAGTCAAAGCCGACGCGCGCGGCTTTGGTCGAGAGCTGATGAGCCTCCATCAGCGCGGGAGCTTTCTGCGAGATGCCGTCGAGCAATGATGAATCACCATCGGCTTTATCTTTCCCGGCGGCGCGTTTCTCTTCTGCCTTAATCGCCTCCCAGTTGCGCAAGACCTCCGCCGCGTCGTCCGCCCGCGCGTCCGCGAAGACGTGCGGATGGCGACGCACCATCTTTGTATGAATCGCGTCGGTCACGTCGTTAATCGCAAAGTCGCCGCGCTCCCCTGCGACCTGCGCGTAAAAGACGATTTGAAAAAGAAGGTCGCCAAGCTCATCTCGCAACTCCGCCGGTCGTCCTTCGCGCGCCTCTTCGACGGCCTCGAAAGCTTCATAAGCTTCTTCGAGCAGCATCGGCGCGAGCGTCGCGTAGGTCTGCTCTCTGTCCCACGGGCAGCCTTCGGGCGAACGCAAGCGAGCCATCAACGCGACCAGATCATCAAATGTAGCAGGCATAAGATTAGTTCAAGGTTCAAAGTTCAAGGTTCAAAGTTTACGATTTGAAGAGTTTAAATCACATGGCTGGATGTTCCAAGTTCGCTCGCCGCTCAAACCTTGAACTTTGAACTTTGAACCTTGAACCATCGAGCTTTGAACCTTGAACTTGAACCTGTTACCATCCTTCGAGAAAATCTCAACAGATTCGGATGAGCAAAATGAGCGAAGAACAATCGAATTTCAAAATCACAGACCGTCGCCTCTTCAACCCTGACGGCACGCCGCGCGACATCGAGCGCGAAGCCGAACCGGAGACGCCCGCCGCGCCTGCCGAAGCAGAGCCGCCAGCCAGCGACGCTGCGGCTCAGTCCGCCGCGAGCGACGCGCCTGCCGCGCCGCCGCAGGCCGCGCAGAGCGACGCGGGGACGAGCACAAGTGATGCGAGCGGCTTCGAGCAGTCGTCTGACGAAGCCTCGTCATTGAGTGATGAATCGGAGCTTCCCGGCGCGCACGATCCCGCGAGCTTCGTCAACTTTCTGATGTCCATCGCTTCCAACGCGGCCTCCGCGCTCGGCATGATGGAGCATCCGGTGACGGGCGAGCGCGGCGTTGACCTGCAACTCGGCAAACATTGGATAGACATCCTCGGCATGTTGCAGGAGAAGACGCGCGGCAACCTGCTGCCGCAAGAGCAACAGATTTTCGAGGGCTTGCTCGCAGACTTGCGCATGCAGTATGTCTCGCTGACGCAAAGTCCGCCGCGCACGCCTCGCGGCTTCACCGGGCGCGACATCATCGGCGGGAAGTAAAGAGTTTTTAGTTTTTAGTTTTCAGTTTTTAGCACAGACTCTCTTGCTTTCACTGAAAACTAAAAACTGAAAACTGAAAACTGAAAATGAAGTTGACTTTCTTAGGCACGGGCACTTCGACGGGCGTGCCGTCCATCGGGTGCGATTGCGAGACGTGTTCGTCCGAGGACGCGCGCGACAAACGTTTGCGCGTCTCGATTCTGATTGAGCACGGCGGGCAGACTGTGCTCGTTGACACGTCATCCGACTTTCGCCAGCAGGCTTTGCGTCACGGCATTCGTTGGCTCGACGCGGTGCTGGTCACGCATTGTCACGTGGATCACATCTTCGGCCTCGACGACATACGCCCCATCAACTTTCGTCACGGCCCGGTCGGCCTCTACGCCAACTCGGTCGCGTGGAGAGACATTCGCCGGATTTTCAAATATATCTTCGAGCCTTCGCACTTCGGCGGCGGACTGCCGCAAGTCATCCCGCACACGGTCGAGCCGGGCGCGGCGTTTTGTCTCGGAAAAGATTTACAAGTGACGCCGCTCGAAGTGATACACGGACGCTTGCCCGTCATCGCTTATCGCTTCAACGATTTCGCTTACGCGACAGACCTGAGCGAGATTCCGCCCGCGACGATGGACGGCCTGCGCGACCTTGATGTGCTAATCATTGACTGCCTGCGCATCAAGCCGCACACCACGCATCTCTCGCTCGAAGACGCGCTCGCCTACGTCGAAGAACTCAAGCCGCGCCGCGCATACCTGACGCATCTCGCGCACGACATTAAGCACGCGCGCGACTCAAAGCTTCTGCCTGCGGGCGTCGAGTTTGCGTATGATGGACTGGAAGTAAGTAATGAGTGATGAGTGATGATTGATGAGTAAAAGACAAACAGCTTGTCTCTCATCACTCCTCACTCCTCACTCATCACTCGTTTATGAAACTCTTTCACGGAACTGATAACGCCGAGATCATGCGACCGACCGTCTTGACGCTGGGCGTCTTCGACGGGCTGCACTTGGGGCATCAGCTCATCATGCGAACGGTGGTCGAGCGCGCTCGCAGTCTCAATGCGATGCCGACCGTCATCACTTTCGACCCGCACCCGCGCGCAGTTCTGCATCCCGAATCCGCCCCGCCGCTCCTCCAGACTTTCGATCAGAAGATAGAAGCCCTCGGCGTGCTCGGCATCGAACAGACCATCGTGATCCGCTTCACAGAGGAGTTCGCGCGCCTTAGCGCGGAGGATTTTTTGCGCGACGTTGTGCACGAACGCCTGCAAGCGCGCGAAGCTTATCTCGGTTGCGGCTTCGCTTTCGGGCGCGGACGCGAGGGCAACATCGAGCTTTTGAAAAAGATGAGTGGGCAGCTCGGTTTCTACGCTTCGGAAGTCCCTGAAGTGCAACTGCGTGGCAAGCGCATCAGCTCAAGCCGGATTCGTGAGCTATTGAAAGAGGGCTGCGTCAATCTCGCGCGGCGCATGCTGGGGCGGCCTTACGGCGTCGAGGGGCGCGTCGTGCGGGGACACGAGCGCGGGCGCACTCTCGGCTTTCCGACGGCCAACCTCGCGCCGCAGAATCGCGTCATACCGCGTCGCGGAGTTTACATCACGGCGACATTGATTGAAGGCGCGTGGCGGCGCAGCATCACCAACGTCGGCACGCGCCCGACGTTTGAAAAGGTGGCGGAACCTTCGGTGGAAACTTTCGTTATCAATTGGTCCGGGGATTTATACGGCGATGTCGTCAGAGTCCGCTTCCTGCATCGCCTCCGCGACGAGCGAAAATTCGCCTCCGTTGAAGAATTGAAAGAGCAGATCGCGCGCGATAGACAACGCGCCGAACGCTATTTTGAAAGAAGCGGCGTGCGACGGATGTTAACAATCGTATGAGTTCAAAGTTTAAGGTTCAAGGTTCAAAGTTAAGAAATTGGTTCCAACTTTGAACCTTGAACCTTAAACTTTGAACTTTTTAGTCATAGGTTTGAGATAAAATTCTTTTACTTTCAAAATCGTAATGGCAGTTTTAGAGAATAAACAGTTGTTGGCTTTGCCGGATGGAAAGGGCAACGGGCATGCTCATTTAGCATTGCCTTCATCCGTCAATCGCGGAAGCGTGGATGAGAAGCAACGTGTTAAGCATTATGGCTGGCGCGGCCACTGGCGCGCTCTGAACATCGGGCGCGTGCTGGGGCTGCTGTCGTTCTATCTCTATCTGGACGGCTACGACATCCGCGCGGGCTTCAACCAGCGCATGGCTGACCGGCGGCGCGAAGAGGCGCGCGCGCGTGGCCGCGTCGCTCTCTTTCAGGAATGGAGTCGGGATGTTGACCGTCGCGCGATTGACAAGCTGATGCGTGTGGCTCGTTATTTCGTCTTTCGCGGCAAAGACGAAAGCCTTGCGAAGGAGAGGCAGATCGAGCGGCAGGCCGTGTGGCTCAAAGAGAGCCTGATTAAGCTCGGCCCGACCTTTATCAAGATCGGACAATCTCTGGGCACTCGCGCAGACCTCTTGCCGCTCGCTTACGTCAAAGAACTCGCGCTCCTGCAAGACCAGGTTCCGCCGTTTCCGACCGATGAAGCCTACGCGCGAATCGAGAAAGAGTTGGGGCGAACGATTCGTGAAGCTTACGCGGAGATTGACGCCGAACCCATCGCCGCCGCCTCGCTCGGACAGGTCTATCGCGCGCGCCTGCACACAGGCGAAGAGGTCGCCATCAAAGTCCAGCGCCCGAACCTTGAAGAAACTATCAGCTTCGACATCAGTATCCTGCGCCGCATCACGAACTTTCTCAATCGCATTCCGCAGGTCAGCGACAACGCCGATTGGTCTGGCATGCTGCGCGAGTTTGACGCAACGGTTCATGAGGAGATGGACTACGTCCAGGAGGGACACAACGCGGATCGCTTCCGCGAGAATTTCAAAAGCTGGCGCGTCATACACGTTCCGAAAATTCATTGGAGCTACTCGACACGCCGCGTCCTCACGATGGATTTCATACGCGGCACAAAGGTAGTCGACCTCGAAGGCTTGAAGGCGCGGCGCATCTCTGCGGTCAAGGTCAATCGCCTCTTGATTCGGACTTACTTGAAGCAGCTTTTGGAAGACGGCTTTTTTCACGCAGACCCGCATCCGGGAAATCTGTTGGTGATGGATAACGGGCGGCTCGCCTTCTTCGACTTCGGCATGACGGGCAGGATTACTCAGCGTTTGCAATCGCAGATGATCGACGCTTTCTTTCACGTCGTCAGCAAAGACGTGCCGGGCCTGGCGCAGGATTTAATCAACCTTAATTTCTTGAAGCCGAGCGTTGACCCTGAAACCGTGCGCCCCGTTATCGAAGGACTCTTTCAGCATTACCTCAATCTGAAACTGGGCGATGTGAATTTCAAAGAGCTGACCTACGATCTGGCCGAAGTGATGTACGAATATCCGTTTCGCCTTCCGGCGAACTTCACCTACATCATGCGCGCTCTGATGACGCTCGAAGGCATAGGCATCGTGACAGACCCCGGCTTCAACTTCTTCGACACGGCCAAGCCCTACGCTAAACAGTTCATGTTGCGGCGCGAAGGCAAACAGTTTCGCCGTCTCCTCCTCGACAAGTTCACAGGCCGCGACCGCAAAGGCCGCATCGAATGGGGCAAGATGTGGAAGCTCGCCAAGATGGCCGCCAAGATGTATCTCGAAGAGAAATAAGCGACAGAAAGAAAGTTTCCCGCAAAGGCGCAAAGGAAAGCACGCAAGCAACAAGCAGCATTCAACAGCTTGGCGTGCTCCCTTTGCGCCTTTGCGCGAGCTTCTTTTTCTTTGAATAACTCTCTTTTTTTGTTTCACAGATGAAATATTGTTCCATTCTCGCCCGTTTTGTGTTACAGTGGCCGCGTCGCATGGGAAGTCGCTACCGTTTCCGGTAGTTATGTTTAAGTCTTGTGAGGCGAGAAATCGCTTTAACCACAGCCGGAGACGGCTCTCAAACCTTTGAAGGAGTGAAACAAACATGAGCAACCAGACGAAACCGAAAGTCAATCCTTTGAGCCGCAGACCGCGCCAGCAGCGTCTGGTCGTGGCCGTGCGCGGCGGCGCGGGCGTCGGCAAGAGCCATTTCATACGCAGCGTGTCCGAAGCGGGCCTGGGTCGCCTCTGTATCTTCGATGTCGAGAGGAAGGCGCGGCTCTTGAAGGGCGTCGGCACGCAGTTTGACGCGTTCGAGATAGAGCATCCGGACGAGCTGCCGGAGTTTATTGACTGGGCTTTGACGGGCGAGGGACGCGAGCAGAACTACGGCTGCTTCGCGTTGGATTCGTGGGCGAGCTATTTCAGCGCGAAGCACAGCGAGATGCTGACGGCTGTGCGCGAGCGGACGGGCGACCCTCTGGCTCAGCCTTCTGCGGAAGAGCTGGCGGCAGACCAGATGGTCTTGCAGGGCGTGCTTCGCAGGCTTTGCATCGAGAGCGGAAAGTCTGTCGTCATCGTTGACCAGATTCCGGCCAAAGGCAAAGAGGCGAAAGAGGACAACGAGGTCGGGCGCGTGTTGCCGATGACGGCGAGCGGTCTCGAATACTTCGTTGACATCATGGTCGAAGTCTCCATGCAGGAGCGCGACGGCGAGATCACGCGCATCTTTCAAATTGTGAAAAGCAACAGCTCGGCCTTCGAGGTCGGCTATGAGATGGCGGGCGACATCACGTTCAAAGATTTCCTTGATCACATGCGCGCCGAAGAGGCTCTTGATTTAGCTTTCGACAAGCCTGCGCCGTCGAGCGTGCCTGAAGTTTTGGAAGAGAAGCCTTCGCGCCTCTCCATCGTGCCACCGCAGATGACGATTCAGGAACTCATCGCCAAAGCCGAAGCGCACGGCTTCAAGCAGGCCGACATCGTGACGGGAGCCAAGCTCTATCACAACCAGCCGAACATCTTTCGCCTGACGCCCGAACAGATAGCAGACCTTGATCGCCGCATCACCGCGCGCATAGAGAAGATGCAGGGCGCGGGCGAGACTGCGAAACAGGAGGCCGCGACCGCGACGGGCGGCAAGGCTCAAGCCGCGCGCACGCTCAAACGAGCATAACAGGATTTACGATTTTAGATTTGCGATTGGATAAGGCTCAAAGCATTTAAATCTTTAGTCCCCTTCCAATCGCAAATCGCAAATCTGAAATCCTGCTATGATCCTTTCTTGAAGGAGGATTCACCATGCCACCTGTCAAACGTTTCCGCGTGCTGCTGGAAAAGCATGAGACGAGCGAAGCCACAGGCATCAAGATTCCCTTCGATGTGCATAAAGTCTTCGGCTCGCGCGCACGCGTCCCTGTGCGCGGGACGATTAACGGCTTCACTTTTCGCAGCTCAATTTTTCCGATGGGCGGCGGCGATCATTACATGATCGTCAACCGGCTGACGCGCGAGGGCGCGCATGCCAAAGGCGGCGAGAAGATCAGCGTCGTCATGGAGCGAGACGACGAGCCGCGCGCCATCACGCCACCACAGGATTTCGCAAAAGCTTTGAAAGCTAATAAAGAAGCCCGCGCGATTTGGGACAAGCTCAGCTACACGCATCGCAAGGAGCATGTGAAGGCTATCGAGGAAGCAAAGCGGCCTGAGACTCGTACGCGCCGAATCGAGAAGGCCATCACGCAGCTCGCCGCCGGAAAAAAACCTTGACCTTTTATCTGGGGAGTTAAATTTTATGTTCCTCGGTCTGAGAACAGTGATTTATCAGGTCAGCGATCTTGAGCAGGCGAAGGTCTGGTACAGCAAGGCGCTTGGCATCGAGCCTTATTTCGATGAGCCTTTCTATGTTGGCTACAGCGTCGGCGGTTACGAACTGGGGCTTGACCCTGATGCTTCAAATGCTTCTGCCGGAAGCTCAGGGGTTGTTGCCTACTGGGGTGTGGAAGATGCGAAAGCTTCTCTGCAACGCCTGCTTGAAATGGGGGCGGCAAAGCATGGCGACGTGCAGCAGGTCGGCGGAGACATTCGAGTTGCTACTGTGCTTGATCCTTTCGGTAACATCTTCGGCATTATTGAGAACCCGCATTTCTCGCTTGAAGGCAAGTAAGCGCCACGCCTTTGCGCTAATCAAAGGAGTTTGTTGTAATCGCTCCTGAGATGTCTCCGAATCAAATCACGCTCCGCTTCGATTCCGGCACGCTCCTCCTGGACGGCGCAGACCGCGAGTTCCAATCGCCGCACGCGTTTCGCTGGGACGAGCGCGTCCTGCGTTGGCGTGCTCCGGCGTGCGAGTACCGAGCGGCGGTCAAGGATTTTATCCGTCGCGGAATCGCTTTCGCGGACGAGGCGCGCGCGTATCACAAGTTCGATTTTCGCGCGAAGCTGAAGGTCGAGGCGCGGCCTTATCAAGAGCAGGCGATTGCTGAATGGAAGAAGCGAGAGCGTTGCGGCGTCGTCATCCTGCCGACGGGCGCGGGCAAGAGCCTCGTCGCGCAGATGGCGATTGAACAGGTCGGGCGCAGCGCGCTCGTCATCGTCCCGACGATTGATTTGATGAATCAATGGTACGACCTGCTGCTCTCATCTTTTGACGCGGAAGTCGGCCTCATCGGCGGCGGCTATTTCGAGACGGGCGCGCTCACGGTGACGACTTACGCTTCGGCGTTTCGCTTCATGGAACGCCTCGGCAATCAGTTCGGCCTCATCATTTTTGACGAATGTCATCACTTGCCTTCGAGCATCTTTCGTTATGCGGCGGAGATGGCAATCGCGCCGTTTCGACTCGGCCTCACGGCGACGCCTGAGCGCGCGGACGGCGAAGACCACTTGCTCGAAGAACTCATCGGCCCGATTGTCTATCGCCGCGAGGCGCAGGAGATGGCGGGCGAGTATCTGGCGGATTACACGGTCGTCCGCGTGCATGTCGAATTGAGCCGCGACGAGCGCGTGAGGTATGAGAGCGAGCGCGCCATCTTCCGAAAATTTCTGGATGACAAGCGAATCTCTTTGAGCAGCCTGCGCGGGTGGCAGATGTTCATCGTCGCCAGCGCGCGGAGCGAAGAAGGCCGCCGCGCGATGATGGCTTATCGAGAATCGAAGCGAATCGCCCTCGGCACAGACGCTAAGCTGCGCGTGCTCTCAGACCTGCTCGTGCGACACAAAAGGGATCGCGTCCTTATCTTCACAGCCGAAAATGAGATGGTTTATCGCATCTCTCAAAGCTTTCTGATTCCCGCGATCACACATCAGACCGGCGTGAAGGAGAGACGCGAATGGCTCGAAGCATTCAATCAGGGCGAGGTGCTTGCGCTGGCGACCTCGAAGGTCTTGAACGAGGGCGTCAATATTCCCGAAGCTTCGGTCGCCATCGTCCTCTCCGGCTCAGGCTCTTCGCGCGAGCACATCCAGCGTCTCGGTCGTATCCTGCGCAAACAACCGGACAAGGAAGCGACGCTCTACGAAGTCATCACGCGCGACACGACCGAAGAGCACATCAGCAAACGCAGGAGCGAGGCCAATCAGTTTCGTGAGGCGAGATATGAGTCGGCAGATAGGGAGCTTTGGTCTTAGAGCTTTGGCCTTTGCGCGCGACTCAACCTTGAGTTTCAAAACTCAAGATAGACATGCAAAGCACAAAGACCATCATTTAAGAAATGTTAACGGCTGATCTGGCATTGAGTTGGCGGCGCGGGGGGCGCATTCATCCGCGTTACGTGAAGACGGATGAGGCGGCGCAGCTTGATGAGGCGCGTGCTTTAATCGCTCTCTTTCATGAGCACGAAGGGCGTACGCGCGCTCTGCTTGACGAAGCTCTGCGCGATTACGTCGGGACGGGGACTGACTATCGCATCATGCGCGGCTTGATTAAGCTCTTGATGGATCGTTGTAGTTTTGAGACGGCGATTGCGACCGACCCCGTGTTGATACGCCGCGCGCTTTTCCTCGCGGCCAGAAAATTTCATCCCGTCGTTGATAACGAAGAGGCTCGTTCAATATTGGCGGGCGAAGTCGCGCGCGAGCTTGGCTGCGGCTCTGAGGTCGTGCTCGATAACATCTACGCAGACCTGCCTGAGAATCAAATCCTGACGGAGTTCGAGACGCTCGGCGCGAATGAATTGCTTGACCGATACAATCTGGCGCAGGCTCAAGCGTTGCTGTATCGCTGTGTGGAAATGAAGCTGTATGTGAAGGCGCAGGAGGCCGCGAGCTACAGGGAATTGTTCGCGGCGATTAAAGCTTACAGGCTGATTCATTCGATCAAGGGCAACGCGCGCGAAGGTTATGAGATCAGGCTCGACGGGCCGGTGTCTATGTTTCATCGCTCGCAGAAATACGGCGTGCAGATGGCCGTGTTCCTGCCCGCGCTCTTGAATTGTAGGGACTGGCGGATGAGCGCGCTGATTAACTCGAAGCCGGGCGGCGACGACGCGCGCTTTGAGCTTGAGAGCGCACAGACGCAGCTTCGTTCTCATCACTCGAACGACGCGCCTTATGAATCATCTGCGCCGGAGACTTTTAAAGCGAAGTGGGCGAAGTACGAGAGCGAGTGGACGCTTGAAGAGAGCAAAGAGATTATTGATTTGGGCGAGCGCGCGTTCATCCCGGATTTCGTGCTGAGAGGCGCGGACGGCAGGCGCGTCTTTTTGGAGATGCTCGGCTTCTGGACGCCCGAGTCTTTGAAAGCTCGTCTCGCAGAGTTTGAGCATGGCGGCATGAAAAATTACATCATTGCCGCGTGGGACGAGCTGCGCGGCTCGCGCGAGCCGCCCGCGAGAGTGCCGCAGAACGTGATTACCTTCAAGCGTTCGCTCGACCCGGCCATCGTCGAGTTGACGATTGAAAAGATATTGGGTGATTGAGAGCATGGCAGAGCTGTTGACCATTGAGCTTGTTCCGAAGACCTGCTGGTACAGTAATGTGCGCTCGCATGTCTCGAAGGATGAGTGGGACAGGCTGAGAAAGATTGTGTTCGGAGAAGCGGGAAATGTGTGCGAAATCTGCGGCGGCGTGGGCGGGCGTTGGCCTGTTGAGTGTCATGAGGTGTGGCGTTATGACGACGAAACTCATGTGCAGAAGCTTGAGCGATTGATTGCGCTGTGCCCCGCTTGTCATGAAGTCAAGCATATCGGATTGGCTGGCGTGCGCGGGCGTCAGCGGCAAGCTCTCGCACATCTTGCGAAAGTCAACGGCTGGTCGAAAGAGGATGCGACGCTGTATCTCGAAGCCTGTTTCGAGCAGTGGTCAAAGCGCAGCCGTCATGAATGGAAGTTGGATATTTCTTATCTCGAACGATTCAAGACTCACCAGCGATGATAGGCCGGATGTCCCTCCTTGACCGCCACGAATGTGCCGCGACACGTCGCGCAAACTTTATCATGAGCGATAAGCTGTGCTTCGACCGTTGCGCGATCATCGGTTGATTCGACGACCTTTGCGACGAGCTTGACGGGCGCGTCGGTCGGAGTCGGACGCAGGAGCTTGATTGAGTAGTCAGCCGTCACGGTGCAGGGCGGAGAGCTTGCGCCCGTCTTGTTCATCAAATGCCACGCCGCCGTCCAGTTTGAGTGACAGTCGAGCAGCGCGCCGATGATGCCTCCGTTGAGCATACCGGGAAAAGCTTCGTGATGCTTTTCCGGCATCCACTCCGCCACCACTTCGTCGCCGTCCGCGAAGCTACGGATGCGCAAGCCCTTTTCGTTGAGAGCGCCGCAGCCGAAGCAGGTGTTGTGCGGCGCGTATTTTTCCTGAAGACTTTGCTGTTCCATCATGATTGATGGAATTCTATCATGGGTCGTGAGTTAAAAAGTAAGCCAGCCAAACTTTCCACGAAGCCACACGAAAAAGATGAAGTTACACGAAGCTTCGTGTCAGTTGTTTTCCTGCTGCTTCGTGTGACTTCGTGGATCGTTTCTTTGAGTCACCGCTCTTACTGCGCGGAGATATTGTGCGGCGGCGTCTGCTGCTTCAAGAGGCGGCGCAGCTTCATGCGCGCCTTGTGCAATTGCGACTTCGACGTGCCGACCGAACAGCCGAGAATGCGCGCGACCTCTTCGTGCTCATGGCCTTCCACATCGTGAAGGATGAAGACAGATTTGTAGCCCGGCGGAAGCTGCGCGATGGCGTTGTCGAGCGCGATACGATCTATGACAGGCATCGCATTCGGATTCTCCGTGCCCTTCACAATCTGCACGGGAGTCTCGCCCTCTTCGGTCGTCTTCTCCATCTTGACGCTGCGTTTGCGAAAGTGCATCAAGACCTGATTGACCGTCAGGCGATGCAGCCAGGTGGTAAACGCGGAGTCGCCGCGAAAGCTGCCGATCTTGCGAAAGAGCTGGATGAAAGATTCCTGCGTCAGGTCTTCGGCCTCCTGCACATTCTGCGTCATGCGCAGGCAGAGGCTATAGACGCGGCGATTGTGGCGTTGATACAAAAGCTCGAAAGCTTCCATGTCACCCTTAGCCGCGCGCTGCGCCAGAGCGTAGTCCGAACTCGGCTGAGCCTCTTCGGCAGGCTTCAGAGCGGCGTCTGCGACCGTCTGCCAGATTGGGTATGTGGTGGCGGCGTCTGTGTTCATGCTGTGATTATTAGCAAACAGAATGCCAAGACGCAGGAGTGCGCTTAATTAGCTGTGAAAGCGGCTATTTGCAAGCACGCAAAACGATTTTTCCACCATATCAGCTTGCATTGAAACCAAACGGTGTAGTCGGCTGAGAGTTAAAAAATGAGAAAATATTGACCACTCAAGGCTTCAAGTGAAAACGTTTTCGGGCAGTTCATGAAACAGTAATAGATCAATTTCAAAAATCAACAGAAAGAAAAACAGTTTCCCGCAAAGGCGCAAAGACGCAAAGGAAAGCACGCCAAGAGCGAGCAGCACTCAACAGCTTAGCGTTCTTCCTTTGCGCCTTTGCGCGAGATGTTTTTGTGTTTGAGACTCAAAAGCGGCTCACATAAATATTATCTTTAATCCAGAATCGCCAGGGCTTGCTGATGTATTCGTCTGCGTAGCCGATATTGACGCGCGGGCCTGAGGCGATTTGGCGCGGCGGGACGCGTTCGCGCTCTTCGAGCCAGATGCTCTCTCCGAGCAGGTCTGTGCGATCAAAGCGGCGATCAATATTCATCGCGCGGCAGAGCTTGCCCGGCCCGTTCGTTAAATCCCTATCTCGCTTGACGGGGCGGCGCGCACGCATCACCTCGATTCCTTCGACGGGTTCGAGCGCGCGGATGAGGACGGCATGCGGCGTCTCGGCCACGTTCGTCACGACGTTGAATTGATAGTACATGCCGTAGATAAAATAGACGTAAGCCGTGCCGCCCAGACCGAACATTGATTCCGTGCGCGTCGTGCGGCGGTGATTGTAAGCATGCGAAGCTTTATCGAGCGCGCCGTGATAGGCTTCGGTCTCGACGATCATGCCTGAAACGCGCGTGCCATCTTCAGCCGGGACAACCAGCAGCTTGCCCAACAGCTCGCGCGCGATTTTGAGCGTGTCCGTGCGCGTGTAAAAATCTCTTGACAGTTTCTTTAAGTTTGCCATGCCGCGTTTCGTGTTAGATACTCTCTTTCACAACAATTCAAATCATCGAGGGGGAAGCTTATGAGCAGAAACACCGCTCGCCAAAAGAGCGCGGAGCGTTCAGGCGGACAAGCTCCACGCACGCAGAAGGTCAGCAAGAAAGATCAGATTCTTTCGCTCTACCTGTCAGGGATGACTGAGATCGAAGACCTCGCCATCATCACCGGCTCGCGTCCGAGCTACGTCGGCTCCGTCTTGCAAGAGGCCGGATTGATGACAGGCTATTTCGATCTTTACACCTCGTCGGCGCATCCGATGAATGTCTACTCGAAATTCTTCGCTGGAAAGCTCGGCTTCAAGGACGAAGAGTCGGCGCGCGAGAGCATAGAGCTGATTGACCGCTTGCATAATCAATTCGAGTTCGCGGGAGATCGCGCCGGACAGCATCACGCGTTGATGATGGCGCTCGTGATGTTCGACCGCGCGCGCTGGACTGGCAAAGGAAGAGAGGCGGACATCTTCAGACAATGGTTGATGAGTCAACTGGAAACGGCAGACCTCGCGCGCGAAGAGACTGATGAGAGCGAAGCTGAAGCTGCTTCGGCTAAAGCATAAAAGCTTCAAGGGCGCGCGTCTTCGATCAAGCGACAAACGCGGCGCGGCTCATTCAGTCTTATCCTGTCCGTACTCCGGCGGATAATAGATGACTTCGACCGCGTGGCCGCCGACGCCCTTCGTGTAAAAAGAGACCGAGCTGTCGCGGTGTTCCTTGACGGGGCGGCCTTCTCTCGTCGCGGCCTCTTCCAACGCCTCGCGCGTCTCGACCCGCAGGCCGAAGTGCGGCGGGTGCTTTGAGCCGCGCGCAAGCAGCGCGACGCCGAAGCCGCGCCCGTCGCGCAGCATCGCCCAATCGTCGTAGAGCATCTCAACGCGAAACCCGATCCGCTCATACTCGCGCACGTCGCGCTGCAAATCTTCCGAGTTGACTGCGATGTGATCCATCACGCCCGCGAAACGCGACTCCGCTCCCTGCTCCATCTCTCAAATCTCCTTAAACAAAGGTTCAAGGTTCAAAGTTCAAGGTTCAAGGTTTGAAATCGCTTTGACCTTGAACCTTGAACTTTAAACTATTCCTTCCATGCTTCGCCGTAGCGTTCGCTGTAAACGATGCGGTCGAGCGGGAAGCGTCCGGGGTAAGCTTTTTCCGGCTCTGCGCCGCGTCCGATGGCGAGGAGCGCGACGACCTCCGCTTCTTCCGGAATGTCGAACTCTGTTTTGACGGCGGCGGCGTTGAAGCCTTCCATCGGCGCAGTGTCGAAGCCGTAAGCTTCGGCCACCAGCATCATCGTCGTCACCGCGATCATCGTGTGGCGATTGACCCACACATCCATCTTTTGCGCTCCCGTGAGAAATTGCACCGCTCCTTCTTTGGCCTGCTTCCAGGTGTCAGGGCTGCCCGCGCCGCGCTCCGCGCCTTCACTGAAAACCTCGTCGGCGCGCTCTTGCCACTCCTCTTTCATGCCGATGGCGATGACGACGACGGGAGCTTCCGCGACCTTCGGCTGGTTGAAGGCGGCGGCTTGCAGCCGCTTGCGATTCTCCGCGTCGCGCACGACGACGAAACGCCAGGGTTGTAGGTTATAACCGGACGGAGCTTGCGCCGCTAATTTCAAGATCGCGTTTAAAGTCTCGTCGGGCACAGGCTCGTCCGTGAAATGATTGGTCGCGCGGCGTTCGAGTAGCACCTGCGTGATCGGCTTGAGCGGCTCGCCGTTAGGCTGCGTGGTCGGAACTTCGACGGGCTTGTCTTGCATCTCTGGAAACCTCCCTGTTGTTCTCTCTGGATAGCGTGGATTGTAGCAGCAGACCGCTCAGGTGCGTTAGCCGCGCGGCGTGCGTTCTTGACAGCCGCGCCGCTCTCGCGCCAACCTGTCTTTGAGATTCAACAAAACTCAGAAAGAGAGCTTTCGGATTTGATGAGCAAAGACACGCCGCGCATCGTTTCGCTGTTGCCGTCTGCGACTGAGATCGTCTGCGCGCTCGGCCTCGAAGACGCGCTCGTCGGCGTCACGCACGAATGCGATTATCCGCCTTCGGTCGTCGGCAAACCACAGCTAACCGCCAGCCGCATCTCGCATGAAACAATGTCGAGCGCGGAGATAGATCATGCCGTCCGTTCACAGCTCGACGGTCACGGCTCGATTTACGAGCTGTTTGAAGAAGAGATGCGCGCGCTCAACCCTGAGCTGATTCTGACGCAGGAGTTGTGCGATGTGTGCGCCGTCAGTTACAAAGAGGTCGAACAGGCCGCGCGTATGTTTGAGACGGACGTGCGCGTCGTCTCGCTTGAGCCGAACACCATCGCAGACATCCTCGTCAACATTCGCACTGTCGGGCATCTGACCGGAACAGAGGTGAAAGCGGAAGAGGTCATCGCTGGGCTGTCTGCGCGGCTTGATGCGGTCTCGAATGCTCTGACTCAGACGGAGCGACGACCGCGCGTGCTGATGCTCGAATGGCTTGAGCCTGCGTTTGCGCCCGGCCACTGGGTTCCCGAACAGGTCTTGATCGCCGGAGGCGACCACGCCTTCGGTCGCAGAGGCCAGCCCTCCGTCACGACGACCGCCGCAGAGATAAAAGCTTACGCGCCCGAAGTCGTCGTGCTCATTCCCTGCGGATATTACAAAGAGGACATCCTGCGGCAGCTTCCACAATCGCGCCTGCCGCAAGGATGGAGCGGGCTGCCAGCCGTCGAGCGCGGCGAAGTGTGGGCGGTTGATGCGACTTCATACTTTAGCCGACCCGGCCCGCGCGTGGTTGAGGGCGCGGAGATTTTGGCGCGCATTCTGCATCCTGAAATTTTCGGTGAGCCGGATGAAAGTGAAGCTGTTCGCGTTGATAGAGAACTGATGAAAGAATGAATCTCGTGCAGAGGAAGGTGGTGGGGTAATAGTGTGTCGCTCAGAACATAACTGATCTAGCCTTCGAACCTTAAAGCTGCATTTGCTCTCCAATCCGCGTATTATAACTTTTGCAGAGTCCATCAGACTTTGCGCTGCGCTCCGGCCATGGAGGCAGGAATCACAAGATACGCTTGGGAACTTTAAGGACTTGCTAACATAAAGAAAGGAAATATTATGAGCCTTCCAATCAATTACCAAGTAATACTTATTTATGAACAGGGTGAACGTGAATGGGCTTTCAAAGACCCTGTAGCAAGAAAGTCATTTGAAGAAGTCGTCAGGCTATGCGATGAGTAGGACACGCGACCTGACACCTATTACAAGGCGTTTATAAAGCTCATTGAAACCTGTGATCATATAGGAAAGAAACAGCAAGCGGATAATTACCGCCGCAGACTAGATAAACTGGTAATGGAAACAGTATGAAAGCTCGGATAGGGCGGCTGAATAGGCCGCCTTATTCTTTTATTTGCTGGCAATACACTATTACCTCACTATATCAATCCCTTTGCGTTCTTCCTTTGCGCCTTTGCGCAAACTGTTCTTTATCTTTTAAAAAGCTACGAGTCGGATGCGGAACTGGCGGAGTTGACCGAATGGTTTCGCGCACATACTATTCAAGAGTTCGCGCACGGGCGCGTGCGAACGGTCGAGCCGCAGATTATTCTCGAAGTGACATTCGACCGCGTACAGGCATCCAAAAGGCATAAGAGCGGATATGCATTACGATTCCCGCGTATCCTGCGCCTGCGCGACGATAAGACTGTGGCCGAGATAGATACGCTGGAAGCAGTGCGCCGTCTGGCCGAAACGGCTTGACGATCTTGAAAACGGCTCGCCCGTGCATGACGCGGCGAGCCGAACTTAATGATTGCTTTTCGCGTGGCAGAAAGGTTAGGATGCGTCACTGAAAGGCGTCCTCGGCAGACCTTTCGACTTGAGATCGTCCGGCGAATCTCCCTTGCGCACACAACTAAATACAGGCCGCCATCCGCCACAACCGGCGGCCTGTATCAAGACTAGACGAACGTGATGCTTAGAATATTGAGAGCGCCTGATGACAGAGAAGCAAAGCGGCTTCTGTCAGTGCGTCGCCAGCAGAGACCGATTCGCCCGGTGCTTCTGCAAACCTTAAAGGAATCGGCGGCGGTAGCGGCGGTATAACACTGTAGGCCGGAGTATGCATATCTCCCGCCAGCGCCGTTGCCGTCAATGCCATGGTCAAAAAAGTTGCAGCCAATAGTTTTCTAATGTTTTTCATCTCTTCTCCTATTAATATTTTGATTTCGACTGCACATGCAGATGAGTACGTCGCATGTGAAGGGCTTCATCATATCATCTCAAACAGGCTTTGCAAGGAATCTTGCAACTGGTAGAAAGGGTTACCTCACATGGGTTTAGCAATAACAGTGGCTCAACGGCTCGATGATCCCGCGCTTGACGTGAACGAGCGCGCCCTGCTTCGTTGTCAAGTGGCCGGAGAAATGGAGAAGGCCGGCGACTACGAGGCGGCGCGATTGGCGATGGCCGAGTTGTGGCGGAGGGTCGGAGAGCGTCCTGAAGTTGACGGGTTGGAACGCCGGGTGGCGGCTGAAGTGCTCTTGCGCGCGGGGACTTTGTCCGGCTTTATCGGAAGCGCGCAGCAGGTCGAAGGAGCGCAGGAGAAGGCCAAAGACCTGCTCTCAGAGAGCGCGGCCATCTTCACATCGCTGAAACAGAAGGATAAGGCTGCGGAAGCCAATATCACTCTGGCGGTCTGTTACTGGCGCGAAGGCTCATTCGATGAGGCGCTCGTCATCCTGCGAGGGGTTCTGGCGAGTCTCGCGGATGAGAAGAGCGAGTTGAAGAATCGCGCGCTCTTGAACAAAGCGATGGTCGAGAGCGCGGCGGCTCGACTGCCCGAAGCATTGAACTCGCTCCTTGAAGCCGCTCCTTTATTTGAAGCGAGTGATAATCACGCCTTCAAGGGAGTTTTTTATAACACCCTGGCGACGACGCTGAAAAATCTGGGAGCCGCCGAAAAACGCTCCGACTACATAGACCGCGCGCTGATCGAATACGCCGCCGCGAGTCTACATTTCGAGCAGGCCGGACATCGTCTCCACTGCGCGCGCGTCGAAAACAATCTCGGCTTTTTGTATCTGAGCGTCGGCAGGTTTACAGAAGCGCACGAGCATCTCGATTACGCGCGCAGAATCTTCGTCACGCTCAAGGACACTGGAAGCGTCGCGCAGGTGGACGAAACGCGCGCGCGTGTTTACCTCGGACAGCGCAATCCGGCTGAGGCCGAGCGTTTGACGCGCACCTCCGTCAGAACGCTTGAGACGGGCGGCGAGCAGGCGATGTTGTCCGAAGCGCTGACGACGCGCGCGACTGCGCTGGCGCGACTCGGACGCATAGAGCAGGCGCACGCCGCGTTTGAGCGAGCCATCGCCATCGCGGAGCAAGCCGTGAGCCGCGAGAGCGCGGGGCTGCCCGCGTTGACCTTGCTCGAAGAACTTGGCGGCAAACTCACCGGAGACGAAAGACGCGCCGCCTATGAGCGCGCAGACCGCCTGCTCGGTGAAACATCACAAACAGACTTGCTCAAGCGTTTGCGCAATTGCGCGACTCGCATCTTCGCCTCACAGCCGCGCGTTGTCCAAGACCCGCACGCTCCAACCTTCGTCTATCAGGCGGCGGAGACGGCTGCGCTCCTGCGTATCGCGCACAGGATTGCGAGCGTGCCGTCGCCCGTGTTGATTTCGGGCGAGACCGGGACGGGCAAGGAAGAGTTGGCGCGCTTGATACACGAATGGAGCGGACGCGCCGGAGAGTTTGTCCTGGTCAACTGCGCGGCTCTGTCGGGCTTGCCGATTGAGGCTTACCTGTTCGGCTATCGTGAGGGAAGCTTTGCCAACTCTGTGCCCGCCGGGATGGGCGCGGCGCGCAAGGCCGTCGGCGGAACTCTGCTCTTTGACGAGATCGCCGCGTTGAGCCTCGCGGATCAGGGCAAGCTGATGCGCTTTATCGAGCACGGCGAGATTCATCCGATTGGCGCGCCTGAGCCTGAGCGATTGGACATCAGAATCATCGCCACGACCGCGCGCCATCTCAAGCAGGAGGTGAAAGAGGGAAACTTCCGCGACGATCTCTTCTATCGCCTGGAGGCTTTCAGCCTCTTGATTCCGCCGCTCAGAGAGCGCGCCGCAGACATCGCCGCGCTCGGCACACATTTTCTCAAGCAGGCTTGCGACGCCTCCGGCAAACAAATCACTTTCACGCCCGCCGGGCTGGAAGCCTTGAGCCGTCTCCCCTTGCGCGGCAACGCGCGCGAGCTGCGCTCGCTGATTGAGCACACAGCCCTCGCGGCGGAGGACGGAGTCGCGCTCACGAATGATGCGGTCGAGGTCATCGCGGCGAGGCGCACGCCGCCCGTTAATCTGACAGAGCCGTGGGCTGGCTGTTCGCTCGAAGAAGAGGTCTTGCGTTACGAGGGCGAGTTAATAGGGCGTGCGCTCGAAGAGGCTGGCGGCAGCGTGACGCGCGCGGCTCGCCTGCTCGGCGTCACGCATCAAGGGCTGGCTTTTATTCTTCAGGGCAGACAGAAAAACCTACTTCCCTCACGAACGCCCGCGCGCCCGCGACGCCGCAGCCTGATGCGTCCCGTGCAACGCTGAATCAAGAAGAGCAAGGATGAAGGCGGAAGGATGAAAAGCAACGTGTTAATAGCTTTTCCGTCTCCTTCCGTCTGCCCGCTTCGACCTTGCTTCTCCTTCTCTGATGATAAAGGCATAATAACTTTGCTCCCGATGAGCGTTCGCAGTTTAATTGAAGAGAGATTTAAATGTCCCATCGAAAATTTTTTATCAGCCTTCTAGGCTGTTTGATTCTGTTAGCGAATATTTCTATGGCGCGTGGCGCGGCTGCGCAAAGCGACGCGCTCGCCGTGCTCAACAATCAGACGATTACGCTTAACGATATAGACCCGCGCGTGCGCGCTCTGGCCGATAGTCTTGACGGTGAGATCGCGGCGGCGCGCACGGGTATGCTGAACGAGGCGATTGATTCTGTCTTGTTTGCGCTCGAAGCCAGAAGGCGCGGCCTGACTGTGGATCGCCTGCTCGCCATTGAAGCCTCACAGCGCGTCACCAACCCGACAGCCGAAGAGGTGCAGGCGATTTATGACGCCAACCGCGCGCAGTTCGGCCTCTCCGATTTGAACGCCGCGCGCACGCAGATCGTCACTTATCTGAGGCAAGAGAGCGAGCAGAAGTTGATTACGGATTTGGCCGCGCGATTGCGCAAGCGTTACCCGGTCGTGATGCGCGCAGACATCAATTCGCCGACGCTCGCGCCGAACGCCGTCCTCGCCATCGTCGGCGGTCAGCCCATCCCCGCGAACGCGCTCACAGAGAGGCTCAAGCCGGTCATCTACAATCTGAGGTACAACGTTTATCAGGCCATCAAAAATTCTGTCGACCAGATGATTTATAGCCTCTTGGTGTTGGATGAAGCGCGGCGTCGCGGCGTCGAGCCGGAAGTCATCATCCGCACGGAAATCACGGACAAGCTGCGGACGCCGACCGAAGAAGAGATCGCGCGATTTTACGACGAGAAGAAAGCGAGCCTCAACGCCGACCTCGCCACCGTGCGTCCGCAGATCATAGAGTATTTGGAACAGCTACGGCGCGATGGACTCGAACACACTTTGAGAGAGAAGCTGAAGGCGACGGCGAGCGTGCGCATGCTGCTCGAAGAGCCTGAGCCGCCCGCGCTCAACATCGGCACGGATGACGATCCTTCGCGCGGCGCGCCGAATGCGCCCGTCACCCTCGTCGTCTTCTCGGACTTTCAATGTCCTTCGTGCGGGGCGAATCATCCGATGATCGAAGAGACGGTGAACTCTTACGGCAATCAGGTGCGGCTCGTGTACAGGGATTTTCCTTTAGCGATGCACGAGAACGCGCGCAAGGCCGCCGAAGCGGCCAACGCCGCCTTCGCGCAAGGGAAATATTTCGAGTACGCCGAAGTGCTCTTTAAGAATCAGAAGGCTCTCGACGTGGCCTCTTTGAAGAAGTACGCGACCGAAGTCGGACTCAATCGCGCGCGCTTTGACGCCGCGCTCGATAGCGGAGCTTATGCGGCGGAAGTCAATCACGACATCGCGGACGGACAGCAGTACGGCGTCGTTGGCACGCCGACCGTCTTTGTCAACGGTGTCCGCGTCAACAATCTCTCCGACGAAACACTGCGCGCCGCCATTGATCGCGCTCTCGCGCAGAAGAGGAAGACCGCCGCGACGCCTCCGACAGCTCCGGCGAGCGCGACCCGGAATCGGAAGCCGAATTAGCCGCCGTCGAAACGCAGTGCGAGAGCCAAAAGATGAGAGTCGGAAATCTGTCACAGCTTTTTTTTAGCTCTCTGCGCTCGAACTTTATCGGCGCGGCTTCGGCTTCGCTCGTCCTGCTGTTGAGCGTTTATTCGCTCGCAGCCTGCGGGAGCAACGGCGGCCTCATGCACGATACTTCAAGCTCACAGAGCGAGAGCGAAGCGCAAAGCGTTTCCGCTTCAACCGAGCAGCCGTCGCCGACTGCTGCGGAATCGCAAAGCGTCCCCGTCTACACTTACGAAGTCGTCAATAGCTGGCCTCATGACACGCAGGCTTTTACGCAAGGACTGGTTTTTTACCGGGGCGAGTTGTATGAAAGCGCGGGGCACTACGGCTCGTCCACGCTGAGAAGGGTCGAGCTGCGCACGGGCAAGGTCGCGCAGAAGGTGGGTGTTGACGCGCGTTATTTCGCCGAAGGGATGACGATCTTTCGTGGAAAGATTTACCAGCTCACGTGGACGGGTCACAAGGGTTTTATCTACGACCTCAAGAGCTTTCACACGGAGGGCGAGTTCGCGTATGAGGGCGAAGGCTGGGGGCTGACGCATGACGAGCACGCGTTGATTATGAGCGACGGGACGAACCAGATACGCTTTCTCGATCCGCAGACTTTTAAGGTTATCCGCACCATCAGCGTTGACGATCACGGCCAGCCTTTGATGGAGCTGAACGAGCTTGAATATATCAAGGGCGAGATTTACGCCAACGTCTGGAAGATGGATCGCATCGTCCGCATTGACGCGCAGAGCGGCAGGATTCTCGGCTGGATTGAGCTGGCCGGGCTGCTCGCGCCGGAAGAGCGTCACGACGCGGAAGATGTGCTCAACGGCATCGCCTATGATGAGCAGGACGACCGCCTCTTCGTGACCGGCAAACGCTGGCCGAAGCTCTTCGAAATTCGCTTGAAAAAAAGATAGCGTGAGGCAGCCGCGCGGCCATGCAGAGGCATCAAAGGCTGTCACGGCTTGACCGCAATTTAAGGGTTGCTTTTTTTTCGAGCTTGTGTAAAATTCCCCCGTTCGCTCGCAGCCTCTCGCCTGGCGAGAGTGAGGTGGGCTTCCCGAACACAGCCAAATTTGTTGACGAGTTGTATTAGTCAATCTCGCATAAAGATTTTCTTCGACCGGAACTCACAAGAAATATTTCCGGTCAATTTTTGAGGTAACAAAATGAAGCTTTCAATTTACTGGCGAATCGCCGCCTGTGCGATTTTCTTATTTGGGTGCGGCGCAATCTCCGCGCACGCGCAAATTTTACAGACCGGAAATCCGAACATAGGACCGAGGCCGGACTTTCAGCAGCCCCGAGGCAATGGTCAAGATTTGCAGGGCACTCTTCCTTCCCTGCGCTCGTCGGGGACTAACATTATTGGCCGCTACCCGATCACTTCTTCGATGGCTGTGAAGGCGGGCAATCAGTCGTTTAAGATGAATGACTACAGGAACGCCTACACGTGGTACAGCTACGCGCTGAAGCTCGATGCCAAAGAGTCGCAGGCTCATCTCGGATTGGGCGCGGTCTATACCGCCTTAAATCATTATGACGAGGCGGTCAAATCCTATGAGCAAGCTCTCGCGCTCAAGCCGAAAATGGTTGAAGCTCAGGTGGGCTTGGGGCGCGCCTATTTTAGGGGGCAGCTTTTCGAGAAGGCGATAGGGAGTTTCGAGCAGGCGCTTGTCCTCAAACCCAAATCGGTCGAGGCTTATCTAGGCATTGGCGATTGCTATTTCACGCAGAAGAAATACGCGGAGGCGGTCTCGAATTACCAGAAGATTATGGCGTTCAACGCCAAGTCGGTCGAGGCGCATTACAGCCTCGGCGTGACCTATCTGTTGATGAAAGACCGCGCGGCGGCGATTGAGCAAGGCCGCATCCTCAAGTCTCTCAACAAAGAGACGGGGGCGAAATTCGACAACCTGCTCAAGCAGTTCGACGCCCAGCCTTAATAGTTTCGCGCCACTCTCCGGCAGAGGCTCGCGCCATCAGTTTTTGAACGGATGCCGCGAGCCTCTCTGTCTCGCCTCAACCTCTCAATTAGTCAGCTTCTGTATCGTCACCGTGACTAAAGGCGATTCGCCAGCCGTGCGGCTGTAAGAGACCCAGCAGCCAGCCTTCGGGTATCGTATCAACTGGTACATCGAACCGTCCGGCTTGGCCTCGATGTCCGTGCCGAGCACGGCTTTCGGCTGCGGCATGCCGCTGTCTTCGCCGAGATAGTTGACGGAAAGCGCCATCACTTTGTGCATCTTGTCGTAAAAGACCTGCGCCGATTCCTTCTCGTTAAAGACAAAAAAATCCTGCTGGTCGTCCTTGTCGGACGGAACGCCGAGTTTCTTCCTCGCCTCTTCCGTCGTCATGCCGAGCGTGACGCCCTTGTATGCGCTAAAGATCGGAGTGTTCTCGTCCGCTTTCGCTCCCTTTTGTTGCGCGTGCGCGCCCGCCGTCGCCAGAGTTAAAAGCAGAGCCAGTGAGAGCGACAATAAAGCTATCTCTCTTTTGAACGTGTGATGCATTATAAATTTTCCTCCTCAGGTTTAGGAGAAGCTGCAAGGTCTGGCTGACCGCAGCCAGGGAATGCTGAAACCGTTTCGCGCCGGGAAAGGGACGGGCGTCTTGCTTTCCCACAGGCGAGCGGCCTGAACTCTTTCAGGCCAGAAAAAATATTCCAATCGCGCCGCCAAGTCAACAGATTTGCTGCGCGCGTCAGGAGGGCGCGGCAAAATCGCACGCCGCGCTATTTACAAAGCGGCATCGCGCGCGGTAAATTTACGGTACGCTTAATTATCCTCGGCGGAGCAGAAAAAGCCCCTTAGTTATTTCTTAACACCAACGCTGGAGGTTCATCATGAAGAGCATGGTAGACATTCTCTGCTGGGTGGTGGGGGTCGGCGCAATCGGAGCAGCCTTCTGGCAGTTCTTGCAATTCGTCGGAGCCAAAGACCCGAAGACGGGACTGACCGACATGTCATTCGGCATGACTCATCTGTGGTATGCCATCGCGGCTGCCGTCTTGGCCTGCGCCTGTATCGTTTACTACTTTATTCGCCACCCGCGCATCGAAGAGGAGATTCACGTCACCAAGTAAACAAAGTCACCAACAAAATTCCGGCGCGGCGTCCAACCCGAACAGGACGCCGCGCTCTCTTTTATGCAAAAAGCCTGCGTTAGCAGGCGAAAGAATAATAGCCACATGCGTCAGCATGGGGAATCGGCATACCATCTCGAAAGAGCCTGCGTGAGTAGGCGACAGAGATTTCTAACGGTCATCCTCTGTCGCCTGCTCACGCAGGCTCTTTCTCTTGACTTCCTCTTCCCCCACGTTGACGCGTGGGGCTATCAATCTATCGCCTGCTTCGGCAGGCTGGTTGTGTTTTCAGAGCGGCAGACCGACGCGGCGCAGGAGGCCGATGAACTGCGGCGTCGCGCGCAAGGGGTCGAGGCGCGGGTCAACCTTGAGCCAGACGAGAGCTTCCGAGCGATTCTCGTAAGCCTGTTCGAGACAAGCGAACGCCTCTTGCTTTTCATCGAGCGCGGTGTGGATGATGGCGCAATCGTAGGGCGAGAGATGTTTACCTTCCGCCGCCTCGCCCGACTCAGCGAGAATAGCTTGCGCTTCATCACGTCTTCCGCCCATCGCGTAGGCATGGCCGAGCGCGGCCTTGATGACCATCGCATCCCCGACCTGTCCGGCTCGCTCGTATTCCGCGATGGCCTCGTCAATCAAGCCCTGCTGCTCAAACGCCCAGCCCGTGAAGAAATGCGCCCAGATAAAGTTCTGATCCATCTCCAAAGCTTTCCGAAACTGCTCAATCGCCAGATCGTACTCGCGCGCGAAGAAGAATGAGAGGCCGAGGTCTGCCGTGATTTCAAGCGAGAGCGGGTCAAGCTCCTGCGCCTTCTTCATCTCGGCTGTGGCCTGATCGAGCCGTCCCATCAAAGCCAGGTACCAACCGTACCAGTGATGCGCAGAGGCGTAGCCGGGATTCAGCTCAATCGCGCGGCGATACTCCGTCTCCGCGCCCGCCCAATCCCAATCATAAAAGACTTTGACCAGAGCCAGAGAAGCATGAGCCTCGGCCAGAGTGTCATCCATCTCAAGAGCCTTCAAAGCCGCCGCACGCGCCTTCGGCATCGCCTCTTTCGGCGGCAGATGCGCAGACGAAAGCCCGTAATAAGCCTCGGCCAATCCGCTGTAGGCGAGCGCGTAAGTCGGGTCAATCGAAATCGCCTCGTTGAAATATCCGATGCCTCTGTATAAACCCTCGCGCGTCGCCTTGCCAATATAAAAACGTCCCTTGAGGTAAAGCTGATAAGCCTCCGTATTGTCTGTGTAGCGTTTGACCAGACGCTTCTTGTGATCTTCTCCGGTGAGGCGCAGGCGAAGCTTCTGGACGATCTCGCCTGAGATTTCATCCTGCACGGCGAGAATGTCTGCGGGCTTGCGGTTGTACTGCGCGCCCCACAGGTGCGCGCCGTCAACCACGTCCACGAGTTCGGTCTTAATCACGAGCTGGTCGCCGAGTTGCAGCACGCGCCCGAGCATCACCGCGCGCACGTCTAAAGCGTTGCCGACTTCGAGCGGATCAACCTCCATGCCTTTGTAACGAAAGACGGTCGAGCGCGCCATCACGCGCAGTTGCGGCAGTTGCGAGAGACTGTTGATGATGCTCTCCGTGATGCCGTCCGAAAGATATTCCGCGTTCGGGTCTTTGCTCGCGTTGACGAGCGGCAGCACCGCGAGCGAATCAATCGGCTCGTCGCGGTTGAGGCGGCGCGAGGCGGTCTGCGACATTCGCGGCTGCGTCGGATTGAGATTCTTGTAGAGATCGCTCTCCTGCTCTCTAATCGTGTACGCGGGTTTGCCGACGACGGTCGCTCCGCCCTGCGGCTCGCCCTCCTGCGCCAGCTCATCGCCGCGCCACTCGGTCGAGCGTTGCAGCTTGAGGTTGAAGTCGTATTCCTGTTTAAAATTTTTGAGATCAACGTACAGGTCACGAATCGTCTGATACCGCTCATCGCGGAGCTTGGCGAGCGAGCGCGTGATGATGCGTTGCAGCTCAGACGGAGCGTTCTGCATGAAGCGAGAGAGCGGCGGCGGCTCGCGTTCTAAGATGGAAACGAGCACGCTGCTCGTCGAATTTCCGGCGAAGGGCGAACGACCCGTGAGCATCTCGTACAGCACGACTCCCATGCTAAAAATATCCGTACGCGCATCCACGGGCAGACCGCGCGCCTGCTCCGGCGACATGTAACCGACCGTCCCCATCACGACGCCGGGGTCTGTTTCCGCGAGCGTGATGGCTTCGGAATCAACGGATGAACGCTCGGCCAGCTTCGCCAGTCCGAAGTCCAGCAGCTTGAGGAAGCCGTCCGCGCGCAGCATCGCGTTCTCCGGCTTAATGTCACGATGCACGATTCCGGCGGCATGCGCCGCAGTGAGCGCGCCCGTCATCTGAATCGCAAGGTCGAGCGCATCCGTAATCTTCAAGCTGTTGCGCGCCATGTGCACGCGCAGGGTCACGCCGTCTATAAATTCGGTGGCGATAAAGTGCGCGCCCCCGGTTTCGCCGATCTCGTAGATGGTCAGGATATTCGGATGATTCAAAGCCGAAGTGGCGCGAGCCTCCTGCTTGAAGCGGCGCAGGCGGTCGGCGTTCGTCGTCACGTCGTGCGCCAGGAGCTTGACGGCGACCGGGCGGTCTAGCTGCACGTCGTGCGCGAGATAAACCTCTCCCATCCCGCCCGCGCCGAGCAGTGAACGAATTTTATAACGGCCTATCTGATCGCCGGGAGAAATCGGCATCGTGAAATCCACTCGGTTGCTAAAAACTATCTTAAAGAGATTCTGACTGAGATGGAAGAAAAGTCAAGAGAGGAGCCATGATAACATTTCACTCCCCAATCATTTATTCCGATAAAAAAGAGCCGGAGATATTTTTCAATCTCCGGCTCTGCGGCTGTGAACTCATCTCACAGTCATCTTGTAAAGTTTCCTTTGACTAAGGAATGTAAGCCGACGGCACGGGCACGTCGCCGCTTGTTCCAAATTGCGCCGTGCGAAGGCTGCCGTCACTGCTGTTCTGGATATACCATGTGCCGTTGCGGAAGACCGCGATGTCCGACTTGAAGTCGCCATCGTAATCCGCAGGCGCAGGCACGTCCGCGCCGAGTCCGAACTGCACCTGTCGGAATCCGTCGGTCGAGGCGAGGATGTACCACGTGCCGTTGCGGAAGACGGCGATGTCAGTCCTGCCGTCGCCGTCGTAATCCGACTGCACGGGCTGGTCGCCGTTGAGACCGAACTGCACCGCTCCGTAATTGATCTCCGGATCGGTCGAGGTATACCAAGTGCCCGTCGAAGGACGGAAGACAGCCATGTCAGCCTTGCCGTCGCCATTGTAATCGCCCGGCACGGCCAGATCGCCGTTTGCGCCGAACACTTGCGTCACCATGGTGAAGTCCGAGCTGCGCAGGACGAACCACTGGCCGGTTGACTGGCGGAAGACGGAGAAGTCTGTCTTGCCGTCGCCGTCATAGTCAGCCGGAGCAGCCGTGTCTCCGTTGGTGCCGAAATGAATAAAGTAGATCGTGCCATTGGTGCTTTGCAGGACGTACCAATCACCGTTGCGGAAGACAGCGACATCGGTCTTGCCGTCGCCGTCATAATCGCCCGGCGCGAGATCGTCCGAGCCGAGACCGAACGGGGTGGTGACAGCCGTGCTGTCGCTGCTGTTGATTCTGTACCAGATCGCGCTTGAGGGACGGAAGACGGAGAGGTCTGCTTTGTTATCTCCGTCAAAGTCCGCCGCCTTGTTGCGCGTGGCGAGCCGGAAATAAGCGACCGCCGGATCGTGATCCGAGAGGCGTTCGGGGCGGTTTCCGTCCTCGTAATACTTGGTCGGGAAATCCGCGTCCACGCGCCCGTAGGACAGACGATCAAAGACATGGAAAGCCTGCTGGTTAACCAACTCATGATCGAGAGCCTGCGCGTTGCCGTCAAAGCTGTAAGAGTATCTTTCGCTCGGCGGCAGAGTATCAATCAGGTCTACCAAATCCGGGTTGACCAGATCGCTTGAAGCCAGCGTCACCTGATCCGCCGGCGCGGGCGTTCCCTTGATCGTGCCGATTGAATCAACCAGGCCGTCGTTGAACTGGAACGCGTTGTAGTCACCGACCGTCACGATTTTCTCGGTCGGGTCTGCGACCTGACGCGCCTGAATCAAGTTGGCGAGGTATTCAGCCTGCGCGCGACGCTTGGTGCGAACGCGGTTGCCGTCCACCGGATCGCTAACCGCGCTCAAAGAGCGCAGGTGGTTGATGATGATGGTGAAGGGCACGGGAGTGCCAGTGAAAGTCTGCGGCACGGTCACGCGGATGACGAGCGGCGGACGATCATTCAAGAGTTCGGGCATGCCGTTGTTCGGATTGATGTAGGTCGTCGTCAGGCCAAACTGCGTGACATCCACGACCGACACGCGGGCGGACTTGACGAGGAAGCCGACATCAATGCCGCCGATATCATTGCCCTCGGACAGATAGGCTTGATAGTTCGGATTCGGCTGTCCGGCAGCAGTCGCGTCCGCGTTGATCTTGTTGGCGACAGCCTGCAAGGTCGTTACGTTCTCAAGCTCCGTCACGCCGACCACATCAGGCGTCCGCATGATGTTGCGTATGACGAGCGAAGCCTTGTTCAAACGATTGTTGAAAGCCGTCGTCGTCAATACAGGGTCAGCGATACCCGGGTCGTCAACCGTGTCGAAGAATCGCTGCATGTTGAGCGAGCCGACGGTGAACTCGTTAGAGTTTGCTTTCGGCACGGGACGCGGCTGGATGTTCGGCCCGACGGTCGGAGGCGTCGCCGCGTCCGGCAAGATCGTGTAAGTGCGGAACGCGTAATCGAGCGGCCCGGTCAGGTTCGTGATGACCACGCCGGACGTGACATCGAGCGCGGTCGTTCCCGGCTGCGCGTCGCTGTCCACGCGCAGGCGTTCCGGGTTGGCGTCAAAGATCGGGATGTTATTGGGCGACGGCGCGGGCGTCGGCGCGGGGTCTGGCGTTTGGATGCCCGGCTCGCGGAAGGGACGCGGCGTGCCCGTGATGACGCCGTAAAAGACGCCGTTCGAGGCGACGGTCGCACTCGGTTCGGTGATCGTGCCTTGCGTCGGCGCGACGGTCGTCAGCGAGTTGACATGCACGCGCATGCCCTCGTACTTCTCAAGATTGTTGATGCTGTTTACGTTCAGGTCAGCCGCCGTCAACGTGATCGGCGCGGGCAACGGATTGCCCGTCGAGTTCTGCGACACGGACGGCGTGACGAGTTCCGTCGCGGGCGGGCTGCCCGTGTCTGCCGCCGGAATAAATTCCTGCACCGTCGCGGTGACGGTGACGTTCGCGCCGATGACTGCGGCGGCGGGCGGCGCGGTCGAAGTGAAGACGAAAACGCCTTCCGAAGTGTTCGGGTCGGCGTCGGCATTCGCGTCAGGAGTTTGCAGGAAGAAGCCGTTGCTTCTCAAGCCCGTGACGATGCCGCTCGTCGTCACAACCTGTCCGACAAGGGGAGAATTCGTGCCGCTCCCCTGTATGTCATGGACTGCGACGGGAGGCAGGTTGACTGTCAACGCGATAGTGCCGTTCGATGAGCGCGCCTGCGCGTCTGCGACTGTGAACGGCAGAGACTTCGGGCCGGCCGTCGTCGCCATCGCCACCGTTGCGGAGAATGAAAAGATATTATCTCCGGCGGTGACATCTCCATTCGTGCCGTTGTCAAAAAACATCTGCGTGGCAGAGCCGCCGATCATCGTCAGGTTGCCGGTCACAGTGATGCCCGTGCTGGCTGGATTCGTGCCGGGCGTGACCGTCACGGTCAAGAGCGTCGTGCCGCCGGCCAAGACCGAGTTCGGCGTGGCCGCGCCGACTCCCGTCGGATTCGTGCTGCCGCCGCCCCCGCATGGATTGAGCGCCGTGGCAGTGTTGCGCGGAGTCGGAGTCATGGCCGTGAAGTCGGTTGAATTGTTGTCGGTTTCGGTGCAACCGGCCATCGCTCTGATGTCTGCGGTCGTAGTCGAAGGCGCAGGCGCGACAGCGGTCTCGAAGCAACTGGCGGTCGCGCCGTAGCCGACTAAGTCCACGATCGTCGCGCCGGTCGGGCACGCGCCGGTGAGCGCCGTCGTTACGTTGACGAGCGCCACTTTGGCCGCCGTCGCGCTCATGGCGATGGTGCCGGTCGTGTCTGGCGTCGGCAGGGGGTTCACGCCGTTTGCGCCAAAGCTTTCGGCGACCAGGTAATACTGGCCGGGTTGGAGCGTGACGTTAGGCAAGACCGTGACCTGCCAGGCCGTGCCCGCAGCCGCGGCGTACTGGACAGACCAGCCGTTGAGCGATTGGGGCGCAGCGCCACGATTGAACAATTCGATGAAGTCGTTCTGGTAAGTTGAGCAGCCGGCTGTGCCACAGCCCGCGCCGCCGTAGACCTGGCTGATGACGACGGTGTTGGAGATGGCCTCGGCGGTCGGCATAACCTGTACTGCTTTGGGCAGCAAAGCGAGTGTTAAAAGAACAGCGACCGTCATAAAGGCAAGCAGTTGACGACGCACAGAGATAATCTTTCGTCCGCGACGCGGGTGGGTAAACACTTAGATAAAATCCTTTCGTAGCTAGTTAGACAGTTGGGGAAGCGTCCCGACCCGGTTTGCGCTCTTTAGGACGCCTATACAATGAAGAGTCAAGCCTGCTTTTTTACCGGATAATCCGAAGCGAGTCAAGCCTTCATCAACCTTCAAAATCCGGCATCTCTTAATAACAGGATGAGCCTGCCGTCGCGTTATCACAAACTTGAAATTATTGAGACAGGAAGAGGGGGTTGGCTCCTGTCGCTTGGTATTCCCGTCTTAG
>DASWRG010000103.1:0-48271 GCA_036403295.1 Pyrinomonadaceae bacterium
CACCTCAATGAGCTTGGTGATTTCGGCGCTCGTGGCTTGCCTGCCACCAATCTCTTCGATCATTTTTCTCAGTTCTCGGAGGACGGCGGCGCTAGCCTCATCATCATCATTCTCAGTACTTGTTTTAAAAGAAGTCTTAGGAGACGCGTAACTATCTTTATTATCAATGGGATTACTCGACTCAACTCGCATCAGTTTCTGAGTTGAGTCATGTACCCGATTCTGCGTTGAGTTGACCTGAGTTGAGTCGAGTTGAGTTGAGTCGAGTCCTTGAAGCTCTTCCGGGATTCTCACCTCGTAAATTGCGCCCTCTTTATTCCCGATCTCGAAGTTGCGAACGATCAAGCCAATGGTGGTCAGGTGCTTGATGTGCGAAAGAAATGTATTAAGGCCGCCTATTCCGGCCCAGCGCATAACTTCGCTCCTGGTGACCTGTATGGAACGTACGGGAGTTACAGCTCCTCGCGTGCGTAAGTAGAGCGCGTCATATAGCTTCTTCGATGTGCCGGGAAATAGTCCCTTGGGAAGGGCATCACGGTCTAATGAATTGGCTCGTCTGTTAAAATCCCTCTCCGGCGCTATCGGCCTATCTTTCGCTTTGCTCGGAGACGCACTGAGTTGAGTTGAGTCGAGTTGAGTTGAGTCAACCTGAGTTGAGTTGAGTTGAGTTGAGTCGGGTCGTTCGGCACTCTTCTTCTCGGGTGCTGCTGTGGTCGGCTCAGCAAGTGGAGTAGTGAAAAAGCGGCTGAAAACCTCGTCGTTAGTTCCTGCTGCGGTTTCCGCGCCCTTCCTGATTTCGCCGTACTTCCGTTTCTTCTGACTCACTGATGATCTCCTTTGCGGTACGCAGGTAATCCATTGCACCGGATGCCGTCGGATCGTACTGGATCACTGGTGTGCGCGCATTAAAGGCTTCTTTGAGCTTCACGTTTTTAGCTATCGGGCTTAAGGTGTAACTCTCGAAATGCTTGAGTATCTCCTCGTGAATATCCTTGGCGATATTTGTCCGGTCCAGAAATGTCGGGAGGGCATAGACTCTAAGCGGGTGATTGAGCTGCTTGATTATTTTTCGGAGCGTTTCCATCAGATAGGGAACTGCCTCCCATGCTTCCGGAGCGCACTCTATTGGAATCAGCACCTTCTGCGCCGCAGCGAAGGCATTTATATTGGCAAAGCCCAGGTGTGTCGGGCAATCTACCAATACATAATCATAGCCGCCAGTCTCTTCAAGAGCCATCGCCAGACGATTTTCACGGTTCAGCTCATTGTTCAAATCCATGTCCAATGAAGCTAAGCGGAAATTGCTCGGAACGATAGGGATGCCCGCCTTCGACCGCTGTATACATTCGGCAAGCGATATACGCTGGAAAAGCACATCATAAATGGTAGTTCCATCCTGACCGTACTTGTCCAAAAGAAACCGGGTCGCAGTAGCCTGTGGATCAAGGTCCACCAGCAAGACTTTACGCCCGTATTTAATGAGAGCCGCTGCCAGATTTACAGAAGTTGTGGTCTTGCCGACGCCGCCTTTTTGGTTAGCGATAGCGATTGTGATCATGCAGCTTTCTCCGTTAGCGTGGAATTCTCCTTGTTAACCACATTGCTTAGGCGAGGTCGCCCGGCTTTCGGAGGTATAAATCCTTCCAAATCGGACTCAGGTATCATCCAGATCGGACCACGCGTCGTCTGTTGCTCATATGCATTAGGGAAATGCCCGCGCGCGCACCATGCTCTGACCGACCTTGACGCCACGCCATATCGGGAGGCTACTTCGGATGTAGATAATTCCTTAGTCATGGTCAGACACCTTAGCCGCGTAGATGCAATGCTGTCAATAAATATCTCCGCGTGCGGCTTGTTTTTCTTGACTATACCTAACCGTTAGGTTTATATTGTCATCATGCCGACGGTGTTGAGAAAAGATGGGTTCGCGGTGATGATTTACACGCAAGACCACATTACGGCGCATGTGCATATCTGGCGCGCGGGCGGCGAAATAATTATCAACATCGCTTCCTTTGAAATCATTAAGGTTGAAGGTATGAGTCGGCGCGATTCCGCCAAGGTGGTCGAGATTGTCGAAGCGAGCCAAGAATACTTGTTAGAGAGGTGGCACGAAATACATGGATAAAGAAACTTTCAATCAGCAGTACGACCGCGCTGTAGCGGCAGGTAAGACCGCGCAGGAGAATGAGCCACGCGCCATCGCTGCTCGTTATGATGAGACGAATAATCGCTTGATCGTCGAGCTACAGAATGGTGCGATCTTTATCGTGCCATGCGCTCTTATTCAGGGCTTGGATTGCGCGGAGCCAGAGAAGATCGCGGCGGTGAAAGTGATGCCGCGTGGTGCGGCTCTACACTGGGATGAACTGGATGTGCAGATGAGCGTGCCGGGACTCATCGCTGGCATCTTCGGCACGCGAAGATGGATGGCAGAGTTGGGGCGGCAGGGCGGAAGAGTCACCTCTGAAGCCAAACGAACGGCAGTGCGTGAGAACGGCAAGAAGGGTGGCCGCCCTCGAACAAAGGAACGGGGGAAGAAAGCCAGTTGAGCACTGCTGCAAAATTCTCCCGCTGCCTTTAGTCAAGCAGCGGGTGCAAAGCCGTACGACAACGTACAGACCCTTTATCCTTCGCTTGATATATTTTAATCATCCTCTTTAGGTTGGTTTTAAGATTCCCCGGACAAAGATTTTGAGGATTCAATGAGCGTACATGATAGCTCATTGAGGTTGTTCCGCATTGCGTTTTCAGCAGACGATGCCGTGCGGAAAAGTGCGAACAAGGGGAGGGTCGAAGGATGAGCTTCATGAAGCTCATCCTTCTTTTAGCCTCACATTTCAAGCAGGGAAGTCGTGATGGAGAGGACAGAGAGAACACACGAATCGAACTCTAAGGTTGTCTGTCAATTTTCCGTGAGGAACGCTTCTCTTCTCACAAATCAGAAGTTCTTCGGTTTGCTCGAACTCGACGCGTCCTGAAGTATGCAATTGATTCTTAAAGAATGCCCGTCAGCCCTCACAGTCGAAGTGCGTATATGTTGACGCTGATCGAAAATGGGGAAATCTACGCCCCGGAGCCGCAAGGACGTAGTGACCTTCTACTCGTAGGTGACCGGATCGCAAAGGTCGGAGAGATTGACCGCCGTGCGGTCGAAGCGCTGGGACTCGAAGTAGCCGTCATTGATGCGACTGATTGCCTCGTCACTCCCGGCATTATCGACCCGCACGAACACCTCACGGGCGGAAGCGGCGAGCAAGGCTTCAGCACGCAGACTCCGGAGATATTTCTCAATGAGCTCGTCTCTGCCGGCATCACCACCGTCGCGGGCTGTCTCGGCGTGGACACGACTACCAAAACGATGCCCGGCCTTCTGGCGCGTGCGAAGGGGCTTCATGAAGAAGGACTCACCGCATACATTTACACGGGCGGGTACAACGTGCCCCCGACCACTCTCACCGGGTCAGTCCGGCAAGACATTTTGTTTATCAATGAAGTAATCGGCGCAGGAGAGATCGCCCTCTCCGACCTGCGCGCCACAGAGCCTGAGGCGCATGAACTGGCGCGACTCGTGAGCGAAGCTTATATCGGCGGGATGCTGAGTGGGAAAGCAGGCATCACTCACTTTCATGTGGGCGATGGAAGGGGACGGTTGGAACTGCTCCGCAGGTTGCTGGATGAATATGAAGTGGAGCCCGCGTGGCTCTATCCGACACATGTCGAGCGTAGTGCTGCGCTCATGGAGGAGGCGGTGGAGTTAACCCGGAGGGGCGTCACTATTGACATTGATACGGTCGAGGAAGATTTAGCGAAGTGGCTCGGGTTCTACCTTGACCGGGGCGGCGACGCGGCACGGCTCACGGCCTCTTCCGACGCCTCTATTTCCAGCCCGCGTACTCTATACGCTCAGGTGCGTGATTGCATTATCAACGGGCGATTCGCAGTCGGGCTGGCGCTAAGGCTTGTGACTTCAAACACGGCGCGTGTGCTCAAGCTAGACTCAAAGGGGAGCCTGGTCGCGGGGAAGGATGCGGACGTACTCGTGATTCGCAAAGATTCGTTTGAGCTCAGAGATGTGATTGCTGGCGGGCGGCGCTTGATGATTGACGGCGAGGTGGTTGTGAGCGAGAGCTTCATGAAACAGAGCAACCGGAGCATCTCGCTTGATGGAGCGAGAAATAGATGACTTCAAAATTCAAAAAGTCCGTTTTCGTACGGACAGGGGACGCAATTTTTCGCATATTTGTCGCCCAAAAAATTCCTTGAAATGAGAGTAGAAGATGTGGGTAGTTGCTGTTGAATCAATCAGAAAGATAATTTTTAGATTATTGCAAATTTTTCGCATACAAATCTAAACCGCGATTAGTATAAAAGCTTGCTGACTGTACTTTGAATTAAAACAAAAAACATACATGAGAGTAAACGGAGCTAAAGGCAAATTGGTCATTATCGGCGGGGGGGAGGACAAAAAGGGGGACTGTACCATCCTCAAGGAGTTCATTCGTCTGGCCGATAAGTCTCGGGCGCGCGTCGTCATCATGACCGTGGCGACGGATGAGCCGGAAGAGTCGGGAGCCGAATATAGAAAAGTATTCAAGAAGCTTGGGGTCGAAGAGGCGCATGCCGTTGATGTCTCCAGCCGGAAGGATGTGCTTGATGAGAAGGCTTTGAAACTCATCGAAGGGGCGAGCGCGCTCTTTTTCACGGGCGGCGATCAAATCCACATCACGAGTCTGCTCGGCGGAACACGGATGCAGGAGTTGATCTGCCAGAGATTTCAGGAGGGACTGGTCATCGGAGGAACCAGCGCCGGGGCCGCGATGATGTCGAACACGATGATCATCCGTGGCGACTCAAACTGCAATCCGCGTTTCGGAGGAATCGAGATCGGGCCGGGCATGGACTTTCTGCCGGGGACGATGATTGACACGCACTTCTCGCAACGCGGGCGCATGGGGCGGCTCCTGACCGCCGTCGCACACTACCCGCAAGACATAGGCTTCGGTATTGATGAGAACACCGCAATCGTCGTCAGCGAAGGCCGATGCGAAGTGCTCGGAGAGAACTCCGTCACAGTGATAGACGCGGGCAGTATCACCTATACGAATCTGCCAGACCTTGCGAAGGATGAGTCGCTCTCACTTCACGGAGTCCGCGTGCACGTCCTCTCCGAAGGGCATAAATACGATTTAGAAAAACGAGCGCCGATTGAGGAGAAGGCAAAGGCGGAAAAAGCGAAGGCCGCGACAGCGGAGAGGACGAACGATTAATCGAGTTATCAGGTCAGAATAGAACGAGCAAAGGGTAGTAATCATGAGGATCGAAAATATTAGAACTCTCGCCGGACCGAATATCTATCATCATCAACCCGTCTTGATAATGAGACTCGATCTGGAGGGCTTGAGTGACACAGAGAGCCGCGAGATTCCCGGCTTCAATGAACGCTTGATTAACTTACTGCCAGGGCTGCGTGAGCACCATTGCAGCAGAGATAAGCGCGGGGGATTCGTCGAACGACTTTGGGAGGGAACGTACTTCGCGCACATCATTGAGCACGTGGCTCTGGAACTGAGCGACGGGGCAGGCATCCCGGTCGGATTCGGAAGGGCGCGTTACGCGGGAGCTCACGGCTTATATAATGTGATCGTCACATACAAGTCAGAGCAGGGGATGCGTTACCTTTTAGAGACGGCTGTGGAACTCGTCAAGGCTGTGGTTAAAGGCGAAGAGTTTCCTCTAGCTGAGAGACTTGAGGAAGCGCGTGACATTGTCTCGGACGTTGAACTCGGACCGAGCACGAGAGCGATTGTGGATGCGGCCACGAGGCGCGGCATCCCGTGGTCTCGCGTTGGCGAGGACAGTTTTGTTCAACTCGGCTACGGAAAGAATCGTCGCTTTATACAAGCAGCGATGTGCGACGGGACGAGCGCCATCGCAGTCGAGACCGCAGGGGACAAAGAGTTCACTAAGGTTCTCTTGCGACAGGTCTCGATCCCCGTGCCTCGCGGCGAAGTAGCCCGCACGGAAGAGGACGCGGTGGTCGCGCTCGAACACATCGGCGTGCCGGTCGTGGTCAAGCCTCTCGACGGGCGACAGGGCTTGGGCGTCTCGCTCAACATCTCCACGCCGGAACAGATGAAGCAAGCCTTCGCCGTCGCGCGTGAGTTTTCCGAAAAGGTTCTGATCGAAGAGCTATTCGTCGGAAAGAATTATCGCGTGCTCGTCATAAACAATCGAATGGTCGCCGCGAGCGAGCGTCTTCCGGCGCACGTCATCGGTGACGGCAGGAGCACGATTGCAGGGTTGATCGGAATCGCCAATCGAGACCCGATGCGTGGGCTTGGGCATGAGAAGCCGCTCACACAGATCCGTATTGACGAGATCATGACCGCTTATCTGCGCAAAGCGGGTCTGAGCCTCAATAACATACCGCCTGCCGGTGAAACAGTCTTCTTGCGCGAAAGCATCAATCTCTCAACCGGCGGCACTGCGAAAGATGTGACGGATATTGTACATCCTGAAGTAGCAGAGATGTGCGAACGTGCGGCGCGCGTCGTCGGCATGGACATCTGTGGAATTGATCTGGTCACGCGAGACATCTCCGCGCCTGTCGAACGGAGTGGTCCGGGGAAACCCGGCGGCGGAATCATTGAACTCAATGCCGCGCCGGGGTTGCGCATGCACCTTTATCCGGGCGAGGGCAAAGCTCGTGACGTGGGCGGCGCGGTTATCGAGATGCTCTATCCGGCGGGGAGCAACGGGCGCATTCCGATCATTTCCATCACCGGCACGAACGGTAAAACCACTGTCACGCGAATGATCGGGCACGTCCTCTGGCAGAGTGGGCAAGCGGTCGGAATCACGACGACCGATGGCATTTATCTGGGAAACAGACTAATCGTCGAAGGCGACACGACCGGCCCACATTCAGCCAGAACTATCTTGTCAGACCCGACGGTAGAAGTCGCTGTCCTGGAGACTGCCAGAGGGGGCATCGTGCGCCGTGGCTTGGGCTACGACTGGTCGGACATCTCTGTGATGACGAACATCGGGCCGGATCACATCGGACAGGACGGCATCGAGAGCGTAGAAGATTTGGTTTACATCAAATCTCTCATCGCGGAGCGCGTGCGCGAGGGCGGCACGCTCGTCTTAAACGCAGACGACGAACATCTCGCGCGCATAATGGAAAATCCCCGCGTATCCGAGTTGAAGAAGCGAGTCGTCTATTTTTCCCTGAATGAAAGTAACCCGCTCATTGCCCGGCACGTAGCCGCGTGCAACACCGCGTATATAGTCCGCGACGGTCTGATTGTCGAGGTCAGTGACCACGCGGAGTGTCCGGTACTGCGTGTGGCAGACATTCCATGCACGATGAATGGAACTGCCGAATTTCAAATCAGCAACCTCCTCGCTGCGGTTGCAGCATGTCGCTCACACGGAGTGACGTGCGCGCAACTGAGGAACGCGCTCAGGAACTTTAATAGTAACTACAATCCCGGTCGGGCTAATCTCTACAAAGTGAATGGCGGCCACGTCATGGTTGACTACGGGCACAACCCGGACGCTTTTGCAGCCGTCTGCCGGATGGCTGCCAGGTGGAATGAGAGAAGAGTGACGGGCATCATCGGAATACCGGGCGACCGTGACGATAGCGTCATCGAGCAGGCGGGGCGAGTGGCGGCGCGCGGCTTTCACCGCGTCATCATAAAAGAGGACATTGACCTGCGCGGGCGCGAAAAGGGCATGGTCGCAAAACTCCTGTGCAAGGCTGTCAACGACGAATCGCCGGATACCGAATGTCATATCGTGCTTGACGAGATCAATGCTCTGCGCTCTGAGATTGAGGGCTTGCGGGAAGGAGAGGTGATAATCGTTTTCTACGACCAGCTTGAACCCGTGATGAAGGCGCTCGAAGATGCCGGAGCAATGCCGGTCTCGATAATAGATGAACCGAGAGTGGTCGGCGTAGCGCAAGCGGCTGGCACGTATCCGGCGCTTGCCATATAGGAGAAAGGAGCTTAATGAGCTTTGCTCCCTTGTGGGGCGCGAGTAGAAATCATGAATTTCGACATCTCACCGGCATGGGCCAAGATTCAAGGCATCGTTAACGGCTTTATTTCCATGCTGCCGAATCTTGTGCTGGCTCTGATCGTGTTTACGATCTCTTGCCTGATCGCACGGTGGGCCAAAAGTCTCATCGTCGGTTTCTACCGCCGACGCGGGCGGCATGAGAATCTCGGTTTGGTGATGGGGCGTGTAGTACAGGCTGGCATCATCCTGCTCAACCTGATGATTGCGCTCTCCATCGTCCTGCCGTCTTTCCACGCACGAGACTTAATTCAGGTGCTCGGTATCAGCGGCGTCGCCATCGGCTTTGCTTTCCGCGACATCCTTCAGAATTTTCTGGCGGGCATTCTGATCCTGCTGGCAGAGCCTTTCCGCGTCGGTGAAGAGATTCAGGTCGGGGGTTATAATGGCGTCGTACAGGAGATTCAGGCGCGCGCCACCTTACTCAAAACGTCGGACGGCTTTCTAGTCGTCATCCCCAACTCAAGTATCTACACGGAGAAGCTGACGGTGCTTAACTCTTACGACACGCGCCGCACGAGTCTTGAGTTCGCCATCAGTTTTCACGATGACCTGGAAGAAGCACGGCGGTTGATCGTCGAAGCAGCCCTTGAGGTTGAAGGAGTGCTCAGGGAGCCTCAGCCTTCCGCCGTCTGTGTGGGCATCGGGGCTGACAGTATCACGGTGCGTGCGCGCTGGTGGACGGACTCCAAGCGTGCTGATGAGGTGGCGGCAAGAGACCGCGTGATCTCCGCTATCAGAAAGCGTTTCCTGGAGCACGGCATCAAAATCGCCTCTCCGACGCAGCAGGTGCTCTTCCACGACCAGACAGAAGAGGCGGAGGGCGAACGCAGGCGCGCTGGCTGGCCTCCCGGCAGGAAGGGAGAAGCGCCGCGCACGCGTCGTTTCAGTGATACTCCCTCTCGTCCGGTCGAAACCTCAACCCGCGATGACAGTAATGGTCACGATACTCGCTCAACTACTCAAGCGGAGCGGAGAGAATCCTGAACGCAAGGCATCCTCGCAGAAGGCTTTCGAGCGCGTGCGCTTCAATTTTGATGAACGGGCCGGAGCCGCCTTGCTTCTCGTTCGCTCGGCCATCTGTCTGCACTCCCTTGATGGAAAATCCTAAGACTGTATATGTTTAATACTAAGAACCGTATCCTGATGAATGAATAGCAAAAGGTGAGGCAAGACAGTTAGGTTCAAAACTCCTATCTTCACAGTCTCTTAATTCTCGCTTCACCTGAGGCATAGTCATTGCGTTATTCCTGCGAATTAACAATCTCATTGCAGTAGAAAAGTAGAGATCAAGGGGTGATTGACATGGCATCTTTGTGGGGGCTTGGCGGGTTGACGTGGAAGGACTTGGCCAGGCGTGTCTGGAGCGAAATTCAAGAAGATGACGTGTTCGGTCGTTCTGCCCAACTGGCCTATTACTTTCTGCTGGCGCTCTTTCCTCTACTCCTGTTTCTCACTTCCGTGATAGGTCTCGTCATGGGGTCGGGGACTGGCCTGCGCCACAGCCTGTTCAACTATCTCAGCCAAGTTCTGCCCGGTTCGGCTTTTAAGCTCGTTGACTCGGCGATGTACGAGGTGAGCGCCGGGAGTAGTGGCGGCAAGGTCGCCTTCGGCATTCTCGGAGCGTTGTGGGCGGCCTCGAACGGGATGGGCGCGATCACGCAGGCGCTGAACGTCGCTTACGATGTCGAAGAGTCACGCCCCTGGTGGAAACAGCGACTGACGGCGGTCGGCCTGACGGTCGCGCTCTCGGTGCTCATCATCTCGGCGCTCGTGCTCGTGCTCTATGGAGGCAGAATCGTCGAGCACATGGCAAGCGGCTATGGCTTCGGCGAGGTCTTCACTCTCACGTGGAAGGTCTTGCAGTGGCCGATAGCGCTCGCCTTCATGCTCGTCGCCTTCGCTCTCATCTATTACCTCGCGCCAGACCTGCACGATCAGAAGTGGACGTGGGTCACGCCGGGTTCGGCCATCGGCGTTGGCTTGTGGCTGCTCATCTCTTTCGGCTTTCGCCTCTACCTGCACTTCTTTGATTCCTATAGTAAGTCCTACGGCTCGTTGGGCGCGGTCATCGTCCTGATGCTCTGGCTTTACCTGTCGGGCGCAGCGATTCTTACTGGCGGTGAGGTCAACTCAGAGATCGAGAACGCGGCGGCCAAAGCGGGCGCGCCCGACGCTAAAGAGAAGGGCGAAAAAGCCCCGGACGAACAAGAGAGAAAGGGGAATCTGCCCCACTCGAAACCTACGGCAACGCCTGTTCAAACATTTCATACTTCTCGTCGCGTCATCAACAGAACCAGTGAAAAAGGTTTGACTGTCGGCAAAGTTGCGTTGGTCTTCGGCGCGTGGTGTTTAGGATTATTTCAGCGGGCGACAAAAAAAGCGTTAGATGTTTAGAAAAGCATGGAAACATTATGCCGAAAAACATTGAACTTCATCTGACGGCGGCTTCAGCCGGAGACTTCTCTTCGGGTTCGATCTTTTTCGTCGGCACGGCGACCATTATCCTGCGCTACGCCGGCTTTACCATTCTCACAGACCCTAACTTTCTACATGCAGGTGACAGGGACAGCCCGCGTGCGCGATGATTCGTGCTGCTGATTATCTGCTACTCTTCACACACCGGCCACATGCCGTGCAGGTGCGGCGTGCGCTCGCCCCAAATGTCTGTGATGCTGTCGCGGGTCTCTCTCATTTCTGCTTCACATCATGTGAATCTCTCTTAAGTTACTTTGAGAGGGAAGAGACGCTGACCCGCATCCGTGGTCTGATGCCTTCCTGCTCGCGCGCCTGTCTCTTGTAAAGAGTGAAGCCGAACCAGAGACCGTAAAAGATGAGCAGCGCAAATGCTGCGAGACCGATTGCCATGCCGTCAGATCGCATGATTTTTCGAGCCACCACGAAGAAATCGCCTGAGATGCCTAAGGCTAAAGGAATCATCGCGGCCAAGAGGGTTCGGCTGGCAAAGCGGTGGATGTGTTCCGTGTCCTCACCCTGTTCCACGAGTCGATGGTAGGCGGCGGGAGTCATCAAGAGGACGACTGAAAGAGCGACTAATGAGAGGCTGATGAAATGCACGTACTTTGATGACTGGGGCAGCTTCTCAAAGCTCTCCATCAGTAACGAGATGAACTGGAAGCCGAGGAGCGCCTGAGCGCCGGGCAGCACCACCCTGATTTCCGTTAATACCTGTTGGATTTTATCTTTCAGCTTTGTGCCGCCCTCTTCCTGCTCTCCCTTCTGCTTTGACATCTCCTTTTTCTCCTTTACTTCAGTCTCACGCGCCCCGCGCCTGATCACTTCCAATCCATACCAGAAAAAGAGGGCGACTATGAGAGCCGCGCCGCCCGCGATGATGCCCTGCGTGCGCCCGAACAGAGATTCAGCCCCGATGAAAAAATCCACGCCCAGACCGAGCGCGAAAGGCAGGAGCGCGACTCCCATTACGACTGTCGCAAAGCGGTTTAGCTCATGCGTGTCTTCCCCGTCTTCAACTATTTGATGATACGCGCCCGGCCAGATCAACAGCGAGACGGCTAAGAGCAGTAGTCCCAGCCCGCCGAGTTTCATGTACTTCGCGTGCTCCGGCAGTTTCTCGAAGCCCGTCTCAAGGATTGCGCGGAACTGAAATCCCAGGAGCACCTGTGCGCCGATAATGAGAATGCGCCCCTCGTCTAACGTGGTCTTAACTTTATCCTTGAGTTGAGCCATCGTGATTCCCCCTTGCCGTCGCGCTTCATATCAATAGCTACTTACCTGCTGCGCTTCTTAGCTCAATACTGTTTCTTATCTGATTAAATGCACACGTATGCGTGAACAGAAATCATTCAGCAAACAGGCTTCGACTGAAATAACGCAAACACGATGCCATGTGTACCGTGTTCAGTACCGTACAGACGGTCGCTGCCGATTTTTCTATTCTTCTCAAACCCCCTCTCTGAGAGAGCGTTGTTCCGCCTGGCTGTCAGCCTTCGGTTGTGGCTGACTTTGGCCGGGTTGCGCCCTCATTCAGCAGGAAATCAGTCATGCGTGAAGGCTATTGATAAGAAGCGGGCTGAATCTTTAATTGGGGACTCGGTTGCTCATACGAATTGAAGCAGGACATATCGGACTGCAAAGTCAACTCGCCCGACAGAACGAGCAAGGGGGCTGAGATTGAGGGCTGAGGTTCGGCAAGCCGTAGAACTTCAGCCCTCCTTTTTTAGAAGCAAAGGGAACAGATGCAGACGCGCCGCTTGTTATTTCTCATCTTGATTGTGTGTGCCTGCACGGCGGGATGCAGCGACCTGCCGCGCGATCCGAAAGAGACTTTACGACATGCGCAAGGGGGTCGCCTGCGCGTCGGGTTGGTGGAGCATTCGCCGTGGGTCATACGCACCGACGGCGAGCCTGCGGGGGCTGAGGTCGAGTTGGTTCGTCGGTTTGCCGCAGAGTTAGGCGCAACGCCCGAATGGCATTGGGGCGGCGAACAACAGCACATGGAAGCGCTTCGATATTACCAGCTTGACTTGGTCATCGGCGGAATGACGGATGAGACGCCCTGGGGCAAGTATGTCGGATTGACCAGCCCGTATTTCGAGGAGCGGATCAAGGTCGGTGTGCCGCGCTCTATGCAGCCGCCCGCGAGTGTGAAGGGGATGCAGGTCGCGGTGAGGAGCGGTGAAGCGGTCGCGAGCTATCTTGAGCGCAAAGGGGCGTCACCCGTGCGCGTTGATGACCTGTCGCAAGCGAACCTCCCGGTGGCTGCTCCCGATTGGCAACTGGAACAAATGGGTCTGACTCCGTCGGAGATTGAGCTGCACAAGGAGAAACACGTTTGGGCTGTGCCTCCCGGCGAGAACGGCTTCATCAAACGCCTTGATGAATTTCTCTACCGGCGCTCTTCCGAGATTAAAGGTCTGTTACAACAGGAGGTGGCGAAACGATGAAAATGCCCGGCGATCCTTTCCGCTTGCCTGAGGAGAAGCAGCACGCTTTGCGTCGAGCGAAGCGTCTTGAGTGGGTCACGATTCTGTTCATGCTCACGATCATCGCGGTCATCAGCCTGACGATGGGCGCGTCGCAAACGATGAAGGCCATGTGGACGGAAGACGTGTTGAGCCTCGTCCCGCCCGTCGCTTTCCTCATCGGGGCGAGCTACTTCGGCAAGCCCCCCGATGAACAATTTCCTTACGGCTACCGCCGCGCCGTGATGATCGCTTTCCTCGCGGCGGCGGTGGCGCTGTTAGGCTTCGGCCTCTACATCTTCATAGACTCGGTCATCAAGCTATTGATGGCTGAAGCCGCGACGATTCAGACCGTCGAACTCTTTGGCCATCGCGTGTGGCTCGGCTGGCTGATGATCGCCGCGCTCTGTTATAGCGTCATCCCGCCCTTCATTCTCGGGCGCATGAAACTGCCTCTGGCGCGCGAACTGCACGAGAAGGCGCTTCAGACGGACGCCAACATCAACAAGGGAGATTGGCTCTCGGGCCTCGCCGGTGTGCTTGGCATCCTCGGCATCGCTTACGGCTACTGGTGGGCCGACTCTGTGGCCGCCGGAATCATCTCTTTCGAGATCATCAGGGACGGTGTGGGTGATTTGCGGAACAGCGTCGCGCAGTTGATGAACAAGCGGCCATCGGACGTGGAGAGCAAAGAGAAAGACCCTGTGCCGGACAAAGTGCAGGAGGAACTCGAACGGCTCGACTGGGTGGAAAAGGCGCGCGTGCGCCTCCGCGAGGATGGAGACGTTTTGACGGGTGAAGCCTTCGTCGTCCCGCGAGATGAAAGCAATTTGCTTGACCGACTCAAGGAGGCGAGTGATCTCGCCAATTCGCTTGATTGGCGACTGCATGATGTGAACATCGTGGCGGTGCGTTCGATTGAGTGAGGGGAGTCGAGTGCGTAGAAGTGAAACAAAAGGCCGGGGATGTCGAGAAGGGTTTAGATACAGAGGGCATCGCCGTGCGCGCCCTCTGTTAAGCTTCGAGCCTCCCCTCTACAATTTTTCTTAAAGGTGGAAAGACGCAAGTGAATAGTCGGATTATCAAGATCGCTCTCATCATCACAGTCTGCCTCGCCCTGCTCGCCGGAGGCGCAACTCTCGCTTGGCAATTCAGATGAGACGCGCGAAACAGAAGTCATCCGAGAACTGCTCGCCAGAGCGCCTGAAGCCACTCTTGAGAAGCTCTGTCAGATATTCGCCGAAGTATGAATTTGTCGGAGGGCGAATGGAGGAAGCCGACAAAACGCTTGCGGTGTCTTCGTAGTTGACCAGGGCCGACGGCTGCCCATTGCGAACCGTTTCAGTTGAAAGAAAGCGTGTCGTGCCATAGCCCCGCAAGTGAGGGACGATCACCCTGTAACCCTTCGATGCTAATAAAGGGGCGACATCGCCGTAGGTGTGAATGTCGTAGGGCCAGCCGTGCAGCAGCATGACCGCAGGATCACCGACAGTGCCGGCTTCAGCATATCCGACGTTCAGGAGGCCGGCCTCTCTGTAAAAAATGGACTGGCTCTCTCCTGCGACTGAGCCACTACCACATCTCAGAGACCCGAAGGGCCGCGCGCAGAGCATCGGCATGAGCGTGGGCTTCACAATGTTTCTGGGTGCGGCGGAGCTTGCCGGTGGCCTGGGAGTAGCCTTCGGCGTGCTCACGCAGATCTGAACGCCGCGCGGATTTCTTCAGCGAAGAGTCCTGGCTGTTCCCACGCCGCGAAGTGGCCGCCCCTGTCGACCTCGTGGAAGTAAATCAACCCCGGTCCTGGGTTGAAAACTAAAGGTCGTCACCCATTCAGAGGTGTGTAGAATGAAGTTGCGAAACAAAACTCGACACCCGAAGGCGGACGACCTCGATGCCTTCCATAAACGATCAGTTGACGGAAATCTACTATTGGACGAAGGTATCAGTCGGCGTTAACATTTTTGTTTCAGCGCTGAACGCTTCCACCGATGTACGCGGCGCTCAAAGCGCACACACTCACACAGAAGGAAAGTCTCTGCGACGATCACATGAGCGGGCTGCGATGAGGTATGAGCATCGAGGGAAAGATTCCGGCGAGTGGAATGCGGACGCAGCTATCCCCGCGACTCTGATGCTCGGAAGGAGAGCAGTTTAGCTTTGCTCAGGCACATTGTGGGATTATCATAATGGGAAAGAGACATCGGCAGTTCGAGATAGTGGAAGGAGAAAAACGATTGTGGATACCATATCGAGAGATGACTTAAAGGCGAAGATAGAAGGGGGCGAGAACTTCACTCTCGTCGAGACGCTACCTGAGACTTCCTATCATCACGCGCACCTGCCCGGAGCAATCAATCTCCCGCCCGATAGAGTTAAGGAGTTAGCTCCTCAACTATTACCAGATAAGGCCGCCGAGATCATTGTCTATTGCGCAAACCCCACCTGACACGCCTCTGAGAAAGCCGCCCGTGAATTGGCGGAGATGGATTACACGAACGTCAAAGACTACGCCGAAGGTAAGTCTGATTGGGTTGAGGCGGGGCTGCCCACCGAGAGCGAGCACAAACATTAAAGTCAGCGCACTGGCGCTTTCAATATTCAAGCTCAGTGTGCGAGCTGCCATAAGGAGATTCATATGAAAGCTATACTTAAAGCCGGAGCCATTCTTGTGTTCACACTCAGTGCGAGCCTGTCCCACGCTACGCCCGTCAAAATGTCATGGGATGATCTACGCTTTCTGATTGGAGAATGGGAAGCCATTGGCCAGGGGAAACCTGATGAAGCGAAGGGAGGTTTTAGCTTCGCCTTCGACCTGCAAGGTAAAATCATCGTCAGAAGGAATTATGCGGAGTATCCGGCCATGGCAGGCCGCCCGGCGGCGAAACACGAAGACTTCATGGTGATTTACGCAGACGATACTTCGGATCAGACCCGGGCCAGCTACTTTGATAGCGAAGGCCATGTGATCAATTACAAAGTTGAGCTATCAGCCGATCACCAGGTCGTGACTTTCTTGAGCGACCCTTTACCGTCCAAGCCTCAATACCGGCTCACATACACGAAGCTGAAGGACGGCACGCTCGGCGGCAAGTTCGAGATAGCTCCTCCGGGACAACCAGAGGCGTTCAAGAATTATTTGGAATGGGTGTCTCGTAAAAGATAGCGCGTGCGCGCGGAGACTAAAGATTTATATAAGGCAGTAATCCGCCTTCCTTTCTCTTTGATTACTTAAGACTTCGCTAAATAATAATCCCAGACGACTTTTGTGATTCGAGCGATCACGCCTTCGCGGGTTTTTTGGTCGTCAGTCGAATCCGAAACAAACACCACCACCGCGAAATGTTTTCCGTTGGGGAGCGTGACAATTCCCACATCGTTTGTCGCGGGGGTAAGTCCCTTGTCGTTCGTGCCGGAAGTTCCCGTCTTGTGCGCCACGACTGTTCCCGCCGGGAGCAAGCCTTTGATTCGATTCGGTCCGGTTGATGTTTCTCTCATTATCTTCCAGAGGAAATCGTTGCTCGATTTTGAGAGATATTTCCCGCGATAAGCATTTACCATGAGGCGCAACATCGCCGACGGTCTGCTCCAATTTGTGTACTGCACGGGCCAATCTTTTGCCACTTCCTCTTCAGTCGCCGCAATCGAAATACCCTTCACTCCGAGATTGCGAATATATGTTTGGACGTTTTTTGTTCCGCCCAAAAGCCGGAACAAAAAGTCGCATCCGTTGTTGTCGCTCATTGAAACGGTATAGCCGAGCAGATCGCTCAGAGAGATAGCACCGCCGTTCGGGTATTCGTCGCGCAGGGGACTCCATGTGTTCGGGAGCAAGTCGTTTTTCGTCACGCGCAGCTTTTGGTCGAGCGACAGCTTGCCTTTGTCAACCTGGTCGAGAACGGCTAGCGCGAGGGGGAATTTATAGACGCTATGCATCGTGAACCGCTTGTTATCATTCATGGTCATGGAAAAATTATCTTCCAGACCGATGACCGCCACGCCGATTGTTCCTTTAGAGGATTGTATGATCTGTTTGATTGCCAGCTTCGGAGAATTTTTCTGGGCGAGACTGATTTCAGGTGAAATGAAAAGCGACAGGACTGTTAGAAATGAAATCAGCTTGGAGAGATTTTTAGTCATCTGGTTTTACTTAGCCTCCGAAAATCTCGAAAAGTCGTACTATTTCGTAGCTGGGCGCATTATTTTCATTAGCTATTTATTCTTCCGGCTTGGCTTCTGCAATTTCTTACCGATGTATTGACATCGGGTCTGCCCACCTTCTGACCAGTAAGCATACCAGTATGGACCGTGTCCCGAGCCTTCTGCACACTTGCAGCCTTCTTTACCGCACCTGGTAAATACCTGTCGATGGGTTTTATGGTCAACAACTTTCTCTCGGTCAGACTCACGCTTTTGAAAAGCCTGACGTTTCTTATCTGCTTTGGCCTCGTGGATCAACTGGCGAATCGCACTGTCGAGTACCACGAGTTGATCGAGAGACAACTCGCGCAGAAGCTTCTTGGATACAGGCAGTCTCTGAGTCATAATGTTTGCGTTGAGATTATCTTATCTAAGCAATTCTTATAAGATATTAGATAAGGTTTGGAAATGATAAATCTTCAGGATGAGAAAAACCAAGTCATAAGTTGTAATCGGGAATGAAAGCAGGAGAAGCGTCCGATAACACAAAGAACTCACAGAGCCTGCGTGAGCAGGCGGCCAGAGTCTAGCCCCATGCGTCAGCATGGGGTAGCGGCACATCAGATTCTAAAGAGCCTGCGTGAGCTGGCGACAGATGAGAGTAAAGAAGCATCTGTCGCCAGCTCACGCAGGCTCTATCTCTAACGTTGATTTGTCCCCACGCTGACGCGTGGGGCTAGACTCTCTCGCCTGCTCGCGCAGGCTGGTTGAAGTCTTTACGTCGAACTGAGGTTATGCAAATCCTTTGCTTACCCCGGCTAATGTTGTAGAATGCTGGCTGCTCATCCACCGTTCGACTCCACTCTTAAGCAGTTCAAGAGTAGCAGCCACAAGGTCTTTTGCAGGTCTGTTTATCATACTGCAAGCTTGATTAGCTGGACATGACAAATTCCCCCCAAGATTCTTCGAAGGTCAGTCGAATTAACGAGGAGGTATTGACTCTATTTTTGAAGGCTCTCTCTCCCGATAGAGATGAAGCGAGTCGCCATTACACCAGCCTCCACCTAAAACTCGTCGGTTTTTTCAGGATGAAAGGCGTTTCCCAACCGGAGCGTGATGCTGATACGACTCTTGATCGGGCAGCGCTCAAAATTGCTGGCGGCGCGCTTGTGCCTGAAGTAAACAGATATTGTTTTGGCATCGCTCGCAATGTCGCCAGGGAGAGCTTGCGTATTGACAGCCGTGAAAGCTCGGCTTTTCTAAAATCCCTCGCAAACCCCGTCACCTCTCCCGAGGAGCTGGTGGCAAGGATTACCAATGTATTACAGCCTTGCTTAGAACAGTTGGCTGTTGAAGACCAGAAATTTCTTCAGGATTACTGTAAGGATATTAAGGGGCGCGCTCGATCTGTACATCGCCGCCAACTGGCAGAGGATATGAACACCACCGTGCTGGCCTTGCGGATGCGCGTCACGCGTTTGCGCACCAAATTGGCCGATTGTGTGAAACAACGCTCAGGAAACATTTATGATGTGTGACAAATGTGGTGTTTGGAGCATAATTAGATAGGACATTCGGAAATGTTCTGGCAGCAACGAGCCTCATCGGCGAATCCTCTTATAGAGAAAGAATGACTGACGAACGCATCATCGCATATCTGCTGAAAGAATTGCCGGAAGAAGAGTCGGAGCAGTTCGAGGAGCAATGCTTTCAGCAGGAGAGCTGGCCTGAGCAGATCAATCTGGTCGAGGAAGAGCTGATAGACGATTATTTGCGCGGTGAGCTTGCGCCCGAACAGCGCCAACACTTTGAGCTGAACTACCTGACCACAGCAGCCCGACAGGAGCGCGTCAGCGTGGCCTCTATCCTGTTACGTCACGTTGACGAATGCAATGCCGTGGCAACCGTTTCCGTCAAGCCGGACGAGCCAGGTTGGACTGAGCGATTCCGCGCTTTTTGGAATAGTCAGGCGTTGGCGTTCCGCGCGGGCGTGGCGATTGCTGCGATAATCATCATCGTCGGCGCGTGGTGGATTTTCCGCCCGCGCCCCTTCGCGCCCAGAACTTTTGCCACGCTGACCTTAAACGCCGCAGGCATGAATCGAGGCAATGCCCCTCAACCCGGTTCTTTGGAGAGAGCCGGACAGACAGCTCAAACCAGTACAGTCCTGCTCCCGCTCAATGCCGACGCGTTGAGAATTTCCCTGAAGCTGCCCGGCGGGTCGGCAACGACTGTACGTTACCGGGTTGAGATGGAAAACATTCACGCAGAGAAAAAATCTTTGACGATAGAGCGACAGGACGCTCAATCGGTCTCGGTCTTGATTCCGGCTTCGCAACTCGCACGCGGGCAATATGTCTTAAAACTCTCCGGCGTCAAAGACGACGGGACTGAGCAACGTCTCGGCAGCTATTTCTTCTCCGTCGAGTAGCTATCGGCCAGCTTACGCTATCCGCAATCTGCGGCGGCGATACCACCATGCGCCGCCCGCCAGCAAGGACAACATCGCCCCGCCTGCAATTATATTCCGTTGCGATATTTTGGGATGGGCGGCGGGCGTGGTCTTAACGACCTGACGATACTCACCCTGCAAGATGAACCCGGCCCAGAAGTAGGGCGCACGCCACTCGGGGTTTTGCCGGATGCTATTCTGAGCCGCGCGCAGAGCCGCCGCCGGGGGCATACGCTGTTGGAGCATGTTATCGTAGAACTGTCTCATCAGTTCCGCCGTTGACTCATCCTCCACCTTCCACAAACTCGACACCACGCTGGACGCGCCCGCATACATAAACCCGCGTGTCAGTCCGATCAAACCTTCGCCGCGCAAGTCTTTGCCGAGCGCTGTCTGGCACGCGCTGAGGACGACCAGATCAACCGGCGCGCGTAGCTGATAAATGTCTTGCAGCCCGACAAAGCCGTTTAGAGGTTGCCCGTTTCTATCAACCGTGGAAAGCACGATGCCGGAAAATTCAGGACGTTTGTTGTTAAGGAGGCCATGTGTGGCGAAATGAAGAATAGAATATTGCGTCAAATCCGTATTGAGCAGTTGATCGCGTGTGGCGGCAAAACCCGCAGCCACGAAAGCCTGCCCGTCGTCGCCAACGCGGCTCAGATTGTCTAGCTCACGAGTAGTGTAAAAGAGGGGCTGAATAGCGGACGGGTCAAAAGTTTCGCCGTTCATCTCAACGTCTCGCAGAGCCTCGCGCAAATGTCCTGTGTCGGGCACTTGCATGGCAACCGGCGACGCACTGCCGCTGTCTTTGCGTGATGCATAGTTTGCCGCAAAGATCGGATCGCCAAATGCCGCCAACACTTTCGCAGCCGGTTGACGCCGCGCCTCTTCCTGCCGCAACTCTCCGAGGGTGGAGGCGGAGGGGGCGTTGACGACTTCGTAATGAGCGAGAAGCATCTCGTTGCCTGACGACGGCGCGGGCAAAATTTGAAAGGGAACGTAATTAAGCTCGCCGTCGGCCACGACGACGATTCGAGACTTGTTCAACTCCGAGGCGACGGGAGACAAAATCATCCGGCTCAATTCCTGAGCCGCCGGGGTTACTTTGTCCGCGCCGTTCGGGTCCGGACGAACAGTCAGCAGTTGATAAACTTCTCGCGCAGCCCGGATAATCTCGGCCTGCGCGGGCAGTTCGTGGCTCGTGATACTGTTGCGAGTGACAGCCCAGACGTAGCTTTTGTTCTCGCCCAGACTATATTCCAGAAGCAATGTCTGCTCGTCTGCGATCACCTGCTCCTGAATCTGCCGCAGGTCGAGGGCGGTCGGTCTGGTAATCTGACGATAAGACGGATAGCGTGCGCTGATGGTTTCTGTGACCTGTTTGTATTCGGCGTCAAGGCGTGACAGCTCCGCATCCAATGCGGTCAGTTCTTCCACCTCATATTTCTGACGGCTCAAGAGCGCGACCTTGTAGTCCTCTTTCACACGCAGCGACTGGCGAAGCATCTTTTCCTGCTGCGCTAACTGCGGAGCAAGGCCGGGCAGAAGGTTCGTGCCAGTGGCTCTCAACAATTCTGCAAGCGAGCGCGCACGCGCCAGATCGCTCATCTCAAAAGCCCGCACGTCGAGTCCCTGCGACGGTTGCAGCTCATGCTTTTGCATCAGACACTCGATGTACTTCTCGTAGCGTTCATAGACGGTTGCGGAAAAGGCTGCGGTCAGGTCAATGCTCCTGGAGACGCGGCGCATGTCATCGGTGGCTTCGATTGACTGACGCAAATATTCTTCAGCGATGTCGTAATTCCTGTTCTTCAATTCCAACCGACCCTGCGCGTAGTAGACCGCAGCTTGATTGACCCGGTCTGACAATTTAATAAATGTCTTCAACGCCAGCCGGTAATATTGCCGCGCGCGTTCGGGCTGCTCTTGCCGCTCGGCGATTTGCCCAAGCAAAGCCTGCACGCGTGCCGCCTCTTTAGGATTGAAAGCCTGCGTGTACATCGCCAGAGCGGATTGCAAATGCTGAAGGGCAAGCGCGTATTCGCCTGTCTCAATATAAATTCTACCCAGATATTCGTCGCATTCCGCGACGAGGGTGTTGTCACTATTGACCTGAGCGAGCGCCTGCTGGATATGAGCTATCGCCTCCGAATAGTTTCCCAGAAGATAGTGGTTGACTCCGATTCTCATGATGATAGTAGTCGCGTAAAGGGAGTTTTGCGCCTGCCGGTAATAATCTAACGCTCGTTGAAACTGTGTGAGGCCAATTTCCGGCATTCCGTTCTCATTGAAAGCAACGGCCAGTCCGGCGGCAATCTCTCCCATCTTCTGCGGCTCGGCTCTTTCGTCTATTAAACCCTGAGCCTGCGTGTAGAATGAAATAGCATTTGACCACTCGCCCTTGCGGTGCTCGATAAAACCCAGACTGATGAGAGCCTCGGCCTGCTCCGGCGGATTATTTAACTCACGCCAGAGAGCAAGCGACTGCTCATAGTTTAGCCTGGATTCTGGCAAGGCGTTCTGCGCCATGTAGCACTGGCCGATCTGTGCATAGATGCGTGCCAGCCCCGGCTTGTCGTCCAGCGTTTGCCAGAGCGTGAGCGCGCTTTGCGCCGTTTGGAGAGCCAAAGCGTGGTTGCGTGTATTCTGCAACTCGCTAAGCTTGAGCAGGGCTTGCGCCTGACCGGCGGTATAGCCCGCCCCCTCGCTCAACGAGATTGCTCTTTGAAGAGCTTGCTGAGCCTCCCCGGTTTTTTTCTCCTGCAACATGTAAGCCGCGCCCAGTCCGTTTAAGCCGTCGACTTCCGCCTGCGTGTCAGGCGTTTGTGTGAGCAGGTCTAATGCTCTGGAGTGGCTGGCGACGGCATCCTGCGGCTTGCTCAGTATTAACTGTAGGCGACCCGCGCGGTTCAGGACGCGCGCCGCCTCAAGCGTCTCGTTCACAGTCAGAAAGAGGCGCGCCGCCTCTTCCAGCTTTCCGAGAGCTTGCTGCCTGTCTTCCAGACTAATCGCGTTGTCGTTCGCCTCGTGCGCAAGTTGCCGCGCCATCTCTCCGGGGTCAGAAGCGCTTTGCCCGTGCAGGAGTAGCACAGGCCAAAGCATCAGGGCTATCAGCAGCAAGAGCTGACGCGGCAGTTTCATGATTCTCACATCAAGTCTCAACAAGGACGTTTCCTCCACGCTGCCCTGTCTACTCAAACAGGTTATCCAGAATGAAAGCCCCCATATTCTCCGGTTCGAAAGTCGGGTCATCCAGTAGGGTCTGGCTTGTGGGGGTATTTGGACGACCTTTAGGAGCGGTTGCTTTTGGCAGAGCATCGCGTGTGAATTGTGGAAAATTCTTGATGGATTGACATGCACAGCCATCGCCAAACGAAGAATCCGCGACGGGCTTGTTGGGCTTAGGGCCGCTGAGCTGGCCGTCGTCGCCGAGAATGCCGACGGAAAAGTCTTCGATTAATTCAAACTCAAGGTCAACGAGCGTTCTATTCTGCCTGACCCTGACTCTTCCCGTCTCTTTCTTAAAGCCGGGCGCTTTTGTCTTCTCGAATTCAAACACGCGCGTGTGACGCCTTGTGTTCTCGAAATAGGTCTCCAAAAAAGCGACCCATGATTTTTGCTCATCGGTAAAAGACTTAACGAACGTATACTTCCGATATTCGTCAGGCCAGAACTTACTATTAAACGGCCTCGCCCATGGAAAGTAGATTGACAGGCCGTGCGAATATTGATGCTCCGGCCCGACAAAATCCGAACGGACGATGAGCCGGTCGTCGTCCTTCTCGACGCCTTTCTCCATTTCCTCCATCACCTTTTGGCATGCCTCCGAAATCGGCTCCAACTGGGTTAGCAGCTTTTTCCCGTTGGCAGATTTAATTCGCTGTTGCAGACGGAAGCAGAAATCAAACAGGTCGAGGTAGTTCTCGATGAAGTAACTTTGCGCATCCAGATGAGCCAGCAAAATGCACTCACGTAAAAACTTCTGCGCCTGCGGGTCTTTCAAGTTTAAACCGTCTATGAGGCTGGCCGACAATTTAGCGAGCGGGTCTTGCAGGTCGGGCACTTTGCTCAGGTCGCACAAACAGGCGTCACTCGAATAGCCTGCCACCAGCAAGTCATAAGTGTTATAGAGACAGTAGTGGAAAATGTTCTTGAGCAGCCCTTTGACATCCACCTCCTGCTCGCCACGCTCCTGTCTGTTCTGATAATTGAAGATGCGTATCAATATCTGCCTGTAAGGCCAACTGCTGACAAAGGAGGGGCTTTGCGAGGCGAGCATGTAGTTGGCGGTGTCTTGAAGCTCGAAAGCTACTTCCAGAGAACTCATCGAGCAGCTATGAAAGCTGACCAGCTCGAATTCAGCCTCAGCATTTATCTTTTTAATGTTGGTCTTGAATGTTTGTAACACCTCGCCGAGTGGCTGCAACATTAACGAATGCTGATCGGCATGCTCATCAAAGAGAAAGGTATCATTGCCCACCACCAGTCCGTGTCCGAGAATGAAAAGCATGTAATGTTTTGCCGGATAATTTTCGCTGCAAAATGTCAGAAAGCTCTCCAGAGATTCTTTAGGGCCGAGTTCCTCAGAAGGCGTGCCCCTGTTCTTGCCGCGTTTGTTACTGCTTTTCATGGCCTTGCTTCTAAAGGGTGGCGGCTTCGGCGGGTCGAATTTGTATCGCCTTTGCGTGGACGATAATTTGTTCTGGACAAATTGTATGACCCGATCTCTAACCACCCGTCCATTAATATCTTTTTGATCTGACCACAGCTTGTCAGTCGTCAGATTCACCACGAAAGGGTCGTCGGGCTGAAACCCGATATACCCGATCCGGCTTTGGCCCTCGTTTTGAAATTTCTTAATCCCGTTGACATCAAAAATATGTGTTTCGGCGTTCTCAATATTGGGATCGAACTGCGCCACGACATTTACGTTGGGGTGAAACCCGGCCTGTTTGATGGCTTTGAGTTGCGAGACGATTTCAGGAGCAAGTATATTGTCGCTCGCAAAAAAGAACATCAGCGTCCATTCCTTTTCATCTAATTTAGCCATGATAATTATTCTCCTTTTTCCGTGATGGTCTGAGTAGTGCGACAGGGTTGCCTATGCAGCGCGAGACGGGAAACTGCGGTTCAATCCTGAAAGAAATTCCAAATTCTAATCTAGTATGTGTGGACGAGAAGAAATGTTTCAGTATCAAATGACATATTGACTTGCTTTTTACAGAAGCAGGTCGGACACTTTTCACGCTTCAAATTTTCATGCGACGGAGAATGCCCAGCTCAGATAGTGGTTTGGAGATTGCACTGCTTCTGTTATCACGGCTCGCCGCTTCAGAGGTCTGTGATAAGTTAGCGACTAAGGCAGTCGGGGAGCATTATTGCGCCAACGATGCCACGTAGATACCCGAAAGGCTGCAATTTGTAAAGGCTTTTCTTCCTGGTCTATCTGGTTGGAAAATCCGGCTACTTCTATTTGAGAACGGTCAGACTCGAATCATCAAGCCTCTGCGTCGAGTGTGTAGTCGAAGCTGTACAGGTGTTTGCCGTCCGCAATCTCAATCGTCATCCGACCGGCGATGCCTTTGAGTTCGGCTGTGCCCGAATCAGGGACGACCGAGACCGTTAATTCCCCCGCGCCGCGCGTCATAGTTCCTGTGTGTTGCAACACGAAACTTCCCTCACGACCATGCAGGCGTCCCGTCACGCGCTCAAGCGCGACGTAGCCCGCAGACCCTTTGACCTCTGTCATCGCGCTCAGCATCTCGACCGTGCTCGACCCTTCGAGATCGCCTTGGAACTGCTTGTTGATGGAGACGCGACAGAGCGTTGCGCCCGCCGCAGTATCATAGGGAGGCTGCGGCATCGCCTCGACTTCAAAAGTGCCAACAGCATGTGTGTTCATAATTTTATACGGATGCTGGTAAACTATAGCTCAAAGTGATTTTCATCCTATCAGAATTTGTGCGGGCACAGAGCCACTAACTTTGACCAGACGTTATCGGACGCATATAGTTGGCGGGGTGAGATAATCGTTCGGAGATGATGAACCCGAAGCCGCCTGTGTTGCGTATTAGATGGATGTTAACTGAATTCAGCGATGTAGTTATAAAGCACATGACAGAACCGTCATATCCTGCCGCGCGAGCCGTCTCCGCCACTGTGCAAGCGCACTTCCGACGCCATCAAGCGGCGGCGCGTGAGTATGGCGCACAGGAGCTTGCGACACAACCGGACGCACAAGCGATAGAGGCGATCATAGACGCCGCGTTCTGGGCGAGCCTACGGCGCGAGGAGGGCTTCTCGCCCAAAATCTCGCTCGCCTTTCTCTCGCCCGAACAGGCGTTGCAACCGTTGACTTTTGAGCAGAGGCTTCCGCTCACTCCGGCGTCTCTCTCGCATCTCGCGCCCGCAGTCGAGCGACCGAGCATTCACCTGGGCGTGTGGCGCGAAGGTGGCGAGCTGTGCGTGTGGGGAACGACGCGCAATATTCCGCGACTCTGTTTCGTCCTCGAAGTCATCGAACCCGGCCTGCTCGTCGTCAAGTATCGTCGCGGTCAGGAGTCTGGCAAGTTCGTCAACGTCCTCGTTCTCAAGGGCGATCAGATCAAAGTGATAGACGAAGAGGGCAACAGCCTGCCGGACTGCCCCGCCCTGCTCTCTTCGCTCTTAGACTTCGGCTCGCCAGCCCTGCGCGATGATTCGGTCAACGTCCTCGTCCAACTGGCGGCCTCCATGCGCGTGCATGGTCGCGGCGGGACGCTGCTCGTCGTGCCGCATGACACGACGGCATGGCGTGAATCAATCGTCTGGCCTGTCCCGTATGCCATCGCGCCGGCTTTTGCGGAGTTGTCCGTATTGATGCGTCAGGATGAGAGCGAACGGAACAAGCGTCTGTGGCAGGAATCGCTGATTGACGCGGTTGATTCAATCGCCGGACTGACGGCGGTGGACGGAGCGACTGTCATCAGCGATACATATGAAGTGCTGGCGTTCGGCGCGAAGATCGTGCGGCGCGAGACGGGCACACAGGTCGAGCAGTTGGTCTTGACCGAACCCGTCATCGGCAATGAAGGCTTGATCGTTCATCCCGTACAGCTCGGCGGGACGCGCCATCTGTCCGCCGCGCAGTTCGTACATGACCAGCGCGACGCGGTCGCCCTCGTCGCGTCGCAGGATGGACGCTTCACAGTCTTCGCGTGGTCGCCGTGTGAAGAGATGGCTCACGCTCATCGCGTCGAGACCTTGTTGCTGTGAACGTTTGCGGCTTGTGTGCCGTGATATAATCTGAGCTTTCAAGACCACAATCTATCTTCCCGGAGTCACAAACGAATGTATAAATCTCTCTTGCTCGTCGCAATGGTTCTCTTCTCGTCTTTTCCGCACGCGATGTATGCGACTGAGCCTCCGTCGCAGAATGATGAAATGGCGCGGCTGCTCCGCTTTCCTGACATACACGGCGACTTGATCGCCTTCGTGTACGCGGGCGACATCTGGACTGTGCCCGCTGCGGGCGGCACGGCGCGGCGGCTCACGTCGCATCCCGGTCTTGAACTCTTCCCGAAGTTCTCTCCCGACGGACGCTGGATAGCCTTTTCGGGCGAGTACGACGGCTCGCGTCAAATCTTCGTCATCTCGGTTGACGGAGGCGAGCCGCGCCAGCTTACCTATCACAATGATGTCGGGCAGTTGCCGCCGCGCGGAGGCTTTGACAATCGCGTGCTTGGCTGGACGCCGGACGGACGGAACGTGCTCTTTCGCGCCAACCGCGTGCCGATGAGCGACAGGCTCGGTCGCCCTTATCTCGTTTCCGTAGACGGAGGCGAAGAGCAGCCGCTCGCCGTCCCACAGAGCGGCGGCGCGAGCTATTCGCCGGACGGAACGAAGCTCGCCTTCACGCCCATCTCGAACGAGTTTCGCGGCTGGAAGCATTATCGCGGCGGGCAATCGCCGGACGTGTGGATTTACGACCTCGCGCACAACACCTCCGAACAGATCACGAACACGAAAGCGCAGGACATGTTGCCCGTCTGGCTCGGCGACACGATCTACTTCCTCTCCGACCGCGATTGGACGATGAACATTTTCGCCTACGACACGCGCACGAAGCAGACGCGCAAGGTGACGAACCACTCGGACTATGATGTCCTGTGGCCGAGCGGCGCGGGCAGTGAGCTGGTTTACGAAGCGGGCGGATACATCTATCGGCTTGACGCGAAGAGCGGCAAGGAAGAGCGCGTGCCCATCAAGGTCTACGGCGACTTTCCAGACACGCTGCCGTATTTCATGAACGTCAAGCCGAACGTCGAAACCTTTTCCATCTCGCCGAGCGGCGCACGCGCGCTCTTCGGCGCACGCGGCGACATTTACACCGCGCCCGCCAAAGAGGGCGAGGTTCGCAACCTGACTGACTCGCAGGGCGTGCGTGAGTTCGCGCCCGCGTGGTCGCCCGACGGACGCAACGTCGCTTACCTATCCGACCGTTCAGGCGAGTATGAGATTTACGTCCGACCGAGCGACGGCACGGGCACTGAGCGGCGCGTGACGACGGACGGAGACATCTGGCGTTATCCGGTTATCTGGTCGCCCGACAGCACGATGCTCGCTTACAGCGACAAGAAAAAGCGTTTGCGTTATGTCAACGTCTCGAACGGCAGAACGATTGACGCAGACCGCAGCCAGCACAACGACATCACCAACTACACCTGGTCGCCCGACAGCCGTTGGATAGCTTACTCGAAACAGGCCGACAACCAGTTCTCGGAAATCTGGGTTTACTCGGTGACGAGCGGTAAAGCTCAAAAACTCACGGGCGGGATGACGAGCGACACAGAGCCTGTCTTTGATCCGAAGGGTCGCTATCTTTACTTTCGCTCGAACCGCGACTTCAACCTGACGTTCAGTTCATGGGAGTTCAACTATCTTTACACGAACCCGACGCGCGTTTACGTCGGCATCCTCGCGGCTGACGGCCCCGCGCTCTTTCTTCCGGCGAGCGACGAGGAGAAATTCAAGACGCAGGAGAAACCGCTCATGCAGCCGCCCGGCCCCGCGCAAGCTCCGCCGCCGCAGGGCGCAAAGCCGCAAGGCTCGCCGGAAGCTGCCGCCTCGCCGTCGCCCGCAGAACCCACAGCATCGCCTTCGCCCGCGCAGACGCCCGCGCCAAGCGACACTAAGGCTGATGAGAGGAAAGCTGCTCAAACAGGCGCGGGCGTGACGGTAAAGATTGACTTCGACGGTTTTGAAAATCGCGTGCGTGCGATTCCGGGCGCGCCCGGCAACTATCGCCATCTGGCCGCGACGCCGGATGGCGTGCTTTACCTCAACGGGGCGAGGCTCATGTTCTACAACCTCGAAGCCAAAGCCGAGCTGCCGATTATTGAGGGCGTCGGCGATTACGATCTTTCGGCGGACGGCAAGCGTCTTATCTTTCAGTCGCGCGACAACTATGGCATCGCGCCCGTCGCGCCCGGTCAAAAGCCGGACGCCGGACTGCTCAATCTCGACGGGATGATGATGAGGGTCGAGCCGAAGAAGGAGTGGGCGCAGGAGTACACGGACGCCTGGCGCACGCTGCGCGACTGGTTCTATGACCCGAACATGCACGGCGTTGACTGGCCTGCGATTCGCTCCAAGTACGGCGCGCTCGTGCCTTACATCGCCAACCGCGAAGACCTCAACTTCCTGCTCACAGAGATGGGCAGCGAGTTGATGGCCGGTCACGTCTACGTTGACAGGGGCGACGACCCGCCGCGCGTGCAGCGCATCGACGGCGGCTTGCTCGGAGCCGAGATCGTCCCGGACGCTTCGGGTTATTTTCGTATCGCCAAAATTTTTCCGGGCGAGAACTGGCAGGAAAGCTTTCGCTCGCCGCTCACAGAGCCGGGCGTGCGCGCCAAAGTCGGCGATCTGATTCTGGCGGTTGACGGACATTCGACGCGCGGCGTCAAAAACTTTTTCGAGCTGCTCGAAGGCAAAGCGACGCGCGTCGTCACGCTCTCATTGAGCAGAGCGGACGGAGGCGGCGCGCATGACGAACGCGTGCGCCCTATCAGGAGCGAGTCGAACCTGCGCTACTTGGATTGGGTGCAATCGAGACGCGCGCTCGTTGACAAATTGTCGGGCGGGCGCATCGGCTACATACATGTGCCGAACACTGCGGTCGAAGGCAATCGTGAGTTGTTCAAAGGCTTCTACCAGCAGGCGAATAAGGACGCGCTCGTGGTTGATGACCGTTACAACGGCGGCGGCTTTATTCCTGATCGCATGATCGAGCTGCTTGAGCGCAAGCCCCTCAGCTATTGGACTCGTCGCGGAGGCGATGTGTATTCCACGCCCGCCTTCGCCAACGTAGGGCCAAAGGCGATGCTGATTAACGGTTACGCGGGTTCGGGCGGCGACGCCTTTCCCTACTACTTCCACGAGCGCAATCTCGGTCGCATTTTCGGCACGACGACCTGGGGCGGGTTAATCGGTCTCAACGGCAACCCTCCGCTCGCGGACGGCGGAAACTTGAGCACGCCCGCGTTCCGTTTCATTGATCTCAATGGACAATGGGCGGTCGAGGGCGTCGGCGTTGACCCGGACGTGGAAGTCGTTGATCGTCCCGAAGCTCTCGCGCAGGACGAAGACCCGACGCTTGAGGCGGCAGTCAAATATCTGTTGGAGGAATTGAAGCGCAATCCTCCGAAGCGCATCACAGCCCCGCAGCCGCCCGTTCTGCGACCGTGAAGAGAAAAGCGGTTTCACGCAAAGGCGCAAAGAAAGACAGGCTTGCTTTCTTTGCGCCTTTGCGTGAGATTTAATGCTCTTCCATGCGCTGCTCGTATGCGGCGACGGCTTCGATTGCTCCTTCGTGCATTCGCTCCGGGCGGACGTAGAGCCAGTGCTTCTCAAACTCTTCGTCCGTCAGCGCGGGCTGTGCGGCTCGCTCTTTTCCTTTTAACCATTGCTCAGCCCACTGCCGCAACTCCGCGTCACGATTGAGAGCCATCCGCGCTGTGTGCATGTTGAGAGGTCTGCTCATTTGGAATCCCTTCCCCTTCCTCTTTGCTCAAGCCGCAAGTGTGTCTTGTTAGCGGCTGCTTGCCGCCGTCGCGCGGTCTATCTGGTCAGCCACCTGCGCGATGATGCGTGCGGCGATTGTTATCTGCTCGTCGGCTTCGCGCCAATTGTGCTGCTCAATGGCTTCGCGCACGCCGGGCAGCGTCTTGACGCCGTATCCTGTGTAGAATCCGGGCGCGTAAATCTGATGCTTGAACCAGGGGCGACGCGGCAAACCTTCGCCGCGCGTCATCGCGTGCTCGATCTGCATCAGCGCTTCGTCCAGAGACTTTTGCGTCTCCCTGGAGGTCAAGCGGCGGCGCACGGACGGGTCACGCATCGCCGCCTCATACTTGTTCACACTCTCCTGCAAGCGCGCGAGCGCGTTTTGCAAAGGCGCGAAATTGAGATACGGCGCGGGAGTTTCGCTCCCTGGCGCGACGTAAGTTTCGGTCGGGTCAAAGACGGCCTCGAAAGTTTTGTCGTTGAGACGGCGGTTCGTCTCTTTAATCTCGTCGCGCGTGTCGTCCGCGAGCTTGGTCAGCTCATGCACGTAGACCGAGACGGTGTCGTTCAGGCTGCTGAAAGAGAGCGGCAGGTAGTCCGCGTTTGCGAAACGGAGGACGATGCGCCCCCCTGTCTGTGCGAGCGCGATGCCGTAATCGAAGCCCGGGTCGCCAAAGCGCGTGTAATGCACGAACGAGTCGTAAATGGAATGATAAGAGCCGCCGCCGTCCTCGCCGCCGTAACCGATGTTGAGCGAGGCGACGCCGAGATGTTGCAGGAATGGTGTGAAGTCCGAGCCGGAGCCGAGCGCATCTATGCGCAGGTCTGCGCGTTCCCTCGCGTCGCGCTTCTGATCAGAACTTCCACGCACAATCCGGCGCGCCCGCTCGCGTTCGCCAACTGAGATTTTCTTCTCCGGATCAACCACATCGCGCGCCACTTCGTTGACCAGTTTCTCCAAAGTATGCGAGCCGCCAACATCCAGAAAGCCGCGCCCGTTCGTATCCGAGTTGACGTAAAGCACCGCGTGACGCCTGAGTTCTTGCATGTGCGTCTCAACCCACTCGGTCGAGCCGAGCAAGCCCGGCTCCTCGCCATCCCAGGCAGCATAGATAATGGTGCGTTTCGGCCTCCACCCTGACTTTGCCAGCTCGCCGACCGAGCGCGCCTCTTCGAGCAATGCGACGAGGCCGCTGATGGGATCGTCCGCGCCGTTGACCCAAGCGTCATGATGATTGCCGCGAATCACCCATTCATCCGGTCGCTCGCCGCCTGCTAGGCGCGCGATGACATCGTAAATGGGGCGCAGCTTCCAATCGAATTCGAGCTTGAGATGCACTGTGGCAGGGCCGGGGCCGAGATGATAAGTAATGGGCAGCGCGCCGCGCCAGTTATCCGGAGCGACCGCGCCGGACAGAGCGCGCAAGAGAGGCAAGGCGTCTGCGTAAGAGATGGGGAGCACCGGAATCTTCGTCAGCGTCGGAGCGTTCTTGAGGTCGAGTCGCTTAGCATCTTTGGTCGCCCCGACATCGGGCGTGAGCGGGTCGCCCGGAAAGAGCGGCATGTCCGCGACCGAGCCGCGCTGTGCGCCAAGCTCACTGCGCCACGCGCCCTTCGGGTACACGTCGCCCTGATAATAGCCGTCATCGCGCGGGTCTGAGTAGATGAGACAGCCGACCGCTCCATGCTCAGCCGCCACCTTCGGCTTGATGCCGCGCCACGAGCCACCGTAACGCGCGATAACGAGCTTGCCTTTGACATCAATTCCGTGACGGCGCAGCTCTTCATAATCCTTCGGCACGCCGTAGTTGACGTAAACGAGCTGCGCCGTCACGTCGCCGTCAATCGAGTACGCGTTGTAAATCGGCAACTGCTCAGAGGTTTGAGCGGAGGTCGGGTCATCTGTGAGCGGAGGCTCTGCGAGACTCGCCGTGAACTTTTCCGGCGAGACGAGTTCGAGCAGGCGCACGCGCGGCGTCGGAAAGAGGACCTCAAAGCTCTCGATGTTGGTCTCGTATCCCCACGAGCGGAACAGCCCGGCGATGAATTCCGCGTTCTCTTTATCATAAGGCGAGCCGACATGGTGCGGGCGCGCCGAGAGCCTTTGCATCCACTCGCGCAGGTTCTCTTTCTTCAACTGCGAATCGAAGCGCGCTTCGAGCGCGAGTTGCTGCTGACCGCTCGCCGCATCGAATCCGAGGAGTTGTCTTTCGGCGCGAGGCGCAGTTTGCCCCGTGATGAGAACGCATAAAAGGGAGAGCACAATGAGCGCTCTTAAAAGATGAAGATGCATGACTGCCTCCGCTGTAAATTTATTTTCGTTTTGAATTAATATCTCAACTCGCTCTGGCGAAATCAATGTATCCGCGTTCCGGCTCTGTCGAGAGCAGGCGCACGCGCACTTTGTCTCCCACCTCTAACCCTCTCTCGCCTTCGACGATGCGTCCCTCGGCAGGCGTGGAGAGCAGGCGCACAAAAGTTCCCTTCTCTTTCACTCCGGTCACGATGCCTTCAAAGATTTCACCGAGCTGATGATTGAGCAAGACGGCGGCGGCGGCTTTGGCCGTCATGCGCTCAACCTTCTTCGCGGCATCTTCCATCCGGTTACATCTGTCCGCGATAGCTTCAAGCTCTTCTCTCGCGTAAGGCTGAACGCCTCCCGACGCGACCGCTTTCAAACATCTCTGCGTGACGAGGTCTGGATAGCGGCGATTGGGCGCGGTCGAGTGTGTGTAATCATGCACGGCCAGCCCGAAGTGCCCGTCCTGCTCCAAGCCCGGAGCTTCGACCCTGTATTCGCCCGCGCCGAGCATCTTCAAAACCGAGAGCGAGAGGTCTGCGTAATGCGCGGGGTCGGCTGCCCGCATCCGGGTTAAAAAATCCGCCAGAGCGCGAGAATCGGGTTGCGCCGGGAGGCTCGCGCCGTGCGCTTGAGCGAGCTTGACAATCAGAGGCCAACGCTCAGGCGTGCGCACAACTCTGCGCAACGACGGCACTCCTCTCGTTTCAAGAAACTCTGCCATCGAAGTGTTAGCCGCGACCATAAAGCTTTCGATGATGTCCTGCGCGCGATTGTGTTTTTTCACTTCAAGCCGGACGACTTCGCCGCCTGAAAGGACGGGCACGGCTTCGATTGTCTCAAGCTCAAGCGCGCCGTGTCGTCTGCGTAAGGCGCGCAAGCGCGTCATCGCCTCTTCCTGCATTCTGAGCTGCACTTCCAAGCCCTGTACATTCGCGACGCTCTGCGGAATCGCGCCGCTCCCCTCAAGCCATGCGCCCACTTCTTCATAAATCAGCTTGGCTCGATTACGCACCACAGCGCGATAGACCTCTTTGGACGAGACTTCGCCTTCGCCCGTCAGAATCAGATCAATCACGACGGCGAGCCTATCCTCTCCTTCGAGCAGCGAGGTCAGATTCGTCGAAAGCGCTTCGGGGAGCATGGGAAAGGTGATGGCCGGAGTGTAGACCGAAACGGTGTTGACGAAAGCATGACGGTCAAGACGGCTGCCCTTCGTCACGAACGCGTCAACATCCGCGATGCCGATCAGGACGCGCAGGTCGCCGGACAACAAACGCTCGACATACTCGACCTGATCCAGGTCGCGCGACGTGCTGTTATCAATCGAAGACCAGAGCAGTTCTCGCATATCTCTGACGGAATCGCTGGGCGCGATCTTGTTTTGAGACGCCAGAACTTGAGCCTCGCTGATGACCTCGGGCGGAAAATCGGGTTCGAGACCGGCAGCAATCATCGCGCGACGAGCGATTGTGCGCAGGTCTGGATTAGAAGGATTGTTCATCATCTGGAATTTTCAAAGTGAAGATACACCGACTCGTCGCAATTGAGAAAGCAAAGAAGCTCACGCAAAGGCGCTGGTGGCGCAAAGGAAGCACGCTAAGCTGTTGAATGCTACTTACTCTTTGCCTCTTCTTCTTTGCGCCTTTGCGTGAAACTCCCCGTCCCGGTTTATACTCATCTTGCCCTAAGCATTCTCCGAAGGAGCAAAAGAGTATCGCAACACGTCAAAGCCTGCGTCCCGCTCTGGTCTGGATTCTGCTCTGCTGCATCTGGGGTTCGACGTGGGCTTTTATCAAACTCGGTCTGCGCGACCTGCCGCCGCTGACTTTCGCGGGGATACGATTTGTGATCGCCGTCGGCCTGCTCGTCTGCATCGCTTATTTCCGGCGCGCCAGGCTGCCGCGCAATCTGGAAGAGTGGCGCATGCTGGCCGCGACCGGCGTGCTTCAGTTCGCCATCAATTACGGCCTGATTTTCTGGGGCGAGAAGTATATCTCTTCTGGGTTGGCCGCGCTGTTGCAGGCGACGATTCCGCTCTTCGGCCTGCTCATCGCGCATGCGTATCTCCCCGCAGAGCCTTTGACTTTCGCGCGCGTGTGCGGCGTCGTCCTCGGCCTCGTCGGCGTGTGCGTCATCTTCTCGGATCAGCTCGGCCTCGGCGATGTGTGGGCTGTGTGGGGGAGCGCGGCGATTATCGTCGGGGCGTTCGCAGCCGCTTACAGCAACGTGCTGGTCAAAGCTCGCGGCGCAAAGGTTGACCTCAGCGTGATGGTCGCGGTTCAGATGTGCTGCGGACTCGTGCCGCTACTCATCATCGCTTTGATTAAAGAGGGCAATCCGCTCGCTGTGCGCTGGACGCTGGCGGCCATCGTCTCAGTCGTTTATCTCGCGCTCGTCGGCTCGGTGGCGGCCTTCATGCTTTATTACTGGCTCGTGCGAAATATGGATGTCACGACCACGCAACTGATCGCGCTCGTGACGCCGGTCGCGGCGGTCATCATCGGCGTCATCTTTTTAGACGAACGCCTCAACTGGCGCATCGCACTCGGCGGGCTGCTGATTTTCACGGGCATCGGCATCATTATCCTGCGTCGCCGCCGCAAGACCGCGCGCGATGTGCCGGAAACGGTGAACGGATAAAGCTCTGAAGCTTTAGAGCACTTTATAAAAATCCCGGTCGAAAGGAATTGAGCATGTTTCGTCAATCAAATTTTATTCGGCAATCGTTGAGCTTTGTCATCATGACAGCGATGCTTTTCGGCGTGGCCGTTTTCGCATGCGCAGAAACTTTAACACGCGCACAGGATTCGTCGCCTCAAGCGAAGCCGAAACGTATCACGCCGGACGACCTCAAAAAGCTTCACTGGATTGAAGGGACTTGGCGCGGGACGGGCGATGTCGAGAAGCCTTTCTACGAGCGTTATCACTTTGAAGGCACGACGCTCGTGGTTGAAAGCTTCACGGATGAAACTCTCGGCAAAGTTGACGACGTGACGCGTTTCGAGTTGAAGGACGGGCAGTTCGGCAACTACGGAGAGGGCGCGCGTTGGGCTGCGACGCAGCTCACAAGCGATTCGATTACGTTCGAGCCTGTGACGCGCGCGAGAAACTCATTTCGCTGGCAACATGAATCGAAAGATGCTTGGAAAGCAGTGCTCGACTGGCCTGCGATGGAGGGCAAACCCGCGCGTCAACGTGTTTACCGGATGGAGCGTTGGCCTGCGGCGAAAGACAATGCGGCGGATAAAAAGTAGGTTTTCGGTTGAGTGTCAGGAAAGATTCAGTTCACCACAGAGGAACACAGAGAAATTTCAAATCTCAAAGCTCAAATTTGAAATCTCAGAGAGCCTCTGTGTCCTCTGTGGTAAATCTTAACTCCGTCAACTCACCAAATCTGGCAGCGATCCTTCTCTTCACGCACCATCGCGTCGCCCGTCTTGCACTGGAACGCCTGCGCGAAGGCCGGTATGTTCGAGAGCGGCCCGTTGACGCGGAATTTCGGCAACGGGTGCGGGTTGGTCGCCACCATCAGACGCGCGTATTCGGGGCGCACGTTCGTCGCCCAAGAGTAGGCGTAGCCGAGGAAGAAACGCTGCTCGGCTGTGAAGCCGTCAATCGGAGCGGGATGCGGTTTGCCTTCCAAAGATTTCTGAAAGGCCGCGTAAGCGATGACGAGGCCGCCGAGGTCTGCGATGGATTCGCCGACGACGAGCTTGCCGTTCTCATTCAAGCCCTTCTCGACCTCGAAGCCGTTGAATTGATTGACGACGCATTCGGCTCGCTCCGTAAACTTTTTCAAGTCGTCGTCAGTCCACCAGTTTTTGAGATTGCCCGCCGCGTCATACTGCCTGCCCTCATCGTCAAAGCCGTGCGTCATCTCGTGGCCGATGACCGCGCCCATCGCGCCGTAATTCACCGCGTCGTCGTAACTCGCAGAGAAGAACGGCGGCTGCATGATGCCTGCCGGAAAAACGATCTCGTTAATCGCAGGATTGTAATAAGCGTTGACGGTCGGCGGCGTCATGCCCCACTCGGCTTTGTCAACGGGCTGGCCGACTTTTTTGAGGTCGCGTCTGACCTCGAACATGTTCGCGCGCCGCACGTTCTTGACGTAAGAATCACGATTGATTTCCAGAGCGGAGTAGTCGCGCCACTTGTCCGGATAGCCTATCTTGCGAATAAAAGTTTCGAGCTTACCGATGGCCTGCTGGCGCGTCGCGTCGCTCATCCAACCGAGCGTCGTGAGATCGCTTTTGAGCGCGGCGATGAGATTTCCAACCATTTCCAGCGCGCGCTTTTTGGCTTCCGGCGGGAAAGCTGTTTTGACATAAACTTCGCCGAGAGCTTCGCCCATCGCGTTATCCGTCGCGTCGACGCAGCGTTTCCAACGTGGCCGCAGCTCAGTCGTGCCTCTCAGCACGCGTCCCTTAAAATTGAAATCCTCGTCAACGAATTTTCGAGAGAGAGAGGGAGCGGCGGCGTCAATCACGCGCCAGCGCAAATATGTTTTCCAGCTATCGAGCGGAGCGGCTTTGACGAGCGCGTTGACGCGCTCCATAAATTTCGGCTGGCCGACGTTGAGGTCTGTCTTCTGTTTGAGACCGATGGTGTTCAGGTAATCCGGCCAGTTGATATTCGTCGTGAACGCTTTCATCTCGGCGAGCGACTTGCGATTGTAAGTCTTCTGCGGGTCTCTGCGCTCGACGCTCGGCATCCAGGCTTCGGCCAGCTTGGTCTCGAAATTGAACACGTCCTGCGCCTCGCTCGCGGCTTTCTTTGCATCATCGCCCATCAGCTCGAACATGCGCGCGACGTGCTTCAAATATTTGTCGCGTATCTCTTTGGATTTGTCGTCGTCCTTGAAATAGTACTCGCCTTCGGGAAGGCCGAGGCCGCCCTGCCAGAGCAGGAAGATGACCTCCGCGCTGTTCTTCGCGTCCTGTTGCGAACCCATTTGAAAGACGGCGTTGACGCCTGACTGATGAAGAGTCGCGATCTCGTCTTGCAGGCCGCGCATGTCTTTGATCTTCTCAATCCGCGACAGCTCGTCCGTCAGAGCGGTTGTGCCCTCGGCTTCGATTTTGTCTTCGGCCATGCAGCTTGAGTAAAAGTCGCCGACCTTCTGCTCACTGCTGCCCTTCGCGGCGGAAGCGTTCTGCGCCGCCGCTTCGAGAATTTTTCTCAGGCTCTCCTGATTCTGTTCCTCAAGGACGCTGTCCACGCCCCACGTCGGATAGGCTGCGGGAATCGGATTGTTGGCGAGCCACCCGCCGTTGGCGTACTGAAAAAAATCCTGACACGGATTGGCCGTGCGATCCAGATTCGAGAGTTCGATCCCGCGCCCGACTTGCCCGACGATGATCGTCGTCGAGAGCACGAGCGCGCAGAGCGTTGCGAAAACAGAATGAGCGGATTTGCGCATGACGGAATTTTCCTTTGCTGTAAGATTTACCGGATACTACGCGCGAACGAGCGACAGAGTTATCCAACTATATCTCAAACTTAATGAGATTTGGCAAACATTGTGACGAGTCGCACTAAATCTTATTTCAAAACCCGAGAGACCGAATAATTCAGTTGTGGTTAAGTTTGAAATTCAGGTGAATCATTAGCACGAATGAATCTCGCGCAAAGGCGCAAAGGAAGAACGCCAAGCTGTTGAGTGCTGCTTGTCCTTTGCGTCCTCTTCTTTGCGCCTTTGCGTGAAACCGCTTTTCTCTTCCATTTTTGATAATGCTATGATGCGACGCCGATGAGCTTGCGAACCGTCAACGCTACCAGATACGTGACTCCGCTCCGCGAGGGCGGGTCGCTTCCGGCCATCGTCGAGGCTGACGATGACGGCCTTTACGTGCTCAAATTCAGTGGAGCGGGACAAGGGACGAAAGCTCTCATCGCGGAGCTGGTCGCGGGCGAGCTTGGTCGCGCGCTCGGCTTGCCCGTGCCTGAAATCGTCTTCGTTAATCTTGATCCGGTGCTCGGACGCACGGAGCCTGACCCGGAGATTCAAGACCTCATCAAAGCGAGCGCGGGACTCAATCTCGCGTTGGATTATCTGCCGGGTTCGATTACTTTTGATCCGTTGATACAGCAGCCGGACGCCGCGCTCGCCTCCGCCGTCGTCTGGTTCGACGCCTACACGACGAACGTGGATCGCACGCTTCGCAACACGAACATTCTCGTCTGGCATCGCAAGCTCTGGCTGATAGACCACGGAGCCGCGCTCTACTTTCATCACGCGTGGGACGGAGATTACATCGAGCGCAGCCGCAGACCTTTCGCCAAAGTGAGCGAGCACGTCCTGTTGCCTTTCGCGGATTCCATCGCGAAGGCTGATGCGGAGTTGAGCGCGCGGCTCACGCCCGAAGTGATTCGGGGCATTGTCGAATTGATTCCAGACGAATGGCTCGGCGATGAGGCGCGCTTTGCGAACGCCCGCGAGCATCGCAATGCTTACGTGGAATACCTGCTACGGCGGCTTGACGCGCCGCGCGCTTTTGTAGAGGAGGCGAGCCGTGCCCGAACTCTCTACATTTGATTACGCGATAGTGCGCGTCGTGCCGCGCGTCGAGCGCGAAGAGTTTATCAACGCGGGCGTCATCGTCTCGTGTCCTTCGCAGAATTATCTCAAGGCTCTAATCGAGTTGAACCCGTTGCGACTGGCCGCGCTCGATGGCACGCTCGACGCTGAAATTATCAAAGGCTATCTGGACACGATTCCGGTGATTTGCGAGGGCGGCGCGGCGGCTGGTCTTATCGGCAGACTGCCACAGCGTGCGCGTTTTCACTGGCTCGTCGCGCCGCGCAGCACGATTATTCAAACTTCACAAGTCCATTCGGGTCTCTGTTTCGATCCGGAACAAGTCTTGACGAGACTACTCGAAAAGATGGTGCGTTGACAGCAGCGCGGGTCGAATCGCTTCTCTCTCATCAATCATTTCGGAAAACGAAATTTATGAAAACGAAGCTTAGAAAAATTCTCTCAGCTCATTGAAACTGTGTGACGCGAGGGAGCGTAATAGCCCTTCGCACTTGAACCCGTCCGGATTTCAGAAACTCTAAAGAGGTAAAATATGAGAAAGCAAACTTCGACGGCCTATGCTGTTCCAGCTCTCGCGCTCGTGCTGTGTCTGACCGCGCTCAGCCCCGTGGCTCAAACTAACGCCATCAAACAGAGCGGGCGCGGCGTTGATCTCTCTTACATGGACACGTCCATCAAGCCGTGTCAGGACTTTTATCAATACGCTGGCGGCGCGTGGCTCGCCAACAATCCGATTCCGGCGGATCGCTCGTCGTGGGGCACGGGCAGCGAGATGTACGAGAGGAATCAGGTCGTGCTGCATCAGATACTCGAAGACGCGGCGAAGGAAGCGTCCGCGCCGCAGGGCAGCCCCGCGCGCAAGGTCGGCGAGTTTTATCGCACGGCGATGGACGAACAGAAGATAGAGGCCGCCGGAGCGAAGCCTCTGGCCGACGAGTTCGCGCGCATCGCGGCCATCAAGAATGCGGAGAGCCTGCAAGCGGAGCTGGCGCACCTGCACCGGCTTAATATCAATCCGGCCTTTTCGCCCTCCGCCTATCAGGATTTCAAGGACAGCTCGAAGATCATCATGTGGCTTTATCAGGACGGCCTGAATCTGCCCGACCGCGACTATTACTTCAAGGATGACGAAGAGTCGAAGACGTTGCGCCAGGCTTACGTCGCGCATATCGGGAAGATGTTCGAGCTGTTGGGTGACAAGCCGGAGCAGGCCGCAAGCGAGGCGCAGACTGTGATGACGTTGGAAACGCGGCTCGCCAAAGTCTCTATGAATGCAGTCGAGCAGCGCGACTCGCAGGCTCTCTATCACAAGATGGATATGGCCGCGCTCTCATCGCTTGCTCCGAATATCAACTGGACGCGTTATTTCGCCGTCATCGGCCTCGGCAATCCGGGCGACATCAACGTCGGGCAGCCTGAGTTTTTGAAAGAGGTCAACGCGATGATGACTGGCGTGCCCATCGCTGACTGGCAGACTTACTTGCGCTGGAATTTGATTCACGCCGCCGCGCCTTATCTGAGCACGGCTTTCATCAACGAGAATTTTAATTTCTACGGCAAGACGCTCGCGGGACAAAAGCAGCTCCGCCCGCGTTGGAAGCGAGTCTCGGACGTGACCGACGGAATGTTGGGCGAAGCTCTCGGCCAACTCTACGTTGCCAAGATGTTCACGCCCGAAGCGAAGGCGCGCGCGCAGGCGATGGTCTTGAATATCAAAGCGGCTCTGCGCGACCGCATCGGCACGCTCGAATGGATTGGCGAGGACACGCGCAAGCAGGCTCTTCGCAAGATAGACGCGATTCGCGTCAAGGTCGGCTATCCTGACAAGTGGCGCGATTACTCCGCGCTCAAGATTGACCAAAGCTCATACGTCGAGAACGTCCTGCGCGGACGCGAGTTTGAGTTTCAACGCAATCTCAACAAGATCGGCAAACCCGTTGACCGCGACGAGTGGGGCATCACGACTCCGACCGTTGACGCTTATTACAACGCGAACTTCAACGAGATAGTTTTTCCGGCGGGCATCCTGCAACCGCCCTTCTTCGACCCGGCGGCTGACGACGCGACCAACTACGGCAGCGTCGGCATGATTATCGGCCACGAATTGACGCACGGCTTTGACGATCAGGGACACCTGTTCGACGCCGACGGCAATCTCAAGAGCTGGTGGACTGAAGCGGATGAGAAAAATTACGCGGCGCGGGCTGCGCTGGCGGAAGCCGAGTACAACGATTTCGTCGGCGTCGAGACGATGCACATCAACGGCAAGCTGACTTTGGGCGAGAACATTGCGGACATCGGCGGCGTCAAGATCGCTTACTACGCTTTGCAGAAATCTCTCGAAGGCAAGCCGCGCCCGAAAGAGATTGACGGCTTCACGCCGGAGCAGCGATTCTTCCTCGCCTTCGCGCAGAACTGGCGACGCAACATCCGTCCCGAAGCCTTAAAGCTGATGCTTCAGACAGACCCGCACTCGCCGCCGCGCTTCCGCGTGCTCGGCGTCGTCGCGAATCTGCCGGAGTTCGCCAGAGCCTTCAATTGCCAGTCAGGCGACCCGATGATGCGACCCGAAAACGCGCAGGTCAAAATCTGGTAACGAAGCAAAACGGTTTCCCGCAAATGCGCAAAGGCGCAAAGAAAAGCAAGCATGTCTTTCTTTGCGCCTTTGCGTGAGCTTTTCACTGGTGGGCGTTCTCCAGTTTGCAACGGTTCTCAAATCTGTTACTCTCTATCCCTCATCGGCAACAACGAATTGTTGTTTCGTGCCCCCAGAAGGTCAAAACTAAAATTTAGACGCAACACGGTCAGGGCTGACTCACATCAGTTTCTTGATCGCAGCAAAGGTGGGAGTATTGCGTAGTCGCGTGCCTCAAAGCAGTTTGACCAGAGAGAGGGCATATTTGCGTCCCGTAACCACTCATCACACAACCGGAACGATAAGGCAAACTTCAACCGGCTGCCTTACCTCAACCACACAACTAACGGAGGAGAATCAATGCGTAAGAGAGTGCTCATAGTCTTATTGGGCGTGGCTTTTGCAGCCGCCTTAGTGCTTCCCCTGATTAAATCGGATGCGGCGCACGCGTCCGGGCAGAAGGTAACGAGTGGCGACGGCGTTCGCAGTGAACGCGCTGGGCTGCCAAACTATGACATCCGCCTTGTCGACAAAGGCGAGTTCACGGATGTTGATCTCAACTCGAACGCCGATACCGCGAGAGCCGCGCAAGAGGCGAATGAGTCGCTCAGGGCGCGCGCCTCTGCGGTCGATAGTTTTCGCGCGAACCTCACACCCGAAGATGCGAATCACCTGCGCGCGCAGGTCAACGAAGCGGGCGGGATGAAGAATTTCTTCATCGAGGGCGCATCGCTCACAGAGCCGCAGTCGGACATGCCCGACAACATCGCGCGCGGTTTCCTCGCGCGTGAGAGTTCGCTGTTCGCTCTCTCAAGCAGAGCGGTCGCCGGTCTCAAGCTCATCCGTGAGGACAATGATCGGGGCACGACTTTTCTCAGATACTCGCAGACCGTCGGCGGGATCAAAGTGTTCGAGGGAGAAGTGCAGGTCGTCGTCAATCAAAGAGGCGAAGTCGTGAACGTGCGCGAGGGTTTTATTCTGGGCAATCAGAAGCTCAGACTGACGCCCGCGCTGAACGAATCAAAGGGCATCGCCAAAGCTTTTGAGCACGCCGGAAGAACCGTCATGTCTTCCTTCGTCGAGACTCAAAGCCGCGCCTCGAAAAGCGAGTTCGCCACTTTCGCCAACCCCCTGGGCGCAAACTACGCGGATGTGTTGTCGGAGCTGAACGTCGTGCGGGTGGGAGATTCTGCGCGCCTCGCGTGGCACGTCTACGCCGATGTCGGCACGAACCAGTGGTACGAAATTCTGCTCGACGCGCAGACGGGCGAACTGCTCCTGCGCAACAATCTTTACGTTGACGCGGCGCAGGGCACGGTCTACACCGTCAGCCCCGACGCAGGCCCGCGCTCTCTGGTCTCCTTCGTCGGTGACACGACCATCAACACGAGCGCAGGCTGGATGGGAGCTTCGACCACGACCACCGGCAACAACGTCGAAGCCTATCTCGACACGGATGCCAGCAATTCGCCCGACCCGAACAACGGCACGAACCTGTCGAACGGCCACGCCACTTCGCCGACGCAGGATTTTACCTTCCCCTTCTCGACGACGGTTGACCCGCGCACGCAGCAGGCCGCAGTCGTGACCAATCTTTTCTATTACAACAACATCATGCACGACTTTTCGTATGGCCTCGGCTTTACGGAAACGTCGGGCAACTTCCAGACCAACAACTACGGTCGCGGCGGCACTGGCAACGACTCCGTGCAGGCCGAAGCGCAGGACGGCTCTGGGACGAACAACGCCAACTTTGCGACGCCGCCCGAAGGCCAGCGTCCGCGCATGCAGCAATATCTCTTCACCGCTCCGACGCCGGATCGTGACAGCTCGGTTGACAGCGATGTCGTGTTTCACGAGTACGGTCACGGCATCTCGAATCGCTTGATCGGCAACGGCAGCACCGCCCTTCAGGGCACGCAGTCGGGCGCGATGGGCGAGGGCTGGTCTGACTACTGGGCTTGCACCATCAACAACAACGGCGTGATGGGCGAGTACGTCACGCAGAACAACTCCGTGGGCATCCGCCGCGCGGCCTACACAGTTCCCGCCGCCACCATTCACGATTCTTACGCGGATGTCGGCAATCAGGGTTTTGAAGTTCACAACGACGGCGAAATTTGGGCTGCGACTCTGTGGGACTTGCGGACGCAGCTCGGCAAGACCATCACGGACAACATCGTCTTGAACGGCATGAAGTTTACGCCGACCCGCCCGTCCTTCCTGAACGCGCGCGACGGCATCATTCAAGCCGATCAGAACTTGAACGCGGGAGCTAATCGTTGCGCCATCTGGACTGTCTTCGCGCGTCACGGAATGGGCGTCTCGGCTGTCGGTAACGACGGCACGACGCACACCGCCGCAACGAATGTTCCGACCGATTGCGGCGGCACTTGCACCTTCTCGATCAGTCCGTCGAGCGCGAGCTACGCGGCGGCGGGCGGAAGCGGAAGCGTCAGCGTGACGGCGGGCGCGGGTTGCAGTTGGAGCGCTCTGAGCAACGCTGCGTTCATCACGATCACGGCGGGCGCGAGCGGCAGTGGCAACGGCACTGTCTCTTACTCGGTCGCCAGCAATGCGGGCTCGACTTCGCGCACGGGCACGATGACCATCGCGGGTCAGACCTTCACTGTGACACAGGCGGGCACAGGCGGATGCGGAGGCACAGAGTTGCTAGTCAATCCGGGCTTTGAGACAGGCACGACGCCGTGGATTATCACCGGTCAGACCGTGCGTAGCACGGGCGCATACCCGCACAGCGGGACTGGATACATGATACTCGGCGCAGTCAACAGCAGTACGAGCACGCTCTACCAGACGGTCACGATACCGTCGTGCGGTGCGAGCCTTAACTTCTGGCTCAACATCACGAGCAGTGAAGCTGTGGGCGACCTTGCCTACGACTTCATATACGTCGAAGTCAGAAACACTTCGGGAACGCTGCTCGCAACCCTGGCGACCTTCAGCAACCAGAACGCGGGGACTGCCGGAGTGTATTCCCTGAAGGGGGCGTACAACCTCAGCAGCTTCGCAAATCAGACCGTGCGGATTCAGTTCCGTGGCACGAACGATATTTCGTTGCCCACATCATTCCGCGTGGACGATGTGTCGGTCAAATAACCCAACCAACAAGCCAGAGAACCCCGGTCTTTGAGAAGAAGGCCGGGGTTCTTTGCTTTGTCATTGTCAGGGCTGAGAAGCTGTTTCTTTGAGCTGACTACAAATGATAGAGTGCGGCTGCTTTTTTATCCTGACGATGGAAGGAGACAGCTCTTTATGGAGCCTGATCCGATGGAGTTTGTCGAAGACAAAGATGAACAGACGACGCGTGAGGCCGCAGAGGCCAATCGGGCTAGGAACAGATTGAATACGTGGGTCGCCATCACTGTCGCGTTGTTGGCTACTTTTATGGGCGTCTGCAAAGTTAAGGATGACAATATCGTGCAGGCCATGCAGCAGGCGCAAGCCGACAAGATAGACAGCTATGCATGGTATCAGGCGCGCAACATCCGTCAGGAAGTGGCTGCGGCGACGGTCGCCCAACTGACCGCGCAGGCCGCCGCCGCTCCACCGGATGCCCGCGCCGTCTATCAAGAACAGATTCAAAAATATCAGACCATCGCGCAGGAACAGGAGGAGAAGAAGAAGACGCAGCAGGCGGATGCAGACAAGGCTGATAAGACTTACAACGAGCTTAACTTTCATGACGACCAGTTCGATTTGTCGGACGCGATGTTAGCTCTCGCCATTTCGCTGCTCGCCGTGACTGCTCTGACGCAGAAGCGTTGGCTCTTTTACCTCGCGCTCGTGCCGACTTTGTTCGGCGTGCTGATGGGTTTGGCGGGGCTGTTAAATTGGAACATTCATCCGAATATTTTGACACGTCTCTTGTCTTAAGACGGATGCACAGCAAGCGAGGTTCGGAATCGTAGCCGTGAGCTATGCTGACGGTCGAAAGAATTGTCGGCGCGACCTCCGGCGGTTGAGTGAGAGACATGAAGTTGTATAACATGCATGTTCGCCGGATGGATTCCAAAATAAACCGGCAGGAGTCTTGATGAAAAAATTTCTCGTCATCGTATTGTTGCTCTTCGGAGCGTTCTCGGTTTCGGCTCAGACGAACACGGCGGAGTCGCCCTGCGCTCTGACAGTCGCGCAAGCGCCTTCAATCAACGGTCTCCGGCTCGGCATGACGGTCGAAGAGGTATTGGCGAGATTTCCCGGCAGCAGCGAGGACAAAAGCATCGCCGCCGACCGCGCGCGAGCCGCCGCCAAATTCGGCGCGGGCACTTTCACTATCATCCCCGAAAAATATTCTTCCAAATCCGAATTCGCGGGCATCACTCAGCTCAACTTCAGGTACATAGACGGGCGCATTTACTCTCTGCGCGCCGGATACAACGGGCCTGAGTGGAAGAGCGTGGACGAGTTCATCGCCAAATTTTCCGAAGCCTCAAATCTGCCAAAGGCTTCGGCGTGGGAGGCGACCGTCGGCATGGAGACTCAGATGAAGTCGCTCAAATGCGGCGGCGTCCAGATAACTCTCTTTGCGGGCGGCGCGGGCGGCGCGCTCAACTACGCGGAGCTGAGCGACACGGAGGGCGAGAAGCTCTTAAAGGATCGCAGAGCCAAAGCCAGAGAGCAGGAGCAGAAGGAAGCCGAAAAGAAACAAGCTCAGCCGTAAACGTGAGGCCATCAATCTTGAAAGGTAAGCTCGTCGCGTGTCTGTGTGCGATGACACGAAAATTCACGCAAAGGCGCAAAGAAAGCAATCAAGCTCTTCTTTGCGTCTTTGCGCCTTTGCGTGAAATGTTGATGTTTCTCGCAAAGGCGCAAACAAAGAAAGACTCAAGGGCGCAAAGGGTTGGGTGGTATTAAAATAGATTCTTAGTTTGAAGCTAAATCTAGCCCGCCGCACATTCTCATTCCGATTCGTAGCTCAGAAAATTGACGGCGTTCTGATCCAGATTCTCACGCCCATGATCGTATCGCATCACCGTCTTCGGGTCTTTATGCTTGCTCATCATCTGCACCTGACGATAGGTCAAACCGCTATTCAAGGCATGCGTGATCGCCGTTCTTCTCAGATCATGCGGCGAGAGATTTCCGATGCCGCCGAACTCCGCCCAATGCTTGACGATCTTCTGCACCATGCGCGGAGACAATCCCTTATCGAATCGGAGGGTTCTGTAATTTAAGTGAGGCTGAAACAGGAACGCCTCTTCGCCATCACTGTGCAGCGTCATTCTGCGTTTCGCATCCAGCTTGAGATAATCGTCAATCGCTCCCTTAATCTCTTTCGGCAAAGGCCAGACCTCTTCCCTGCCCCCTTTGATCTTGCAACGCAAAGTCCAACGCCCGTGACTCCACTTGATGGATGAAGCGCGAAGCGCACTCACCTCCGCCACGCGCAAGGAGAGCCTGAGCATGACGAGCATCAAGGCGTAATCTCTGGCTCCTTCGGCACGATTTCTGTCCGGCCCTGCGAGCAAGTATCTGACCTCCTTCGCCGTCAGCGCACGCCCCGCAGGCTCTGTCGGTAACTCCGGCGGCGAGACCAATTTGGTCGAAGCCGGATTCAAAGGCACGACTCCCCCTGCTTTGAGATATTCGAAGAAGGAGCGGATCACGGAGAGCTTGAAAGAGACTGTCGCCGCGCGCTTTCTATGCGCCCTGAGATGGTCGCGCCACCTTATCACATCGGCGGGCGCGACCTCGGTCGGATGCTTGCTTCCGATGAACTGAAAGAAGTCCGTGACCGCGCGGTGATAAGCGCGCCGCGTCTCTTCGGAGACGGATTTATTGACGAAGGGCGCGGCACTTCGCGGGTCGAAACGCCTGGGAGCGAGGCTTTCATCCAGTAGCTTCGGAGCTTGTAAATATTCAGGTATCACACAGAGCCTCTTATTTCAAAGCGGTTTTAGCAGCCGAAACGCCCTTCATGATGGACTAATACGATTCTCGGAGTCAACATTAAATTCGCAAAACATGTCTTATCGGAATTATGGCACGAAGAAAACTTTCGAAGCAACATATGTATAAATCTTCTCACATGTTGCCGACGTGAAACGCTTTATGAAACATACCGGAATGAGCTCTTTGGTGAAGTGTGTCGGGA
>DASWRG010000104.1:0-11808 GCA_036403295.1 Pyrinomonadaceae bacterium
CGGGAATCGTTTCATGAATGCAGAAAATGGAAAAACTGTGGCCGAGTTGGCCGCGCATGTCGGCGGGCGCGTCGCGGGCGATGGCAGCGTCTTGATTCAAGGAGTCGCCGGGCTTGAGAGCGCGGGCGAGCATGAGCTGGCGTTCGTCGAAGATGTGAAGCTGCTGTTGACTGCCTTGAGCAGCCGTGCGTCATGCCTGCTCGTGCCTGAAGCCGCGCCCGAGGCGGAAGGGAAATGCTTGATTAAAGTCGCGCGCCCGAAGCTCGCCTTCGCTTTGATCGCAGAAGTTTTGCACCCGCCCAAAAAAGAGCCGCCGGGGATTCATCCGACCGCCGTCATCGCAGAGAGCGCGTCGCTTGGCGAAGAGGTTTTCATCGGCGCGTATGTTTCAATCGGAGAGCGTGCGCGCGTCGGCGCGGGCGCGCAGATTCATCATGGCGCGAGCATCGGCGATGAGGTCACAATCGGGCGCGACTCAACCATTCATCCGAACGTGACGCTTTATGACGGCGTCACTTTGGGCGAGCGCGTGATCTTGCATGCCGGAGTCATCGTCGGCGCGGACGGCTTCGGTTACGTGCCCGATGAAAATAATTTCCGGCACAAGTTTCCGCAGCTCGGGACGGTCGTGATTGAAGATGATGTGGAGATAGGGGCGGCGACCTGCGTTGACAGGGGCGCGCTCGGCGAGACGCGTATCGGTCGCGCCGCGAAGCTAGACAATCTGGTGCAGGTCGCGCACAACGTGCAGATCGGCGCGCGCGTCGTCATCGCCTCGCAGACGGGCATCTCCGGCAGCACTGTGATTGAAGAAGACGCAGTCATCGGCGGTCAGGTCGGCTTCGGCGATCACGCGCGCGTGCAGTCGGGCGCAATCATCGGCTCGAAGGCGGGCATCTTGCCGGGCAAGATCGTGCGACCCGGAGTCTGGTGGGGCATCCCCGTTCAGCCTTTGGAAGATTACAAACGGCTCAACGCACACATCAATCGCCTGCCGCAGTTGCGCGAAGAAGTGAAAGAGTTGAAACGACAGTTGAAAGAATTAATAGAGAAGATGGAGTCTCAAAAATAACTTAACGTCAGTTCGAGATAAACAACGAACCTCAAAGAGCCTGCTAGAGCAGGCGAGAGAGTGCTAGCCCCACGCGTCAGCGTGGGGGATAGAGCCAAGTTAGAGGTTGAGCCTGCGTGAGCAGGCGACAGATGATTGCTGTGCCTCTCATCTCTCGCCTGCTCACGCAGGCTCATTAGAATCTGATGTGCCGCTCCCCATGCTCACGCATGGGGCTACACTCTCTCCGCCTGCTGGCGCAGGCTGGTTGAAATCTTTACGTCGAACTGACGTTAACTTAATCACGGAGGCACAGAGGCTTAAAAATTTGAGATTTGAACTTTGAAATTCCTCTGTGTTCTCTGTGTTCCTCTGTGGTTAAAGCTTGCCATTCCTTGTCTAATCCCACGTGCCATCTCTCAGTTTGCGGCGTCATGGATTTGTGACAGAGAAAATAATATTTCTTCATGCTTATTTAATTGCATTTTGATGACAGAAGGAATATTGTGCGCTCTCAAGAAGCCCCCCGCTTTTGAGACAAATTTCTCGCCGCATAACCCTGTAGGATTCTCGCCCAGATGAATCCTCTATAACCGTCCCCAATCGAAGAGTTGCGCTCCTCGATAAGTTACGAGTGTGTTCGCTGACAGGCTTCAGTCTGCCTGCCATAACCTGATTGAACTCGTTCAGTGCGAACACATGAGTTCAGACGCTCATCATTGCGTTCTGCACCTGCGTCTTTCGGGCGTCTGTCACGCCAACAAGGGTTCCACCCTCACCTTTCACGGTCTAGGGAAGGAGATTCATGATGAAGTCCAGATCAAAATCGGAAAAGACAAAGAACGAAGCTTCCGCGCCTGCTCATGAAGAGCGGCAGCCAGATCAGCCGAAAGAGAGTAAAGCTTCACAGACCTCGCGCAGCAGACGCGAGTTTCTGGGCAAAGTCACAACCGCAGCCCTCGCCGCAGGCATCATCGGCGTTCCCGCTTTGTCGGTGCTCAAGGAGGCATCGGCGCAAATGATGATTCCGGCTGACCCGCCAGTAGATGATGTCCCGTTCTGCACGCCCGGTTGCGAGAAAGGGCCGCTGATGGGAACGCCGCGCGCCGACACCGCGCATCAACGCCGCGTCTCGGCAGCCGACTACGAGAGAAACATGCCCATCCCGACGCATCCTTGCAATCTTGATGAGCAGAGATACGCGGGCGCAGCCAATTACGTCGGCAGCTTCACCAAAGCGATGCCGCACGACCAGCCCTTCGGTGAAGTCAATCCGTCGGCTTACTGCACGTACCTGCACGCTTTAGACACAGGCGTTCCGGCTGACTTCGAGGCGATTCCGCTCGGATGTAATCCTTGCAGCAGCGGCGCTGGCACGCCCACGTTCGGCACGAACGGCTCGACGAGTGACGCTGAATCACGTCTCGGTCCGGACGCTGCCACACCGGGCACACAGCGTCGCTTGCAAAATCCGCAGGCGGGCTACAACTTCGATCTCGAAGGCAAGGACTATCATCAACTCGTCAACCGCTTGCCGCAGATCGGCGGGCCGACGCCCGTCGCTTTTCCGCCAGCTTACACGTTCAGAAGCAATGAGGAGGCGGTCGAGATCATCGAAAACTACTGGCAGGCCGTGACGCGCGACGTGCCTTTCATCAACTATCAATCGAACAACAAAGTGCAGCAGGCGGCGAACGATCTAGACCAGTTCGGCCTGCTCTACAAAGGGCCGCGCGAGAACAGCCACGTGACGCCGCGCGTGTACAGTCGCGGGATATTGCCGGGCGACACGATTGGGCCTTTTCTCTCGCAGTTCTTTCTGATCCCGATTCCTTACGGCGCGCAGATGATTGACCCGCGCATCAAGAGTCCGGTGCCCGGCTCGGTCAACGATTTTATGACCAACTTCGGCTCGTGGCTCAACGTGCAGAACGGTTGCTGGCCGTCGCCCACGACGACGTTCGATAACGTCAAGCGTTATGTCCGCAGTGGCCGCGACCTCGCGGAGTACGTGCATAACGACGCCATCTTTCAGGCGTATCTCAACGCGGCTCTGATTATGATGACGCCGCGCAATCAGGGCGGCCTCGAAGTCCCGCTCGATCCGAACAATCCTTACTTGCAATACTGCAAGCAGGACAACTTCGTCGAGTTCGGTCCGTCGCATCTCTTATCGCTGTTGGGCGAAGTCTCCGTCCGCGCGCACAAAGCGGTCTGGTATCAGAAGTGGCAGGTTCACAGGCGACTGAGGCCGGAAGAGTTTGCCGCGCGCGTGCATTTCACTTTGACGAATCAGAAAGCCTACGAGATAAGCAATCTGGTCGGCTTCTCGGGAGGCCCGGCGACGGTCTTTAACACTTACGGCACATACTTTCTTCCGCAAGCGTTTCCCGAAGGCTCGCCAGTTCATCCGTCGTATGGCGCGGGACACGCGACGCTGGCCGGAGCGTGCGTCACGATTCTCAAAGCCTGGTTCAACGAAGCGCAGCCCTTCGTCAATTTCGCCACGCCGGTCGAGCCGAACGCGGACGGCCTCTCGCTCAGCAATTACATGGGCGGCGATACGGGGCTGATGACGATTGGCAGCGAACTCAATAAGCTTGGCTCGAACATCGCCATCGCGCGCAACATCGGCGGCGTGCATTGGCGTTCGGATTACACGGAGTCGGTTTTCCTGGGTGAACAGATAGCCATCCAGTTGCTCAACGACTACGGCTTTACATATAACGAGAACTTCAACGGCTTCGGTCTGACCAACTTCAACAACAATCAGCAAACCGTCGGTCCGAAACGCACAACGTAAGACAACTCAACTCTCTTCTTTGCGTCTTTGCGTGAGAATAATTCTCACGCAAAGGCGCAAAGGCGCAAAGGAAAGACAGAGCCTCGCTCTCAGCTAATCGTTTTATCTTTGATGAACTTTAAGATCGCCTCAGCCGCGCGGTTCGATGCTTCGCCTGTGCCGAGCCTTGCCGTGATCTCGTGCAGGCGCGCGCGCAAGGCTTGATTGCTTTCCCTGTCAAGCAGCGCGAGCAATTCCGCCGCCAGCTTCGCTCCCGTCAAATCCGTCTGCATCAGTTCGGTCACGACGCGCTCGCCCGCGATGAGATTGACGAGGCCGAAATGCTCTGCGTGGATGAGGCGACCGAGCGTGTGCCAGTTGATGAAAGATTCTTTGTAAACGATGACGAACGGCGTTCCGATGAGCGCGGCTTCGAGCGTCGCCGTGCCGCTCGCAATCGCCGCCGCGTCGGCTGCGGCCAAAGCTTCGCGCGTCTCGTGCTGCACAATGAGCAAGCTCTGCGCCGCGTTCTCATGCCTTGCGATAATCGCGTCGGCTTCGGCGCGCGGGCGATTGGACGCGAGCGCGAGGACGAATTGGATTTCCGGTTTTGAGACGGAAAGCTGTGCGGCTGCGTCGAGCAGCGGCGGCAGGATGCGCTCCATCTCTTTATGACGGCTGCCGGGCAGGAGCGCGACGATGGGGCGCGTCGCGTCCAGTTTGTGACGCGCGCAAAACTCCGCGCGCCCGCATCTTGCGCGCACCTCGCCCGTCAACGGATGGCCGACGAACTTTGTATGCGTGATGCCGCGCGCGGCGTACCACTCAGGCTCGAAGGGCAGAATCGAGAGCAGCAGGTCTACGTCGCGGCGGATGCTCCGCACACGGTATGAACGCCAGGCCCAGAGCTGCGGGCTGATGTAATAGATGACGCGCGTGCCTTTGCGATGAAGCGCGTGCGCCAGTCGCAGGTTGAACTCAGGCCAGTCAATCAGAACCACCGCGTCGGGTCTGCGTTCGATAGCCGCGCGCTTCAGCTTTTGAAAAGCGTTCCAAAACTTCGGCAGCACTTTGCCGACTTCGACGATTCCCATAATCGCCAGCTCGTCTGCGCGCACGACCTCTTCGACGCCGACGGCTCGCATCTGCGCGCCCGTCGAGCCGAACAGCTCGAAATTAATGTGCGGCGCGCTCTCGCGTAACGCACGCACGAGCGACGCCGCATGCGCGTCGCCCGACGGCTCTCCCGCGACCAGCATCAAACGCAAAGTTTCCTTATCCGTCACGCGAGGCAGGATACAGAACTAAGAAGCTGTTTGAGAAATAGAAAACCTCTGTCTTGTCATCGAAGATGACGAACATTAAAGCATAGCGAGCATCGCTACGATTGAAGCAAACCGATTCGCCTCGTCGCCGTAGGTGACGAACATTGAATGTGCGACACTTTCAGCGTCGCATCTGAGAGACATTCAAACTCGGAGGGTTTCACCCTCCGCTATATTGTCAATCGCCGTTGGCGACATCAGCGGATGATTGCTTTTTGCTTTTCGCCTTTCCGTGTTAGCATCAGCGCGCTTCTTTCCACTTGGCCTCTGGAGGTCTTGGGTCTCTTTTTTGCGCACCGGTGTTCGCCTGAAAAATTTTCGCAGTTGGTGTGTCTTGATGTGCGCTGTCTGGTTCTGCCTGACAGCCGCATCGCCCGCGCGCGCGCAGCAGCCGAACCCGGTTGACCGTCAGGTCACGAATCCGATTACGGACACGCCGAACGTCAACCCGCTCACGCCGCCGCCGGATCAATTGCTGAGGCCGCGCACGCTGCCCACCGCGTCCGGCGCGCAGTCAACCGAAGAGCTTGAGGTTCATTCCGACAAGGCGTCGGCGACGGGCGAGAAGGACGCGCGCGTCTTCATCTACGAGGGCAATGTTGACGCGCGCATCGGCGTCTATCGTCTTCAGGCTGACAAGGTGACGGTCTTTGAGGCGAGCAATCGCGTGCTGGCCGAAGGCAACGTCGTCTTCGATCAGGGCGAGCAGCGCATCACCGGCTCGCGCGCCGAATGGAACTACGCGACCAAGCTCGGCTACTTCATCAACTCGACGGGCTTTACCAATCAGACGCAGGACGGGACGGTCATTTACTTCACCGCCGACAGCGTCGAGAAGGTGAGCGCGAATAAGATCGTGGTCATCAACGCGGAGCTGACGGCCTGCGAGGACAGCGTGCCGAAGTGGAGCTTTAAGACCAAGCGCGCCGAGATTACGACGGGCGACCGCGCGCGTTTTAAGAATCCTTCGTTCCGCGTCAAAAACATTCCGGTCGCGTGGCTGCCTTTCGCTTCCATCTCACTCAAGCGCAGAGACCGCGCGTCCGGTTTTCTGACTCCGACTTTTAGCGGCTCAGGCAGCAAAGGCTTTCGCCTCTCGAACGCTTATTATCAAACGCTCGGACGTTCCGCCGATGTCACTTTTCGCAATGACATTTACTCGGCGCGCGGCATCGGCATCGGCGCAGACCTCAGGACGCGCGCCAACTCGCGCTCGTTTCTGAACATGGGTTTCTACGCCGTCAAGGATCGCATTTTCGGAGACAAAGAGGGGCCGGACGCGCCGAATCAGGGCGGGTCCAGTTTTTATATTGACGGCGTGCATTATTTCCCGAACGGCTTTCTCGCCGCCGCAGATGTCAACGTCACCTCGAACCTCGCGTTTCGTCAGGTCTTTTCCGATTCCATTCAGCAGACCATCTCGCCCGAAGAACGTTCGCAGTTTTTCATCAATAAAAATTCGGGAGACTACAGCTTTAACTTTCTGGCGCGCACGCAGGTGACTTCGATTCCGAACGTGCGTATCCGCACGCGCGAGCTGCCGAGCATCACGCTCGACAAGCGGCCTTCTCCGCTTAAATTTTTTGAAAGGATTCCGGTCTACTTTTCATTCGAGGGCGGACTTGAAGGCGTGAGCCGCAAAGAGACGGTCGAGGATATTACTCTTTTCAGAAGTCAGGTCGGCGGCGAGCCGATTCTCACGCCGTCCATCGTCCAGCGTCTTGACATACACCCGCGCTTCTCCGTGCCGTTTCATTTCGGCGGTTGGTCTGTGACGGCGATGTTGGGCGCGCGAGCCACTTTCTATTCCAACTCGCTCGTGCCACTGACGCGCATCGTCTCAAGCCAGGACATCATCCGCAGCTACGGCGAGTTTGAATTGGACGTGAGGCCGCCCGCCCTCGCCCGCAACTTTCATCACAAGGACGGCTCGTTCTTCTTTCGCCACACCATCGAGCCGTACATCGTTTATCGCAGGATTGACGGCATCTCGAATTTCGACCGCATCATCCGCATTGATTACGTGGACGCCATCGCCAACACCAACGAGATCGAGTTCGGCGTCACCAACCGTTTCTTCACGCGCCGCTCGACCGAGAGCGTGAGCCGCACGGCGCAAAGGTCTGCGCGCAGCGGTTCCGGAAATTCGCTCGCCAATCAGCCCTACGAAGCTCTCTCGATTACCGTGCGCGGCAAATATTTCTTCGACCCGGATTTCGGCGGAGCTTTAGTCGCCGGGCAACGCAACCAGTTCTATCCGATCAATACTTTCTCGGCCTTCACCTACGGCGGCGTGGCGCGCCGCTTCTCGCCCGTCAATATCGAGGCGCGTTACCGCCCGCAACGAAATCTCTTTGCGGATGTGCGGACAGACCTCGACACGCATGGCGGGGGCTTGCGCGATCTGGCCGTCTCGTTCGGACTGAACCTGCCGCTCATCAAAGCTTTTCAAACCTTCTATTACACGCGCGCGATTCATCTCGCGCCGTCGCTCTCGCCGTTCAGAAATCTGAACAAGGCTGAGCCGGGAACTTTGCAAGGCTCGCAGTGGAGTCCGTCCATCTTCATCGGCAACACGGAGCGCGGCCTTTTCGGCGGCGTCTCGCTCTTCTTCGACTTTCAGAACCGACCGGGCAGGGGTAGCTCGTCGCTCATCAGTTCGACCGTCACGCTCGGCTACGCCTTCGACTGCTGCGCCATCACGATTCAGAACTACACCTTCAACGTCGGCTTGCGAAATGAAAATCGCTTCGTTTTCAGCTTCCGCCTGAACGGCATCGGAGCTTTCGGGACAGAGCAGATCGGCCAGCGATTCCGGTAATCAGCGCGCAGTTGGCAGTTAGCAGGAAGCAGTAAAAGAACTGTTTTTAACTGCCCACTGCTAACCGCCAACTATTATTAAGTTTTTAGCATCAGAAGGGTTGCTCCGATAGATTGTGAATTGAGCATTTTAGAGGCGCGCCCCCGAACCATAACTTCTTGAGATTGTTCTTGATAAGATTCGCGGCTGTGGCAGTCAAAGCGGCTTTTGAGGAGACTACTGCTTGCGCTTGTGCGCGCCTTACGCTTAAAATGCCCCCTTTTGAATGTGCGTCGCGCCGAAAGTGAGCAGCATCCACGCGCGCCGCGCGGTTTTTGATTGAACCCTTTTGACCTCTCTTTTGCACAGTATCCGTTATCGTACCTTTGGAGGAACTCCGGTGAAGCTAGTTTTTCGTTTCTCGATTTCTGTGGCCGCGCTTATCTTAGCGTGCGGCGCATTGCTCTCGGCCAGCGCGCAGACCGATTCGGTCGTCAGTCAACTGACCTCTTCGACGCGGCAAACTTACGCCAATGACATGAGCGGCGATGGCCGCTTCATGATCGTCGAATCCAATGGCGACATCGGCACCAAAGACGCCACGCTCGGCTTGAATCCGGACAACTCCGATTTCAACTCCGAAATCTTTCTCATTGACTACGCACAACGGCGCGTCTTTCAGTTGACGAACACGAAGAACCGGCTCGTTGACCCGACCGCCGCCGCGACCCTCGGCAACATTCGCGTCCAGATCATCAACCTGACTCCGATGATTAGCAACGACGGACGCTATGTCATCTTTACTTCTAATGCGAACAGCCTGACGCCTGCGGGCACGAACACTTCGACGCCGGGAAATTTCGACGCCAACAATCTCTCGAACGCAGACCGTGACGCGCTCCTCGCCGACGCCAACACGGAAATCTGGGTCTATCAAATTCCTCCATACGCGGCAGTTGATTTGACGAGCGGAGCCGAAGCCCCGTTCGCTGATCTGTCGCTCGGCACGTTCACGCGCATCACGAACACTCCGGCGGATATTTTGCCGCAGGCCGGAAGCACCAATCCTCCGATTTCGCCCTCCTTCTCGGACGACAATCGCTATCCGACGATTAACGACGACGGCTCAGTCATCTCTTTCGTCTCGACGCGAAATATGACCGTCACCCCGGCGGCTTCAAATGCCGATCTCAACTCGGAGATTTTTACGGGGACGAGAACCGGCGCGACCTTTTCGCTCTCGCAATTGACCGTCACTTCGGGAACCGTCGTCAATCCTGTTTTCAGCACGAACCCTTCGTTGTCCGGCACATGTCTGCCGGGCAGCTCGCCCTGTCTGGTGCGCGTGGCTTTCGCCTCGAACGCGAATATCCCCGACACCGGACAGACGACCGGCAATAACCCGGACGGCAACGCGGAGATTTACTACGCGGACATCAACCCCGCGACCGGAGTGATAGCCAATCGCAAGCAGGCCACGCGGACGGCGCGAGTGAACTTGGGCGACATCGTCAACGTGTTCAGCACCGGACGCCGCCTGAGCCGCGACGGGAGTCAAATTCTCTTTGAATCGAGCGCGGACTTGAACAACACGCCGCAGGGGGCGAATCAAACCAGCACGACCGTCTTTCTGTACAATGTGACGGCGGGCACGTTTACGAAGGTCGGAGCGCGCGGCGCGGATGACACGCAGGCTGGCGGCGATGTCATACGCTTTCCGGTTTTCACCGACTACGTCGGCCTGACGCCGAGTTCGATTGTCTTTGCTTCGCGCATCAACTTACGCGCGGACGGCACGGCAACTTCGAGCACGACCGAAGGATTGAACCCCGCTTCCAGTCGCCCGGTACAAATTTACGCCGTGCCGCTTCCCCTCGGCGCGATGACGGTCTTCACGCGTATCACGGATGTGCCGTCCGTCGCGTTCTTCGTCGCCACGCTGCAACCGTTTGCGAGCAACTCGCGGAAGAGGATCAGTTTCAGTCTGGCCTCGACCGAACTCGGCGGCGGCAATCCGGACGGTTCGCCCGAAGTCTTTTATCTGTTGACTCCGCTCGTCACGCTTTCCGACAACAATATCGCGGAATCATATTTTACCGGAGCGACCGGGCGACCCGTCGGGCCGTCTCCGAGTCCGACGCCGACTCCAAGCCCGTCTCCCAGCCCGACGCCGACGCCCACCACCCCGACCAACGTGCCGGGACTGACGCCGGGCATGCTGGCGGTTGTCACTTTCCCGAACCGTAATATCATCACGCCGCAGGCAGTCCCGAACTCCGCCGCTTCGACCGCGCGCGCTCCGTCACTGCCGATTGAATTAGGCGGCGTCACAGTGGGTGTTAACCACGCAGCCGCAGGGATTTATTCAGTGAGCACGAAGCGAATCGTGTTCGTCATTCCGCGCGGACTGACGGCGATTGCGGCGGGGACGAGCTATCCTCTGACCATCAATGTCAGAGGCCATATTCTGCGCGGCTCTGTGACGTTAGTTCCGGCGCAGCCGGACATCTTCACCACGACCAACAGCGCGGGCGGGCGAGCGCAGGTCATCAACGCATTTAACATGCAGCACGAGCCGTTCACGATCTTTACAGTGAGGCCGCACCGACCGAGATCGCCGACGGTCTTGCGAATTATTTTGACCGGCGTCGAGAACGTGGCCGCGAGCCAGATCGTGGTGCGTATCGGGTCGCAGACCATCACCGGCACTGCGACCTCCACTTCGCCGATTTCCAACGCCACGCTGACGACGATGCCGGGCTTCTATCAGATAGACGTGACGCTGCCGACTGCGCTGGCGGGGGCCGGGGATGTGCCTATCGTGGTTTTGGTGACGGCGAGCGGGACGACCTTTAGCAGTCGTTTGGAAGACACTGCGCCGCACATCTTTATTCTGTAGCGGGGCACAGACAGGAAAAGCTTTAAAGCCGCAGACGCTTTCGGACATGCTCATCGAGCGCAGCCGAAAGCATCTGCGGCTTTTTAGCTTCCTCCGCCTGTCTCACAGCAGCATGACCGAAAAGCAATTACCAGCAGGATGAGTTGTGATATGCTCTCGCCGCTCAAATCCCTGAGCCACTCACAAAGGGAGCACACCATGAGACGCTTGAAAAAACTTCCGAAACTCACAGTTGTCGCTTTCACCTTACTTGCGTTCATCGCGCCCGCGACAACGGCGCGTGCGCCCGTCGCCACTCAAGCCGTCGGCTACATAGACCTGTCCGACATTCCGAACGAAGACGGCACGTTCAATGTCGGAGACGGGCGATTCCAATTCACAGACCAGATATTGGTGGCGACCAATTACATTCAGGTGAGTCTGGCGGGTAATCCGAGCGTCGGAGACATGGCGGACAGAATCGCCGCCGCTATTAATCTCAGACCTCGTCTGGTCTATTGCTCGGCAGTCTCCGATGGCGTCAGCCGTGTGACCTTAACCGCTACTGATGCTGGAAGCGCGGGCAATAGTATTCCGCTTGAGAGTCACGCGGATAATCTCAGCGTGACTCCGTTCGATGGCGGCTCGGATTAATGGATGTGACTGAGACATTACACTCCGAAGACAGAAGAAGTTTCCCGCAAAGGCGCAAAGACGCAAAGGAAAGACGTTAAGGGATTGAGCGCTGCTTACTCTTGGCGTCTTCTTCTTTGCGCCTTTGCGCGAGATTCCTTCGTCATATTTTGCAATACCCGGCTTCGTTCTGAGCCTCCGAAATCAAGGGCGTTGACACTCGCCGTTGGCGCATGTTAGCGTACTTTGTAGCTCTCCAAACTGCGGGAGCTACGACGACGAGACGTTGACGGTGCGCGTTCCTCTCTGGCGCGGAAAAAGGTGACGCGCCGCCCCCCG
>DASWRG010000105.1:0-4539 GCA_036403295.1 Pyrinomonadaceae bacterium
GGGCATCAGCGCGGCATGAGAGGGAGAGACTCTCTGGCCTGCGGGTGGGAGGCTGGCTAGAGCTGAGGATTGAATCGTGATGAAGGCAGCGCCAGCTTTATTGGGCAGGGTGATGGGGCCGGGGAATGAAGCGCCGGCTTCAAGGACGATGGTGTCGCCGGGTTGTGCGACGTTGATCGCGCTCTGTAAATCCTGACCCTTTTTGACTTCGATGGTATTTGAAGAGACGCGGCGCGGGCGTTCCTCTGCCCGACGCCTCTGCGCGAGGACGATCATCAAGCCAGCTCCGAGCAGCAACGCGGCTGCGACGACGATGAAGATTTTGATGAGCCGTCTACGTTGTGCGCGTCGTCTTTTATAAAACTCTTTTCTCAAAACTCTTCTTCCCTGTTACTGGCTCATCGGCTTCGTTCCTCAGTCCTCTTCGTAAAGACGAACTCGTTGCAGCCGAGGCCGACGCCGCCGCATTTGAGCCTGGTCAGCTCGAATCCCCTGGCGCGGTAAAAATCGAAAATCTCTTCGGGATAAGCAGTCTCGTAAGGATAGCCTCCGACCCAATCAACAATGTCGCGCCAACGGCTCATGCCGCGCGCCGAGCCGTAGCCAGTCCACGTGCGAACGTACTCGCGCGGCTTCAAAGTCAGGAGCGAGCGCAACAGCGATTTCGCCTCGTCCGGAATCGTCACGACGAGCGTGAACGGCGGACGCAAGATAGAGGGCAAGCGATTATAAGTTCGCTTAATCCACTTCCAGCGCGCGGTCTGGCTGCCCGTGTTGTTATAGATGGCGATGAACAGTTTGCCGCCCTGCGCGACGGGCAGTTGCGCGTTCTCAAGCGCACGCCACATCTGTCCGGTATGATGCAGCACGCCCCACGAATACACAATCTCAAACTCGCCGAGCGATGACAGATAAGCTCTATCCAGAGCCGAGCCTTCAGCGATTGTCCAGGCGTCATCCTGCGGAAAGTAACGCCGCTTCAATTCACGCGCGCAGGCCACAGACTGCGGGTCGTAATCGAAGGACTGAACCCGCGCGCCGAGCCTTCGCGCCGCTAAGCTGAAGAGACCGCTCCCGCAGCCGATGTCTAAAAAGCTGCGTCCCGCCAGATTCTCAACTTCGAGCATCCCCTTGAGCGAGGTTTCAGCCTCGGCGATGCGCGAGTCGTCCAACACGGAGAGGAAACGATCCCAGTTCTTGCCGAACTCGAAACGCTGCCCGCTCGCCACTTCGCTTGCATGCACATCCATCTTTTGTCGTCTTGCCTCAAACTCGTTTTAGAAATGTCAGAGAAAAATATTTTCAGGGCACACGCAGAAAGTAATAGATCAGTTTCACGTATTCGCCCGCGACCATGCGCCAACCGCCCGCGTGCAACCACCACGTCGAGGGCGGCGGCGTTTGCTGTCCGGTCGGCGGCGCGCTCAAACCGATTAACACGCCGTCATTCTTCATCACGCGGCGCAACGTCCACAAAGCGCGACGCGAATGATAAGCCGAAGTAACAACCAGCATGGAATGCAGGCCGCGCGTCGTCGCATACTCGCGCAAGAGCGCGGCCTCGTCGTAGGTGCTTGAGACGACCGGCGACAGCGTCTCGATGCTCTCAGCCGGAACTCCTGCGCGTCTGAGTTCCTGAGTCGCGCGCTCAGCGTAAAATGGATTGCGCTGCTCCGCGCTCGACCACTCGCTCTGCAAGCCGTCGTTCGTCAGAATAATTTTTGGAGCGCGCCCTTCATGAAAAAGCCGCGCCGCCTCGTCCGCGCGCTCCCTGTAAGTCGAAGAGCCTGAGAGCACGACGATGGCTTCGGCATGAAGCATCTCCGCCCGCACGACGAGAGCGCGAGCCGCGACCCACGCGACGACAGCCCACACAGCGAGAGCCAGCACTGCCAGAATCCCGACGCGCCGCATGAGAGCGCGTCTGTTGTGCTTTGGATGACGCTCAACGGCAGTCATAAATCTTGTACGGCTCGCGCTCGTAGGCGACGCGGCACTGCTCTGTGAGCAGCTTTTGGACGTGCTCGTAAACCACAGGCTCTTTAGTTCGCAGTGTGCCGAACAAGCCTTCGTATGTTGTCCCGACGACGACGAAATCGGGTCGCTTGCCGCTATAATAGCCGAGCCGTAAATCATCAATGACGTGATCGAAGCCGAGGCCGAAAGCCATCTCCGCGCTGCTCATCGTGAGCGTTGACGGCGTCGAATTCCCTCTCACAAACTCAACCGCCGGAAGATATTTGCCGCGATAGTCGTTCTGCTTAATCCTGTAAGCCACCGCGCCGACCTGTAAAGTCAGCAAACAGGCGACGCCGCCCGCCACAATCCATCCCGGCACGACCCGCCTCGACCAGCAATAGTGAACCCACACGGCCAGCACCGCCGCATACAAAGGGATGATGTGAATCAGATAAAAGACCAGCTTGTGATTGAAAAAAGTTTCGATCACGAAATAGATAGCCCACAAAATAAGCAACGCGCGCGCGCCCTTCTGCTGGCGCAGGCCGCGCATTGCGAGCGCGCCGACGATACCGACGAGATACGCAATCAGAATAAAAATTTTGAGCCGCGCCAGTCCGTTCGAGTAGGACGCGAAGCCGAACGCCTCTAAATATTTGTCCGTGAATTCCAGCTTGAGCGATTGTAAGGGAGAGAAGATGCCCGGCAATCTGCCCGTCGCGTTGTCGCCGAACTGGCTCACGAAAGAGGCCGGGCTGCGCAGAATGTAAAGCCCCCAGGCAACCGCTCCCACGAGATACGGCGCGGCGACAAACGGCAGATGACGCCATCGCAGAGAGCTACGGTCGAAATAGAGCGTCAGAAAAATCAGCCCCGCCAACGCCATCACTCCGTTCGGATGTGTGAGGCCGCTCGCCACAACCAGAACGTGACTGACGAAGAGAGCGAGCCTCAAATCCTTCTCGCGCAAAGAGAGGTAAGCGGCCAGAGCCGCGAAGCCGAGCGCGGCGCACATCATGTCCATCCGCCCGAACGCGGCGTGCATGATAAAGATGTAATCGCAGGCGATGAACACGAACGCGAGCGTGGCCGCCGCGCTCTCTCCCGTCAGTTTTTTGATAATCAGAAACCACGCGGCCAGCGCGACGAGTCCCCACAGGATCGAAAGCGTGCGCATGGAGAACAGGCTGAAGCCGAAAAGTTTATACCACCCGGCCTGCGCGACCAGATGCAGAGGCATGACCCAGTAAGTATATTGATTGATGCCCTTGAGCTGGCGCGTGAGAATCCCTGAAGGCTCTAAGACGGACGTGCCCATAAAGCCCCTCGTGATGAGATTGAGCGCGGGACTCGCAAACCATCCCTCGTCAGCTTCGGGAGCTTTAGTGAGCGCCGCGCCCGTCGCCAAAACCAGAAACAGCACGGTCGCGCCGACGAGGATGGCTAAAGAGAATTTGTGTGATGTGAGCTTCGCTCTCAAACGAATCTGCGTGACCCCTTTCCTGGCAATCAGCCGATGGCTGCCAGATGCTTGCGTATCTCATCCACGCGCGCTTCCCAACTCTCCGCGCGAATCGCACGGCTGCGCGCCGGACTCGGACCGGCATCGTCAAGAGCCGCTTCGATCTCCCGTATAAACTCCTGCTTGTTTCTGCCGATTCGACACTGCCCCAAAACTTCGACTTCGGGAATCGCGGTCGAGACGACCGGCAAGCCCGCAGCCAAATACTCGCGCACCTTCAAAGGATTGGCGTTCAAGGTCAGCTCACTAATGCGAAACGGATTGAGCGCGACATCGAAGCCTTTGCAGTAAGCCGGAAGCTCCGCGTAAGGCTTGCGTCCTAAGAGATGCACGTTCGGCAGATTTTTGAGAGCCGAAACATCAGTCGTCGCTTTGCCGATCAACACGACCGAGCCATGCGAGAAATGCTTTGCCACTGCTTCCAGCAAATCCAGATCAATCCAATCGGCAATCAAACCGTGGAAGCCGATGACGGGACGCGGCAAGTCGGCTATCTCTGCGGGCACGCGCGTGTCGTCATCGAGCGCGCGGCTGAAATGCGTGTAGTCAACTCCGTGTCTGACCATCACCGTGTGCGGATTGAACGGAGCTTTCGATTGATAGAGCAGGTCAGCCGAGACGATGACGAGGTCTGCGCGCCTCAGCAATCCCTCTTCAAGCTCGCCGAGCGAGCTTGAAGAGACGCCCGAAAACGCCGTGTACTCGTCAACGCAATAATAAATGACCTTCTCTTCGCCGAGCGTGCCCGCGATGACCGCCGCCGCCGGATTGAAGACCCAGTTCAAAGGATGCTTGAACCCGAGCTGCTTCATCGCGCGACGGACTTGAAAGCGAAGCAGCCTGCGATTCAGATCGCGTATGCGCGGCTTGCCGTAAGCCGGAATGGCGAGCGGGTTGAGGACGAAAATATTCTTCTCAGGCTCACGAATCGGCGTCGCCACCGCCGCCAGCTTTTTGAAGGCGCGGCTGATGTCGGCCTTTGAAGCGGTCGGCGCGCGATACCCGATTGAGTTAACCCACAGCACGCGATTGTCACGCGCGAGGATTCGCATGACGTG
>DASWRG010000106.1:0-4939 GCA_036403295.1 Pyrinomonadaceae bacterium
ACGACGAAGCATCCGTCCGATTTGGACGAGGCATTCACCAACAAATACCCGTCAGACGGCGATGACACGCCCTATCCGCCAGAGAATGGCATGCTGTGAGCCGGAGAATAGGCGGAAACTTTTCGAACAGTATTAAGCTCAAGCGAATATCTCCGCAAGTTAACCTACTCGCAAGATGTTCGGAAAGATGGCGCGGCGCGGCCTTGCTACCGAAGCAGGCCGCGCTTCGTTAGGAAAGCGCATTCGTCAGCGCACACCATGACGCGAGCCTCCTCCTCTGGGCATCTCGCTTGCAATCGCATGACTTCAAGAGCATCGCGCGACGCCGTTCTGCTGCTCACACACAGCGCAGATTTCTACACCATTGAGCTGGTAGCAGAAGCTCTCGCACGGAGTGGCGCACGCCCTTTTCGTTTGGACACAGACCGCTTCCCGACTTCCATCAAGCTCTCGGCTCGCACCGGGAACGACCGCACGGCGCATCTCATCACAGACGCAGGGAAGCAGATTTCATCTGAAGAGGTGCGCGCCGTGTGGGCGCGCAAGCTCTGGACGCCGCAGATGGATGCCAAGCTCGACGAGCGTTTTCGTGAGATGTGCGTCAGAGAGTCTGTCGCCGCGCTCGAAGGATTTTTCGACGCGCTCCACGACTCCCATTGGGTCAACGACATTCAGCGAGAGCGCGCCGCCGAGAACAAGCAGAGGCAGCTTCGCCTCGCTGCGCAAGCTGGCCTGCGCATCCCGCGCACGCTCGTCACCAACGACCCGGCAGCGGTTCGACAGTTCTTCGCCGAAACCGAAGGCCGGATGGTAGCCAAGCTCCTGCGGCCACTGACGGTCAGCATGAATGCCGATTCGCTCTTTGTGTACACGAGCCGGGTCAGCGAAGAAGACCTCGCCAGCGCAGAGACGCTCCGCCACAGCCCGATGGTTTTTCAAGAGTTGATTCCTAAAGAGCGCGAGTTGCGCATCGTGTGGGTGGCGGGCGAAACCTTCACGGGCGCGATTGACGCGAGCGGCACTTTGCGCGGGCAAACGGATTGGCGACAAGCCGCGCCGGAAGAGTGCCGCTGGCAGAAGGCAGAGCTTCCCGTCGAAGTCTCAAGTAGCTTGCACACTTTGATGTCAGAGTTGGGACTTGTCTTCGGCGCGATTGATATGATCTGCACTCCGGCGGGCGAGTATGTTTTTCTTGAAGTCAATCCCGGCGGCGAGTGGGGCATGCTCGAACGCGACCTCGGCCTGCCTATCTCCGATGCCATCGCCCGCGCGTTGCTACTTCCCGCAGAAACTAAACCGGAACCGCAATGACTGTCCTTATCATCACACGCAGCGACGATAACGAGAGCGTCTCGATGGTCACCGAAGCCGTCGCGCGCAAGGGCGGTGAAGTAATTCGCTTCGACACCGACCGTTACCCGACCGAAGTGCGTCTCTCGGCCTACTACGGAAAAGGCGACGACGAGTGCCTAACGCTCACGAACGACGAAGGCGAATTTGATCTGCGCGCGGTCGAGGCGATCTGGCATCGCCGTCTCAACTTCGGCGCGCAACTACCCATAACGCTCGACAAGCAACTGCGCCACGCCTCTCTGGGTGAAACTCGCGCCGCCGCACAGGGCATGCTCGCCAGCCTCAAAGCATTTCGCATGGACGACGTGCAGCACATTCGTCATGCCGAAAACAAGCAGCTACAGTTACAGGTGGCGCGCGAACTCGGCCTGGAAACCCCGCGCACGCTGACGACGAACGACCCGACGACAGTCCGCGCCTTCGCAGAGAGTTGCGAGAACGGGATAGTGACCAAGATGCTCTCGTCCTTTGCGGTTTACGAGGAAGGACGAGAGCTGGTCGTCTTCACCAATCCGGTGAAGCCCGAAGACCTCACAGACCTCTCCGGCCTGAGCCTCTGCCCGATGACGTTTCAGGAGATGATTCCGAAAGCCCTTGAGCTTCGCACGACGGTGGTGGGGAATCGCGTCATGTCAGCCTCTATAGATTCGCAGTCCTCAGTGCGCGCCGCGCACGACTGGAGGCGTGACGGCCTCCGCATGGTTCGGGACTGGCAGCCTTACGAGCTGCCGCGTGAGGTCGAAGAAAAAATCCTGAGCTTGATGGATCGTTTCGTTTTAAACTATGGCGCGATTGACATCATCGTCACGCCCGACGAGCGATACATCTTTCTTGAGATCAACCCCGTCGGCGAATTCTTCTGGCTCGAACGATGCCCCGGCCTCCCCATCGCCGATGCCATCGCAGACGTTCTGCTGGACCGCTCTCCCCGTCGTCCGGTTGCCGCTTCATCTACTTGATTCCTTCCGCCATGGCAAGCGAGACGCTCGCACGCTTTGTGAAGCTTGTCGGCTCGGCGCATATCGTCCGGCTCATCGAACTTCTGACCGGCAGCGGGACATCAGGGCGCATTTAATAGTGCGCGATACATTGGTGCGCACACGTGCCCAATACATCTCGCTGATGAGCGCTTTGGCAAGGCGTGAAGGCTTCCGCATCAAGCGCGGACCTTCGCCAAGTTTCGCCTTTCGGGTAGCTCAGGCAGACCTACCCGCTCATCAGAGTTCGTTGCCGCACGGGTTAAAGCGTGGCGGCATCCAGACGCCCTACATCGAGCCGGGCAGTCCGTGGCAGAATGGGTTTGGAGAAAGCTTCAATGGTCGCTTGAGAGATGAGTGTCTGAATGTCGAATGGTTCAAGCACCTGCGGGAGGCCAGGGTGATAGTCGAAACATGGCGAGGGCATTACAACAGGGAGCGTCGGCACAGCAGTCTGGAGTATCGAACGCCGAGCGAGTTCTATGCAGCTTACAAGCAAAAAGAAATGGACTTAACAACCGTGAGAATCTAATCTCATGGCTGGTAATCAAAACGCGGGCAGGTCATGACGATCAACGGCCTGCGTCAAATATATAATCCCCTAATGCTAGAGCTACCCATGACCATTTCAGGATAAGAGACTTAGACGCTCCAGTAAATCAATATATTTCTGATCTGAGCGTAGGCTGTCAAAGATGGGAATATTGATATAGGTTAGCAAGTAAGTATGCTCCGCATAAGCTCTTTCCAGCCAGGCTAAAGCTTGAGCTTGCTCTCCCATGCCAGTGTAAATTACTGCCATATAAAATGGCGAAATGAGCCTTGAGCTGTCCAAGCTCTGCCACTCCTCAAATACCTCTCGCGCCTTGTCTATCCGGCCTGCCTTCCCATAAACATAAGCGACAAATGCCACGGGTTCTATGTCGTCTCCGAGGGCGTTGAGTAACTTGATAGAGTGTTTGATGGCTTCCTTATACATTCCCTTTTCGGCATAGGCTAATCCCAAGATAGCGTGTGCGGAATTAAGGTTTGGATCCATCTGGAGCGCCTCTAAGCATTGTTCAATAGCTCGGTCATACTGCCGCGCAAAATATAGAAGCCGTCCCCGCTCTGTGAAAATAACCAGTGAGAGAGGATCGAGTTCCAGAGCGCGTTCTATTTCGGATATGGCTTCCGGATAGCACTCCATCTTGGCTAAATATTTTGCATACCAATGATGAGCCGTGATGTAATTTGGATTGAGTTGAATGGCTCGCTTGTACTCGGGTTCGGCCCCTGACCAATCCCAGTCATATAAGGTGCGCACCGTGGCCAGTGAACAGTGTGCTTCAGCAATAGTTTCGTCTATCTTTAACGCCTGTAGCGCCGCTTTTTTAGCGAGTAGCAAACAATCATTGGGCGGAAGCAGATGGGTGGCGCTGAGCACGATGTAGCTATCGGACAAGCCAGCATAAGCCAGCCCATAGTTCCGATCTATCGTAATTGCCTGCTCAAAGTGTTCAATGCTTTTTTTCAACTCTTGCGCCGCTCGTTTATTTCGAAAGAAGCGACTTTTATTCCAAAAGAAGCGACCTTTAAGATACTGCTTGTAGGCTTCGGGGTTCTTAGTGTGCTGTCTCGCTAAATGAAGCTTTTCTTGATGCGTCAGCTTCAGTAGCAGCGTACTCATGATCTGTTCCGAGATTGAATCTTCTAAGATGAAGATATCCGTGAATCTTTCATCAAACTTTTCGGCCCATAAGGATAAACCTTCTGGAATACTCACAAGTTGCACCGTGACTCTTAACCTCTTGCCAATCTTCTGGATAGTTCCTTCAATCACTGAGTCAACCTGAAGCTCTCTGCCGACCGAGACCGGGTCTTGAATGCCACCTGTATATTTGGAGACCGCGCTGGTGGGTCTCACGGCGAGTTGCCGCAGATTGCTGAGCTTAGTAATGAGAGCATCAGCCAGTCCCACCCCTAAATACTCCTCCTCAGCCCTGGCGCCAATTATTCTGAAGGGCAGCACGGCGATTGATTTTTCTCTCTCTTCGATGCGCTGGCGCTTACCCTCTGCGGCATGTGTCGTTGCGTGCATGACTCTGGGCGGAGCGGCGTCTTCATCCTGTATCTCTTTGACGCTCGCGACGAAGCGATAGCCTCGCCTCGGGATGGTTTCAATGTATTCATGTCTGCCCTGACTCTCGCCCAGGGCCTTCCTGAGCACTGACATGCTCACAGTCAAATTGTTATCTTCGACAATGCTGTCCGGCCAGACTTCACCCATCAGCTCATCTTTCTCTACCAGATGTCCTTTTTTCCTGACAAGTAAGAGGAGAATACTGAGAGTCTTGGGGGGGAGGGAAACTAATTGATTATTGCGCAGCAGCAGACGCTCGGCGACATTCAAGTGAAAAGGACCGAATTCATAAGCGTAAATGCCCCTACTGGTCATAGCTGATGATGCACACAAAAGTCAGAATCAAAGTCTCAGGGCGCAGGCTTCCAATGCGAGAGCACATGACTTTCTTCTCGCGCAACAGGCTTATAGAAAGTTGGATTATACTCAAGAAGTTGTTTTTACAATACAGCCAAACTGAATGGGTCTGTGAAGCTGGCGGGAGCGC
>DASWRG010000107.1:0-24405 GCA_036403295.1 Pyrinomonadaceae bacterium
GAGCCTCTGGTCGGCGGTGACCAAGTACTTAGTGCCGGTCAGGATCGAGCAGCAGATGAGCGAGTTGGCGGTCGTGTTGGGAGCAAGACATTACCTGCGCGAAGGCCATTGCTTCGGCATCTTTCAGAAACTCCTGCGCGACAACGCCATTGCGAGCCTCTTCGACGGCAGCACGGTCGTCAACCTGAGCGTCATCATTCAGCAACTCCGGCAACTCTATGCGTACAGCCGCAAGAGAGGAGCCAGTTTTTCTGAAGAAGCGCGTGTGCGATTAGCGAGCGTGTTCGACCTGCGAGCCACCTTGCCGGACTTCGATGCCTCTCTGCTCGAACTCTCCAATCGCGGGCAGGACGATCTGTTGGAGAGTCTGCCCTCAGCCCTCTCACAGGTGCGGCAACTGGTCGAGCAGGGAGAGCTTGAGCAGGAAGTGGCAGAGGACTTGCCCCGCTTGCTCCAACTCTTGATGGGAGAGGTGAGCGGGCAGCGGGCGAGAGTGTTAGCGAGAGGCGAGGGCTATGGCAATGCCTTGCAGCAAAGGCCGGAGATGTTCGCGGAGGCGAAGAAGCATTGTGCGTTTCACGGAGCGGGAGCATGCGTGCAGATGTGGCTGCACAATCGAGAGCAGTTGGGAGAATTCTTCGCAGGCGGTCGATGGCTTGTCCTCGCGCTCCATAGATTATTGCAGGCGTTGCGGCCTGATCTAGCCATGCTGCCTCACTCCTATTTTGAAAAGTGTGCACAGGAAATTTTGCGCTTGTATGAAGCGAATCAGATGTTTTCCCTGGTGCCTTTTCGGCTCGCGGGAACAAGCGAAACCGGAAAAGCCGCTTTCCAATAAAACGCTGCCGGGCAGATTTTAGCGCGGCAAAATATACACAAGAGAGTCTAAAAAAATGGTTACAAAATTAATGACCGATGATGAGCAAGCAGACGCGACTGTGCAGAACACCACCCTCGAAACGATTCAGGACTGGTTGATTGCCAAAGTGGCGGATTCCGTGCCGGATGCTCCGGAAGATATAGACGTGCGTGAGCCTCTCGCCAGCTACGGCCTTAGCTCGCTGGCGGCTGTCAGCCTCACGGCTGACTTGGAGGACTGGCTCAACCTGCGTCTGCCTCCGACGCTGGCATGGGACTATCCCACGATTGAGAGCCTCGCCCGGTATCTCGAAGCCGAGGTTCAACAGAAGCGTCGGGCTGTTTGAAACTTGCTGTTATGAGGATGGTCTAAGTGGAGTCCATAGCAATCATAGGCATCGGTTGTCGCTTCCCCGGCGCAGAGAGTCCGCAAGCCTTCTGGCAGTTGTTACGCGATGGCGTGGATGCTGTCACAGAAGCTCCGGCGACGCGCCGTTACTCTGCCTCGGACAGCCGCGCCGAAGCTTTAATGGCAGAGCACGGAGCAAAGCGATGGGGCGGTTTCATCAAGCAGCCGGAAATGTTCGACCCCGCCTTCTTCAAGATTTCGCCGCGCGAAGCTGCCCGCATTGACCCGCAGCAAAGACTGCTTCTAGAAGTCGCATGGGAGGCGCTCGAAGATGCCGGGCAGAGCGTGGAGCAGCTTGCGGAGACGATGACGGGCGTCTTCATGGGCGTGATGAACGAAGAGTATGCTCATGTCCAGTTGAGCAAGCTCGCTCTCATTGACGCGCATCTCGGCGTGGGCAGCTCCTCGGCAGTGGCTGCCAATCGCATCTCGTATACCTTTGACCTGCGTGGGCCGAGCATGGTGGTCAACACGCTCTGCTCATCATCACTGGTCGCAGTCCATCTCGCCTGCCAGAGCCTACGGAGCGGCGAGTCTGCGCCCGTCGCGCTGGTCGGCGGCGTCAATATCATGCTCCGTCCGGCGATGGACATTTTCTACGCCAAGTCAGGGTTGCTGGCCGCTGACGGTCGTTGCAAAACCTTCGATGCCAGAGCCGACGGGCTGGTGCGAGGCGAAGGCGCGGGGGTCGTCGTGCTCAAACTCCTCTCGCAAGCTCTGGCTGACGGGGATGACATTTACGCCGTGATTCGCGGCAGCGCGGTCAATCAGGACGGACGCAGCAACGGGATTACAGCGCCGAGTCGTTGGGGACAGATTTCGGTCATGACGGAGGCTTACCGGCAGGCGGGCATTTCGCCGGGCAGCGTACAGTATGTTGAAGCACATGGCACGGGGACGCCGCTGGCCGATTCCATCGAAGCGACTGCGCTGGCAACCGTCCTCGGCAGCGAACGCCCGGCAGACCTGCTGTGCCGGATCGGCTCGGTCAAGACCAACCTCGGACATCTGGAATCGGCTTCGGGCATTGCCAGCCTCATCAAAGTTGCTTTGATGCTCGACCATCATGAACTGACCCCCACGATTCATTTTCAACAGCCGCACCCGTACATCGCTTTCAAACAGCTTCGACTGTGTGTGCAGCAAACTTTCGAGCCCTGGCCTGACGCCGCCAGTCCGGCGCGCGCCGGTGTGAACTCCTTCGGGCTGGTCGGAACGAATGCGCATATCGTGCTCGAAGAGTCTCCGGGGATACGCCTGGAACAACGACGCGCAACGGAGATTGGCGCGAGCGTGGAAGAAAGTGAAGCCCGTTTGCTTCCGCTCTCGGCACATAACCAGCTCGCCTTGCAATGCCTCGCCGCTTCCTACAGCACACACTTGAAAGACAACCCCGCACAATCGCTGGCGGATATTTGTCATACGGCCAGCCTACGCCGCAGCCACCACGATTTTCGTCTGGCACTGGTGGCGCGCACGCGTGAAGAGTGCGGCGAGAGCTTGCAGGCATTCGCGCGCGGAGACAAGTCGGCTCAGGTCTTCAATGGTCGCAGGATGGCGGCGAGACGTAACACACTGGCCTTTGTGTTCGCGGATTATGAAGATTGCTGGCGGATGTGGCTCCGCGAATTATACGCCGGGGAGAAGCTTTTCCGCGCCGTCGTCGAACAGTGTGACGTATTGCTGCGAGACCTGACCGGCAAAAATTTATTACCGGAGTGGCTCGACCCTAAAGCGCACGCTCGCCGCGAGCGGTCGGAGCTTGAACTGGCAGGCTATTTCGCTTTTCAAGTGGCGCTGGCCTCTCTTTGGTGCTCTTGGGGAGCGGAGCCTGAGGCTGTCGCCGGGGACGGCGCGGGAGAGATCGCAGCCGCGCATCTGGCCGGTAGCCTCAGTTTGAAGGATGGCTTGCGCGTCATCCTGCGCCATGCCGCACGCTGGCGGGAATTCACAGGCGCAGCCGTTGCTGCGAATCTTGCCGCAGACAATGTCGCGCCCTGCGTTTTGAAGCCTCGCACAGACTTTGAAGCCGAGTCTCTGTTGAAAGATATAGACGTTCATCCGGCGACGCTCCCGGCCATCTCCCTGCACACGGGAAAAGAGATTGTAAAGCTTGCAGACACTGGCACGCAGATGCGAAACGCTGAGAGCGAGATGAGCGGCCTTGAAGCTCTCGTCTCCAAAAGGCAAGTCACCTTCTTGCAGATGGGCGCGCAATCTACGGATGCAAAAATGCTGGCGCAATGTCTGCGGGAGTATCACCGTGATGAAGCGGTGCTCGCCTCTCTTGATTACGACAGCCCGGCGAGAGAAACCATGCTCAAGGCCGCGAGCGTTTTATACACGCAGGGACGCGGGTTGGAATGGGGCAACATAGCTCATGAGAGCAGCGGCAAGTTGGTGCGGCTGCCGCTCTATCCATTTCAAAGAGAGCGTTACTGGCTTGACGAAGAAGGCGAGACAGACCTTGCTTCCGCGCAGAGCGGACAGGCACGCGCCGGGACGCACACACATCCTCTGCCCGGCAGGCACTCGCAGTTCGCACACTTTCCCGGCCATCATTTCTGGGAACTCGAACTCGACCCGCAGGGTTTGGAAAAACTGCTCCGCGCTCAACCCGCAGACGGCGAGAATCCTCACGCCGCGATATTCGCCGAGATGGCGCGAGCCGCCGCCAGCGAGGTCTTCGGGATGCGGATGTGGCTGGTGCAAGAGGTCGAGCTGAAAAGCGTGTTGCCGGTGAGAGCAGGCGAAACGAGAATGATTCAGACGACTTTGATTTCCGGTCAGAGCGGCGAGGCCACATTTCATATCCATAGTTGCCGCGCCGAGCCGCAGGACTCATGGCTGTGGCATGTGACCGGAAAGCTTCGCGCCGTCGAGCGACAAACGGATGCCGACGGCATAGACCACTCGCAGGGATTGGAGGCAAGGCTGGCCGCGACGCGCCCGACACGCGAGGTCATCCTGGCCGCTGCCGACGCAGACGAGCGGCGGCGTCTGCTTGAGGTCTTTCTACGCGAGCAGATTGCGCGTTCACTTGATGCCGCCCCGTCCCGGTTGGATATAGAGCTTCCTTTGAGCTACCTCGGACTCGATTCGCTGCTGGCGGTTGAGATTAAGCAGAACATTGAAAGCAGTCTGGGGGCCACGCTGCCTCTGGCCTTGCTCTTACAGGATGCCAATATCGTTCAACTGGCAGACGAGCTGGCGCAGCGTCTTTCATCCGCAACGAATGCACCCGCCGCCTCAACTTCCGCGCCGGGAGATGATGAGACAGCTTCCCTCATGGCGAAGCTCGACGAGCTCTCAGATGATGAAGTCGAGAGGCTGCTCGGCCAGATGATGACCGAAGAGGAGATTACGGAATGAGCAAGGTCGTGGACGCTTTAGCGGGACTCTCCGCCGGGGAAAAGCGAGCTAAGCTGGCCGAGTTGCTGCGCCGGAAGGCGAGCCGGGAAAACGCCTGGCATCCGCTCTCGCACGGGCAGCAATCGCTCTGGTTCGTCAACCAGCTTGCTCCCCTGAGCGCCGCCTACAATTTGATGTACGCGTGGCGCATCTGCTCTGAACTGGACGTGCCTGCTTTGCAGCGCTCTTTCCAGTCGCTCGTGGACAGACATCCCTCGCTCCGCACGGCGTACCGCGCGGCAGATGGCTTACCGTTACAGCAGGCACAGCATCACCAGCCCGTCAGCTTTGAAGTGCAAGATGCTTCCGCGTTGAGCGACGAAGAGTTGAGCAGGCAAGTGACGGAGGCTGCACACCGTCCGTTCGCGCTTGAAGAAGGACGCTTGTTGCGTGTGCATCTGTTCAACCGCACAGCCACCGAGCACGTCCTGCTGTTGACCGTTCATCACATTGCCGCAGACCTGCCTTCAGTGGTCACACTGATGAACGAGGTGCTGGAGCTCTATCCGGCGCAGGTGGAAGGCACGCCGGCCAAGCTGCCGGAGTTGAAAGCGCAGTACGCGGACTATATTCGCTGGCAGTCGGATTTGGTCGCCGGTGAGCAGGGGGAAAGACTTTCTGCTTACTGGCGGGAACATCTGGCCGGAGAATTACCGATCCTCCACCTGCCTGCCGACCGGCCTCGCCCACCCGTGCAGACTTATCACGGAGACGTACACACTTTTCAACTGGGCGAAGAACTGACGCGGCGGCTCAGAGCCTTAGCCAGAGCCGAAGGCGTGACGCTGTACATGACGCTGCTGGCAGCCTTTTACGTTCTGCTCTACCGCTACACGGGTCAGCGAGACATTCTCGTCGGCTCGCCTGCCGGCAGCCGGAGCCGCGCAGAGTTCGAGGGGGTCGTCGGTTATTTCGTTAATCCGGTCGTGCTGCGTGCCGGACTCGATGGCGACCAGAGCTTCAGAGAGTTTCTGCGTCAGGTGCGGCAGACGGTGCTCGGCGCGCTCGATCATCTGGATTATCCCTTCACCCTACTGGTCGAAAAGCTTCAGCCGGTGCGCGACGCGAGCCGTTCGCCGCTGACTGATGTGATGTTTATTCTACAGCGCCCGTGGCGCGCGGGCGCAATGAGCGGCGAGCCGGGGACGGCCTCGCCTGTCGAGCTATTGCTGCTCGGCGACGGCGAGGCGCGAATGCAGAGAGGCGGTTTGGAACTGAAGCCGTTTTGGCTGAAAGAGCAGGTTTCGCAGGTTGACCTGACGCTGCTGCTGGTAGAAACGGGCGCTTCCATCTTCGCCTCGCTCCCTTACAATACAGACCTCTTCGACCGCGCAACTATCGTTCGCCTGGCGAGCAACTATCTGACCTTGCTCGAAGGCATCGTGACCGATGCCGGACAAAGTTTAGCCGGGCTGCCGTTGATGAGCGTGGAAGAGCAGCGGCAGGTGCTGGTCGAATGGAACGACACGCGCACTCAGGTCGAGGGCGACGCTTGTCTTCACCGCTTGTTTGAAGCGCAGGTGGAGCGGACGCCGGAGCGCCTCGCGGTCATCTCCGAAAATGATAGGTTGACTTACGACGAATTGAATCGCAGGGCTAATCAACTGGCGGCCTACTTGCGGCGTCTCGGAGTCGGGCCTGAAGTGCTGGTTGGCCTCTGCGTCCAACGTTCGTGGGAGATGATTGTAGGAGTGCTGGGCATCCTCAAAGCCGGTGGCGCGTACGTGCCGCTTGACCCCGCTTATCCGAAAGAGCGTCTCGCCTACATGCTCGAAGATGCGCGCGTGCCCGTGCTGTTAACGCAAAGCTCGCTGCTCGATCTGCTGCCCACAACCGAAGCGCAAGTCATCTGCTTCGAGACGGACTGGCCAGCCATCGCGGGCGAAAGCGAAGCTCATCCGGCGGGTGAGGTTGAGGACGCCAATCTGGCTTACGTCATCTACACGTCCGGCTCGACCGGCAAACCCAAAGGCGTCATGATTCGCCATCGCTCAGCCGTCAACCTCGCGCGGGCGCATCAACTGGCAATCTATAAAGAGTACGCAGGGGAACAACTACAGGTCAGCCTCAATGCTCCGCTCGCTTTTGACGGTTGCGTCGAGCGAATGATGTTGCTGCTCTACGGCCACACGATTCACGTCTGGGGAGAAGAACTGCGGCAAGACCCGGCGAAGCTGCTGGCCTATCTTGAGCAGTACGAAATGGATGTGCTCGATTTCACGCCGTCACAACTGAGATTGCTGATTGAAGCGGGATTGTTCAAACTCAACGGCGCTCCTCCGCGTTTGGCTTTGGTCGGCGGCGAGGCCATTGACGAGCAGCTCTGGCAAACTCTGGCGCACAGCCCGCCGCCGGATGTCTTCAATGTGTACGGCCCTACGGAATGCACGGTCAATGCTGCGGTCTGTCGGGTCAAAGACTTTCCCGCGCGCCCGACCATCGGGCGACCCCTCGCCAACGTGCAGATTTACATTCTTAATCCAGAGCTTCATCCCGTGCCGGTCGGCGTGCCCGGCGAAATCTTCGTCGGGGGAGCAGGGCTGGCGCGTGGATACCACCGGCAACCCGCCCTCACGGCAGAGAAGTTCGTCCCGCATCCCTTTAGCCGGACACCGGGCGCACGTCTCTACCGGACGGCGGATTTAGCTCGCTACTTCCCCGACGGAACAATCGAGTTTCTCGGTCGGATTGATGACCAGGTCAAGATTCGCGGCTTCCGTATCGAACTCGGAGAGATTGAAGCAACACTTGGAGAGTGTCGGCTGGTGAAAGAGGCCGTGGTCATTGCGCGAGAAGACGCGCCGGGCGACAAGCGTTTGACGGCTTATCTGGTGCTGCGCGCAGAAGAGCCATCCGCCGTTGATGAAATCAGAGAGTTTCTCATGGAGAAGATGCCCTGGTACATGATTCCGTCAGCCTTCGTGGTTCTGGATGCGCTGCCTCTGACGCCGAACGGGAAAGTGAACAAGCAGGGATTGCCCGCGCCCTCGCAACATAGCCTCGCCACCGGAAAGCCTTATGAAGCTCCGCAAACCTCTATCGAAGAAGAGTTGGCACGAACCTGGGAACGGCTCTTAAAAGTAGAGCGTGCCGGGCGGCACGACAACTTCTTTGAGCTGGGCGGGCATTCTCTCCTGGCTACACAACTGATTCTCGCCGCGCGTGAGGCGTTCAACTTAGACCTGCCTTTGCGTTGCATTTTTGAAGCGCCCACCATCGCCGGATTGGCGAACAAGATCATCGAGACCCGGTTGGTCGAGCAGGGCGAGCAGGGAATAGAAGCGATGCTTGAAGCTTTGGAACAGCTTTCTGACGAAGAGGCGCAGCGATTGACCGGAAACTAAAAGGATGAGGGAAAACGATGGCGAGCATCCGCGATTTCAGAGTTGAGATAGAACAGATCGTCTCCTGCGTTCGCAGCCGTTTCCGCTGGTATGACGAACAGGTCGCCGCCTGCGGCTATGATCGGAATCACGATCCGGAAAGTCTGTTTTATGTTGACGAATCTCTGCTCAACGAGCATTACTACGGCGTCAACTATCCTGAGCTGAGCCAGTGCCAATCGTACCTCACCTCCGGCACCTCAAGCGGCGCGCGCAAGAGGATTCTCTATTCCGATGCAGACCATGACCGGTATGTGCAGCAACGAACGAAAATCTTCTCAGGCTTCATCACTTCCGATTGCCGGGTCGCCTGCGCGGATTTAGGTACCGGACATGCTGCTTCCTCTGCCGCCGAAATATTTCAGAATCTGGGTCTGGAAAATTTTCACATTGATTTTCGCAAGCCGGTACAGGAGCACATCGAACTGCTCGAAGCATATCGCCCGGACGTGCTCTTCACGATGCCCATGATTCTCGAAAGCATTATTCACGCAGGCCCCGCCTCTTTCAGGCCGCGCAAGATTATCGTGGTGGGCGATGTCGCTTCACGCGCATGGAAGAATCATATTATCGAATATTTCGGGCTTGGCAAAAACGACCTCATGGACATCGTCGGGAGCATCGAAGTCGGCTCCATCGCGTATGAGTGTTTCGATTGCGGGTTGTACCATCTGGATGACCACATCATTGCAGAAGCCATCAAACCCGCAGCCCTCTACGAAGACGGCATCGAAGCAGGCGCTGCCGAAATTCTGATTCTGACTTCGACCGCCCGCACCGTCTTTCCGGCGATTCGTTTCGTGACCAACGATCTGATCGAAGGCTTCACCACCATCTCGTGCAAGGGGCGGTCGGTTTTCGCCTTTGAAAAAATGATCGGGCGTATCGGCCAGGAGTTGAAGAACGGCGAAAAAGTCAGCCTCTATGACATCAGCGAAGCGGTCAACACGTATCTGCCGGGCAGCAGGTTCGAGGTCTATAAAGACGCGCAGAGATTCGTCATCAGAGTTTGCTCGGCTGAGTTCACCAAGCACAAGGCGGAACAGATCAAGGGGTTTGTCAAGAAGCTGAACCCGGATGTCAGCCAGATGATTCAGTCTGCACTCGTGGCGGACATAGAGGTTTGCAATGTGCCGGTCAATGAGCTGGCTCACGACGCCGCGAAAAAATCTTTCCTGATAAAAAATAAAGGTTAACGGACATGTGTGGAATTGCCGGTGAAGTCAACTTCGCCAACAGAGAGCTAGCGCTGGAAGACGTGAAGAGAATGTGTCGCCTGCTCGTGCATCGCGGGCCGGACGAGGACGGCTTACACGTCTCTGACCGTTGTGTTTTCGGCATCAGGCGTCTAAAAGTCATTGGCGTCGTCAACGGTTCGCAGCCCGTCTATAACGCGCGCTCAACCGTCGTCTGCGTCTTCAATGGCGAGATTTATAACTACCCTGAGTTGAGGGCAGAGCTTGAGCGGGACGGCTACACTTTCAAGACCAACACGGACGCCGAAGTTATCGTTCATCTCTATGACAAAGTCGGCTTGTCATTCGTCAAGTCACTGCGCGGCATGTTCGCCATCGCCCTCTACGATGAAACACGCGACCGTTTAGTCCTGACCAGAGATCAGGCGGGCAAAAAACCTCTCAACTATTACGTGACCGGTGAAGGCAACGTCATCTTCTCATCGGAACTGAACTCATTGGCCAGCCATCCGGCAGTGAATAAAAGCATCAGCCCCGAAGCGGTTGACCGTTTCCTGAGTTTCCGTATCATTCCGGCTCCGCTCACCATCTACAGCGATGTCTTCAAGGTGCAACCGGGGACGCTGCTTATCTTTGAAGAGGGACGCCGGACTGAGCAGCGATATTGGGCTTTCGATTTTTCCGAGCGCACTGCTGATTGGAGTACGGACGCGTTGGTCGAAAGGCTCGAAGAACTGCTGGTCGAAGCGGTCGAGATGCGCCTGCACAGTGAAGTGCCGTTGGGCGCACTGTTAAGCGGAGGGTTGGATTCGAGCCTCATCGTCGCCATCATGTCGCGGCTCTTGCAGAAGCCCATTCACACTTTTTCCATCGGCTTCCGCGACAAGACTTTTAATGAGTTGAGCTACGCCAAGCAGGTCTCCGATTATTGCGGAACTATTCATCACGATTACGTGATTCCGCCTGATTCGGCATTGGAAGTGATTAATCATTTGCTGGTGAACTTCGGCGAGCCGTATGCCTTCCCCTCTGCCATCGCGTGCTACCACATGAACCGTCTGGCGCGCGAGTTCGTGACGGTGGTGCTGACGGGCGACGGCTCGGACGAGATTTTCTGCGGCTATAATCGGTATAAAATTTTCGCGGATTTTCCAGCCCTCCCGACGCGCCACGATTGGCTACAGAAAGTTGATACGAGGCTGCTGCAAGAGGCCGGGGGCGATATCGCTACTGAATATCAATCGCTGCTCACCGACGGCTTACGCGATTCGTTGAAGTCGCGCCTCTATGCGAAAGAGTTTGCCCGACGGATTCCGGGGCATTTCCCCGTCAACTACCTGCGGGAAAGATTCGCCGGGAATGCGGGCTTGCGGGGCCGGCTCAACCGTGCGCTGGATGTGGATTGCAACTTCTGGCTGAGAGACGCGCAGCTCGTCAAAATTGACATCGCTTCAATGGCTCATTCCGTCGAGGTGAGATGCCCGATACTGGATGCGAAGGTCGTGGATTTTGTCACAGGCATTGATGTGCGTCACAAACTCGTCAATGGCGAAGAGAAATATCTCTTGAAGCTGCTGGCTGCCAAATACCTGCCGGAAGAGATCGTCATGCGCCGGAAACAGGAGCTAGCCGTCCCGCTCGAAAACTGGCTGGCGACCGCACTGCGAACAGAGATTACGCAGACCTTGTTAACCGATGAATCGCTTTCACGCGGCTATTTTAACCCGGACGCTTTGCGCGCGTTCGTGCGCGACTACTCGACGATGGATAGCTACGCTGTCTGGACGCTTTACGTGCTCGAACAATGGCATCGGATTAACGACGCGGCGGTCGTGCCGCTTCACGCCGAGAGCGATTGCCGCGAGCACGCGCTGCTGGGCTGACGCCTCAGACCGACTTCAGGAATTGAATCAATCGTTCAAGCCGCTGGTGTTCAAACGACAAACGAGATGAGTAATCTTTCCGAACGCATTGCCGGTTTATCAGTTGAGAAGCGCGAGCTGTTGGCGCGACTGATGAAAGAACGGGGCGGACACGTTGCGCCCGCGCGTGAGAGCATTCCGCGACGGGAGGAGACGGGTTCCCCCGCTCCGCTCTCGTTCGCGCAGGAGCGGCTCTGGTTTCTTCACCAGTTGGAACCGGAGAACGCCGTCTACAATGCCCCTATAGCCATTCGCCTGCGCGGGTCGCTCAACGTCGGAGCGCTGGAATCGAGTCTCACAGAGCTGGTCAGGCGACACGCCATCCTGCGCACGACCTTCGGCATGAGCGGAGGCGAGTCTGTACAGGAGATTGCCGCGCCGCGAGCGTTGCAGATTCCGCTCACCGACCTGAGCCATCTCCCGCCCGCCGAGAGGACACGCCAAACCGTGCGACTGATGGCGGAGAAATCTTTTGAGCCGTTCGACCTCCGGTGCGGGCCGTTGCTTCGCGCCGCTCTGCTCCGCCTTGACGAAGATGAGCACATCGCATTGTTTGCGATGCACCACATCGTCTTCGATGGCTGGTCGCTCGCAATCTTCGTCGGAGAGTTGACTACGCTCTACAGCGCTTACGCCACGGGAAAGGTGTCCGCGCCGGGCGAGCTGCCAATTCAATATGCGGATTTCGCACGGTGGCAGCGTGCACAGTTGCAAGGAGAAACGTTCGACCGGCTCTTGAGCTTTTGGAAGCAACAACTGGGCGGCCAGCTTCCGGTCTTGCAATTGCCGTTTGATCGCCCGCGCCCAGCCGTCCAGACTTTCGCCGGTGCCAGAAAAACGATCAGGCTCTCGAAGCGGCTCACAGAATCTTTGAAGGAGTTGAGCCGACGTGAAGGCGTCACGTTGTTCATGACTTTGCTGGCAATCTTTAAAACGCTTCTCTATCGCTACACGGGACAATCTGACCTCCTCGTCGGCACGCCCATCGCCAACCGCCTGCGCCCTGAACTGGAAGGCTTAATCGGCTTCTTCGTCAATACGCTGGTGATGCGGGCTGAGCTGGCTGGCGACCAGACTTTTCTTGAGCTGTTGCGACAAGTGCGCGCCGTCGCTTTGCAGGCTTATGAGCATCAGGACATGCCTTTTGAACAACTGGTGCAAGCCCTCCAACCGGAGCGGAATCTGAGTCATTCGCCGTTGTTTCAAGTGATGTTTACTTTTCAGGAATCGCTCGAAGTATGGAGACTGCCCGAACTGGAGGTGGAATTGTTAGACCCTCCGGATAAGCTGTCGAAATTCGACCTGACGTTGGATGTGACGGTCACAGATGACGAGTTGCAGTTGACGGTGGAATACAACACAGACCTCTTCGAGCATGAGACGGCATCGAGGATGTTGAACCATTTTCAGGCGCTGGCGACAGGCGTCGCGGCGACTCCTGAAAGAACCCTTTCACAGCTTCCGCTGCTCAGCGCAGATGAACGCGAACTTATCCTCGTGGAGTTGAACCGGACGCAGATGCCATATGCGTTTGATCGCTGCGCTCATCAAATCTTCGAGGAGCTGGTCGAGCGTCAGCCTGATAAGGTCGCGCTTATCTGTGGAGATGAGACGCTGACTTACGGAGAGTTGAACCGGCGCAGCAACAGGTTGGCGCATTACCTGCGACGGCTTGGAGTCGGCCCGGAAGTGGTGGTGGGAATTTGTGTCGATAGCTCGGCAGAGATGGCTGTCGGCATCCTCGGCACGCTTAAAGCCGGTGGCGCATACCTGCCTCTGGATGCGTCCTACCCCATCGAGCGTCTGGCCTTCATGATGGAAGACGCGCGCCTGCCAATCTTACTGACGCAGGAGCGGCTGCTCGACAGCTTGCCGTCGCGCCTCCATCAAATCGTGTGTCTCGATACCGATGGCGAAAAACTGGCCGGTGAGGCTGAGCATAACCCTGTGAATCTCACCCGGCCAGATAACCTTGCATATATGATTTACACCTCCGGTTCGACCGCCAGGCCGAAGGGTGTTCAGCTAGGTCATCAGGGATTGTGCAATCTTGCCGCCGCACAGGTGCAAGCCTTCGGCATCGGCCAGGGCAGCCGTGTGCTGCAATTCTCATCTTTCAGTTTCGATGCTTCCGTGTGGGAAACGGTGATGGCATTGCTGACGGGAGCTACGCTGTGCATGGCGCGGCGCGAGACGGATTTTCTGGACGGGGAGAACCTCCTTCAGATATTGCGTGAGCAGGCCATCACCATCGCGACCTTGCCGCCCTCCGTGTTGTCCGCTTTGCCCGTGACCGCCCTGCCCGATTTGCAAACGCTCATCTCTGCGGGCGAGAGTTGCTCATCCGAAATCGTGGCGCGCTGGTCTCCGGGGCGCAGCTTTTTCAATGCTTATGGGCCGACGGAATCTACTGTCTGCGCCTCTCTGAGGAAATGCGAAGCAAGCGATGAGAGAAGAGCGCCATCAATTGGTCGCCCGATTGCGAACATGGAAATTTATATCCTTGATCGCCGGGGAAACCCCGTGCCGGTGGGCGTGCCGGGAGAGTTGTACATCGGGGGCGCGGGACTGGCTCGCGGATACCACAATCGTCCGGCGTTGACGGCGGAAAAGTTCGTCCCGCATCCCTTTAGCAGAGAGCCGGGCGCGCGGCTCTACCGGACGGGCGACCTTGTCCGTTACCTGCCCGAAGGTGACATAGAGTTTCTGGGGAGGATGGACTTTCAGGTCAAAGTGCGTGGCTTTCGCATTGAGTTGGAAGAGATTGAGAGCGTCCTCAACGGGCATCCGTCCGTGCGTCAAAATGTGGTCGTGACGCGCGAGGACACGCCCGGTGAAAAACGCTTGATAGCTTACGTCGTGACTGACGGTCAGCCGCTGACGGTCGAGCAACTTCGCGGCTACTTAAAAGAGAAGCTGCCCGCGTACATGATTCCGTCCGTGTTCCTTGTGCTCAAGAATTTCCCCCTCACTCCGAGCGGCAAGATTGACAGAAAGGCGTTGCCCGCTCCTGACGGCTCCCGTCTGCAACTGGCGGCGGAGTTCGTCGGGCCGCAAACAGACATCGAGCGCGAACTATCAGCGATCTGGCAAGAGGCGTTGCGCGTCGAGCGCGTCGGGACTCATGACAACTTCTTTGATCTCGGCGGACATTCGCTGCTCATGCTCAAGGTGCATGGCAGACTGCAAGCGCGTCTGGACAGAGAGTTGTCGCTGATGAGCCTCTTCAAATATCCGACCGTCAGCGCGCTCGCCAGATATTTGAGTGACGAAGAGGACGAGCCACCGGCAGTCCGGCAGAGTCTCGACCGGGCGCAGAAGCAACGAGCCGCGCTTGAGCGTCAGAAGCAGCTTGCGCGGAGGAAGAAACAGGCATGACAACCTTCGACGCCGAAGAGAACATGGAAACCATTGGAATTGACATCGCCGTCGTCGGCATGAGTTGTCGTTTTCCCGGTGCGCGAACGATTGAGGAATACTGGAAAAATCTGTGCGACGGCGTGGAGTCGATCTCCTTCTTTTCCGATGAAGAGTTGCGCGCGGCGGGCGTCAATGAATCGGAGTTGCGCCGCCCGGACTACGTGAAGGCCACAGCCGTGCTGCGGGACGTAGACCTCTTCGACGCCAACTTTTTCGGCTTCTCTCCACGAGATGCGGAACTGATGGATCCACAGCAGCGCCTCTTTCTGGAATGCGCATGGGAAGCATTGGAGCGTGCGGGGTATATTCCGGAGACCTATCCGGGCGCTATCGGCGTGTATGCCGGAAGCGGAATCAATACTTATCTGCTTAACAATATCCTCTCGAATCCCGAACTGGCAGGCTCGCTGAATCCGTATCAGTTCATCATTCACAACGATAAGGATTTTCTGGCGACGCGCGTCTCTTATAAACTGAATTTAAAGGGGCCGGGCATCGGCATCCAGACGGCCTGCTCGACCTCGCTCGTGGCTGTGCATCTGGCCTGCCAGAGCTTGCTCAGTTATCAATGCGACGTGGCGCTGGCCGGGGGCGTGACCATTCGGATACCGGAAATCAAAGGCTACGTCTACCATGAAGGCGGGGTGGCTTCGCCGGACGGACATTGCCGCGCTTTCGACGCACAGGCGCAAGGAGTCATCGGCGGCAACGGCGTCGGCATCGTGGTCTTGAAAAGGCTGGATGAGGCGCTGGCCGACGGTGACAATATCTGCGCCGTCATCAAAGGCTCGGCGATCAATAACGACGGCGCGCAGAAGGTGGGCTTCACCGCCCCAAGCGTAGACGGACAGGCCGAAGTCATCGAAGCCGCACAGGCGATTGCAGGCATTGATCCTGAAACCATCACCTACATCGAGACGCATGGCACCGGGACTGCGCTCGGCGATCCCATCGAAGTCGCAGCCCTGACGCAGGCGTTTCGCACACGCACGGAGAAAAAAGGATTCTGCGCCATCGGGTCAGTGAAAACAAATATCGGACATTTGGATACGGCGGCGGGCGTGGCCGGACTCATCAAAAGCGTGTTGTCGCTGCAACACGCTCAGCTCCCGCCGAGCCTTCATTTCACCAGTCCTAACCCGGCGATTGATTTTGACGGCAGCCCCTTTTATGTCAACGCCTCGCTGGCAGAATGGAAGGCCAATGCCGCAGCGCCGCGACGGGCTGCGGTCAGTTCCTTCGGGATGGGAGGGACGAATGCACATGTCATACTTGAGGAAGCGCCCGCCGTTCAGCCTTCAGGAGATGCGCGCCCGTATCAACTGATTTCGCTTTCGGCGCGAACCGACACGGCTCTCGATGTAGTCACCGCGAATCTCGCTCAGCACTTGGAACAAACTGTGTGCGGCAATCTGGCCGATGTCGCTTATACACTGCACACCGGGCGCAAGGCTTTCAGCCACCGGCGCGTGGTTGTTTGCCGGGGGATGCAAGAGGCCGCACGCGCGCTCGCAGAGCGTAACCCGCAACAGCTATTCACAGGCGTCTGTGCGGAGAAATCGCCCGAGATAGTATTCATGTTTCCCGGTCAAGGTTCGCAGTACGTGAACATGGCGCGGGGACTCTATGAGCAGGAGGCTCCGTTTCGGCTGGAAATTGATCGCTGTGCGGAATTGCTCAAATCGGATTTGGGCTTTGACCTGCGAACAGTTCTCTATCCCGGCTCTGCCGAACTTGAGCTTGAAGAGGCGACGCGTAGAATCAATCAGACGGCAGTTGCACAGGCTGCGCTTTTTGTGGTCGAGTATGCGACCGCCAAATTATGGATGTCGTGGGGCGTGCGCCCGCAGGCGATGGTCGGGCACAGTCTGGGCGAATACGTGGCGGCGCACCTGGCCGGAGTCTTCACGCTCGAAGATGCTCTGCATCTGGTTGCGCTGAGGGGTCGTTTGATGCAGCAGTTGCCGACAGGGCTGATGCTGGCAATTCCACTCGCCGCAGCCGAAGTGCGCCCCCTGTTAAGTGAAGGTTTGTCGCTGGCGGGAATTAACGCACCGGCTCATTGCGTCGTCTCAGGTGAGGCTCAAGCCGTCGAGTCTTTCGCGCGTCAGATGCTTGAGCGGGACATCGAATGCCGCCGTTTGCAAACCTCGCACGCTTTTCATTCCGCGATGATGGAGCCTGCTCTGCCGGACTTCACCGCAGCCGTCAGCAAGCTCAAGCTGAGTTCGCCACGCATCCCATACTTATCCAATCTGACGGGAACATGGATCAAGCCGGAAGAGGCGACGAGTCCTGTTTACTGGGCGCAGCACTTACGTCAGCCCGTGCGCTTCTCTGAGAATCTGCGTGAACTGTTGAAGCAGCAGGATCAACTGCTGTTGGAGGTCGGCCCCGGTCGAACCCTGAGCACACTGGCGCGGCGGCACTTCGCCACGGCCAACGAGCGCACCGTGCTCAATTCGCTGCGTCATCCGGAGCAAACAACTTCAGACCTCGCCCTGCTGCTCGAAACCCTCGGCAAACTGTGGCTCGCCGGAGTCGCCCCAGACTGGCATGGCTTCTATGGCACGCAGAAGCGGCTTCGTGTCTCGCTCCCGACCTATCCGTTCGAGCGCCAGCGTTACTGGATTGCTCCGGCTGACAAGACTGAAGCGACGCCTCTTCGCTCGACAACTCTCCAGCGCAATCCGAATGTCCAGGACTGGTTTTATCTGCCGGTCTGGAAACAAACCTTACCGCCCGCGATGCCTGACTTGATAGAGTTGCAACGCTGGCTCGTATTTCTTGATGAATGTGGAGTGGGCGCGCGAGTGGCGTACGGGTTGAAGCAGAAATCGCTCGACGTGGTGACGGTGCAAAGCGGAGAGCATTTTCGTCAACTCGACGAGCAAGCCTACGAAATCAACCCGCGACGGCGAAGCGATTATGAGAGCCTCTTCAAAGAGCTTCAGACGCGGGATAAATTCCCGCACGGGATCGCGCACCTGTGGGCGGTGACGCCCGACGAGGGGCAGGCGTCGGAAGGCGGAGACTTTGCAGAGTTGCAAGACGCGGGTTTCAACAGCTTGCTGTACCTGACCCAATCGCTGGACGACTTGAAGCTGACCGCGCCGTTGCATCTCTGCGCGCTGTCAAATGATATGCAGATGGTCACGGGCGAAGAATCCCTGCGTCCTGAAAAAGCCACGCTGACAGGTCTCTGTCTGGTCATCCCGCAGGAATACCCGCACATTACCTGTCGCAGCGTTGACGTTTCACTCCGCCACCTCACGGGAGACGGGCGTGACAGGCTGTGCGTTTATCTCACGGCTGAGTTGCTCTCTCAAAATTCCGAGACGATGGTGGCTTATCGTGGTTTACAAAAATGGGCGCGAAGCTTTGAGCCCCTGATGGTGGAGACTAAAGCCGGAGCCGGGCTCAAGCAGGGAGGCGCGTATCTCATAACGGGCGGCCTGGGAAATATAGGGTTGCTCCTCGCCAGTCACCTCGCCAGCACAGTGCGCGCGAAACTGGTGCTGGTCAGTCGTTCGGCCTTGCCTGCCAGAGAAGACTGGGAGCAATGGCTGACGACAGCAACGCCGGAGGATAGCGTCTCGCAGAAATTGCGAGCTATCCGCGCCATGGAAGCTTGCGGGGCCGAGGTGCTGATTGCCCAGGCTGATGTGGCCGACAAACAACAGATGCAAGCTATGATGCTTGAGGCGTGCGAACGTTTTGGAGATTTCGACGGGGTGATTCACGCGGCGGGACTCGTCGGCGAGTCATGGCTCAAGCCGATTCGTGAGACGGACACGCATCTGCTGGAAGCGCACCTGCGGCCAAAAGCGCACGGCCTGATGGTGCTCGACCAACTGCTCGAAGGGAAGAAAGTTGACTTTTGCCTGCTCGTCTCGTCGCTCTCTGCCATCATCGGCGGCGCGGGCTATGCGGCCTATGCGGCGGCAAATTTGTTCATGGATGCGCTGGCGCACCGGCGAAATCTCAAGGGCGGCGTGCCCTGGATGAGCGCCAACTGGGATGGCTGGCAAACTCAATTTGAAGGAGATGTCGAAAGCCTGCCCGCTTCGCGGTTCGGCATGGTGGCGCATGAGGGCCTCAAAGCGTTCGAGACCCTGCTGCCGCTGATTCCGCTGACCCCGCAGCTTGTGATTTCAACCGGAGACTTAACCGCGCGTGTAAATCAACTGGTCAAGCGTGAGCGCGCCTCTGCCGTTTCAACAGCTCTGACGATTGAAGACGCTGCGGCGGCTTACCCGCGCACCGGCATGCAACATCAATACGTAGCTCCGGGCGACGAGCTTGAGCGCGGCATCGCGCAAGTGTGGGCAGAGGCGCTCGGCGTCGGGCAGGTCGGCATTCATGACAGCTTCTTTGAGTTGGGCGGTGATTCTTTGCTGGCGACGCAGATTCTCCCGCGACTGCGTGAGAACGTACAAGTGGATTTGACGTTGCGGAACTTCTTTGAGGTTCCCACCGTCGCCGGTCTGGCTTCTCTGATTACACGATTGCGAGAGGAACAGCAAGCCGCGCAAGAGACCGAGATTCTGAAGATGCTCGACCTTCTCTCCGAAGAGGAACTGGAAGCCGAGCTTAACAAAAGGATGCAGATTACGGAGAGCTGAGCTTTCCCGTTTGGGTCGGGATCGCGGGCGCGGCCTTTTGCTCTTCAGTGAGCCTGAGACTAAAATCCTTCCGAGCATTGAAGGAATTTTCATCATGCTCGAACCGCCGGACATATTCAATAACCTCCTCGTTTTGAAATTTTTTTTCTGCGTGTCGAACAGCGCAAACGTTTATCCGTCTTAACTCTTTGAGAATTGAAAGTAATAGAATCGAAACATGGATCAAGCTAAAAGACAATTGAAAGAAGACCTTCAAGTCTTACGCATCGAACGGAAGAAACCGATTGGCTTGAAGCAACGGAAGCCGCGCCGGAAGCGATACGTTGTTTGGCTGGCAATCATTTTTTGTTTACTTGTCGGAGCAGTGTTGGTGGCGGCGCGCCTGGATTTGCGCGGGCGGTTGGGACTATCGCGGACGAGCGTGCAGGTCGTGACGGCCACGCGGCAAACCACGAATGACGGCGCGGCGCAGGCTGTGCTCAGCGCCGGAGGCTATATCATCGCGCGCAATCAGGTCGAAGTCGGTTCAAAAATCACAGGGCGCGTCACCTCAATCTTAGTGAGAGAAGGGGACATGGTTTCGCAGGGACAGATTACAGCCCGTTTGGACGAGGCCGAATTACAGGCCCAGGTCGTGCAGGCACAAGCCGGGTTGGCCTCAGCCAACGCGCTTCTCGCAGAAGTCCAGGCAGGCTCGCGGCCACAAGAGATTGGCCGCGCGAATTCCGAAGTCGAACGGCTCGCCGCAGATACGAAGAATGCGGAAATACGTTTGCGACGCTCTGAAGAACTGGTGCGTGAGGGAGTGGTTCCACAACAGGAACTCGACGATGATCGCGCCCGCTTCCAGATGGCGCAGGCCGCGCAGCAGGCTGCCAAAGAAGACCTCAGTTTGGCGCGAACCGGCCCGCGCCGTGAAGAAGTGCAACGCGCGCAAGCCGGAGTGCAGCAGGCGCGTGCCAACATGGCTCTGGCGGAGGCGCAATTAGAGAACACAATTATTCGCGCTCCGATGACCGGCATGGTGCTGGATCGTTACGTGGATGTGGGTGAAATGGTGACGACGGGCTTTACGTCGGATCGCGGGGCGAAGCAAGCTCTCTTTACGATAGCCGACATGACAGACCTGCAAGTAGAGTTGGACATCAGCGAGGCGGACATCTCAAAGGTGGTCGTCAACCAGCCCGTCACGATGACGCCGGATGCGTATGCCGACCACAAGTATGAGGGCGTGATTGAATACATCGCCTCGACTGCGGATAAGCAAAAGGGCACCGTCAAAGTAAAGGCGAGGTTGGCTAATCCGGACTTGAACCTGCGCCCCGGGATGGGAGCTAAAGTGTCTATCTATCCCGTCAACGCCAATCTCCCGCAAAGACCTTCGGGCATCCTGCTGCCGAGAGCCGCTCTCTTTACGCGAGACGGGCGCAAGGTAGTCTTTCTGGTCAAAGACGGCACAGCCGTGATGCAGCCCGTGCGAACCGGGCGCGAAGAAGGCGATAATGTAGAAGTGATCGAAGGTTTGCAGGGCGGCGAGCAATTGGTGGTGGGCACCGAGGTGCAGGACGGCGCGAAGCTTACCGTTCAGAATCCATAATGTTCGGGGATGGGTCTGAGCCGCTTGATATGGGCTGCTCTTCAGGAGGTACGACAATGACACAGACGTTAGTTGAGATTAGAAATCTCGTGCGGACATTTCGCCGTGGAAGCAACGAAGTCATCGCTCTGCAAGAAACCGATCTGGATATTCCCGAAGGAGACTTCCTGGCCTTAATGGGGCCTTCCGGGTCTGGGAAATCAACGCTGCTGAACATCATCGCAGGCATTGACAAACCCACTTCCGGCACGGTCTCTATTGGCGGCATCGAAGTGCAGGACATGAGCGAAGATGAACTGGCCGAGTGGCGTAATCAAAACATCGGTTTTATTTTTCAGACGTTCAATCTGATTCCGGTGCTCACAGCCTATGAGAATGTAGAACTGCCGCTGCTCCTGACCGATTTGTCGAGCAAGCGACGGCGCGAACATGTCATGACGGCTCTGAAGCTGGTCGGGCTGAGCGACCGCGTGCAACATTACCCGCAACAACTCTCCGGCGGGCAGGAGCAGCGCGTGGCTATTGCTCGCGCCATCGTCACAGACCCGGTCATCATTCTGGGCGACGAGCCGACGGGCGACCTCGACGCGCGCTCCGCAGAAGAAGTGCTGACGCTCTTGCGGGAACTGAACGAACACTCCGGCAAGACTATCGTGATGGTCACGCACGACCCGCGCGCGGCGCATTTCGCCAAACACGAGAGACATCTAGATAAGGGCTTTCTTCTGCCACCCGGAGTCAAGTATGTGGAGGAGCAGTTCGCATGACTTTCGGGCGTTTCATCTGGAAGAACGGCACGCGCAATAAGCGGCGAACTATTCTCACGGTGCTGAGCGTCGCCCTGACGCTCTTCGTGTTAATACCGCTCGTGACGTTTGTCAATGAGCTTGACCGTCGGCTCGAAGAGACTAACTCGGCGCGCCTTGTGACGCGACATGCGGTGATTTGGATCTTCCCGATTCCGGAGCGTTACCGCATGCAAATCGAGAAAATTCCGGGCATCGTGGCGAACACGCCGCTCACATATTACGGCGGCGTCTACGTCGACCGCGCGCACACGGACTTTGCGCAGTATTCGTGCGACCCTCAGACACTCTTCGATGTCTTCCCGGAATTGAAAATCCCCGACGAGCAAAGGCAAGCTTTCATCAACGAACAAACTGCCGTCGTCGTCGGGCGCAGTAAAGCCGACAAGCACGGTTGGAAGATAGGGGATCGCATCAACCTCAAAGGCGCTGTGATTCCGGTTGACCTCGAATTGATAGTGCGCGGCATCTTCAGCGGTAGCCCGAACGAAGAATCCAATATCTATTTTCACCATACATATCTGAATCAAGCCGTAGAGGCTCAGCTCGGATTACCCGGCGGCCTCGGCGAAGTCAGCACGTACTGGATACGCGCCGATTCGCCCGCCTCCGTCCCGCGCATCTCCCAAGCCATCGACGAGCTTTTTGTGAATACGGATAAACCGACGCGGACTGAAACTGAAAAGTCGTTTCAGATGTCATTCGTTTCATTGCTGGGAAACATCAAATATTTGATCGCCACCATCAGCGCCCTGATTATTTTCACGATCCTGCTGGTCACGGCGAACACGATGGCGATGTCCGTGCGCGAGCGTGTGCGCGAGATTGCCGTGCTGAAAGCGCTGGGCTTTCGTCGCCGCAGAGTGCTGATGCTCTTGATGGCTGAAGGCGTGATGATTACGCTGATGGGCGGTCTGCTGGGAACTTTAGCCGCGCACTTTGTTTTCCGCCTCATCGACATCGCGGCTTATACGCAGGGCAGCTTCCAGAGACTCGATGTGACGTGGAGCATCATCGCCCTCGGCCTGATTATTTCGGGTCTGGTCGGAGTCGTGAGCACAGGCGTCCCCGCTTATCAGGCCACGAAACTGACGGTTGCCGAAGGACTGCGGAACATAGGATGAGCGTGATGGCGATTCCACTAAAATACAATTATCTGAGTTTGTTGAAGCGGCGCGTCAGCACCCTGATGACGGTCTTCAGCATCGCCCTCGTGGTCTTCATCTTCGTGAGCGTGATGGCGCTGGCGAACGGTCTCGAAACAGCGCTCATCGCTTCGGGCGACCCGCTCAACGTGATGGTGATGCGACGCGGCTCCGGCTCTGAGCTGAGCAGCGCCGTCTCGCACGAGGCGTTGCAGGTGCTCAAGTACCTGCCCGGCGTGCAGAACGCAGCCGGGGGCGAGCCTATCGTCTCGCCGGAAGTGTTCGTCATCGTCAACTTGCCGAGGCCGGATGGCGCACTTGCCAACATCGCCGTTCGCGGAACCTCGCCGGTGGGGGCAGACCTCCGCCCTCAGTTGAGACTGATTGAGGGGCGCATGTTTCAACCGGGGTTGCGCGAAGTCGTCGTCAGCCGGACGATTAGCCGACGATTTCCCGGCGTTCGACTTGGCTCTCAGGTAAAACTCGGAAAGGCGAACTGGAACATCGTCGGCATCTTCGACGCGCAGGGCACGGCCTTCGACTCGGAAATCTGGGGAGATGTGAATCAAGTCGCCGGTGATTTCAGCTATCAGGATTACTCGTCCGTGTTGCTCAGAGCGAAGGACGCCGCCGCCGTGAAGGAGCTCGTCAGCCGTATCGAGAGCGATAAGAACAACGACCTGACCGCACAGCCGGAGAGCGAATATTACGCGCAGCAAACGTGGGCGGCAGGCCCGATTAAGTTGATGGGCATGTTCATCGCAGTCGTGATGGGCGTCGGAGCTTGCTTCGCCGCCATGAACACGATGTATGCGGCAGTCTCTTACCGCACGAAAGAGATTGCCACGCTTCAAGTCCTGGGTTTCAGGCGTCGGAGTATTCTTATCTCATTTCTTGCCGAATCAATGCTGGTCGCATTGGTTGGAGGTATCGTCGGCTGTCTGCTCAGCCTGCCGGTAAACAAATTGACGACCGCCACCACCAACTTGCAAACATTCAGTGAAGTTGCGTTCGCTTTCCGCACCTCGCCGCAACTGCTGCTCATCGGCATGATCTTCGCCGTTATGATCGGCCTCTTCGGCGGTCTCTTCCCGGCGCGGCAGGCAGCACGCCAGTCTCTTGCGCTCGCGTTGCGAAAGGGTTGATTGAGATTACTACTCACGCAAAAAGCGCTTTGATAATCTTTCGCCGGTCTGCCTGATAAATCGAAGCCGCAACTCGACGGCGGGAACAACATTAATATTTCCTCTTCTTTCGTGTGGCTTAGCGGGCGGTTTTCTTCTTTTTGAGAAAGCCCGCTTATCCTCCCAATTTCAACTTATTTAAATTCACACTCGCCGGGAATACTAACAATCGAGGTACATAATATGAGTGAACTTTCTGTGCCTGCTCAACACTTTTCGAGCAGAGGCGACGAGGATACGCAGGAGCAGGAGAGGTCATGGCGAGCGCGCCTGCGCGCTCTCTCGCCGCTGCTCAGCGAGGAGGAGCAAGAGCGCCTGCTCGCGCAGTTCAACCAAACCGACTCCGACTTCGGGACTCAGGCTACGGCTTGCCTCCATCAACTCTTCGAGGCGCAGGCTCAACTCAGACCGGAGGCCGTGGCTCTCAGCTTTGCCGGAGCACAAGTGAG
>DASWRG010000108.1:0-57211 GCA_036403295.1 Pyrinomonadaceae bacterium
GCGTGTTGTTGGCGGAGCAGAAAAAGTTTCCGCGCGCGAAGCTGTGCGGGGAATTTATCTCGCCGGAATGTTTGGGGCACTTCGAGCGGCTCGGCGTGATGGAGCGCATGAGTGCGGGCGGCGGCGTGAATCTGAAAGAGACTGTTTTTTATGCGCGCGGCGGAAGCAAGGTGTCAGTTCCGAGCGAGTGGTTTGTGAGCGGCGGCGCGCAGGCTCTTGGCTTGAGCCGTGCGGAGATGGACGCGCGGCTGCTCGCTCGCGCGCGTGAGGTCGGCGTAGATGTGCTTGAAGAAACCCATGTCACCGATCTTTTAATCGAAGGGGAGAGCGTGCGCGGCGTCGAGTTGAAGAATGGAAGCGATGTGACGCGCAGAGTGCGCGCGCGCGCGACGATTGATGCGACCGGAAGAAGTCGTGCGCTCGCGCGGCGCGTTGAGAAGAGCCAGAAAGAGAAGCACGGCGAAAGAAAAAAGGGGGCGCGGCTCGTCGCTTTCAAGGCTCATCTGGAAGGAGCGCGAGGCACGCAGGGTCATTGCGAAATCTATTTTTATCGCGGCGGTTACGGCGGCTTGAACTTTGTCGAAAACGGGCTGAGCAATCTCTGTTTCATCGCGGCGGCGCGGGACGTGCGCGCGTGCGGCGGCGATGCCGAGAGGGTGATGCGCGAGGTCGTCTGCGTAAATCAGAGGGCGGCGTGGACGCTCTCCCTTGCGCGACGCGCGACGCCGTGGCTGGCCGTTTCGCTCGAAGGCTTTGGCAGACAGAAGCTCGTGCCGTCGGACGGCTTGCTCGCGGTCGGCGACGCCGCTTCCTTCATTGATCCGTTCACGGGAAGCGGCATGCTGATGGCTTTGGAGAGCGGCGAGCTGGCGGCTCAAGCGATCATGCGGCATCTGGAGAGCCTGCGCGCGGACGCCCCGTTTCAAATCCTCGCGGGCGATTATCGCGCGAGCTACGCCGAGAGGTTCAATGCGCGGCTTCGCGTCTGCGCTGGCCTCAGGCGCGCGGCCTTCGTGCCGCGTCTGGCCGAGACTCTGATTTATCTGCTCGGCGCGAGCGATTGGGCGCGGCGGCGGCTCGCCCGCGCGACGCGAAACGCGAAGGTTCAAGGTTCAAGGTTCAAGGTTCAAGGTTAAGAAAAGGTCTCTGGCTTTCAACCTTGAACTTTGAACTTTGAACTTTGAACTTTAAGAGAATCTTCTTGCCACGAGCCTGTGTTTTGCGGTACAAAGTTCGTGCGTTCGTTAAAAACTCCGGCGCTTGGTCAGGCCGCGCTAAAATCTGCGCGCCAGTTTCACTCCCGCAATGCGCCCATGGAGTTCTTGATCTAAACTAACAAAGATTCTCTACAAGGGTTGGGATGCGCCGCCCGGCGCGTCACACGGACCTACTGTAGCGCAACTCGCGTCGCCACGTTTTGACGGGCGGCGAATTGCGCCATGATTCTGTTGAGCTAAAATTTTAAGGAGATGATACTCATGCCTGCGTTCCCTCCGCGATGCTATTCGGCTTCCCTCTGCTTAATTTTCTTGTGCGCCATGCTCTTGGGCTGTGCGGGCGCGACGTTCGCTCAATCGCAGGCAAACGCCGCCGACCTGGGCGGCTTTGTGCGCGACCAAGCGGGCGCGGTCGTGGCGGGCGCGACCGTCACTGTGCGCAACACGGGCACGAACCTGACGCGCACGGCGACGACCAACGACGAGGGCTTTTATCAGATCGTCAATCTGCCGCCGGGCATGTACGAAGTGACGGTCGAGGCGGCGAACTTTAAAAAGGCTGTGCTTCCACAAGTCAAGCTCACGGTCGGACAGCGCGCCGATATAGATGTGCCGCTCGAAATCGGAGGCATCGGCGAGACCGTGACCGTTTCGGGAACGACCGGCGATGTGATTGAGACTTCGCGGACGGCTGTCGCCAACACGATTGAGCAGGAGAGAATCGAGAACCTGCCGATTAACGAACGCAGCGCGACCGGCTTCGCCCTGACCATCTCGACCGTCGGGCGCGACAACGGCAGGCCGATTGGCCCGGCTCCGAGTTCCGGCCTCAACATCGGCGGACAGCGCGGTCGCTCGACCTTAGTGCAGGTGGACGGCGCGGACAACACGGATAACTCCGTCAATGCCGCGCGCTCGACCGTTTCGCAGGAAGCGGTGCAGGAGTATCAGGTCGCGACGAACAGTTACGCGCCTGAGTTCGGACGCGCTATCGGCGGCATCGTCAACGTCGTTACCAAAGGCGGCACGAACGAGTTTCGCGGCAACGCCTTCGGCTTCATTCGTCACAAGACGATTCAAGCGCGTAACGCTTTCGCTCCCATCATTGATAATGATCCGGGCAAGAAGCCGCCCTTCACGCGCGCACAGTACGGCTTTACCTTCGGCGGCCCGATCAAAAAAGACCGCACCTTCTTCTTCGTCGCGTTCGAGCAGCGTCGCCGTCAGGAATCCGGCTTCTTTACCTCGAATGTGTCGAGCAACTTAGGCTCAAGCATCACGATTGGCGCGCCGTTTCTGCCTTTCACCAACGTCTATAATAATCTGACGGCGACGCAGGTGGCTTTCATTCAATCGGAGCTGGCGACCGGCATGGCGCTGCGCATCCAGCGCGCCATCACCTACGCCACCATCGCTTCGGCAGGCGGGCAGACCGGGCTTAACGGTTTGAGCGTGTTGCGGAGTCCGGGCGGCGCGATTCCGGCTGGCACAGTCATCGGCGGGCGTTTCTTTCTGTCGGGCGCGCCGATTCCGTCGCTCGCCAATAACAATATTTTGCCGGGCTTCACGACGGTCAACGCGAACGGAGACCCCATCGCGTTTCGCCCGCTCAACTCGCTCGCGCGAATCTTTCCGATCTCGGATAGAACTTCTTTCTTCTCGATTCGCGGCGATCATCAATTCAACGCCAACAATCAATTCACAGTTCGTTTCGGTTACAACCCGAGCCGCACGAGCGGCATTCAGGATGAATCGCAGAACCAGACTTTGGGGCAGAACGATTTTTCGCGCACGGGCATTCAAAACCTGAAAGACACTTCGTTCGTCACTTCGCTGACTACGACTCTGACGAGCACGATTGTCAATGAGGCGCGGTTCAGCTTCGGAAACCGCAACGCGAAGTTCGACTCGCAGACTCCGGGCACGGCGATTCAGATTTCGGGCGCGGCCTTCATCGGCTCGAATCCCTTCTCGCCCGTCGACCGCAAGGAGCGTCGTTTTCAGTTTACGGATAACGTCAACTGGGTGGTCGGCAATCACAACTTCAAGTTCGGCGGCGACGTGAATCTGATTAATGTCTCGGCGCGTTTTGATCTGAATTTTCCGGGACTCTTTAACTTTGGAGCTTTCGACACCAACCCGTTTATCGCGGTCGCGGGACTGCCTGCGACTTGCCCGCCGCCGCCGATTACGCCACCGGCGGGCTGCACGCCGTTCGCGCCCGCTTTAGAGCCGGTGCAGGCTTACGGCGCGGGCACGCCCGGCGTCTTCATCGAAGGCTTCGGCAACCCGTTTAGCTCTTTGACGAACAAGCCGCTCGCCTTCTTCGCGCAGGATTCGTGGAAGATTCGCAAGAACCTGACGCTCAATTACGGCTTGCGTTACGACGTTGAGCTGACGCAGACGATTCCGACGACCAACTTCACAGACCCGCTTTCGCACATCGCGCTGAACGCCTCGGACTTGCAGACGGCGCAGGACGTGGTGGGCGTCCAGCAGGGCTTTCCGCGCGACACGAACAACTTCGCGCCGCGCGCAGGAATAGCGTGGGATGTGACGAACGACGGCAAGACTGTGGTTCGCGCTTCACTCGGCCTCTTCTACGACCACCCGTTGTTGGCCGTCGCTTTCAACTCCGACATCGGAGACGCCGCGCAGCAACAGCAGTTCACGACCTTCCTTCCCGGCAGCCCTTCGCCGGCGGCCTCTTTGAATCTCTTGCAGCTCTTTCAGGGCACGGTCTGCTCTGCGGCGAGCGCGAATCCTTTGTGTCCCGCAGGCTTTACCACGCCGGGCGTCGCCACCACCGCGCAATACCTGCCGGGACGCATCCGGTTTAACGATCAGACCTTCGCAGGCTTTGGCCCTGTGTTGCCGTTCACGCTCGCCGTCGCCAAAGATTTTCAATACGCTTCGGCGACTCAAGCGAACTTCACGATTGAGCGGCAGCTCATGAAGGATATGTCCATTTCGGCGGGCTATCTCTTTGTCGGCGCGCATCACTTGCCGCACCCGCAGGACATCAACGCGCCGCGCACGGATTTGCTGATTGAAAACTTCCGTCGCTTCGCCGGACGCGCGCCGCTCACTAACAGCGAAGCACTGGCGTTCTCTTTGCCGACGACTTCGTCACCGACCTTCACGGTCATCATTCCCGGCCTCGTCGGAGTCAATGCGGCGGGGCAGGGCGTAGTCCAGCCGTTCGCGGCCAACTTCTTCCGTCCGAGCGCGCCGAACTATTTCTTCGTCCAGGCAGCCACGGGCGGGGCGGTGACGCCTGCGGCCTTCAATGCTGCGCTGGCGGCGGCCAACACGTTGCGCACGCGCGGTCCCATTTCTCCGTTCGGCGACGTGAGCGCGCAGCTTTCCGACGGCAACTCAAGCTATAACGCGATGAACCTGGAACTGAAAAAGCGATTTTCGAGCAACTTCCAGTTCTTGGCTTCGTACACGTGGTCGCACTCGATTGACGACTCTTCGGACTTGCAGACGCTCTTGAAGCCGCAGGACAATCGCAACTTCCGCGCGGAGCGTTCGGACTCGCTCTTTGACCAGCGTCATCGTTTCGTCTTTAGCGGCGTGCTCATCTCGCCCGCCGAGTGGCGCAGCTCAAGCAGCACATGGCATCGCGTCCTGTCCGATTTCACGGTCTCGTCGATATTGGAAATCTCTTCGGGGCGTCCGTTCAATATCATCACGGGCACGGATTCAAACGGCGACCTGCAAAGCTCGAATGATCGTCCGAGCGTGGCGGCGGACGGGACGCTCTTCATCCCGACCACGCCGTTCACGAGCGGCAATCTGCGGCGCAACGCGGGCATCACGCACGGCTACGCTTCGCTGGACATGCGACTGACGCGCGCGATTCGTTTGAGCGAACGCTTCCACATTGATCTGATTGCCGAGGGCTTCAACCTCTTCAACCGTTTCAACGAAGCCGCCGCCAATCCCTTCTACCAGGAGGTCAACAACTTCCGGCAGCGCAACGGCGGACTCTTTTACGGTCGCCCGACCGCCGCCTTCGACCCGCGCCAGTTCCAGTTCGGCGTCAAGCTTTACTTTTAATTGGGATTGTGACTGGAAGCATAAGTTTGCTGCAACGGCAAACTTATGCTTCCAAAAACTGGCGGCAACCTCATGCTTCCATCAAAGGCAGTCTGTGCCTCTTTGCCTCCCGCTCGATGAATTACACTTCTAAGCGCAAATCATAGTGCGTCAAAACGCGCGAGGCTGATGCCAGAAGTTAAGGCGCTTGCAAGAAAATTTGCATAAAGTTATTGACATTTATCTTTCATAGGTTTAAGGTACGCGTGCATTTCAGAAAGACGTGGGAAATCACCTCAAATTAGTTCACAAACTATTTCATAGCACGGGCAAGATAGCTCACTTGCCTTTTCACAACTTATTGGAGCAGGGCGTTTATCATTATGCGCCGTCACTCACACTCTGTTTTCCTCTCGCCGCCGAAGCACCAGCGTTGCCTCAACGGTCTGAAGAGTATCTGTAGAATATTAGAAGCTTATTGTTGTCTGTTTGAATCCGACAGGTGATTGGACTCCGTGACGTGGCCTTAGACGTGACGGAGTTTTTGATTTTACAGCCCTTCGCATCTTCATGCTCCTCGCATGACTCTCGCCACAGGAGTGCAATGCAATGGAAATAAGCGCCGACGTGAGACCCAAACTCAAACAGGATTCAATCTTTTTGCCAAGCGCGCAAGGCGTTGTCTTTCGCAATGGCGCTAACGTCTTTTCTCTCAAGGGTAAGTCTATCTATCAGTGGGTCTGTTCCCTGGCTCCGCATTTGACGGGCGAACAGACGCTCGAAGAGTTGTGCGCGCCGCTGGCCGATGGACAGCGCGAAATGGTGTCCAAACTCGTCTCTGCGCTGTTAGATAAAGGGCTATTGAAGAACAGCGTGCCCGAAGATAAAACTCTCTTGACTGAAGCCGTCCGCGCTCGTTTTAAATCTCAAATTGATTTTATAGATCATTATGCAGAGCGTCCGCTCAGCACTTTTAAAGCCTTCCGCCAGAGCCGCGTGCTCTTGATCGGGGAAGGCGCATCGCTTAAATCGCTGGCCGTCTCATTAGCCCGCAATGGTTTGGAAAATATTGTCTTAGCTCCTCATGAGCGAATTGCTGAAGACCTCGATGAAGTTGAGGTCGAAGTCAATGCTTTGCATCGGGCGGGAGTCAAAACCTCGCTTTCGGTGATAGATGCTGCGACTTCGCCGCTCTCCGTGGAGCTTAAGCAATTTGACGTAGTCGCGTATTGTTCCGACCGCCCATCGCTGCGGACTGCCGCATTGCTGAATGAGAAGTGCTTTCGTGAAGGTCGCCTTTTTCTGGCGGGCATCATGTTCGGCGGCCTGAGCCTGATTGGCCCGTTGGTGAAGCCGGGAACTCCGGGCTGCTGGTTCTGCGCGGTGATGCGGCTGTCGGCTAATCTCGACGACCGTCGCCGCGCCGCTCTCTGGCAAAATCTGGCGCTGGAAGAACCGATGGCGGAAGAAGAAACCTTTCTGCCTGCCGCCATGATGCTGGGCAATGGTGTGGCTTTTGACCTCTTCAAGGCGCTCGGCCAGTACTTGACCGCCGAAACTCAGAACGGCGTCATCGTCCAAGACCTGCATACGATGGAGTCGTCGCGCGCCCTGCTCTCTCCGCATCCTCTGTGCCCTGTGTGCTCACACGCAGGTTTACAGTCGGAAGAGACGCGCCTGCAAGCTGTCACCGAGGGCGCACGCGACCATGAGCAAACCATCGAACAGGTCTTAATGCGCTGGTCCGGTTGCCTGGATTCGCGTGTGGGGATCATTCAAGGATTTACGGATAACGATTCGACTCAACTTCCATTGCGCACCTCATCTCTGAGCATCGGTCATCCGTCCAACGCCGTGGCAGAGAGTTTCAAGGTTCTAGTGCATCACGAAGAGACAACTCTCAAGGCTCGTTATCTGGCACTGGCTGAAGGAGTCCGACAGTACGCGCAGGCTCTGCCGGACAAAAGACGCGTCGTCATCAGTAGTTTTCAGAAATTATTCGAGCGCGATGCCTCTCCGATTGCGCCGCAGGAACTTTCTTTATGGTCGGGTGTGCCGGGTTTTGACGAGCAAGCGGATATTGAGTGGTTGCCTGCTTCTTCGCACCGGGCGCGGCGCATCAGATATGTTCCGGCGGCCACCGTCTATCCATCAGCAGGTTTCAAGTGCCGCGAATGTATTGACCGCACCTCCGCAGGCTTTGCCATCGGCCTGAGCTATCGTGAAGCACTGACAGACGGAATTATCTCAATGCTCTCTTATGAAAGATTGCGGGAAGCGGCGAGCGATCCGAGCATAGCCGTGTCGCTTGAGCTGCAACGTTTGAGCGAGCTTGATCCGACGCTGGCTTATCTCGTGAAAAGCGTCGAGCGTTTAGAGCACACCCCTCGGATGATCGAGCTTCTTGGCGATTCGCCTGTGCGCGTCATGCTCGTCACCACTGATGAGATACATTCAACGGCAGCCGGGGCATACACGATTGGCAGCGGATTATCCAGACAGGACGCCGCCAGGCAAGCCTTAGTAGAGCTGGTTGGCGCGCTTCAGAGTCAGGAATCCGGGCAAGGCACGGCAGTTCGGCCTTCGCTCTCTCCTGAAATTGTTTTCTCACCTGAGCTGCGCGCACCTGCAACGGCAATGAGTCTTGAAGAAGAGAAACCCGCGACCGTCGAAGACCTCGAAGACTTTTTGCGCGAACGAGGACGAGAGACGCTTTTCGTTAATACCACGCCCGCAGATGTATGGGAAACCGGGACTTTTATCACGGGGCGGGTGCTGCTGACGAGAGGCCAGAGTTGATGGCACGCGTGCGTAGGACGCGCGCTCTATTTAAGCGCAGGTTTGGTTGCGCTCCCATTTATTCGAGGAATTATGGCAAGGCGGTTTTGAGGTCGGATTTGATCGGAGCAATGCGAACAAGCAGGGTAAGCTGAAGTGTGTGGGCAAACCTCAAGGGTATCCCGACCCCGCGCCTGAGATTCCGACTCTCAGACGCTGTAGAGGAGGAGAAAAGTATGAAACCCGAAACCCTTAGTAATGAGCTAAGACAGTTGGAAGTGGAAACTTTTGAGATCGAAGATATTAGCGATCTCGGAGTTGACGCCCCGGATGTGCTCGGAGCAGGCGACCTTGAGCTTGCTGCGGGCGGATGTAGTACCAGTAGCTGTACGAGCTGTTGTAGTTGTACCAGTTGCTGTAGCTGTACCAGCACCAGCACGGCGAATGTAGCCACGCCGGTTAACATCGCATAAAAATGGTGGTGTAGATAGAGGCTACACCACCATCAACCCTGTTTGATTTTCAGCAGTAGTAGCTGCTGAATGCATCCAGAGTAGACGCCTCATTCAGTTACGCTTGAGGGTTGCCCACACACTTGAGCTTAGCCCTGGCGGTTCCCTTGAACGAGACGGTCATAATTTAATCATTTAATCCGTTTTTTTCAATGACGGAACCTGCCTCTACACATCGTTTGGGCCTGCGGGCTGATTTCCGAAAGCGATGGCGCGTCGGCTGAGATCAGTCCACAAGCAATGCGACCAAGCTGAACAAGACAGTCCATTTCGTGCCGCTCAATCTTCCCCGAGGTCAGAGCTTTGAGCAGCACGCGTTGACCGGAGCTTCGCCGTCGCTTAACCAAGAGCTAATGAGGAGTAGCTTCAACGAGTATGATTCAGGTTCAATCATCCCCGAACAGCAATGCCGCTCTCATCGGGCGTTACTTGAGAGAGCAGTTAAGTGAAAAGGGCTCGGCTTTCTCTGCTGAGAATCAGCTCATCATTGATGTAGATGTCATCGGGATTCCACGCAATTCATCTCAAGCAACTTCGGCAACTGCTCAAAACGAGATTATCTATCCCATCAGACTTGCCCGCCACCAGGTTTTTTTCGGGCCTTTCGCTCATCGGGATGGCCCCTGTCCAACCTGTTTGGAGAGACGTTGGCTGGCTCTGCGACCGGTTGATGAGCGGCGCGTGCTGGAGGGAAATTCTGAAGGATACGTCTGCGGCGATAGCCCCTGGCTGACATCTTTCGCCACCGCAGCCATTTGGGAAGTGCTGCAAACGGCGTTCAGGCAGCGGCGCGCTGCTAATGGAAACGGGAAACAAAACGGAGAACTTTACGCGCTGAATATGGAATCGCTGCGCCTGACAAAGAGTCAGGTCGTGGCTGATTCTCTTTGCCCGCGCTGTGCGACTCCTCAGCCTGATGTGGCCTCCTCCGCCCTGATCGAGCTTGCGCCCCGCCCCAAATCCGATCCCACTTCATTTCGCTTGATTGGCACGAATGACATCGCACTCGCTGAAGCGGCCTTCATCAATCCTCTCTGCGGCGTGCTGGGGCCGACCGGCCTGCCGGATTACGGTCAATCGCTGACCGCAGCGGTTAGCGGAGAGTTTCAGGTCCTTGATGCTTTCGGTGAACGCAACGTGTGGTGGGGCGGTCATGCCAATTCGTACCGCCAGAGCATGAAGATCGGAATGCTCGAAGGGCTTGAGCGGCAGTCGGGACTGTTGCCCCGAAGCAAACAAGTCACCGTCATTGATTGCCTCTCGAATTTAGGGGAAGACGCTCTCGACCCGCGCGAGTGCGGACTATATGAGCCGTCGTATTACGAAGTCTATCCCGGCTATGAACCCTTCACCCCGGAACGAAGGCTGCGCTGGGTATGGGGCTACTCGCTCACCGAGCGGCGACCCATTCTCGTGCCCAAGCAGCTTGTTTATTACATGGACTACAAGGTTGACGAGCCGATGTTCGTGCAGGACTGTTCGAACGGGTGTGCCGCCGGAAGCTGTCTGGAAGAGGCCATCTTCTTCAGCTTACTTGAGCTGATTGAACGAGACAGTTTTCTGATTTCCTGGTTCGCGCGACTGTCGCTCCCACGGATAGACCCGTGGAGTTGTCGCAGTACAGATATTCTTCAGGCGCTGGATCGCATCGATCTGCTGGGATGCGACGTACACTTGTTAGACATGCGCCTCGACCTGAAGATTCCTTCAGTGATGTGCTTCACACGGCGACGGGATGACGGGCTGGGAGCTTTTGTGCTGGCCGCCGGAGCGAGTTTTAACCCGGAAGACGCCATTCGCGGCGCACTGTGCGAAGTCGCCAGTTATTTGCCGAGCGCGCCGCGCCGCGTGGCTGCCAGTGAGCCGCTGCTGCGCGAAATTATGCAGGACTTTCGCAAGCTGACGGCGATCTATCATCATCCGCTCCTCTTCGGTCTGCCGGAAATGGCCGGGCAGACAAACTTCCTGTTAAGCGACCGGCAGCCCAAATCAGTCGAAGAGACTTATCAGAAGTGGAACGAAGAGAGACCGTTCAACCTGGACCTGCGAGCGGATGTCCAATATTGCATCGAACAACTGAACTCCATCGGTCTCAAGCAGGTCATCGTGGTTGACCAAACATCGCCTGAGCAAGAGCGGCTGGGACTCAAGACCGCGTGCGTCATCGTGCCCGGCTTGCTGCCGATTGATTTCGGTTATGAACGCCAGCGAATCAGGTCGCTGCCGCGTTTATATACTGTTCCGAGGACGGCGGGACTTCGCGCCACCGACCTGACGCCGGCGGAAATCAATCCGTTGCCCCATCCATTTCCATAAACGAAAAGGTACGTTTTATGCCTAACCGTGATGTTGATATTTCACGTGAATATGAAGGTCTGGTTGTTAATCGCGGCATTGATCATTACGCTTTAGTTCCGCCCGAGCATGAGATCAACTGGGGCGACCAGCCATCCCGCTACAAAATTTATAATGATGTACTGCGTCTTCCGTTGTCGCTTTGCGCGCCGGATAGGCTCGGCTCGCTCGCTGATGTTTTAAGAGAGACTGCGCCTCTGCGCCATGACGCGCCTTTAACTTACGAAGAGCTTTCAACTCTGCTGTTGCTCACCAACGGCATCTTCGAGCGCAAGCTCGACGTTAATTGGAGTCAGGAGCATTCCTCGCTGGTGCAGTACGCACATGCCTCGTATGCGCGCCCCACGGCTTCGGGCGGCGGCATGTATCCGTTTGAACTCTATGTGGTCACGGGGCGCGGCGGCGCGCTGCTCCCCGGCGTTTATCATTACGACAATGCCCATCATGCCCTTGAGCGTTTGAGCGTCGGCGATGTCTCTTCGCGGGTGCGCGCCGCCACGTTCGACTCTCTGCCCGAAGGCGCGACCTCTTTTATTCTGATCTCGCTTAATTTCTGGAAGAATTATTTTAAGTACCACAACTTCTGTTATCACGTGGTGACGCAGGACATCGGCGCTGCGCTCGGCTCCTTACGGCTCATCACTTCATCGCTGGGCAGGGAGACGAGTTTCTCTCTGTGGTTTCATGATGAAGAACTGAATCGCGTCTTAGGGTTGGAGACTGATCGGGAAAGCGTCTTTGGCGTCGTGGCCTTTGAAGGGCGCGCGTCTCATCAGAAGTCGAGCAATGGCAACGGTCATGGGCTGCCGGAGCAAAGCAAGAGCTTCGGATGGTTGGAGAGCAGATTGAACGAGAAGACTAGCTTTCAACGGTCGCGCTATATCTTCGATCTGCCGCTCGTGCAGCGCGTGCATCAGGCGTCATTAGTAACTGATGAAAACCGACCGGGCGCAAGCGATGTGGCGGGCGCGCATTGCGAGCAATTGCCCGCCGACGGCCCCAAGCTTCCGCTGCCTCGACCCACTCCTGAGCTGTTGGACAGGCATCTGCTTGAGGTCTTCATGGAGCGCAGCTCAAGCTGGGGCAAGATGACGAGCCAGCCTGCGCTTGAATTTGAAAAGCTTGCCACCTTGCTGCGCTTCGCGGCAGCGTCCGGAAATTATTCCAGCGACGTAAAGGCGCAATCGCCTGAGACACGTTTTACGCGCCTGATGCTCTTTGCTAATCACGTCGCCGGAGTGCCTGCCGGAATCTATGCTTACGACGAGTCGGAGGATTGCTTGCAGACACTGCGCGAAGTAGACCTCTCAATCGTCCTGCAACGCATGTACTTCCTGCACAACTACAATCTTGAGCAGGCGGCCTGTCTGCTGGCTATCGTCGGCGAGACGGAGCGCATGCTTCATACCTTTGGCAATCGCGGCCTCAGAATCCGTAATGCCGAGGCCGGATTAATCGCACAAAATATTTATATGGCCTCGGCGGCGATGTCGCTCGGATGCGGCGCAATTCTCGGTTTTGAAAATATTGCTATCAATCAGTTTCTCGGACTTGAAGGCACAGGGCAAACCACGCTGCTGTTGCTGCTGGTCGGGCCACAACGCGACGGTTATGGCCGCTTTGATTATAGATTACTCCCGGTAAAGGCTGGCTAGTATGAGCATAATAATCTCTCGTTCTACATCTCAAACGGCGGGCGTGCGCAGCGACGTTTCATCCGACTTTCTGCTGCGGGTCGCCGGATTACCTTTCGAGGCGGTTGATGCCCTGCGCTGCACAGAGACGGCCTGCTGGGCAGCGCAGGTCATGGCGCTGGAAGCTGTGCTTGAAGAGAAGCGCGACCGGCTGGTTGAAGCTCTGCATCAAGCCGTTCACGAGTATGCCGCAGACTCTGTCGTCCAGCGCAGCCTGCTCAATCTCAAACGAGATGTCTTCAACCGGCGCGCTCCCAAGCACGAATACAAGGCGCGGTCGGCAGTGGCTTGCCTGCAAGAGGATGACCGCCCTTTGCTTGATGAATGGCTCACGCAGAGGAGCGCATTGAGCAGGCTGATGCAAGAGGGGGGGCGCGTTTTAGAGGATGAGTTGCAAGCAAAGCGCGTGATGCTTAAATCATGCGTGCAGGATGAAGGCTTTCGCCGGGGACTTCTTCTTTCGAGCGCGACGCTTGAGCTGGATCTTGACCTTTATTTAAAAGCGCCGAATCAGAAACTGAACCGCCGCCTGCGACTGGTCGAGCGCGCCTTGCTGCTCTACCTCCTGAGAACGGCCTGCAAGACAAGTCCCTTCAGTACTTTTACCTCCGTTGCCAGCGGCTCTTTCGCCGGGGCTGTCGCGCCGGACGTGACCTCGACTCTGAATTGTCACAGCGATGAGATGGGGCAGCGGAGCTTTATACAGCTTAATGTCGGCATCCTCTCCAGACTCTCGGCCTTGCTCCTCTCCTGTCCGAAGGTTTATCAAGACCTGCCGGTACATCTCAATACCGGCTGGGACATACAGGGTGACCGCCTGCGCTACATGCGCCGCAAAATCACACTGGCGAGTGAGGGCGAGCCTTTTGATAAGGTCGAAGAAGCTCCTTTTTACCTTCCTTTGAGCCGGACGCTGATGCGGCTCTTAGAACTACTGGACGATCAACGCGAGGTTCGGCTTGAATCGCTCGCTCGTGAGCTTTCCATCCACGACGGGGAACACGAAGAGGATGCCGAGGTCGAAATGTATCTGGCTCACCTGCTTCGGCTGGGGCTGCTCGTCGCGCCTGATTTACAGCTTTCTCTGGCCGCTCCAAATCCGCTCGGCCTCTTTCGGCAGAGCATCTCACGCATTGTCAATCCGGTGGCGCTTGCTGTGGCGGGGCATCTTTCGGAGATTGAGACTTCCCTCAACGCTTATGCCGCAGCCGCCGTCACAGACCGGCGCAAACTGCTGGAAGCGATCAGACAGGGGGTTAAAGCTTGCTATGCAGAGTTAGGCGGCGATGAGCGCGAGCTTCCGCCAACTCTGCTCTATGAAGATGCGACCGTCGCTTTGCCGCAGCTGTCTCTCAGTCGCCGGGCATGGGAGGGCGCGATTGACGACCTCAAGGATGTTCAAAGTCTCCTGCCCATCTTCGACTCGATGGTCATCAACAAGCGTGTGATGAATGGTTTTTTCAAACTCATTCACGGGAAGGGACAACGCTGCGAGGATGTGCTCTCTTTTGCCGAAGTCTTTTCGCAGGACTACTACAAAGAATACCTGCGGACGATGATGCGGCCAAAGTTCGATCAAGATGGAAACCGCGCGCCCGCACCGAACCATTTTAATGTCTCCGAGATCGAGGTGATTGACGAAGCGCGCAAGGCTTTCGCCGATTGCGTCAGTCAGGCTCTCGCCGGGACGCCGGAGAGCAGGGAGGTCAGGCTGGCGAAAGAGCCTCTGCAAGCTCTGGCCGGACGCATTCCGCAGACTCTTCAGCGATTGCGGTCGGATTCATTCTTCTGCCAGTACGCCCGAACGGAGGATGGCCGTCGGCTGGTCATCAATCATGTGTACAACGGCCTCACGCAAATGTCTTCGCGGTTCGTCTATCCGCTCGAAAAACATGGAAGGGAATCGCTGGCCGCGAAGTTGCAGGCCACACTTGAAGAGATTCAGCCGGAGGGGGCGGTGTTCGCAGAGCTTCACGGGGCATCGGATACAAATCTCAATCTGCATCCGCCCGTCACGCGCTATGAATTGCTCTTTCCCGGAGAGCGAAGCTCACGACCGCCGGACGAGCAGCTGCCGCTTGACGATCTCTTCATACAGCATGACGTGCTGACCGACTCGCTGCATCTGTATTCGAAACGTCTCGGGCGAGAAGTTATCCCCTTGTACCTGGGGATGCTCTTGCAGACCACACTCTCCGACTTGCGACAGGTCATGCTCAACTTCTCCTATGCCAGCTTTCCCATGCTCGACATCTGGAGCGGCGTTAAAGGCGCGCCCGAACTTAATCAAACCCTCACCTTCTTTCCCAGAATCGTTTGCGGCGAACTGGTTCTGCAAAGAGCAATGTGGAAGGTGGCGGCGGAATATTTGCCCGTGAGACAAGGCGAGCAATCGGACGCGGACTACTTTCTCTCGCTCACACGCTGGTACAAGCAGCACGACCTCCCGCGCAAAGTTTTCGTCTCGCCGGACTTGAGCCGTCCCGCCAACGCGGAGAGTAAAAAGCAGCCGGAAGCCGGAGAGAATCAGGACGTTAAAGCCGATAAAGCAGCCGGGACCGAACAATTAATCTTGAAACCGCTCTACGTGGACTTTGAAAACTATTTCACCGTGCTGCTCTTTGAAAGGGCGATTGCGCGCGGCTCGCACGGAATTGTCCTGTCTGAAGTGTTGCCGGATCGTGAGCACCTGTGGTTGCGCTCGGACGACAAGCCGTATGTCACAGAGCTTGTCATCGAGATGAATCGTTGGCAGGCAGAAGGAGACTTCGTATGACGAAGAGATGGATCAGCGTACATATTTTTTACTCATCGAATTTAAGCCCGGTGCTGGCAGATTGTGTCGAGCCGCTCGTCAGGGCGCTGCAAAAAGCGGCTCTGATTTCACGTTATTTCTTCATTCGCTACTGGCTGAGCGGGTCGCATATCAGATTGCGTCTCTTGCCTGCCGGGAATGTCTCGGAAGATGCCGTGAAGGAGACGGTTGAAGCGGCCATCACCGCTTTCCTCAAGCGCCGACCCGCGCTGTTTCAAGTCTCCAACGATAATCCTCGACTGAAAGAGTTCTACCGCAGAATGTTTGTCGCCGAGTATAGCGAAGAAGCTCTGATTGCCAGGTATGGAGAGAGCGGGGAAATTCCCGAATATGACAACAACTCTTTCCACTACATCGAGTATGAGCCTGAGTTTCATCGTTACGGCGGCGAGGCGGGCGTTGAGCTTGCCGAAAAACACTTTGAGGTTTCCAGCGACGTGGTGCTTAAGCTGATTCGAGAAACCAATATGCACCTCCGCAGTATTGTGATGGGACATGCGATTCAGTTGATGCTGCAAATGTGCTACGGGTTTTTTGACGATGATGAAAGAGTGCTCGCTTTTCTGGCTCGCTACACCGAGTTCTGGCAAGCCACGTACCGGCTCAATCCGGACAAGTCATATCCGAGGTTTGATCGCAAATATAGCCAGAAGGCGGAGAGCCTGCATAAGCGGCTGACCGAGATTCGTCAGTTGACGACCGAAGATGCGCTCGCCTACGGCACACCGCTCGAACGTCAGTGGGGAGCGCATATCAAACAGTTGCGGGCGGAGATTCTGCGGCTGGCCGAGGCGGGCGAGCTTGAGCTGCCGGACGATGCGCGTGATGGTGAATCGGCTCTCGCCTATCTGCTGACCAGCTACGTGCATATGACTAACAACCGCATTGGCGTGAGCATCATTGACGAGTGCTATCTGAGCTACTTGATCCAACGCGCGATTGAAGACTCTCGTTCACAAACCTTACAGGAGGCGAGCCATGGATAATCAGGTTGAATTCGATTTTCGCCCACGGTTGCGCCCGGACATTCACTTCGGCCCGCCCGAAGTGAAAGGGAAGAAGATTATTTATTACGTCAATGACCAGTATACAGATCAGTTCTACCGGCTCGGCGAGAAAGAGCATTTCGTGCTCAATGAAATGAATGGGCAACGCACGCTCTCGGACATTGCGAAGAATTATGACGCGCGGTTCGGCAAACAGCTTGACCAGCGCGCGTGGGCAGGATTGTTCGCGTTGCTGGATGCACGGCAGATGCTCGAAGGTCGAACCGATCCGGCCATGCTGGCTGAGCTGAAGGAGAAGTCCGAGCGGAAAAGAAGAGAAAGCCAGAGTTGGCTGACGCGCCGCTTCCGGCTGGTCAATCCCAACCGCGTGCTTGAGACTGTGCTGCCCTGGGTGGACTTTATGTTTCGCCCGTGGGTCTTGATGGCGGGAATTCTGTTGATTCTCGTAACTGAAGTCTGGGTACTGCTGCACATCAGGGCAATCGGACATGATGCCTGGATGATCCGGCGCGATTGGCACATCTGGGCAGTCTTTATGGGGATGCTCTTCTTCTCCGCCTTGATTCATGAGTCGGCTCACGGATTGACGTGCAAGCACTTCGGCGGGACGGTTAAAGATATGGGCGTGATGTGGCGGTATCTCTGGTTTTATCCCTATTGCAAGCTGGATCACATCGTGCTGTTTCATAACCGCCGCCATCGTATCTGGGTGGCCTTCGCGGGCACGTATGCCAGCATGTTGCTGATGATACCTTTCAGCCTGCTCTGGTGGTTTTCTGCGACGACCTCGCTCTGGCATGTGGTGAGCGCAAAAATGCTGACGCTGTTCTGTTTCGTCTCGCTCCTCAACTTCATTCCCTTTCTGCAACTCGACGGCTATTTCATGCTGGCGCATGCGCTCGGCATGTCTGACCTGCGCAAGGAATCCTATGCCTTCATCAAAAAGGTAATTCTGGGACAGAGCGGGTGGGATCAGGAGTACAACATGAAAGAGAAACGCGTCTACGCGGTGTACGGGCTGTTGTCAATGTTGATTACGCTCTGCCTGATCGGGGCCATGGTCTTCTTCTGGCATAACATCCTGACAGTGCGTCTGGGTTCGACGCGCGCATGGATCATCGTCTTGACCGTCCTGGTGCTTTCCGTCACGGGTAAGCTGACGATGAACTGGGTGAAGAAGGTCGTTAAAGAATGGTGGGCTTCATACAGAGATCAAACCCCTGCGACCGGTTGAGCGCCTGTCAAAGTATCAGGGGATTCATTTCCGTGATGCTAGCTAATCCGTCTTAGTCTCTTTTATTTATCGTGAGGAGAAGCATGCAACGTAAGACCGGTTTATGTCTCTTGGTTTTTGGCTTGGCGATACTGGCCGGGGTCGCGTGGCGTCTGCCGCCGGAGCTGGTCTGGATCGGGTCGCTGGTCACGGTAGCTGGCGCGCTGGTTCTTGGCCTGAGCTTCATCCCGCGACCCATAGCCGATACGGGAACGCCGCCGCTAAACTTTCCGGCCAGAATCGCCGGTATGTTTTATGCACCATCCGTAGTCTTTCGTAGTTTGCGCGTGCATCCGTACTGGGGCGCGGGCTTCCTCGTCATGGCGCTCTGTATTGTGATCTATAACGTAGCCTTCATCCAGCGCATGACTCCGGAGACAATTGCAGAAGCCAAGATTGATCGCGTCATCAAGAGCGGCTTCGTCGCGCCCGATCAGGCTGAGCAGGTCAAAGAGCAAGAGATTCAGGCCGCGCAATCCACGCTCCGCAAAGTTAGCTCACTACTATTTTTAGGTGTTTACTTGTTGATTTACCTGTCGGCGGTGGCTGCCTTATACCTCTTGGGCGTCGCGATGGTTGGAGGCCGCATGACCCTCTGGCAATCTTTATCCCTCACGATTTACGCATACCTGCCGCCCGTCATCATCCGTTATCTTTTAAGCCTCGCTATTCTCTATATCAAGCCGATTGAGACTATCGATCCTTTCAGCGGTCAGCAGGGAATACTTTACGAAAATTTGGGACTCTTGCTGTCGCCAGTCCAGCATCCGGTCTTGTACACTGCGGCCACCTTTGTCAGTATTTTATCACTCTACAAGTTATGGTTAGCCGCGACCGGCATCCGCATTGTCGGCGAAGACATCAGCAAGGGCGGCGCGTGGGCTGTCGCCCTGACCGTCTGGGCGATAGGCTTGGGCATCTCTTTACTCGGCGCGGTGATTAATCCGAATTTCGTTTCGTGAAAGACCGTCCAGTGAAACCTTCCATAATCTGATTCAGACGAAGTCTCCAGAAAGCCCCGGCACAATAAGCTCGAAGAGATTTTGTAACGTTAGTTCGACGTAAAGAGTTCAGCCAGCCTGCGTGAGCAGGCGAGAGCATGTAGCCCCACGCGTCAGCGTGGGGAACGGAGCCAAGTTAGAGGTTGAGCCTGCGTGAGCAGGCGACAGACGCTTCTTCTGCCTCTCATCTGTCGCCTGCTCACGCAGGCTCTTTTGAGTCTCCCTGCTTATCTCGAACTGACGTTCTGTACTTGCGGCAAGCTGTTGCTTCCACTTTGCACTTTTGGCAAACGGATGCTTCCATTTTCACGATTTTCGGGCGACAAAAAAAGGCGGCCCGGAGGCCGCCTTTAAGTTCGCGCCGGTGGGTTCGGGCGTTACGGTCCGGCCACAAAATCCACGTTCGTGAGATTGTTATTGACCAGCATCATCTGAGGCGTGAAGGTGTAGCGCTTCGCTCGAACCGAGATCGTGTACGTCGCGCCTGCCGCCACATTACTAAAGCTGTAATAGCCGAACGGGTTGGTGATGGCGATGCGTGTGTTATTGCTCGCGTCGGTGATCGACACTTGGGCAAGATACACGGCTCGTCCCGTCGAATTTGTCACGCGACCGGACACTGACACGCTCGCCAACGGGCTTGGACCCTGAATCTGAACGGTAATCGGAGCGCCCGTCTTAAAGAACCCGACCGTCGCATTCATGGCCGTTGGCGGACGATTGGAATCAAAACGGAAGTTATACAGAGTGCCCCAACGAATAGCGTTCGCGTTCTGATTCACCGCAAAGGTTTCCGAACTCCATGTCATCGCGCCACCGGCCTGCGACTGCGCCCAGGGCGTACTGCTAAACCCGGCGTTTCCTACCGTTCCATCGGCAGCCCATCCGGGTTGCTGAGGCGGCGCGTGGAATCCGATGTTGCTCAAAGTAACGCCAGCTCCCAGAGGCACGCTGAAAGATTGAATCGCGCGATCAATGTTCTGGTTATAGACGGCGTACTCGTAATGCCAGACTCCGGGTGACGGATTCGTCACTTTGTAGCCGACCATTCCAATACCGTCGTTTCCGGGATCCGGTTCTATGCCTGCCAGCGTCGCTCCCGTCCAGGCGTTGATGGCCGCCTTCGTTCTCACCGTCGAACCCGCCGACGCAAAGGTGAAAGGACTGGCAGAGTTCGTGACACTGTACTTGCGGTACGAGACGTTGTTGTACATGTTGCACTGTCCGGCGTGCGACTGACACCATACATACTCGTGCGGCGTGACGTACTGTGACTCGGCATAATAGGTCGCGCCCGGATTCATCGCCGGGATCAGGTCATTGATCTCCGTTAAAATCCTGTGCGACGGTCCCGTGTGCGTATGGCCTGTGTGACTGTTGGGCGGCGTCGCGGAATCGCCTCGCGGGTAAGCGCCGGTAAAGGGATTGATCCACGCGCGCGAACCAAGATTTGGTCCGGCGTTCAAGCCAGCCGAATAAGGATCCGAACATCCCGAGCCGAGATTAGCTCCGCCCACCCCGTTACAACCGAGGTTGCAGATGTTATTGGTCAACGCCGTGAACGCATGTTTGACGTTGGATTGACCAATCTGTTCAAAGCGTTCATCGTTCGTGGCTCCGCCGCTCATGCGATAAAGGTTTTGCGGAATCACCGGATGGTCATTGTCCGGCGTCTGAAACCAGTGCAGATTCTCGACGCCGAAATTGCAGGAGTCAGTTCCCACGGCGAGTCCGACTTGCGTTCCGCTGCTGCTGCCAAATTGCGCCAGCCCCGACAGGTCTCCGACGATGACATCCGGTCCCGGGGTACTCCCACTCTCTGGATTACGGATGGAAGGCATGACATCCGATTTGACATCGCCGTCAACGATCTGACTGATTTCGATGGGGCGCATGGTTGCGCTAATAGAGATTTGTCCGACGACAGACCCGGCATCCGACGGACGCCCCAGCTCGGCGGCAAACTCTTTTGACAGTAGCATCCTTCCCATCTGGATGTTGAGCAAATGCCCGTTGGCATCGTAGTCGAAAGTATGTCCTTCGATATTGAAGAAGACGAATCCCGTTTTCCCGTCTCGCACGACAAGCTCAAAAGGTCCGCCCCATGACATGTTCTCGATGACGAGTTGTTGATACGAGGCATTCAATTTTGCCGGGAGCGCCACAGAATTTTGGGGAATGAGTCCCATTGCGCTGGGCAAAGGTCCGCGCAACTCACCGTTAAAAACAAGGACCGTAAAAAAAGAGTTGGCCTCCACGTCAAAACGCAATCCGCTCGACCGCGAATCTTTCGCGCCGGTTCCATTGAGCCGGTTCAAATTGAGCTCCATCGCGACGCTGCCACTCGCCACGATCATTTTTTCAAGAGTCCCGGTATTGCCTCCCGGGCCGGTTTGGTTGGGCCTGGTTAATAAATTACCCGAACCGTTGCTAAAGAGAAAAAGCAACGGGAGCAAAGCAACGGAAATTGTCTTCAGCATAGGTTCGCCTTCCAGCCACTCGGGCTTTACAAAGTGATAAACTCTAATTTGTACCGGTTACGTAGATTTACTGTTTCAGGGGCGTTAGTCCAAAGCCATGCGCTTGCAGTGCCAGACCTTCAGTCGCCACGCACTTCGCTGAAATCCATTTCACGACGCGGCATTTCAGCAAGTTTGTCATTCGAGAGGAGGCGCGACCTTTAGTCATCGCCGCAATCAGATGCACTGAAAGTGCACGAAATTGGGTTTTCTTATACACTCTTTTAGGTGCTTTAATCAAGTCTGGCAGGATGTCCTTCTGCCGACCTCTCTGGCACAGAACCGAGATCGATTTATGAAAAGTGGTTGTGAAAGCCAAAAAGTTAAGAAACAGCGTTCGATTCAACTCCCCGTTTTAAAAAATTCCGCAGTTCAGGAAGACACTATCCGCAGCTCGCGCGTTAGCATCTGGCGGGCGGCGGCTCTCATCACTCTGACCTTGCTCATGGTCGCGCACTTCATACAGTGGCGTCTGATGGGTCAGACGATTTCGCCGATTGAGCCTTCCGAGTCGATGTATACGCTCCAACGCGGCGCGATCAACGCCGGCTTTATCTTCTTTACGCTGGCGATTCTGGCGACGCTCATCTTCGGGCGTTTTGTCTGCGGTTGGGGCTGTCACATTGTCGCCCTTCAGGATTTCTGCGCGTGGCTGCTCAAGAAGCTTGGCCTCACGCCGAGGCCGTTTCGCTCGCGGCTGCTGTTCTTCGTCCCGCTCATCGCCGCGCTGTATATGTTCGTTTGGCCGACCGCATATCAATTCTTCGCCGCGCCGAAGAACGAGCCGCTGATTCCTCAATTCACTAACCATCTGGTGGTCAGCAATTTTTGGGAGACGTTCCCCTCCGTCGCCGTCGCCATTCCTTTTCTCTTCATCTGCGGATTCATGACCGTCTACTTTTTGGGACAGAAGGGATTCTGCACTTATGCCTGTCCTTACGGCGGCGTCTTCCGGCTCGCAGACAAACTGTCGCCCGGAAAAATCCGCGTCACCGACGCCTGCAATCAATGCGGGCATTGCACCGCCGTCTGCACTTCAAACGTGCTGGTTCACGCGGAGGTGAAACAGTACGGGATGGTGGTCGATCAGGATTGCATGAAGTGCATGGATTGCGTCAGCGTCTGTCCTAACGACGCTTTGTATTTCGGTTTTGGGAAGCCGACGATTGCAGTCCCGAAAACGATTACGAAAAATTATTCTCTGACCTGGCCCGAAGAAATCTTTGGAGCGTTTGTGTTTCTGGCGAGCTTTCTGGCCGTCTGGGATGTCTATCAACTCGTTCCCCTGTTGATGGCGCTTGGAGTCGCCGCGATTACGACATTTCTCACACTGCGAACGTGGAGATTGCTCCGGGCCAAAGACTTGTCTTTCTTCCGTTTTAATTTGAAGGCGTCCGGCAGAATTAAAAAAGCGGGATGGGCATTTTTGAGTTTCGCGCTGCTGTGGATTGGCTTGAATGCGCATAGCGGCTGGGTGCGCTATCACGAATTTGCGGGAGCGCGCGCATATCAAAACATACAGATTCCAGATGAACTCGCTCTCGCGCAAACCAATCCCGTTCGATGGCTCAGCCCAAGCGATCAAGCGAATATCGTCGAAACGAAAAAACATCTTCACGCCGCGATGGATGCCGGTCTATTCGTCAATAGCGAGGCGCTGCCGAAGCTCGCGTGGGTAGAATATTTGTCCGGCAACACGGAGCAGGCCGTCCAGTTGCTCGGCAGAGCCGCAACGCGCCAGCGAGGGCAGGCCAAAGCTTTGAGCTTCTATTATCGCGGCGCGATGCTCAACCGTTTGGGGCGTTATGACGAAGCTCTCACGAGTCTCGATCAGGCTTTGGCCGAAGCGTCGGACTTAATTCTCGCCCGTGAGGAAAGAGGCGAATCGCTCTGGCAACTCGGTCGCAAGCAAGAGGCCATTGCAGCCTGGAACGATGCCGTCGGACGCAATGCGGGGCTGGTGTTAGCGAATAACCTGCTCGCCGCCGCCGCCGCGTCGCTAGGCCAATCGGAAGCGGCAGTCGCTTATGAAGAACAGGCCGACCGATTCACTCCCGCAGATCCGCTTTTTCATTGGATGGTCGGACTCCGATTGCAGAACGTCGGGATGAACGAGCTTGCCGAAAAACATTTTCAACGAGCCATCCAGCTTAATCCTGAATTTCAGCGTGCCCGGAATCCAAACTCAAAAGACAGGCATTGAAGGCGACCTGAACAAAACGGCGAAGGTGAAATCAGGTGGCGGGTCAGGTTGAATCTGAAAGCCACATTTTTATCTCTTCGCATGTCGCCGCATGAAACGTCTTGCCTCAGTCTTGCATATATTTTAGAAAGCGGCAGTCCGAAGCAACGACCCCGGGCAATTCGATTGAAGAGAAGGCTTTGTTAAATTTGAAATTGACCCCCTAGTATAAAGTCATAAGGTTGTTATTGAGAGCATCCGATGACCGCAAAGGCCATCTGATGCTTTTACCTTCTTTCGACCCGGGGTCAGTTTCAAAATGGGTAAGTGTCTTTAAATCCACCACAGGAGCAAATGCATGAGCACTGAGATTAAGTTTGAAAAAAACAAGAAGTTTCTTGATGACAAATTCGCTTTAGGGCTGAGCATCACTGCGGACAAAGACCCGGAAGTCGCCGCCGCTTTGGCCTCCGACCAGCCCTTCCCCCAGAGAGATGTTGAGCTCGGAAACATCTCCGTCAGTGGAGAAGCCGGCAAGGATGTGAAGTTCAATGTGACCCGGGGCGGCACGGTCAAAGGCAGCGTCAGCTTCAAGGCCACTGCCTCCGCACATGCCGGGATGGGCATCTATTTCGACCCCGCAAAGTTGCTGGCGGCGCTTGAACTCGACAAGCAAAAAGAGCTGGCCGTGAGCTTGGAGAAAGACCCGAACTTCTATTTTCTGACCATCAATTGGGGCTACGACCTCGCGGAAACAATCAAAGGCAGCGTCGCTCTGGGCGGCCCGGGCGCGATCAACTTCGCGCAGGACGGGAGCCGGAACGCGGCTTATGCCGTCGTCCGTCGGTTGCCGAAGAATGAGGGCGCGTTAACCGCCGTGAAAGAGACGGCGAATAGCTGGATGATGCCGACGCAGGCTACGTCGATAGATGATTTTGAGCCGGGCACATGGCTCGTCGCGGAAGTCAGCGGCTCGTTCGGGATCAAGCTTGAGGCTACTTACGGCTATGATTTGAGCTGGGTGCGCGCCACTAAACTGGGCGGACTGACGGGCAATATCGGGACGAAGATTCAACTCGGGTTGGGCGCGTCGCTCGGCTTCAACGCGAGCGGTCAATATGCGCTGGTCATGAGCCGCGACTCGCTCAAGCCGGAAGATAAAGTCTTGCGACTCCGGCTCTTCAAGAAACGAAAGAATGGATTGGATGTGGCCTTCAACGCCGGAGCCGTCTTTGAACCGATTGATACGGTGATCGGCGATAAAACTTTCGACGAGTTTATTGCAGGCGTCTTCGGAGCGCACGGGACGCAGGTGGTGGATGTTCTCAAACGCATAGATCAATGGACTGATCCGAATCAACCCTTGCCGGAGGTGTTCGCCGGGCTGGCCGTCGGGCATCTACAAGATTTCCTGATGAGCGTCACGCAGATTCAGGACTTCATTACGGAGTTCAATCACGCGCGCGAGCTGGTGCTGCATTTCACCGGACTCTGGGACGACCTGGATCATCGCGTCGCCTCGCTGCTCTGGAAGATGGTGGAGGAGAAGATTGATTTCGCGCCCATTAGCGATGTCGCCGGACGCATCGTCCATCTCGATCAAAGTCAATTGCGGAGTTTGTTCGACGAGCTGCTGCCGCATGCTGATTTCTTTCAGACCCCGGTCGGCAGATGGCTGGAAGCCGCCGCCGCCGGAGGCTTGATGAACCTGCTCAACGATTCACAGGCTTTTGCGGATTTGCAAAAGGCGGCGGAGCTGACCGGAAAAATCCTCGATGGCTCAGAGCTGCAAAAGGTACTCACAAATCTACACAAGTTTGTCGAGGATCACTTCGCTTCGGGCATCACTTTCCTGCGAGAGCTAAATCATGCGGTGACGGACGCAGACCTCGCGCATCTGGATGACTGGTTGAAGCACAGGCTCGAAGCCTTTCTCGAACAGAAATTAGACATCGCCAGGCTGGAGGAAATCCGGCAGGCGATTCACGAGCTGTCGGACAAGCGAAATCAATTTTTCGACGCCGCGCGCAAAGCCCTGCATCACAAGTACGAATTTCACTTCAACGCTACCTATGCCAGAACCACCACCGACACGGCGTTGCTCGATCTGGAGCTTCAGTTCCAAGACGCTACGCAGGGCGGGGCTGCGCAGCACAATCAGGAGGTCGCGTCGTTTCTCTCGGCTGCGATTGACGGCAACTTCGACAAGCTCCTGGTCGAGCGACACGATGGCGTCGTGCTGAAGAACGCGGCGCTCTCGCATGGCGTTCAGCGACATTCGCATGTCGAAGTGAGCATGCCTTTCTTTAATACTGCGACCGACCACATTAACAACACGCTGGCGAGCGCGAGCGTCCGCGACAATGAGGCGCAGATTCTTTACGACCTCAAGGCGGACGATATTGTGAGCGTGCGAAATAAGAGCGTCAGCCGTCTCGCCATTGCTCTCGGCTGGCAACAGAATGTCGGAGGACAGGCCAACTCCGTGCAGATTTTCTCGCCGCCCGCGAGTTACTCCTACTCATACAAGCAGGTCAAAATGGGTATGAAGAATGCCGACCTGGTTGAGCAGTTCTCGCCACTGATTAATAAATATTTCAGGCGCGTTTTCGGGCCGGAGTCTGGCGGGGCTGTGACATTTCCGGTCTGGGTGAGCAACACGGACATCGCCATCGATCAGGCGATTGACAAGCTGAACCACGTTGCGCCCGGCACTATCATCGGCAATGGCCGGGGGAATTTCGGTGACACACTCGTGTCGCTTGAGCTGACTCTGCCCGCACGCGTCCCGACCGCATGGCTGAAAGCCCATGAGGATGAAAATGATAATAGCTACATGCGGATGTCTTTGAGATTGCAGGACAGGCTCAAGGAGCTAATCAGGTTTGAATATTTCTCAGACCTCAGCCGCTTCCAGAATTTTGATCGCTCAAGAGCTTTGCTCGTCTATCTCTCTCTGCCGCCGACGACCTCCGTTAAGAGAGCGGCTAACGGCAGTCTGCAATTCAACACGGATGAAGATATTTACTGGGATTGGCGTGATACGACCGTTAATCGGTTCAGACAGGGCGTCTTGAATCACAGCGTCACGCAGAACCGGCTCGTCTCGCTCTTGCAGAACACACACGATCTGCTCGTCGAACATGGATTGCCGGCGGGCAATTATGATCCGGCCAGGCCGCAAGATTTTACCAACCCCGCGCTCAATCAAAGCTCAATCGTTTTCACCCTGCTGAACAACCTGCTGCTTACGGAGGAGGCGATTGTAAACGGAGCGCGCGACGCGGGGGTTGCGCTGGCGCAAGCATTGAAGAACGCGCCGACCAAACCGAGCGCGGCGATCAAGAAGCTCGCGGATTTTGGCAGCAATGCCACGGCGACCTTCAATGCCAAGTTGGATAGCGTCTTTCTTGGCAGCGCGTCGCGCTCGCTCGGCGCGATGTTGTTCGCCGAAGCCGCCTCGGTGCTAGACCCCGATATGCAGTTTGCGGAGCCGGACGCCCTGCTCAAACTGACCGTCCTCAAAGATGACGCCACGTTTAAGCCGTCAACATTTCTTGATGGAGAGACGCCCTCGGCGCAGGACGTGCTGTTCCAACAGCCCATCGTGAATTAACGATGTAATGGATTTCTCTTTCTTGCTTTGAAGGCTCATGCTCGTCGGCATGAGGTCTGAAAGCGGCGACCGGAAAGCCTCATCAGCTCTCCGGTCGCTTTTTCTTTAAGAGCAGGCGAGCAAACCCTTGTCGGCTTGAACAGCATCGCAGTGCCTCGCGCCGCTTATTCTTCCGCGCGCGAGTTTGGAAATCCGGCAGGGAATGTGAAAGAATCTGTCATCATGATGAACAAAATTTTCTTACGCTGTGCAGTAGCTCTCGGCATCCTTTGTGTTTTCACTTCATTGGCGGCGGCGCAAAGCGGCTCGACGCGACCGCGACGCGTGCCGCAGCCGAAACCCTCTCCGACTCCGCGCTCCAATCCGCAGAACGAACCGCTCTTGACTCCGACTCCGGCGACAAGCACCGGCACGAGCAACAACGGCAGCAACAACACTGCTCCGTCTTCAGCTTCAACTTCTGTTGGCACGGCTTCCACCTCGCGCGCGTATGCTCTTTTTCAACAGCAAAAATACGAGGACGCGGCGAGAGAAGCCAGACAGGTCGCGGCCAACGAGCCGGGTAATTCTGAGGCTTGGAAGATCGCCGGATTCTCCGAATATAATTTGAAGCGATACGCGGACGCCTCGTCGGATTTACAGAAGGCGTTTGACCTACAGCGCGGCGCAGGGGCGGAAGACCCGAACACTTTGGACGCGCTCGCCAAGTCTTACGCGCTCAACGAAGATTTTGAGCGCGCCCTGCCACTGCTGGTCACAGCCACGTCGCGTCCCGGCGTCAAAGCCGATCCGTCGCTGCTCAGTCTGCGCGGCCTCGCGGAATACAGCACCGGAAAGATGGACGACGCGGTGCGTTCCTTAAACGCGGCGGTCAAAGCTAATCCGAAAGACGTGGCCGCGCTCTATTACTTGGGGCGTATCTTCATAGACCGGAGCGATTTTCCGGCAGCCATCGCCGCGCTCAATCGTGCGACGACCGCAGACCCGCGCAATGCTTCGGCGTGGGCGCTCTTGACCACGGCTTACTTGCAACGCGCGGCGAAAGCTCAGGGCATGGCCGCGTCCGACGCCGATTACTTGAGCGCAGTCCGCGCCGGAGAAAGTTTGACGCGCCTCAAAACCGACCCGGACACCGTCACCTTGTTCGCGCAAGCCTTGATCGGCGCGAAGCAGTACGCGCGCGCCGCCGCCGAACTCGAAAAGGTGACTGCCGGAGCCAACGCCAAAGGCGTCACGCTCTACCTGCTCGGCGTCTCTCATTCGCGCGCCAAAAATTTTCCGCGCGCCATCGCCGCGCTCGAACGCGCCGCCGCCCTCACGCCCGATGATGTCAACATCTACCGCGAGCTGGGCTATGATTACGAAGTCTCGAAGCAATACGGCAAAGCCCTCGCTGCTTACGAGAAGGGCGCGCAGCTTGCTCCCTCGGACGCGGATTTCAAAGCCTCCGCCGAGCGCGTGCGCCCATACGCCAAACAATAAAAAGGTTTAAGGTTCAAAGTTCAAAGTTCAAAGTTAAGACATCATATCTGTTTTCAACCTTGAACTTTGAACTTTGAACCTTTCCTTCAGGCAACAGCTACGCGCCCTTCGCCATCCATTAAGAGCAGTTCTTCAATCCATCCATGAAAAGAGGCAGGCGCGCAATGAATGCCAGACGCCTTTCTGTTTTCCAAAAAATTGGAAGACGCTTTTCGCTCGCAGCTCTGCTGTTATGTCTCTGCTTGAGCGGCGCGCACGCGCAGGATGCGGTCGTCAAAGATTCCAGATATTACATACAGCAAGCGGTAACGGCTTACCGCGCGAAAGACTACGGCGCGTATCTGGAAAATCTGAAACAGGCTTTGACGCTGCGGCCTGAGCATCCGGTCATCATGTACAACATGGCCGGAGCTTATGCGCTGAACGGAAAAACGAATGAGGCTCTCTCGCTGCTCGGCACGCTCGCTGAGAGTGGTCTGATTTTTCCGACCGACGACGAGGATTTCGCTTCCCTCAAATCTGCGCAATTGTTCAAAGAGATCGTCACCAAGTTTGAAGCCAACAAAGCTGCGGTCACGCACAGCGCGCAGGCTTTGACGCTCGACGAAAAGGGCCTGGTCACCGAAAGCGTCGCTTATGACGCGGCGACCGCGACTTTTTATGTGAGTAGCGTTCACAAGCGAAAGATCGTCAGCATTGACGCGAAGGGCTTGGCGCGCGATTTCTCAAGCGCGTCGGATGGATTGTGGAGCGCGCTCGGCATGAAGGTGGACGCGCGGCGTCGCATGCTGTGGGTGGCGAGCGCGGCCATGCCGCAGATGATGCATTTTTCGGAGGCCGATAAAAACCGGACGGGAGTTTTCAAGTACGATTTGAAAACCGGCAAGCTCATCAAAAAATATCTCCTGCCCGACACGACCAAAGGCCATGTCTTCGGCGATCTGGTCGTGCATTCTTCGGGCGATGTTTACGTGACCGACAGCGTGACGCCTGATGTTTATGTCATCACTGCGCGGAAAGACGAGCTTGAGCATTACGCGGGGCCTGAAGGTTTCATCTCGCCGCAGGGTTTGGATTTTTCCGGCGACGAAAAAAAGCTTTTCATGTCGGATTACCTGTTGGGCTTGTTCGTCTTTGATTTGAAGACAAACAAGCTCACGAAGCTTGAGCATGCGGACAACATCTCACTCTTCGGCCTCGACGGAATCTATTTTTACAAGGGCAGCCTCATCGCCGTGCAGAACGGCACGAACCCGCAACGCGTCGTAAGACTTCATCTCAATCCTCAGATGACGCGCGTCGAGCGGCTTGAGCTGATCGAGTCGAACAACCCTGTGTGCGACGAGCCGACGCTCGGAGTCATCTCGAAAGACAGTTTCTATTTCATCGCCAACAGCCAGTGGAGCACGGTCAATGAAAAAGGCGAGCAGGCTTCCGAAGACAAATTGCGGAAGCCTGTGATTTTGAAGACGAAGCTTTAAAAGATTCGCTTGAATCCTTGAGTCTCACGCGGTAGCATCCTGAGTTATGAAGAACACAAGCCATTCAGGCAATCATGCGCGGCGCGTGGTTGCCGCCTTCGCCGCCTTCGTGATGCTATCGCAGGCGGTTTCCGCCGCCGATTGGAACGGCATCGAGCCTTTGAAGTCCAGGCGCGCAGATGTCGAGAGGATTTTAGGCAAGCCCGTCACAGACCAGCCGGGAGAAAACGGCGTGCTGCATTTCAAGGTTGCGGGCGGAATGGTGACGGTCGCTTTCGTGGACGCGCGATTCGTCACCACCAAAAGACTCGCGCACGATCTGGAAGGCACTGTCCGGCAGGTCGTCTTGCAGCACGACAATGCTTCCGACACGCCGGAGTCTATGGGACTCGCGGCAAAGTCCGACTTCAAGCGCGATGACGGGGCGGGCGGCGTGACCAAGTTCACCAACCTCAAGGAAGGCATCGTGTATACCTTCATCGGCGGCAAATTGAAGACGACCTATTACACGCCTTCGAGCGATCAGTGGTCGCGGGCGCAAAGATAGTCGGCAGTATGCAGTTGGCAGATAAAAGCGTTTGCCTCTGTCTTAACTGCTGACTGCCAACCGCCAACTGCCAGCTATGCTTTATCACCGTCTCCTGACAGATGCCTTGCGCGAGCGGCAGCCGGAGTTCGCGCGTTTCGAGCGCGAGTGGCGCGACGATGTGGAGGATTACCTGCGTCGTCTCTCTGCGCTCGACGGGTGTGTGGTCGCGGAGGTCTTGCAGCGTTTGAGCGGGACGAAAGAGCCGGGCGCATTGCCTTCGGATGAGCTTGAGCGCGCAGGCTCTCTCATCTTGCCGTTCGGAATTTCCTGGCGCACGCATGAAGAGGCGCGTCGCTGGGCGATAGATGCTTTGCAGGAGCGCGTGACCTTCGCGGCGGACGGCAGCCAGCTTCTTCCCGGCAGAGAAATCTCGCTGCCCGTCGCAGCCGTGCAGGTCGCGTGGTTTGAAAATCCGCACACGCGCGCGGGCAACTACATTAAGCAGGCGCGGCTTGAGATTATTCCGCCCGGAGATTTATTGGAGGATACGGACGGGCGAGTCAACGCCGAGACGGTCGTGGCCTTGCGTCGCTTTCAGCTTGAAGTGGCTGAGCTGCGACGATTTTTGGAGAGCAAGCGCGGCTGGCGTGAGCGCAAGGAGCGCGTGCCGGTGGCTTTTTTTGACGGCACGCTGCTCATCTCAATCGCGCTGCCGAGGACGAAGATTCAAAGCAGGTATGTTGACGCGATGGTCGAGTTGCTCAAGCTCTCGCGCGACACGGAAGTTCCGCTCGTCGGCTTTGTGGATCAAAGCTACGCGCGCGACATCGTTTCGCTCCTTGATAATTTGAGCGGGAACGGCGACGGCTCGCGCCGACAGAGCCGCGCGCTCTATGACGCGCAGCTTCTTCGCGCGGGCGAAGCGGCAGATGCGCCTGTGCTCAAAGCCTGGGGCGACAGAACCGCGTTCTGCTATTGCGTGCGGCACGGCTTGACGGAATTTTTCAGCGATGAAAGCGGGAGGCCGCTCGTCGGCTTCACTTACCTGCAAACGACCGGAGGCGGCGCGCCCGCGCGGCTCGACATTCCATCATGGATTTATGAAGCCGGTTTGCTGGATGAAGTGATTGACGCAGTGCGCGCGGAGTGCGTCGGCGGCCTCGGCTATCCGTATGCGATTGAGACTGCGGACGCGGCGGCGGTCATCACTGCGCGCGACCGCGAACAATTTTTGCACGCGATACAGGATTTCGCGCGGGCGGGGAATTTCAGTTTTCAGGTCTCACGCAAAGCCGCGAGCAAAGTTCGTCGCCGTTAGCTTTATTTCAAGCATCTAAGCTCGAAAACAGGTATCATTTCTCGCGCGAGTTTTTTATGAAGAGCAGTAGCCCAGATGAGCCGGAACAGATGAATCGGTCGGTTGGCTTTCAAGAGCCGCAGGCGCACGCGTGTCCCGCGTGCGGCGCGTTGAGTCATCGCCATCAGGCGCATTACTGCGCGACATGCGGGCGCGCGCTGCGAGACGGAGCGTATCTTCCGGCTGACGCTCTTCGCGCTTCGTATCACATGCAGCAACATCGCCCGGCAGTTTCGAGCAATGCTATGAACATCAAGCAGAGGCTTCGCGCCTTCAATGTTAAATTGCCGACGCCGAATCGCAACGGAGCTTCGACGACCGCGCTGGCGTTTGTCACCTATTCGCTCGTGCCCTACCTGGGCATCCTCTTCTGTCCGGGCGCAGTCCTGATGGGCGGCGTCGGCTTAATCCGTTCGTGGCGCGTGCCGCATGTGGGCGGGCGCAAAGCTTCGGTCGCCGGAGTCGCGTTCGGCGTCATGATTTTCGGCATCCAAATTTTCCTCTGGTGGATTCTCTACAAAGTGCCGGGCTGGACGCAGGGCAGAGAATTTTAAATCGCTGCAATATGATAAAGCTTGCCAAGATCGTCAAGTCGAATTCGCATCTGGATTACGTCGGGCGCGTGATTGATACGCTGGATGCGGACGCGCCGCCGTCCGCATCGGATTATGGCTTCGCGCAGTTCGTCAAGATTCCGCTCAATGATGAGCTGGAGACAATCGGCATCATTTATAACTCGATGCTGGCGAATCCCGATTATGGAAGCTACGGGCCGAGGCTTTCGCCCGCGCCGGATTTGTCCGTCCTCAGTCCCGATTATTTGAACGAGCAGGGCGTGTTGATTGGCGTTCTGCTGCTCGGCTGGTGCGATCACGCAAAGCGTGAGAAGCAGCAGGGCGTGCCGCGTCGCGTGATTCCCGTCAATCAGGAAATTTATCGTCTCGCGGACGATGAGGTCTTCGATTTTCACAAGGACGGCGACGGCAGCTTGCGGCTACATTACTATTCGCAGGTCATCACGCACGCGGGCATGTTCAGCGTGCCTCTCATCGAAGCCATCCTCGAACAGCTCGAACCGGCGTGCGAGCCGGGCGAAAGACAACGTCTTTGTGTGCTCAAACAGGCGCTGGTCTGGCAACGCACGGTTGGCGGAATGCGTCTTTAAAGAATAATATTCTAGGGCTGTTTCCCTTACAGCTTCGCTTTCAGACTCCGGACTTATTTTTTGAGAGGGGAAAATCTAATGAAAAGCTTATTAAAAATCACGGGCGCGAGTCTGCTCGCCGTCTTGATGACGTGCGCGGCTTTCGGGCAGAGGCCGCGCGTGGCCGACTCTTCGTCGAAATCGGATGATGAACAAACGCCCGCCGTCCAGCCCGCGCCCGCGAGCGTGAAGGCGAAATATGAGGGCGGCATCTTCGGCTACAATCAGAAGCAGGAGGGGACGCTCAACTTCGATGACGTGAACAGCCGCCTCGTCTTTCGCAACAAGCAGGGCAAAGAAGCCCTGTCCATTCCATACGCGAGCGTGCTCTCGGCCTTCGCCGACACGCAGGCTCGCCGCCCGACGGCAGCCTCTGTCATCGGCAGCGCCGTGCCCTACGGCCTGGGCTTGCCCGCGCTCTTTATCAAAAAGAAGTATCGCTATTTGACGATGCAGTTTGAAGACCCGGACACGCGCGTGTCGGGCGTGACCAGCTTCAAGCTTGAGAACAAAGAGGTGCTCGCGTCCGTCGTCACCACGCTGGCGAACAAATCCGGACTGACGCAGCGCGGCGAAGTCTTTGTGCGCATCAGGCAGAGGCCGGACAATTCCAAGTATAGCAGCGTGATTATTCCTGTAGACGACCGCGTGGGCGCAGACCGCCAGCCGATCTCAGGCGGCGTCCTCAACGGGCGCGCCGTCTCTCTGCCGAAGCCAGTCTATCCGCGTGAAGCGCGCGACGCAGGAGTTTCCGGCTCGGTCACAGTGCAGATTATCGTTGACGAGCAGGGCAGCGTCATCTCGGCCAAAGCGGTCTCCGGCGATCCGCTCTTGCAGGAAGCGGCGGTGGTCGCCGCGCGCGAGGCAAAATTCAGGCCGACCATGCTCGAAGGCCAGCCCGTCAAAGTCTCCGGCGTGCTGACTTATAACTTCGAGCTGAATTAATCAGGCGAGAAGTAAAGAATCTCCCGCAAAGGCGCAAAGAAAAGCACGCAAGGAACAATAAGCATTCGAGTTCTTTGCGTTCTTCCTTTGCGCCTTTGCGCCTTTGCGGGAAACTGTTTTCCTTCTCTATTTTTGAAACTGATCTGCTACAGCCGAACTCAAACGTTGACTCTACCCGCGCAAAGGATAATAATTCATAGTCATCTGCCGAAGTTTTCTCAAACCGCAGACAAAACTTCCCCACGCGCGGTGCTCAGCCGCACGTCACCGGCAGATAACTTATTTACAGCTCGAACGACCCCGCGTCGTTCTGTGAGCGTTCGCGCTCGCGGAAAGAAATCTCCCTTTCGCTACCTCTCCCGAATCGAGGCGAGAAAGATGGAGCCTAGAATTTACAAAGTCATCCACCTCATCACGATTAGTCTCGACCGCGAGATACCTCTCGAAGAGTTGGCTCAATCGGTCAATCTCTCGGCCTCGCGCCTGCGCCATCTCTTCAAAGCCGAAACCGGACTGTCGCCCGTGCAATATCTCAAAGCGCAAAGATTGGAGAAAGCCAAGCTCCTGCTTGAGACTACCTTTCTCAATCTCAAAGAGGTCATGCATCAGGCGGGGTTCGCCGACCGCAGCCACTTCATGAGGGATTTCAAAAAGGCTTACGGCCTTGCTCCCTTACAGCATCGACATCAACATCTCATCGCCGAACAAAAGCAGAACGCAATAGCCAAAACAGCCACTCCCTAGCCGCGCGCGCCGTAAACTAGCCACATTCACCACATAATGTTTCTTGTCTTTATCCATTTAAATGGTAATTTCCGATTGAACCTCGGCGAGACACTTATATCTTTAAGGGGTTCATCTTAAACTCCCCCCAACTCACTTAAGCTAGCAAAGTTAAAAACGAAGGTCGCTTTCCATTTGTAGCCGGTCATTGGAAGTGTCCATGATCGGCTATTTGTCTAAGCGTCTGCGCTTTAACTCTGCGACTTTTCACCCACATAGATTTTTAGCTAAAGAGGAGAGAAAGAAATGAAGAAAGGTTTGTCCTTACGAACTGCCGCCATCCTCGTCGCGCTCTTGGCTTTTCTCGGCACGGCGATTAACCAAACTGCGAATGCACAAACTCAAGTGTGCAATCCTCCGGTAGATTTCTACCGTTTCATCGTCAACAATTCTGAGCTGGGCACTTTACTCACGACCAACTACCAGGAAGGGGTGAACCTCAACTTCGCCTACTATCCCTTCCCGAATGGATATGGAAAAATCGCAGTGCCTCCCGGCCCCGGTTATACGCCCGTCGCGGGACAGGGATTGATGCCGTTGTACCGCTACAAGATCGTCCAAAACGGGAGAATCTATTACGGATATTTCAACGCTCCCGCTTCCGGGAGCGGCTACTACTTTGAAGGCATATCCGGATACGTTCTGCCCGGTTACGGTCAATACGGAGGCATTGCGCTCCAAGCCTACTACAGCCAGACGAAGGGCTACTTCTATACGGCTGACTCTGAGACGCCGATAGGCTATCCGTATTATTACGGCTTCGCTTATCACGGCTCGCCCGCCTACATGCCGCAAGGCTCGTCATACTGTTGGAATCCGCCGCCGCCGTCGTGCGATCCGGATGGGTCTCAAGAGCAAGCCTGTTATGACAATGGCGGGACGTGGAATCCCTCGAACTGCCATTGCAGCTTCATTAACCCGTGTCGCTCCGGTGAAGAACCAGTGAGAGGCAAGAAGAACAAGGACGGAGTCGAGCGTCCTCCATTGCCTTGCAGACAGGCCAACTAAGTCAATTGTGCAAGGGGGAAGCATGCAGGCCGTGTTTAGTTTCAAACTAAACACGGCCTCACGCTTGTGAAAGTTGTAGGGGCAGGGACAAGCTCCGCCCTAATAATTTTCAGTGATCTTGATGCGCGCCCGTCGGGCGTTCGCCCTGATAAATCTCCGCGCCTGCGGCAACGAACTCTTCGGCCTTCTCTTTCATCCCTTCACGCAAAGCCGCCTCTTCGCCCAACTCTTTCTGTGCGGCATACTCTCTGACATCCTGCGTAATCTTCATGGAGCAGAAGTGCGGGCCGCACATCGAGCAGAAGTGCGCGAGCTTCGCGCCTTCCTGCGGCAAGGTCTCGTCGTGAAACTCGCGCGCGACTTCAGGGTCTAACGCGAGGTTGAATTGATCTTCCCAGCGAAACTCGAAACGCGCCTTCGACAATGCGTTGTCGCGCGCCTGCGCGCCCGGATGTCCTTTCGCAAGGTCTGCCGCGTGCGCCGCCAGCTTGTAAGTGATGACGCCTTCTTTGACATCCTTTTTATTCGGCAAGCCGAGATGCTCTTTCGGCGTGACGTAGCAGAGCATGGCCGTGCCGAACCAGCCGATCATCGCCGCGCCGATGGCCGAAGTGATGTGGTCGTAGCCGGGCGCGATGTCCGTCGTCAACGGGCCGAGCGTGTAGAACGGGGCTTCGTCGCAAATCTCAAGCTGCTTGTCCATGTTCTCTTTGATGAGATGCATCGGAACGTGCCCCGGCCCTTCGATCATCACCTGACAGTCAAGCTCCCATGCGATTTTGGTCAGCTCGCCCAAAGTCTCAAGCTCTGCGAACTGCGCTTCATCATTCGCGTCAGCGATTGAGCCGGGACGTAGGCCGTCGCCTAAAGAAAACGAAACATCGTAAGACGCCATGATCTCGCAGATTTCACGAAAGCGCGTGTAGAGAAAACTCTCCTCATGATGCGCGAGACACCACTTCGCCATGATCGAGCCGCCGCGCGAGACGATGCCCGTCGTGCGCCGCGCAGTCAAAGGAATGTAAGGCAAGCGCACTCCCGCGTGAATCGTAAAATAATCGACGCCCTGCTCGGCCTGCTCAATCAAAGTGTCGCGGTAAATCTCCCACGTCAGCTCTTCGGCCTTGCCTCCGACTTTTTCCAACGCTTGATAAATCGGCACAGTCCCGATGGGCACGGGCGAGTTGCGCAGAATCCATTCGCGCGTCGCGTGTATGTTCTTGCCCGTGGACAAATCCATCACGGTGTCCGCGCCCCACTTCGTCGCCCAACGCATCTTCTCGACCTCCTCTTCGATTGAAGAAGCGACCGCAGAGTTTCCGATGTTCGCGTTGATCTTGACGAGAAAGTTGCGCCCGATAATCATCGGCTCGGATTCGGGATGATTAATGTTCGCGGGGATGATGGCGCGACCGCGCGCCACTTCATCACGCACAAATTCGGGCGTCACGTAAGAGGGAAGCGAAGCCCCGAAGCTTTGCCCCGCATGCTGATGCAGGAGCGAGCTGCGATCATCTCTCAACAGCTCAAGCGCGGCCTCTAGCCCGAGGTTTTCGCGGATGGCGATAAATTCCATTTCGGGCGTGATGATGCCGCGCCGCGCGTAATGCATCTGCGTCACGTTGTGTCCCGCTCTGGCTTTCAAGGGCGCGCGTCGGAGGCCGGGAAATTCTTCGAGGCGTCCGCGCTCTTTGCCGCGCGCATACTCTTCCGCGCCCGCCGTCAGATAACCGTTGTCTTCCGGCTTGACCACGCGCGCGTCGTATTCTTCGACGACGCCGCGTGCCAGAATCCATTCGCGTCTTAACGCCGGAAGCCCTTCGCGCACATCGCAACTGACGGCGGGGTCGTCCCACGCGCCGCTCGTATCGTAGACTCGCACGCTCTGATTCTCTTCCATCTCGCCGTGGAAATTTTTAGTCGGATGCAGCGCGATCTCACGAAAGGGAACGCGCACTCCCGCGCCTGCGCCTTCGACGAAAACTTTGCGCGAGTTTGGAAGCCGCACCTCATCGCTCCGCTTCTCGTTCGGTTCTTTGGTTGTGCTCATGACTTTGCCAAAACTTTCTGGCTCTTAAGTGAGAGCCGGAAAAAGAAAAGCCGCTCCGCCTGAATACACAAGGAGAACGGCCTTTCCGTTGTTTCTCCCTTCGACGGTATTAACCGTATCAGGTTCAAGGGGTCTCACACGCGTCTGTGACTCTCAGCCGCACGAAACGGCGGCTCCCCCGAAAACTTTTGCGAAATGTCGGAAGCAGTTTACTACATTAATCAGCCGGAAAGAGAATAGAGCGAAGACAGTTTCGTGTGCGCTTCATCCACCGATAAAACTCATCGTCCGCGCGGGCTGCGTGAAGCCGGGATCGTTGATGTAATGGCGCGGCTCTTTTTTCAGGACGACCGCTTCGATGTACTCGACAAGCTCCGCGCGCGTCGCGCCGCTTCGCAAAACGTCCCGCACGGAATGTTCGACCGTCGAGAAGAGACAGGTTCGGATTTGGCCGTCGGCGGTCAGGCGTATCCGCGAGCACGCGCCGCAGAAGGCTTCGGTCACGGGAGCGATGATGCCGATTTCCCCTTGCGCGCCGTCGGCAAAGCGATAACGCGCAGAGGTCTCAGACCCGCGACTGACTTGCAAAGGGACGAGCGGAAAGCGTTCGTTGATTCGCTCGAACATCTCGCGCCCGGAGACGACATCCGCGCGCGACCATTCGTGGCCGGAATCGAGCGGCATGAACTCGATAAATCGCATCCACACATCATGCTTGCGCGCGAAGGCCGCAAAGTCCGCGACCTCTTCATCATTATGCCCGCGCACGATCACGGCATTGACCTTGACGGGCGTCAATCCGGCACTGCGCGCCGCCTCGATTCCGTCAAGCACGCGCGCCAGCACGTCCACGCCCGTCATGCGCTTGAACACCTCCGGCTTCAAGCTGTCGAGGCTGATCGTGATGCGGTCAAGGCCAGCCGCTTTCAAAGCTGTGGCGCGTCCCGGCAAAAAATATCCGTTCGTCGTCAGAGCCAGGTCATGAAGTCGCGGCTTGAGGGCGGATAATTTTTCGATGATGGTTTCGATGTCGCGGCGCATCATCGGCTCGCCGCCCGTCAAGCGAATCTTTTCGACGCCGAGCGAGACGAAGATGTCAGCCAGATATTCTATCTCTTCGTAAGAGAGCATCTGCTCTTTAGGAGCAATCGGCGGCTCGCCGTGCGGCAGGCAATAGAAGCAGCGAAAATTGCAGCGATCCGTCAGCGACACACGCAGGTCGCGGATCGCGCGTCCATAAGAATCTTTGAGTAAAGCAGTCACTTCTAAATCACCTGACCACAGAGCAAGATGTCTCGCCGCAATCTCGAATGATAACGCGTCGCGTCCTCCGGATTCAAATGCGAAAGATGAGAGACAAGCTCTCGAAGCTTAAATCTGATGGTCTGCGAGGCGAAAAAAAGTCTCCTCTCATCTTGATAGATGAGAGGAGACTTTGGGGGTTTTCTCAAGGCTCAGTGCTTTGAGAGCTTATATCTGTGGAGGCGTGGACGAGGGAGCATCGTCGGCGGCGTTGCCGAATACGCTGTTATTTCCTGACGAGACGATAGTGCCGCCTGCCAGAGCCAAGCCCTTGCCAGTGTTGTTGCTGATGGTGTTGCCAGAAATGCGCGCGATGGCCGCGCCGCCGCCGGACTGTACGCCGATGCCGTTGTTCGAGATGATGCAGTTACTGATGGTTACCTGAGAGCCACCACTGGTAGCGTCCGTCTGAATCCCGGTTGTATTGTGGACAATCTCGGAGTTAGAAATCGTCGCCACCGCGCCCGCGCCTGCAAACAGGCCGATGGCCATCTGATCGAGACGCGTATGGTCTACCACCAAGATCACACCGGCCACGCCGGAGACGGGCTGAACATTGATGCCGCGACTGGTCGCCGTGTCGCCCGTTCTGATATAGCAGTCTTTAACAAACACGTTGGCTGTCGGCGCTCCGTTGGCAAGGTTGATATGGATGGCGTGATTGGTCATGCCGACAATCACGCATCTTTCAACATGTAACGTGCCGCCGGCAATCATTCTGATGCCAAAGACGCCCGTGGTCGCGCCGTTGATCGAGAGATTCCTGAGCGCGACGGTCGAGGTCGTGGGGGCATTGATGATGACGCCGGTCGTGCCCGCCGAAAGAATGCCGGCCAGATGGCCTGAGCCGTCAATGGTAATGGATTTGGTGATCGTGACCGCGCCGAAGCCGCCATCATCGAGCGCGTCAATCTCGCCGCCCGTCGCGGTCTTGGAAATCGCGCCCGCGAAGGTTTTGCACGGCGCGGTGCGGCTGCACGGGTTCGCATCATCGCCGACGCCTGAAACCCATGTGCGAGTGGCTTGCGCCTGCGCCATCGAGGCTAATGCGATCATGAACGCGACGGTTGCGAGGAGGTTTAAGGTAAATCTGAATTTTGTCATCGTGGGTCTCCTTCTAAGACTTTTTGGGGTGAAATAAGTTTTGAAGACGCTTCTAATGCCGTCAAAACCATATAAGAAATACTGTGGCAAACGAGCGAAGCGCGAGGGATCATCCCGACTTACCGCAGGTGAAATGGCAAAAGGCTTTTACGCCTAATCCGCCACAAGTGTCAACCATTATTTTGCAAAAACCTTACGACTCTATGTGCTTCAACGGGGTCGGACGCTGCCAAAATATTATTTTGCCAAAAGCCGAAAAAAAATTTCAACGAGCCGGGACCGAATCCGTTCTCGCGTCAGCACAATGGAGCATAGAAAACTTCCGAGCGTTGGTCACCACCTGTTCAGGTAGCAATGTTGACAGGGCTTTACCTCAGGAAATGCACGTGGATATTTTAGCGGCCTGCCTGACTCAAGCGGGATTAGACTACAAAACAGGAGTTGACGCAAGCTTTTCAGAACATTCGAGCCAATCGCAAAGCTTCTTTCACGTTTCCCATCGGACGCCGCCACGCTACTTTTCCCGCCGCTCATTTGCGACGAGAGCGCGCGCGTTTCGTTGCAGCCCCGCGAGCTTGGCGCGTTTGATCGCACTCCGACGAAAACGCGCGGCGTAAGCATCGTGCGTCAGTTCGAGCAGTTCTGAAAGATTCGCCGCGACCTCTCCCCTGCGCGGCTCAAAGCGCGCTTCATCCGTCGGCTCTTGAAAGCGATTCCACGGGCACACGTCCTGACAGATGTCGCAGCCGTAGAGCCAGCCCGAAAGATTCTCGGACACTTCGGCTGGAAGCTGCTCGTCGCGCAGCTCAATCGTCGCGTAAGAGATGCACTTGTTCGAGTCAACCACGTAAGGCTCGACAATCGCGCCCGTCGGGCAAGCTTCGAGACAGAGCGTGCAAGTGCCGCAGTGGTCTTCAATAGCTTGCTCTTCATCTGCGAGTTCCAGATTGAGCAGCAGTTCGCCGAGAAAGACCCACGAGCCGTAATCGCGCGTGATGAGATTCGTATGCTTGCCGATCCAGCCGAGTCCGGCGCGCACGCCCCACGCCTTGTCCATCATCGGTTGAATATCAACACACGCTTTGCCTTCCGCTTCTGGATATTCCTCTTTAATCCAGGCGAGCAGGGAGCGCAGCTTTTCACCGACCACGTCATGATAATCGTCGCCCCACGCGTATCTCGAAATCTTGCCCGTCGCGGCCTCGTCCGTGTGCTCGTGCGGCGTGAAATAATTGAGCGCGACGACGACGACCGAGCGCGCCGCCGGAAAAATCTCGCGCGGGTCTGTGCGGCGGGCGGCCTCGCGCGCCATCCAACGCATCTCGCCGTGAAACCCGAGCCGCAGCCATTCCTCAAGCCGCACGCGCTCTTCCGTCAAAGCTTCGGCGCGCACAATCCCGACCTTCTGAAAACCCACCGCACGCGCACGCTCCTTAATTTTCTGTGCGAGCATCGCCGGGCTTGCTTGCCTGTCTAAAACTTCCGTCATCAACTAAACCATCTAACAAGAAAAGCGAAACCGTCAAGTCGCGAAAGCTGTCGTGAGAAGAATGAGGATTTAGCCACAGAGGACACAGAGGACACAGAGGGTAAAATAATTTGAAATCTCAAAACTTCTTAAACCTCTGTGTCCTCTGTGTCCTCTGTGGCTAAACTTTAATAGCTCAATCCTTATCTCCGAGAGGCATGCTTGCCAAACACGACTTCGCCCGTTAAGCTTTGCGTCAAGTCCAATGACTCTCCCGGAAAAGTCCCGCGCGAAAACGCTCTTTGAGGCATCAAAAGGGCTGGGGGGAAAGTTTGACGAATGGCGATGAGCATGAAAGACAGGCTGAGGGTTGATGCGCGCGACCTCAAGCGCAAGGCAGGGCGGCTCCTGTTCATAGGCTTGCCGGGCGTGCGACTTGACCGTCACACGCGCGCTCTGCTCAAAGAAGTAGAGCCGGGCGGCGTCGTCCTCTTCGGGCGCAATGTCGAATCGCCCGAACAGGTCGCGCTGCTCTCGGCGCAGATACGCGACGCCGTCGGCCAGCCCGTCCTCATCGGCGTGGATCAAGAGGGCGGCCTCGTTGATCGCTTTCGCAACATCTGCGAGCCGATGCCGTCCGCCAAAGCCGTGCGCAACGCCGGACACTCCGCCCTCGCGGAAAAGTTCGGCGCACTGACGGCGCGCGTCATGCGTCTCCTGGGTTTCAATATCAACTTCGCGCCCGTCCTAGACCTTTCGGGCGATAATCATGAGAACGGTTTGAGAGGGAGAACTTTCGGCGCGCATCCGTCGCATGTGTCCAGACTCGGCGGGGCATATCTCGACGGCCTGCAACGCGGCGGCATCGTCGGCTGCGGCAAACATTTTCCCGGACTCGGCGGCTCAAGCGTTGACTCTCACCGTCGCCTGCCCGTCGTCAAGCATTCGTGGGAAGAAATCTTCGAGCGCGACCTGGTGCCCTTCATGGACTTGCTCTTTCATCGCCCGGGCGAGCGGCTTCATTCGGTGATGGTCAGCCACGCGGCGTTTCCCGAAGTCTCGGAATTTTTGCAGGAATGGTTTCGCCGCACGGCTGAACTGCCCGCGCTCGACAGCCTGCACAAACTGCCTGCGACCATCAGCGGCAATGTCGTCATGCGACTCCTCAGGCAAGCTCTGAAATTCGACGGGCTGGTGATTACGGATGATATGGAGATGGGCGCGGTGGTTCAGTCGCTCTCGGTCGCCGAAGCCTCACTGCGCGCGATTCAAGCGGGCTCGGACATGATTCTCATCTGCGAAAAGGAAGCCAACTTCGTCGCCGCACGCGACGCGATTGTCAAAGCAATCGAGCAGGGCGAACTGCCAACGGAATCGCTCGACCGCGCGAGCCGGAGGATTGACAGCGTTCTCAAAATCGCCGGCGAATGCGAGACTTTCGATCAGGATGAATTCGACACCGCCGCGCGGGACATACACGAACTAAAGCTTGCTCTTCATGCGGCGGAGAATGATGAAGAGTACGCTCCCGTTTACGGCACGCCTGAAGGCGACGAACGCCGCTCATCCAATTTTTGATTTATAAGAAGGCGCAAAGCTTAGAGTTCAAGGTCAAGACATCATCTCCTTCCCTTAACCTTAAACCTTGAACTTTGAACCTTGAACTTTCTTCAAGCCCACACGCCGGGAATCGCCGCCGCGCAGTTCGGGCACAGGCCGGCGCGCGTGACCTTCATCTGTTTGATGAGGTAGCCGTAACGCTCTATCAAGAGCGTGTCGCAGTTTGGGCAATAGGTGTTCTCCCAACGCCCGACGCGCCCCGGCAAGTTGCCCGCGTAGATGTAACGAAGTCCGGCGGCGCGTCCGATCTCGCAGGCGCGGATGAGCTGTGCGGCGGTCGTGTTCGCGTTCTCCGTCATGCGATAGTCTTGATGAAAAGCGGTCACGTGCCACGGGATGTCGGGCGAAACCTGTGCGATGAAATCTGCCGCGCGTTTTAGCTCGTCCTCCGAATCGTTGAAGCCGGGAATCACGAGCGTCACGATCTCTTCCCAGAACCCGCGCTCGTGAACCATCCGTATCGTCTCAAGAATATTTCCGACGACGCCGCCGAGCTGGCGATAGTTGCGATCCGACATGGACTTCAAATCAATCTTGTAACAATCCGTCCACGGGCGTATGTAATCCAAGACCTGCGGCGTCGCGTTGCCGTTTGAGATGAATGCTGTTTTGAATCCGGCGGGCTTCGCTTTCCTGAACACCTCTATCGCCCACTCAGCCGTAATCAAAGGCTCGTTGTAACTCGTCCCGACCATCTGCGCGCCGTAAGCCTTAGCCATCGCGACGAGGCGATCCGGAGTCACAATGTTAGGTCTCGTCCCTGCTGTATCGTCGCGCAGAGCTTGCGAGGTCAGCCAATTTTGACAATTGCTCACCAAGAAAAATCCGGCGAGGTAGTTATGCTCTTCTTCGACCTCCATGTTGTAAACGTCGCCCTCATAATCAACAAAACTAATCTCACGAATCGGGATTAAATAAAAGTTTTCGGTTTCGATGATTTTGCGTGTCACAGCATCGCTCTCATACCAAACGACAGTATATTGATGAGTTGAGCGTTTGACAGCGCGCCCCTGTATAATTCCATTTTCTGTCATCGCAGTGTCGTAAACTGACGGCAGATGGCCGAGTTTCAATGCCAGCCATGCGATGCCGTAAGCCATTTGGCGAGAGACTGTGGTGACGCTTACTTTTCCATTGTGATAGCGATGACCGTCGCCTTCGACATACGCGTCAAGAAATGCTTTGACAATGTGACGGTGTGCATCAAAGAGCATCTGCGGAACATGTTTTTCATTAGATCGTTTTCCCGCTAGAGATTTGAAAAGCAGCGCCGCCGAAGATTTGCTTACTGCAACAGCCAAAGTCGTCTCGCGCCTAACTCTTGCCGCCTTCACGCGTAAGCATTTATGAAGTAAGTCTATCGTCTCTTCAACCAGATGTTGCTCGGCATGCGAGAAGCTAAAATTGAGAGTGTGACTGTTCGGGCGAGTTTTATCACTGCACACAGAACCTTCAGCACAGTAAAGCCCAAGCAGCCGAGCCGTATCTTCATCAAGCTTAATAGACAAAGGGATGCCGGGTCGGTGCTCGTTAGGAAAGCGTAGGGAGCTTGGTTCAATGATTAGGCCACCGGTTCGTTCATCTTGTGCAAGCCCTCGCGCTATCTTGCTGCGCACGTGCCGGATGTAAGACGCATCCTTGCCGAGCCTCGTTCCTATTTGCCGCGAAGTCTCTCCGCGCGCGGTGGCGGCGACGATGGCTTGCCGAAAATCGGAAGTCAATTCCCATGGAACTTTGTAGGTTATCCGGTGATTCTTTAATTCTCCTGCTACATCTATCACCTGTGTTGATGAAAAAGCATATTTGCGTGGAATTGCAAGAAAATGATTGTTCGTTAGTTGCTGAGCTTGAAGAGGTTGGGGTTGAGCCGTGATGTCATCCGTTGCATACACGCGATGATCGGGCGTGCAGCGTAAAGCCTGTAAATAGTAAGGCCGAATAACTGCGAGTTTACCTCGATAAGAATGCTTGAAAATTCCGCGAACCCGGCGGAGTTGGCCGGAGGCCGCAATCGCCTGAAGGTTTTCATGAAATGCATTCTCTGCATCCGGATGATGTTCAACGCGGGCGGCGGAGCTGAAGGCTTCTTCAAAAGTCATCGGCCCTCGATTCGTGATGACGATTGTATCTCCGGTGAAGCAATAGGCGCAGTGGAGGTCGCATCCGAGCATGCCGAAGGTGAGGGTGTCCGAGCCGGGCAGGGCGTGAAAGAAGGGCTTCTTTTCGGTCGGGTCGCAGGCGAGGGCGGCGACGTAGTTCATGGGCACACGCAGGTGTCCATGCTCGTTATAGCGCACTTTGCAGATGCCGCGCTTGCCTTCGTGAATCAGGCAGCGATGGCCGCAGGCGTAGCAGCGCAGAGAGTCATGCTCAAGATGCTCTGTCAGTTCAGGCGCGCCTTCGGCGGTCAATTCATCCAATGCTTCGGCGAGCGAAGCCGATTTCGCGCTCATCGGCATAAAACTTTAAAACCCCCACGCAATGGCAGAATTTTCAACATCCAATTATACTCCTTTCAAACACACTTAGCAGTTCTTTGCGCCTTTGCGTGAAAGACCAGTTTTTCTCGCCAAGGCGCAAACAAAGAAAGACTCAAGGCGCAAAGGCTTGAGTTATTCGGACGCTTGAATTTGGAAATTGAATCTCAGGATACGAAATGATAATTGAAGAGGTCACAGTCACAGCTTTTCAGCAGCACACGCGCATCCTCGGATGCAGTGAGACGCGGCGCGCGATCTGTCTTGATCCGGGGGATGATTCGGCGCGGATTGCGGCGGCGATTGAGAAGCACGACTTTAAATTGCAGGCCATCGCCCTGACGCACGCGCATCTGGATCACGTCGGCGGCGTGGCCGCTCTGAAGAAGCTGCGACCGGAAGCCGAAATCATTCTGCACAAGGCGGATGAGTTCATGTATAAAGGTTTGCCGGAGCAGCCCGCCTGGATCGGGATTCCGCGCGGGCAGTGGGCGGCGCTCGGCTTCGACTACGAAGAGCCGCCGCAGATTGATCGCCGCTGGACGGACGGCGAAGTTTACGAGGTCGGCAAGCTTTCGTTCAAAGTCATACATTGTCCCGGCCACACGCCCGGCCACATCGTGCTGTTCGAGCCTGCGGAGAAAAAAGTTTTCGTCGGAGATTGCCTGTTCGCAGGCTCTATCGGAAGGACTGATTTGCCGGGCGGCTCAAGCGAGCAGTTGATGGATTCGCTCTTGAACAAGATCGTCCCGCTCGGCGATGACGTAGAGGTCTATTCGGGGCACGGCCCCGTCACCACCATCGGCACGGAGCGTCGCACGAATCCATTTCTCACGGGCATTTACAAAGTGACAAGTGACGAGTGACAAGAAAGAAAACAGTGATGAGTAACGAGTGATGAGAGTCGGGCTGTTTTGCTTTTTGCTCGTCACGCATGACTCATGACTTTCTTGTCACTGCTCTTCCGACTTCTTGTGCAGGCGTTGATTTTTGAGCTGTTCCCACTTCTCTTTGATGTCGCCCGTGAGGTCGCCGGGCAGGGTTTCGACGGGGACGCCGTTCTGCGCGCAGAACTGACGCCAGAGCACAAAGCGCGCGTCATATTGTCCGGTCTCATCTGAAATCTCGTTGGGCACTAACGGTTTCTCGTCGGGAAGTTTTTCAGACACTATTGATTCCACCTTTTCCTTGCCAATCTTGCGCCGCGTTCTCCGCTTGAAAATTCTCATCTGATTGTGTGTCCGACAGTGTAGCAAGTTTCTCGTCAATAGTTGAATCGCGGCGGGCGGGCTTTTAAAAGCAGCAGCGACGGGCTACTGTTTTCAACGCTGCCCGTCGCTTTCGTTTTAGCTAAGCTTAGCCGTGCGGCCTATTTTTCGACCACATCTTTTTTGAGACTGGTGACGGCGGCGACGACTTCGTCGCGCTCGGCCTGCGGCACTTTGAATTTGTCGAGCGTCGCATTTAAGTCTTTCATGCTCGCCTCCCAATCCGATTCGGTGATGCCCAAGCCCTTGTGCGTGGTCTTCATGTCGCGGCCAGTGTAGATGCAGGGGCCGCCCGTCGTCTGGCACAAGAGGTTGAGGAAGTGCTGGCGCAGCTTCTTCTTCGAGTCGTCGCTGAGGCCGACGAGAAAGCGCGAGAGCTGCTTGTCCGTCGCCAGTCGCCCGATAAAGTCGTCCGTCACAGCCGCCAGCGCGTCATAGCCGCCGAGCCTCTGGTAGAGAGATTTTTTTTCCTGCGCCAGCGCCGGCGAAGATGCGCTCAATGATGTGAGCAACAGAAGGGCGAACAGCGGGAGAAACATTTTCACGAACAAGCGTTGCTTCAACATAAATTTTTCTGCTCCTTTTGGGGAAGATGGAATTTTGTGATTGCGCGCGACAACTTCCGTGCCTGAAACATATTACGTGGCGAGGTGAAAAGTCGGATTTCCTGCAAGCAGTTTTTATCACAAAAGAAACTCCGAGTAATCTCAAATTTGAAATCCCGGATTTGAGATTACGCTAAGAAGCAGCCTTGCTCTGCAAGTAGGCTTTGCCTTCGGGCGCGGGGACGCCTCCGGCGCGTTCCAGTGTGACGGCGAAGACGGCTGCGGCGCGTCCGTCGGGCGGAATCTGTTCGCGCATCTCGCCGTGCCCTGCCGCGTCCGTGTTGAAGACTCCGCCCGGCAAAGGTTTGCCGTCCGCGATGAACCAGAGCTGATAAGCTTTGCCTTCGGGCGCGGGCGGCAAACCGTCCGCGACGAGCATGGCGCGCCCCGTCGTCTTGTCATAAGCGAGATGTGCGCGCGCTCCAGCCGCGTTCTCCGTGCCGTTGAGCACAGCCATGCTCGCGCCGGGCGCGGTCAGCAGCTTGCGGTCTTCGCGCGCCTGCGCCAGCTCAATCTGCGACTGATTGTAATCACGAGAGAGCCGCGCGACCTCCGCTTCCATGCGGTTGTTGCGCTGCCAGAGGAGGGCGAGGGCGACGGCGAGCGCGGCGATGATGAGCGAGGCCGCGATTGCGCCGAAGGTCTGCATCGAAGCCCACGCGCGGCGCGGCTGAGCGTTGAAAGGAATGATATTGGAACTCTCGTTCGTGATGGTTTCCAGAGACTCGCGCGCGGCTTCGGGCTGCGCGAGCGTGCGCGCCCTTTCGAGAATGCTCGAACGCAAGCTTGCATCAGGCTCATGCGTCTCGGCTGCAAAGGCGAGCGCGGAGGCCGTCTCCTGCCAGCCGTCAAGCTCTGCGCGGCACTCCGCGCACGTCGCCAGATGAACTTCAAGCTCGCGCGCTTCCGCCGTCTCAAGCGCGTCGAGCGCATGAGCGGCGAGCCTCTCTTTGTAATCTTCGTGGCGATGCAAAACTTTTAACTTTCTAACTTATCAGCTTCATCCGTGTGCCCAAAAGCTCGCGCAGTTTCGTCATCCCCGAACGCATGCGCGTCTTGACCGTGCCGAGCGGCGTCCCCGTGCGCGTTGCAATCTCCGATTGCGTGAAGCCGTCAAAGTAGGCGAGCAGTAAGACCTGCTGCTGCTCTTCGGGCAACTGGCCGAGGGCGTCGCGCACGACCTTGCCGCGCTCCGACAGAATCGCGTCAGTGACCGCATCGGCCACTGCTTCGGTCTCTTCGCGCGCGGAGGCGGTCGCCAAACGGTCGCGCGCGCCCAATGAGCGCAGGCGATCAATGGCGCGGCTGCGCGCCAGCGTCACGAGCCACGTAAAGGGGCGTCCGCGCGCCTCGTCGAAGTCCGCAGCCTTTTGCCAGACTTGCAGAAAAACCTCTTGCAGGACATCTTCCGCTTCGGCGCGGTTATGTAATATACGTTGGATAAGACCGAAAAGGATTAGGCGATAACGATCATAAAGCGCAGCCAACGCCTGCTCCTCCCCACGCGCAATCGCGCGCAGTAGCTCAGCGTCAGCGTCTTGTGCCTGTTCGGGATACAAAAGGAAAGTTCAAAGTTCAAGGTTCAAGGTTCAAAGTCCAGACGGTTTCAAACCTTGAACTTTGAACCTTGAACCTTGAACCGTTTTTTAAGCGACCGTGATCTCGTCCGAGAGGTAAACGTCCTGAATCGCGTTCAGGAGCGCGACGCCTTCGTTCATCGGACGCTGGAAGGCTTTGCGGCCTGAGATGAGTCCCATGCCGCCGCCGCGTTTGTTGATGACGGCGGTGCGGACGGCCTCGGCCATATCGGTCGCGCCTTTCGACTCGCCGCCGGAATTAATCAGACCGCAGCGTCCCATGTAGCAGTTCGCGACCTGATAACGCACGAGGTCAATCGGATTGTCGGTCGTCAGCTTCTCATACACAAGCTTGCTCGTCTTGCCGTATGAGCCTTCCTTGTTGAGCGAGTTGTAGCCGCCGTTTCGCTCAGGCAATTTCTGCTTGATGATGTCCGCCTGAATCGTGACGCCGAGGTGATTGGCCTGTCCCGTCAAATCAGCCGCCGCATGCATGTCGCCCTCTGCCGTCTTGAACTTCGGATTGCGCAGGTAGCACCAGAGAATCGTCGCCATCCCAAGCTCGTGCGCGTAAGCGAACGACTGGCTGATTTCGGTAATCTGGCGCGTAGCCTCGTCCGAGCCGAAATAGATGGTCGCGCCGACCGCGACCGCGCCCATGTCGCGCGCCTCGTCCACCGTGCCGAACAAGACCTGATCGAATTTGTTCGGATAAGTCAAAAGCTCGTTGTGATTAATCTTCACGATAAAGGGGATTTTGTGCGCGAACTTGCGCGCGACGATACCGAGCACGCCGAAGGTCGAAGCGACGGCGTTGCAGCCGCCCTCGATGGCTAGGCGAACGATATTTTCGGGGTCGAAATACTGCGGATTCGGAGCAAAAGAAGCTCCGGCGGAATGCTCTATGCCCTGATCCACGGGCAAAATCGAGAGATAACCCGTCCCCTTGAGCCGCCCGTTATCAAAGAGCGTTTGCATCGAGCGCAAGACGGAAGGATTGCGATCCGAATGCGCCCAGACGCGGTCTACGAAGTCCGGGCCGGGAAGCTGTATCTGCTCTTTCGAGATAGTATTAGTCGTATGATCGAGAAGCGTTCGCGCGTCCTCTCCCAAATATTCTTCGATGCAACTCAATGACGCATTTTCTCGTCTAAGCTCGGTCGCCATATGTCTCGTCCTCCTGAATACGAGATGGAATCGTGCCAGTTTTCGGTTCGCTTGATACTAGAGGGCATTTATCGAGGCTCGAAGTATAACACAGGACGCCGCGATTAATTGAATATGGAGACGAGAGAAGCCCCCTTCAATCCGACTGCTCTAACTTATCCCGACGAAGCTTGCATTAAACATTTTAGTTATCGTAGAATCCCCGCGCTGCTCACAGACCTGCGGCGCGAGATTCGCGTGCGGCTCAATGATTTAACCCCGTAATTATTAACCTATTTTTCTGCTCTGCTGTAGTTAAGCTTCCGAATTGGTGAAAGGTTTTAAGTTATGAAGTTCCTTCGTCCCCCCGTGTATTTATTGACCCCTCTTTTGTGCCTGATATTTTTGGCTCTGCCCGCCGCCATCGCTGCCTCCGGCGGAAGCGACGAATGGAAGCCGGTTGATCCTTCGGAATTGGCTCTCAAAAACCCCGTCGTCGATAAGGATGCAGATGCAGAGGTTTTGTACTGGGAAGTCAAAGTTGACGACAGCTCTGATGACGACCTCGTCACTTCTCACTATATCCGTCTCAAAGTCTTCACCGAGCGCGGCAAGGAGTCGCAGAGCAAAGTTGACATTCCTTATCTCAATAAAACCAAGATCAAAGACATCGCGGCGCGTACCATCAAGCCCGACGGCTCGATCATTGAGGTGAAGAAAGAGGATGTCTTCGAGCGCACGATAGTTAAAGCGGGCGGCCTCAAACTGAAGGCCAAATCCTTCGCCGTGCCGGGCATCGAGCCGGGCGTGATTATCGAGTATCGCTGGCGCGAAGTCGCCAGTGGGAGCGGCGCAAACTACATGCGCCTCCCGTTCCAGCGCGATATTCCGGTCGAGCGCGTCACTTATTACGTCAAGCCGCAGCGCAGCATCTACGGAATGCGTTTCATGCCCTTTCACGTCCCCCCGAGCGTCAGGTTCGTGGAAGAAAAAGATGGCTTTCACAGCGTCACGATGACCAACGTCCCGGCTTTCCGCGAAGAGTCGCAGATGCCGCCGGAGGATGAGGTGCGCCCGTGGATACTTATCTACTACACACAGTTTTTCAACAAGTCCACGTCCGAGTACTGGAGCGATGTCGGCAGAGCGATTCAGGAAATATTCAAGCCCTTCATGAAGGTCAATGACGAGGTTCGCAAAGCGTCGGTTGAGATCATCGGCAACGCCACGACCTCGGATCAGAAGCTTGAGCGGCTTTACGAGTATTGCCGCACGAAGGTCAAAAACTATGCGGATGACGCGTCGGGGATGACCGAAGAGCAGCTCAAGAAAGTGAAGGAGAATAAATCGCCTTCCGACACGCTCAAGCACGGCATGGGCACGGGCGGTGACATCGACATGCTCTTTGCCGCTCTGGCGACGGCTGCCGGGTTCGACGCTCACATGGCGATGACCGGCAATCGGGGCGACATCTTTTTTGAGCCGGGCTTTGCCAACGTCTACTTTATAGACCCTTCGAGCATCGCCATCAATGTTGACGGCAAATGGCGTTTCTTTAATCCGGGCTTGACCTACGTGCCCTACGGCATGCTGCGTTGGCAGGAGGAAGGCCAGCAGGCTTTGATCGCCGACCCCAAGCAACCGCAGTGGGTCAAGACGCCGATGTCCGGGCCGCAAGCGACGCAGGTCAAGCGCACGGCCAAGCTGCGCCTCACCGAAGACGGCACGCTCGAAGGCGATGTCAAGCTCGAATATACGGGGCAGTTGGCGTTGGAGAAGAAAGAGTATAACGACGACGACTCGCCCGCCGAGCGCGAAGAGACCTTGAAGAAGATGATTAAGGAGCGGATGGATACTGCCGAAATCTCGAACATTCAAATCGAGAACGTGCAAGACCCGGTCAAGCCTTTCATCTACGAGTTTCACGTCAGCGTGCCCGGTTACGCACAGCGCACGGGCAAGCGGCTCTTTCTGCAACCGGGGTTCTTCGAGCGCGGCGTGCCCGCCATCTTTACGGCAAGCACGCGGCAGAACAACGTCTACTTCCACTACCCCTGGTCGGAGGAGGACGACGTGACGATTGACTTGCCCGCCGGGTTTGCGCTGGATAACGCGGATGCTCCGGCTCCGTTCCAGTCTACGAATATGACCGCTTACAAAGTCACGATTGGGGCGACGAAAGACCAGCACACGTTGATGTACAAACGCTCATTCTACTTTGGCGGCAACGACGCGATTCTTTTTCCGGTCGGAGGCTACGAGCTGCTCAAGAACTACTTCGACCGGCTGTACAAAGCGGACAATCACACGATCACGCTCAAGCAAGAGGCGGCGACGGCGCAGTCCCCCGTTAAATAATCTGTCGTCGCTTTGACTGACGCCTCTCAAACTTTTAATGCGCCCCCTCGCGCGGGCGCGAAGAGGAAGAAAATATGCTTTACCGTTTGATATTTCTGGGCGCAATGCTCCTCGCCGTCTCAGCCCCCGCGCTGGCCGTCGGCGACGACGTTCCCTCATGGTTGCAGCAGGCCGCGAGCTTGCAGACCCCCGCGTATGACAAGGACGTGCCCGCCGTCGTCCTGCACGACGAAGCGAACGTGACCATCAGCGATGATGGAAAAATCACGACCGTCACGACCTATGCGATTCGCATTCTGACGCGCGAAGGCCGCCGCCTCGCCGTCGCCACAGAGTCTTACCAGACGGACTCCGGCAAGGTGCGCGAGATGCACGCGTGGCTGATTCGTCCGGGCAGCAGCGTGAAGGATTACGGCGACAAACAGACGCTCGATATTGCCTCGGTGGAAAATGACGTTTACAACGAAGCCCGTTACAGGTACATCAGCGCGGCTGATGACGCCGACGCCGGAATGGTCTTCGGCTATCAGACCGTGACCGAAGAACGCACCTCTTTCAACCAGACCGTCTGGGGTTTTCAGGGTCGCCTGCCCGTCGTCTCTTCGCGTTATGAATTGAAGCTGCCCTCGAACTGGAAAGCTTCGAGCGTCACTTTCAACCACGCGAAGATTGAGCCGGGCGTCTCCGGCTCGACCTATTCGTGGGAGCTGCGCGATCTGGCTCCCATCGCGCCTGAACCGGCCAGCCCCGAAGTGACCAATCTCGCGCCGCGTATCGCCATCAGCTACTTTCCGAGCGAAGGCGCGAAGACCAACGGCTCAAGGACTTTCGACAACTGGGCGGAGGTCTCGCGCTGGTACACTGAATTGAGCGACGGGCAAGCCGTCCCTTCGGACGCGCTCGCGGCGAAAGCCAGGCAGTTGACGGCGAACGCGAAGACCGAGCTGGAAAAGATTCATGCCATCGCGCGTTACGCGCAAGACATACAGTATATCTCCGTGCAGATTGGAACGGGACGCTATCGCCCGCATTCGGCGGCGGATGTCTTCACCAAGTCTTACGGCGATTGCAAGGACAAAGCCAACCTCATGCGCGCGATGTTGAAGGCCATCAACATTCCCTCTTATCTCGTGCTCATCTATGCGGGCGACCCGACCTACGTGCGCGAAGAGTGGGCTTCGCCGAGCTGGTTCAATCACTGCATCATCGCCGTCAAAGTGAGCGATGAGACGCAGACCGCCACCGTCATCACGCATCCGTCGCTCGGTCGGCTACTGATTTTCGACGCGACGAATGACAGCACGCCGGTCGGCGATTTGCCCGATTACGAGCAGGGCAGCTACGCGCTCGTCGCCGCCGGAGACAGCGGCGCGCTGATGAAGATGCCGACGACTCCGCCCGAGGCGAACAGTCTGGAGCGGCAGTCGGATGTGGTGCTTGGCGCGGACGGCTCGATCAAAGCGACCCTGCGCGAGCGGGCGAAGGGGCAGACGGCTGCTGACTATCGTCACGAGTTCAAATCGCTCTCGCGTCCCGATTACACGAGCGTGATTGAAAGGTGGATCGGGCGCGGAGCTAACGGCGCGACCGTGAGCAAGGTCGAGCCGACGGATAACAACACGGAGGGACGCTTCGCTCTGGATGTCGAGTTTTCCGCTCGCAGCTACGCGCAGTTGATGCAGGATCGCCTGCTCGTCTTTCGTCCCGCCATCATCTCGCGGCTCGGAGACGTTTCCTTGACCGAAGCCAAGCGTCATCAGCCGATTGTGCTTGACGCGCAGGTTTACAACGAGACCGTCCGCGTCAAGCTGCCCGCCGGCTTCGTGGTTGACGAATTGCCCGACCCGATCAAGCTCGACACCAGCTTCGGCACGTTCTCGGCGAACTATGAGATGAAGGACGGCGATCTGGTCTTCACGCGCTCGCTCGTGCAACGCGCCTCGACCATCCCCGTCGAGGATTACGCCAAAGTGAAAAACTTCTTCGCCAGTATCCGCACCGTCGAACAAGCTCCGGTCGTGCTGGCGAAAAAGTAAACTCAAGCGAAAAGCTTCCGAAAGCTTTACAACTCAAAACGGGTCATGTCGCACAAACGGCATGACCCGAATTTTTTAATGAAGCGTCAGCTGTCTGAAGGCTTCGTGGAGGCGCAGGGCGAGGCTGCCCATCGGGACTGTGTAGCGATGAAAGTCGAAGGTCGTCACGATGCCGACGCCGAGACCGGCTGAGGTCAGAAAGATTTCGTCCGCGTCCGAAAGCTGCGACAGGTCATAAACGCCTTCGATGAGGGGCATGGATAGCTCGCTCGCCAACTTGATAATGTGTGCGCGAGTCGTTCCGGCGAGCGCGCCGGTCACGAGCGCGGGCGTGTGCAGCGTCCCGTCCTTGACCCAGAAGATATTCGCCATCGTCGCGGAGACGACCTCGCCGCGCTCGTTGAGGCGGACGGCCTCGTCGAAATCGCGCGCCCGCGCCTCTTCGCGCGCGAGCAGAGGTTCGAGATAATTGACGCTCTTGATTCCGACGAGCGGCGAATGCGTGTTCACGCGATAGGGCGAGAGCGTCATCGCCATCCCTTCTTCAAAAGCGGACTTGTGCTCCGCGCCCGTCATGATTAAGAGATTGGTCTGCGCCTCTGCTTCGGGCGCGAGCTGCCATGTGCCGCCCGAAGTGTTCGACAAGAGCGTCACGCGCGCACGTCCCTCCTGCGCCTCATTCGCTTCAATCAAACGCAGGAGCGACGCTCGCACAGTCTCTTGGTCAAACGTGCTGCGATTAACGCTCAAACGGTCTGCATGAGCCGCGAGCCTTTCCCAGTGTTCAGGCCAGAGAAACGGCTCGCCGTGATGCACGGCCAGCGTCGTGAAGACGCCGCGCCCGTAGAGCGTCGCCGAAGTGATGACTTCAAGCCGCGCCCTCGACGCTTCCGTCAGCCTGCCGTTGAGAATGATGCGCGAGTGCATCCGTCATGAGATGTATGCTGTTTGAGATGTGAACTGCGTGGGAGAGAATACATGAAAACGCTTGATGAGAATAGGTTCAGAGGCAAGCCTGAGTTCTTCTTTGCGCTCTTGGCGTGATTTCATTTTGCGGTCTTTGCGTTAAAAAATTACTTAACCGCAAAGAGCGCAAAGAAGCACCCGCAAAGAGCGCAAAGAAGGGCTTGGCTTTCAGGTTTCGACTCATGTGCGAACGACAGATGAAAGAGTCTTAACATGAAATTGAGAGCTTCTCTTAATGCAATGAAATTGTTTTGTATGTAATCTCTTGAGCGATGCCCGATACAAAAATCTCGCCCCCGCCATCCGAAGAGCCTGAGCGCGGCAGGGCGCGCTCGTCCTCCTTTTCCGCGCTTCGTTACAGGGACTTTCGCCTGCTCTGGCTGGGACAGTGCGTTTCGCTGACTGGCTCGCAGATGCAGCTCGCGGCGATTAACTGGCACATCTACATTCTGACGCATTCCAAGCTCGCGCTTGGCGCGGTCGGCCTCGTGCGCGTGCTGCCGATTATCTTCTGCTCGCTGATTGGCGGAGTGGTGGCGGACGTGTTTGACAGAAAGAGACTGATGCTCTTGACGCAATCGGTGATGCTCGTGAGCGCGGGCGTGCTCGCGGCCTGGACGGCTTCGGGGCTTCACAACATCTGGCCGATCTATCTTTTGACGGCCATCTCTTCGGCGGCGGCGGCGTTTGATAACCCTGCGCGACAAGCCTTTCTGCCGATGCTCGTCCCTGCGCGCCATTTTCCGAACGCGGTGAGCCTCGGCCTCGTCGTCTTTCAAATCAGCATGGTCGGCGGCCCCGCGCTCGCGGGACTCATCCTGAGCAATTACAGCCCCGCGCTCGTCTACGCTCTCAACGCCGCGTCGTTTCTCGCCGTCATCATCTCATTGCTCTTGATACGCACGAGCGGTCGCGCTGAGAGAGGCGAGGACGGGACGGCGAGCTTGAGCTTCGCGGCCTTGCGCGAAGGCTTGAGCTTCGTCTGGCGGACGCCGATCATCGTGCAGACGATGACGCTCGATTTCGTGGCGACCTTCTTCGCCTCCGCGACCGCGCTTATGCCGGTCTTCGCCGCAGACATCCTGCACGTCGGCGCGAAGGGCTTCGGCATTCTCGCGGCCTCTCCGGCCATCGGCGCAGTCGTCGCGGGACTCATCATGGCGCGGCTCGGAAACGTACGACGGCAGGGCGCAATCATCATCGCTTCGGTCGCCGTGTACGGCGCGGCGACGATTGCCTTCGGCCTCTCGCACGTCTTCTGGTTTTCGATGCTGATGCTGGCGATGGTCGGCGCGTCGGACACTGTGAGCACGGTGCTGAGACAAACTATCAGACAGCTTGTGACGCCGAACTATCTGCGCGGACGCATGACGAGCGTCAATATGATCTTCTTCATGGGCGGGCCGCAGTTGGGCGAAATGGAGGCGGGCGC
>DASWRG010000109.1:0-16235 GCA_036403295.1 Pyrinomonadaceae bacterium
CGTCGGCGAGTTCGGGATGAACTGTATGGCCATGCGTTACGGCGACGAGATGATTATCCTTGACGCCGGGATGGGCTTTCCCGAAGAGAGCGTGTACGGCGTGGACGTGTGTGTGCCCGACTTCGATTTTCTGGAAGAGTACAGGGAAAACATCACGGCGATTATCCTCACGCATGGTCACGAAGACCACCTGGGCGCGCTGCCGTATATCCTGAAAAAATTCAACGTGCCGGTTTACGCCTCGCACTTCACGGTCGGCCTGGCGGAGAGAAAGCTCGAAGAGCATGACCTTTTGGGCGATGTCTTGCTGCATCGCGTCGAGCCGCGTCAGGTGGTTGAGCTGGGCCCGTTTGAGATAGAGTTCATCCGCGCCTCTCATTCGCTCGTGGACTGCTTCTCACTGGCGATCAAAACCCCGGTCGGCACGATCATCCATACGGGCGATTACAAAGTTGACGAGACGCCCGTCATCGGCGAGCCGATTGATCTCAGAACTTTGCGCAGCTACGGGCAAGAGGGCGTGCTGGCTCTGCTGTCGGATTCGACCAACGCGACTGTGCCTGGACGCACGCCGTCAGAGCGCGCTGTGATTCCGGCTTTTGAAGAAATCTTCGCCGAAGCCGGAGGACGAATCGTCGTCGCCGCTTTCGCCTCTTCGATTCATCGCCTGCAAATCGTCCTGGATGTCGCGCATCAGTTCGGGCGTAAAGTGTGTGTGCTCGGTCGCTCGATGCAGAAGAACGTGGAGATTGCAGACGAGCTTGGCTACCTGGATATTCCTGAAGGGCTGGTCGTTTCCCTGGGCGAGTCGCGGCAGTTGGACGATACCGATATAGTTTATCTAGTGACCGGCTCGCAAGGAGAATGGCGCGCCGCACTGTGGCAGATGGCGACGCAGACTTACAAGGGTTTGACGATTGAAGAAGGCGACACGGTGGTGCTCTCTGCGCGCATCATTCCGGGAAACGAGCGCGCCATCTCGCGTCTCATCGGACATATCTACAAGCGCGGCGCGAATATCATCGAAGAGAAAAGACGCCTGATTCACGTCAGCGGCCACGCCTCGCAGGAAGACATCAAGATCATGACCGAGGCGGTCAAGCCAAAGTTCGTCGTGCCGATACACGGCGAGTATCGCATGCTCTTTCGTCATAAAGAGTACGTCAAAAATCATCTCGGCTACACGGACGAGAGCGTGATTCTGATTGAGAACGGAGACGTGCTCGAACTCGACGGCGAGCGCGCGACGATCATTAACAAGCATGAAATCGGCAGGACGTTTATTGACGAGAGCGGCTTTGAAGAGATTGACCGCGAGACTGTGCGCGAGCGCAGGCAGCTTGCTTGCGACGGCGTGGTCTCGCTGGTCGTGACGATCAACGCTGAGACGGGCGCGCTCGAAGCTCCGCCGGAAATCAACGCGCGCGGGCTTTTGGGAGCGGACGGCTCGAATGGCTTTCTCAAAAACGCTCAACGCGTCGTCAAAGAGGCGGTCGAGAACGCGCCGCGCGCAGAGCGTCAGGACGCGAGCCTCTTAAAAGAGCATGTCCGGCTCGAACTCAAACGCTTCATCCAAAAACAGACCGGAGCGAAGCCCGTCATCCTGCCCGTCGTGGTCGAGGTATAAGCAATTCAAACAGGGATAGACAGGATGCACAGGATAAAAATTTGAGCTAGCAGATTTGAGATTTCAAATTGTTCTGAGATTTCAAATTTGAAGTCTCAAATCTTTATCTTGTCTATCCTGTCTATCCCTGTTAATTTTTTTGGATGGATAGCAGAACAGATGCAGCCGAACTGTTGAGCAAAACGCGCGTCTTGGTCGCGCCTGAGACATATTTTCTGGTTTCACTGCGACACGAAGATTGGACGCGCCTGTTGGAGAATCCTGAGTTGAGTCCGCGCGGCGATGCGCCTTACATGTTACTGCGCGACCGTTTTGAGGTGACGCTGTTGCTCGACGAAACGGATTGGCGAACGATGCGCCACGCAGCCCGCGAGGCGAAGGTCGAAGGCGGCTTTCGATTGCTCACGTTTGACATAGAGCTTGGCTGGAATGTCGTCGGCTATCTCGCACTGGTCACGGAAATCTTAGCCGGAGCAGGCGTCTCCGTCGGCGCTCTCTCAGCCTTTTCGCGCGATCACCTGTTAATCAAACAGGACGAGCTTGGAACAGCACTGCGCGCTTTAGGCAAACACGTGGCCGAATTATGTTGAGAGTAAATATGTAGGGGCAGGGCTTATCCCTGCCCGTGTTTCGTGATTACAAAGCGGGCAGGGACAAGCCCTGCCCCTACAAAAGTTTTATGAAAGCTGATTGGTCACAGCGGATTGTGTTCATCACGGGCGCGTCGAGCGGCATCGGGCGCGGTCTGTCTCTTGAGTTGGCGCGGCGCGGCGCGTCTCTGGGTTTGCTGGCGCGTCGGCGCGAGATGCTGGAAGAGTTGGTCGCGGAAGTCGAGCAGGCTGGCGGGCGCGCTCTGGCTCTTCCGGCTGACGTGACTGACGCCGCATCGGTTAAGCGGGCGGCGGACAGCTTGCGCGAGCGATTCGGCAGAATTGACGTGCTGATTGCCAACGCCGGAGTCGGCGCGACGACGCACGCGAAGGATTTGAAGGCTGATGAGTTTGCGCAGGTGGTGAATATCAACCTGCTCGGCGCGGTCAATAGCGTGACGGCGGTCGTGCCGGAGATGGTCGGGCAGGGCAGCGGCCAACTGGTTGCCATTTCAAGCCTCGCGGCCTATCGCGGCCTGCCGAAATCGGGCGCGTACTGCGCCAGCAAAGCCGCCCTCTCATCTTTCTTTGAAAGCCTGCGGATAGATTTGCGCGGGACGGGCGTGGACGTAACGATCATTTATCCGGGCTTTATCAAAACGCAGCTCACCGCCGGGCGTCAGGCGGATATGCCGTACCTGATGGAGCTTGACGAAGCGACCGGCAAGATCGTGCGCGCCATTGAAGCGCGCAAGAAGTCTTACGCTTTCCCGTGGCAACTGGCGAGCCTCGTCCGCGCGGCGATGCTCTTTCCAAACTCTCTTTACGACCGCATCGCGTCGAAAAATTCGTTCCGCGAATAATTTGAGATTTGAAATTTCAAAATGAGCGCAAGGCTGAAAGCCAAAATCTAAAATCAAACTATGACCATCCTTCAAGCAATCATTCTCGGCATCGTGCAAGGCTTGACCGAGTTCATTCCGATCAGCTCGACGGCGCATCTGATCTTCGCATCGCGCGCGCTTGACCTCTATCAGGGCGAAGCCTTGCGCGCGCAGGAGACGACCGCGACCATCGCCGTCATCCAGTTGGGCACGCTCGTCGCCGTGCTCATCTATTTCGCGCGCGACATCTGGAACATCTCCATCGCTTTTTTGCGAGATCACCTCGCGCTCTTGAGCGGCAAGAGAGGCGAGAGAATCGCCAGCCCGTATCCGTTCGGTCTCTCCCATGACGCGTGGCTCGGCTGGTTGATAATTCTCGGCTCGATTCCGATAGGCGTCGTTGGCCTCCTCTTCAAGAAACAGATTGAAGGCGCGTTCACGAAAAACCTGTGGGTCATTGCGACGATGATGATCGTCATCGCGCTCCTGCTGATTGTGGCTGAAGTCGTCGGCAAGAAGAAAAGAGACATGGAGCAGCTTGGCGTCGTCGATGCCCTGGCGGTCGGGATCGCGCAGGTGCTCGCGCTCATTCCGGGAGCGAGCCGTTCGGGTTCGACGATTATGGGCGGACTCTTCGCGGGCGAGACGCGCGAGACGGCGGCGCGTTTCTCTTTCCTGCTTTCGATTCCGGCCATCGGCGCGAGCGGCCTGCTTGAGCTCGGAAAAGCCCTCAAGGAGTTGCCGCCCGGAAGCGGTCTGCCGCTCGTCGTCTCGGCCATCGTCGCGGGCATCGTCGGTTACGCTTCCATCTGGTTTCTGCTGCGTTACCTGCGGACGCATTCGACGGGCATCTTCATCGGCTATCGCCTCATCGTGGGCATCGTTATCATGATGCTCCTCGCCAGTGGCACTCTCAGCCCGCAGATCGAAGCCGCCGACACGCCGACGAACAACGCGCCTTCATCTTCGCCGACATCCTCGCCCGTCGCCATGCCCGCATTTACTGACAGGCTGCCCGCCACGAAAGCCGCTAACACTAATCAGAAAGATTCGGTAAACTCAAAGCGTGCTTCGGCGAAGAGGACTGCGAAGTCGCCCGAAGGAAATCGAAGAGGCAGATGAAGAAGCTGCATGAGAGCAATCGCGCAGGTCTTTGCGCCTTGAGACTTTCTTCTCTTGCGCCCTGGCGTGAAAAGTTCATGTTTCACGCCAAGGCGAAAAGTTAAGACTGAAGCACGCAAAGAGTTGTTCAGACTTTTTTATGTCGAATAAACGTTGGATTGTGCGTGAAGGAGACGCGAGGCGTGCCGCCCGGTTGGCGCGTGCGCTCGGCGTCTCGACGGTCGTGGCGGAACTGCTCATCGCGCGCGGCTACGGCGACGAAGAGGCTGCGCGTCGTTTCCTTTATCCGTCGCTTGAACATCTCAATAATCCGAGTTTGATGTTGGGAATGAAAGAGGCGGTCGAGCGCGTCCTGCGCGCGATTGATGAGGGCGAGCCGATTCTGGTTTACGGCGATTACGATGTTGACGGCACGACCGGAACAGTCGTGCTGCGTCGCGCGCTCCAAATCCTGGGCGCGAAGACGGGCTTTCATGTCCCGCATCGTTTCACGGAGGGTTACGGCATCCAGCAGGCCGCGCTTGAAAAGGCCGTCGAGGATGGCTTCAAACTGGTCATCAGCGTGGATTGCGGCATACGCGCACACGAACCCTTGCATTGGGCACGCGAAAATAGTCTGGATGTCATCATCACGGATCATCACTTGCCGGATGAAGACGAGGGCGCGCCGCCTGCTTACGCCGTGCTCAATCCGAACCAGCAGGGCTGTCAGTATCCCGATAAATATTTGGCGGGAGTCGGCGTGGCTTTCAAGCTGGCTCATGCGCTGTTGCGCGAGCGCGGGCAAGAGCGTTTGATTCAAGGCTTCTTGAAGATGGTCGCCATCGGGACGGTCGCGGACGTGGCTCAACTCGTCGGTGAAAATCGCGCTATCGTCGCGCTCGGTCTCGCGGATTTATCGAAGGCGACCAATCCGGGCTTGCGCGCTTTGATGGAGGTCGCAGGCTGCGGCGACGGGCGCGGGATGACTGCTTACGATCTTGGCTTCAGACTCGGGCCGCGCATCAACGCGGCTGGTCGCATGGATGCGGCGCGTGCTGTCGTCGAACTGTTTGAAGCGACCGAAGCCGGAGTCGCAAAGCGTTTGGCCGCGCACCTCGACGCGCGCAACCGCGAGCGTCAGGAAGTTCAGCGAGAGATTACGAAACTCGCGCTCGCGGAATGGGGCGCGGGTGCGGAGGCCGCGCCGTCGCACGTCGCAGTGATTGCGGGCGACGGCTGGCACAGGGGCGTCATCGGCATCGCCGCCTCGAAGATTGCTGAAAAACTCAATCGCCCGTGCGTCGTCATCTCGCTCGAAGGAGATGTCGGGCACGGCTCTGCGCGGAGCATCGAAGCTTATCACTTGCTCAACGGCCTGACTGAATGCGCCGACCTCTTTGAAAAATTCGGCGGCCACTCGCACGCCGCCGGCTTGACCATCAAGCGCGAGCGCGTCGCGGAATTGAGACGCAGATTAAACGAGCACGCGGCGGCGGCTCTGACCGACGAAGACCTCGTGCCCGCGCTTCGCATTGATGCTGAGCTTTCGGCGCAGAGTCTCACGATGCAGCTCGCAGATGAACTCAAACGGCTTGAGCCTTACGGCGCGGGCAACCCGCGACCCGTTTTTGTGACGCGGAATTTGCATCTTCTCAGTGAGCCGCGCGTGATGAAAGAGCGGCATTTGAAATTAAGAGTCGCGGGAGCGGATGGCCGCCCGCTCGAAGCCGTCTGGTGGGACGGCGTCGAAAAGCTCGACGGGCGAACGCTTTCGACAGGCGAAAGCATCGAACTGGCCTACACCGTCGAGCCGAACACCTGGCAGGGCGTCACGCGCTTGCAGTTGGTCGTGCAGGATTTGAAAAGCAGTGGTGAGTAATGAGTGATGAGTAAGAAGCAGAAAAGCTTTTCTCTCATCACTCATCACTCATCACTTGAAAATTATGCAAGAAGTCAGACGAAAAAGAGCTGTGGCGATTGGCCTGCGTGCGCGGCTTCCTTTGGTGATGCGCGTGTTGGCTCTGCTTCTGCTGGCGGCGGGCTTGATCGTCGTCGGCATCTCTTACTATCGTCAGCGCAATAACAAACCGTTCCGCATGGTCGGCGGCAAGCCCGAGTTGTCAACTCAAGTCGTCGGTGTGGTCGAAGGCTACGAGCGGCGCATTATGGAAGGCGACCGCCTGCGTCTTTACGTGCGCGCGGCGAAAGACACGACGTTCTCCGACAATCATCACGAGATGGAGAACGTACAGCTCGAAGTTTATCCGCAGGTCGGAGACAAGCCCGACAAGATTACCTCGGATCGCGCCATCTACATTCCGGATCAGACCGACCCCAATCAGGCGAGCGTGACTTTCAACGGCAACGTGAACATAGAGACGCGCGACGACCTGAAGGCTAAAACGGATTCCGTCGTCTACGATCAAAAGAGCGAGATCGCGGAGACTTCATCGCTCATCACTTTCGAGCGCGAGAACGTCACGGGACAATCAACCGGCGCGCAGGTTGACACGAAGAACAAGCGGCTCGACTTGCGCGGCAACGTGGAGATCACCATCGCGCCTGAGGTGAAACAGGAAGTCGGCGGCAAGCCGAATCCGCGCGCGCGTCCCGTCACGATTCGCTCGGCGCAAGCCGTCTTCGATCAGCATGCCCTTCATCTGTCATTCACGGGCGGCGCGACCGCCGAGCAGGGCAGCGACATCATGAGCGGCGACAAGCTGTCGGGCACGCTCAATGCGAAGAAGCGTTTGCAAAAAGTTGAAGCTCGCGGCAACAGCTACTTGCGCTCGATGGGCGAAGGACGCGCGGCTGAAGTCCATGCCACCGATATGGATTTCTTCCTCGACGATGACCAGCAGCTTGAGCGCGCGATGGCGAACGGCGACGTTCGCGCTCGCAGTCTCAACACGGATTCCGAGATGCAGCTTTCAGGCTCGACCGGGCTTGAAACGGACTTTCAGCGTCAGGTCGACAAGAGCTTATTAAAAGAGATGAAGGCCGCCGGACGCACCGTCGTCACCCTCAGCGCGCCGCAGTCTCGCGCCAACGACCCGCGCGCCGCCAACAAGCGTTTGACAGCCGATTACGTTCATCTCAACTGGCGCACGACGGGACGCGACCTCGAACGCGCCGAAGCCATCGGCAACGCGGAGCTTTTCATAGACCCCGTGCAGAAGAACGCGACCGCAGACCGCCAGACCTTGACCGCGCCGCGTTTTGATTGCGACTTTTACGAGACGGGAAACCTGGCGCGCACCTTCGCCGCTTCGGGCGGCGGCGTCAAGGCCGTCATTGATCCGGTTCAGCCGTCGGAGAAACGCGCCGTCCGCACGCTCACTTCGGAAAAGATGACGGCGGTTTTCGTCCGCGAGACTCAGGGCGTTGAGAGATTCGACGCGCAGGGTGACGCGAAATTTAACGAGGGAGACAAGAACGGAGTCGCGGCGAACGCCTCGTACACTTCGGCGGACGAGACTGTGCGACTGCGCGGCGGCGAGCCGACCGTGTGGGATTCGCGCGCCCGTCTCAAAGCCGCAGAGATTGACATGGACAGAGTTCATGATGTCTCGAACGGTCGCATCAAAACGCAGACGACCTATTACAGTCAGGAACAGACGAACGGCGCGACGCCTTTCTCGAAAGTCAAAAGCCCCGTTTACATCACAGCCGACCGCGCGGAGTTTGAGCACAACACGGGCGTCGCCGTCTACACGGGCAATGCGCGCGCATGGCAGGATGACAACTTCGTCCGCGCAGACCGTCTCACGATTCGTCGTGAGAACAAGAGCATGCTCGGCGAAGGGCACGTGCAAAGCGCGCTCTATAACGTCAAGCGTCACGAGGCGGGCGCGACCAGCACCGTCCCGGCTTTTGCGACTGCGGATCGCATGACTTACTCGGACACAGACCGCCTGCTTCACTACGAAAGCAATGTTGATATTAAACAAGGGACTGACCGCATCACGGGCGGCGTCGCCGATGTCTATCTTTTGAAAGACACGAACGAAGTGGAAAAGACCATCGCACAGCGCGACGTGGTGCTGACGCAGCCCGGTCGCAAAGGCACCGGGCAGTGGGCGCAGTACACGAACGCGGACGAGACGGTCATCCTCACGGGCAGCCCCGCGCGCGTCGAAGATGCGGAGCAGGGCGCGTCCGAAGGAGGTCGTTTGACTGTCCATTTACGCGATAGTAGAGTTGAAGCAGATGACCCCAGAGGAGCGGAATCGTCCGGGCGCGTGCGCTCGACGCATAAGATAAAAAGGCCGTGATGAGTGGCGCGCAGACGGATGAATTGGTGGTGGAGCGAGAGGCGAAAGAGCCGCTCGCGGTTCAGCCGCGCGTGCGAAAGGTTGAAGAGAGCGCGCACAAAACTCCTTCGGAAAAATCTCTGGCGGCTTTTCGTTTGCAAAAAACTTATGGCCGCAGGCGCGTCGTTGATGATGTCAGCCTGCATGTCGAACAGGGCGAAGTCGTGGGGCTGTTGGGCGCGAACGGCGCGGGCAAGACGACGACCTTCTACATGATGGTCGGCCTTGAACGGCCTGAGCGCGGCCAGATTCGACTCGGCGCGCGCGACGTGACGAAGCTGCCGATGTACTTGCGCGCGCGGCTCGGACTCGGCTATCTGCCGCAAGAGCCGTCCGTCTTTCGCAAGATGACGGCGGCGCAGAATATTCTCGCCGTGCTTGAGACGATGGGCCTCAGGCGGCGCGAGAGATTGAAAAGGCTCGAAGAGCTGTTGGAGGAGTTCGGCATCGCGCACGTGCGCAACACGCGCGGCGACACGCTGTCGGGCGGCGAGCGCAGACGCACGGAGATCGCGCGTTCTCTGGCGACAGACCCGCTCTTTATCCTGCTCGACGAGCCGTTCGCGGGGATTGACCCGAAAGCGATTGACGACATTCAGAACGTGATTCTGTATCTCAAAAATCGCGGCATCGGAATTTTGATTACGGATCACAACGTGCGCGAAACCCTCGGCGTCACAGACCGCGCGTACATCATGGCCGAAGGCAAAATCTTTCGCACCGGCCAGCCTCAGGAACTGGTCGCAGACCCCGAAGTGCGCAGGCTCTACCTGGGCGAAAGATTCAGCATGTGAACGAAGGGATGAGGGATGAAAGCTCGGCTGTCAAAGCTGAATGGTTCATATCAAGATGAACAGTTCAACCGAAGCCGAACCGCTCAAGTTTGAATAGCATCCCTTTCATCCCTCATCCCTCCGCCCTCATCCCTTTTTTTAATTACACCCTTCGCGCCGGAATCGGTTATAATCCTTCTACACGCAAACAGCGTCCAATATAAAATTTGAGTTGAAAGAGATTGTCAGGCAATCGTTTAAGCTAGGTTATGTCCGTTAAGCTCACCACCAGTCTTTCACAGCGTCTCGTGCTGACGCCGCAACTTCGCCAGCGCATTGAGATGCTGCAAATGACCACTGTCGAACTCAGCGATCTGATTCAACAGCAGCTCCTCGAAAATCCTGTGCTCGAAGAAGTCCCTTCGCAGGAAGAGACGCGCGAGCTGGCGGAAAAAATCCTCGATCAGCTCGCCTCAACAGACCCCGCGAGCAGCTTCGATTCCAACATCAGCAACGACGCTGGCGAACCGGGCGCAGCCGCCAACGGCTCAGGCGACGCGAGCGAGATTCCGGCTTACGCCGAGACTGACGCGGAGTACGCCGCGTCCGGCGAGATGTCCGGCACGCCCGAAGGTGGCGAAGAGTTAGGCTCGGACGAAGCTTCGCGCGACGCTTTTGAAGAGATAGATTTCGGGCGCGAGTTTCAAGACTATCTAGACCCCGGCTACAAGACGCAGGAGTTCGAGTACAAAGAGGACGCGCCGACCTTCGAGCAGTTTTTGACGCGCCCCGAATCGCTGACCGACCATCTCGAATGGCAACTGCACATGAATCCCGTCGAGGGACAGGAGCGCGACGCCGCCGAATGCGTCATCGGAAATCTGGACGCCGACGGACGCTTGAATGCGACGAACGAAGAGATCGCGGCGATGGGGCCCTGGCCTGAAGAGGTGGTCGAGCGTGCGCGTCAGGCCGTGATGCGGCTTGAGCCTATCGGCTGCGGCGCGCGTGATGTGCGCGAATGCCTGCTCACACAACTCGAACAGCAGGGCGAATCCAATCGTCTCGCCGCACAGCTCATCAGCGAGCATTTGCCCGAGCTGCAACAGCACAAGCTGCCGCATCTCTCAAAACAGATCGGCGTGGACGTGGAAACCCTGCTCAAGGAATTGGAGCTGATTCGCACGCTCGATCCTTATCCGGGACGCCGCTATTCTTCGGAAGAGCCGATTCTGATTGCGCCCGAAATCTATATCGAAAAGTTGGACGAGAACGACGACGATTACATCATTTATTTCGCGGACGACGGCAGCCCGCGCCTGCGCATCAGCCACAGTTACCAGCAGATGCTCGGCCAGCAGGACACATCGAAAGAGACGCGCGATTTTATCAAGGACAAGATGCGCTCAGCCGTTGACCTTCTCAGAAACATAGAGCACAGGCGTCAGACGATTTACAAAGTCGTCGAATGCATCGTCCAGCGTCAGCGCGAGTTTCTCGACAAGGGCGTGCAATACATTAAGCCGATGATGCTCAAAGACATCGCCGAAGACATCGGGATGCATCTTTCGACCATCTCGCGCGTCGTCAATCGCAAGTACGCGCACACGCCGCAGGGCGTCATCGAGCTGCGCCGCTTCTTTACCGAAGGCATGATGAATGAAGAGGGCGAAGAGATTTCGACCCGTATCATCAAGCTGAAAATCAAGAAGCTGATTGAGGAAGAGGATTCGCACAACCCGATTACGGACGATCAGGTCGTCAAGATTTTAGCCAAAGACGGCATCAAGCTCTCGCGCCGCACGGTCGCCAAATACCGCGACCAGATGTCCATCCCCGGCTCGCGCGAGCGCAAAGCAGTGGTTTGAGAACAGTGACAAGTGACAAGTGACAAGTGGCAAGTTCTGAACTTGTTCTGGCTCGTCACCTGTCACTTGTCACTTGTCATTTTATAAGGAGGTTTGCCGATGAAATTTGAGTACACGGGGCGGCACATGGATGTGACGCCCGCCATCCGCACGCACGTCGAGGAGCATTTTCAAAAGCTCGACCATATTTTCAACGACACGACGGCGCGCGCTCATGTCATCTTAGAAGTTGAGAAGAATCGCCAGATCGGAGAGATTCTGGTTCACTGGCGCGAACACACGCTGACGGCGACCGACACCAACGCCGACATGTATCAGGCTTTGACGCGCGCTATCGCTAAGATTGAGAAACAGGCTCTCAAGCTCAAGAAGAAGATTATTGATCGCAAGCAGGGAGCACAGCGCACCTCTGCCGTCGCGCCTCAGCCGGACGGACAAGAGGTCGAAGCCACGCCGCGACCGCCGCGCATCATCGCCGCGCGCCGCTACGCCGTCAAACCGATGACGGCGGAAGAGGCCGCCATGCGTCTTGACGGCGAGCCGAATCAATTCCTCGTCTTCCGCGACGCGGACACAAACCGCCTCGGCGTCATCTACAAAAGGAAAGACGGCAACTTCGGTTTGATCGAACCTTAAAAGCATTAAAGCAGTGATGAGTGATGAGTAGAAAGCAAAAACAGCTTACCCCTCATCACTCATCACTCATCACTTTTTAAGATTTACTATTTTCCTCCTTCCATTTAACATTCTCGCATGCATGGCCTCGACGATTCCGAGAAGATTTCAATCACTGTCGAAGAGTTTGTCGCGCACGCTCCGCCGGAGCTTGAGCTGAAAGTTTTGGCGGGCACGCACGCTTTAAGCTCGCGCAGGTTTACCGCGCCGCGCATTCAAAAGCTCGGCCTCGCGCTCGCGGGCTTCACACATTACATTCATCCGGGACGCTTGCAGATCGTCGGGCAGAGCGAAATCTGGTATCTCGAACAGCTTGAAGCCGGGCGGCGACGCGAAGTCATCAGCCTGCTCTCGCTCGAAGAGATCGCCTGCGTGCTGGTCACGAAGGGACTTCATCCGCCGTCCGAATTTATTGAAGCTGCCGAGCTGGCGCGTCTGCCTCTGCTTCAAACTCCGCTCGTCAGCTCGACGGCGATCAATCTCGTCACAGACTGTTTGCACGAAATGCTCGCGCCGCGCGCAGTCTTGCATGGCGTCTTGTTAGACCTCTACGGACTCGGCGTTTTGATTGAAGGATCGAGCGGCATCGGCAAGTCGGAATGCGCGCTCGATCTGATTACGCGCGGGCATCGTCTGGTTTCGGATGATGTCATCGAAGTCAGGCGCATCAATACGGATCGCCTGACGGGCAGCGCGCCCGATCTGCTCCGTGAGCATCTGGAGATTCGCGGCCTCGGCATCATCAACATCCGCGACCTCTTCGGCGTCTCTTCCATCAGCGGCGCAAAGCGGATTGACCTCTCCATCAGGCTTGAGAGATGGGAAGCCGCGAGCGATGTTGACCGGCTCGGCATAGACATGCGCGTCGTCGAAATCCTCGGCGTCAGCGTCCCGCAGGTCTTGATTCCGGTCAGTCCGGGACGCAACCTTGCGACGCTCGTCGAGACAGCCGTCCGCGTCCAGCTCTTGCGCCTGCGCGGTTACGACGCCGCGCAATCATTCGTCGAGCGACATACGGAAATGATTAAGGACAAAGAGAAGTGAGCAATAGCTTCAAAATGCGACTCTGTAATTATTCTTTGCGCCTTTGCGGGAAACTGATTCTCGCGCAAAGGCGCAAAGGCGCAAAGGAAAGACAGTTATTCGTTTTCAATTTTGAAAAGCATATGGTGAAGAAAAAACGTGCGGCTGAGGCGGAAGAGGGCGCGCCCGACATCGTGGTCATCACGGGCTTGAGCGGCTCTGGCATGTCGTCCGCGACGAATGCTTTTGAAGACCTCGGTTATTTCTGCGTTGACAATCTTCCGCTCACGATGCTGCCGACCTTCGCGCGCCTCGTGCAGCCGGGCGATGGCGAGAGCGCGCCGATTGAGCATGCCGCCCTCGTGATTGACATCCGCGAAGGGAAATTTCTATCCGAGTTCGACGCGAAACTCAGCGCGCTCAAAAAGCATGGACTCACCGTCTTCGTGATTTTCCTCGAAGCCAATGACGAAGCGCTTCAGCGTCGCTTTAGCGAAACGCGCCGCCCGCATCCGGCTGACACGGGCGATGGATTGCTTGACGCCATACGCGCAGAGCGCGACGCCATGTCAGAGATTCGCTCGATGGCAGACCTCATCATAGACAGTTCCGAGCACACCGTTCATACCCTGCGACACCTGCTCGTCAAACGCTTTAGCACGAAGACCGAAGGCACGCCGATGTCCGTGCAGGTCGTCAGCTTCGGCCACAAGTACGGCAACCCGCGCGACATGGAGCTGCTCTTTGACGTGCGCCATCTGCCGAATCCGTATTTCGTGCCGGAGCTGCGCAACCTGTCAGGGCACGACCGGCGCGTCGTGCAGTATTTGAAAGGCGAGCCGGAAGTGGCCGAGACCCTGCGCCGCTTCACAGACCTGCTCGAATATCTACTGCCGCTTTACAAGCGCGAGGGCAAGTCTTACGTGACGGTCGGCATCGGCTGCACTGGCGGACGCCACCGCTCCGTGATGATCGCTAACTCGCTCGCGCGCCGCCTTCGTCGCGCAGGCTTCGAGGCGCAGGCCGTCCACCGCGACGTGCGTAAAGCGAAGCGGCGCGCGAGCCGCAAGTGAAATGATAAATGCGAAGTTAAGAGGAGGCATGATGAACCGACTCTCGCTCAAATTAAATCAAACCGCAGAGACGCAAAGACGCAGAGGCATGAAAGATTCAGAAAAACCAAAGCGGAGCAGATGTTTCTTTGACCATTTCCTCTCTTTGCGACTCCGCGTCTCTGCGGCGAAACTATATTTGGCAACTTGAGTTAAAGTTAGCCTGTTCCTTCCATGACACTCCGGCATTGTGCCCGCGCGCCTAAGCTTGATAGCATTTAGCTCATGGTAGAAAAATCGGAAAGCAAAGAGACAGGCGTTGAGAAAATTCCCAGAGTCGCGGGCGTGATTGTGACGCACGGGCATCTGGCGAACGAGCTGTTGGCGGCGGCTGAGATGATCGTCAAAGACATTTCGCACATCACGGCGGTCTCAATCGGCTGGCATGATGACGTGGAGGCGGCGCACGACGAGGTGGAGCGCGCTATCTCTCGCGTGAGCGAGGGCGGCGGCGTGCTGCTCTTGACAGACATGTTCGGCGGGACGCCGACGAATATCGCCTCCATGTTTCTCGCAGAGGGCGTGGTCGAGGTGGTGACGGGCGTCAATCTCCCGATGGTCATTAAGCTGGCGAGCCAGGCCGGAGAGGAATCGCTGGCGGAGGTCGCGCGCCGCGTGCGCACGCAAGGGCAGGAAGGGATTTATCTGGCAGGCGAACTGCTCGCGCCGCAGAAGAAGAGCTGAATGATCGAACGACGGGTCGTCATCACAAACCGGCTCGGCCTGCACGCGCGCGCGGCTGCGACGCTGGTTCGCACGGCCAGTCGCTTTCAGAGCTTCTTGCGCGTCGAGCGGCTGGATGGCAGCGCGACCGCCGACGCCAAATCAATCCTGAGCGTTTTGATGCTCGCGGCCTCGCGCGGCACTGAGTTGAAACTGACGGCGGACGGCAGTGATGAGATGCAAGCGATTGAGGCTTTGAGTCATCTCTTCGCGGACGGTTTCGGAGAAAGAGAATCGTGAGCAAGCGGGGCAAAAGAGGCCAACAGGTTTGGCGCGGCTTGAGCGTCTCGGACGGCATCGTCGTCGGGCGCGTGCTGCGTCTCAACGACGGCACGCGTCAGGTTTATCGCGCGACTCTTAACGAAGACGAGATCGGGCGCGAGATCAGACGTTTGCGCGCCGCCGTGCGTCTGGCGCGGCGACAGCTTCTTGCCATCAAGGCTCGCGCGGAAAAAGAGCTGGGAGCGAATCAGGCTTACATCTTCGACGCGCACCTGCTCATGCTCGAAGACCGCAAGCTGATTGACGAGATCGAAAACTTTATCAGTCAGGAACGCGCCAATGCCGAGTGGGCTGTCAAAGTCGTGGCCGACCGCCTGCTCGCAGTCTATTCCGAAATCGAGGACGAATACCTGCGCGAGCGCGGCTCTGATATTGAAGACGTGACGCAGCGTTTGCTGATTGCGTTAAGCGGCGGCGAGAGCGGGCACGCTCGCACGCTCAAAGAAGACGCGGTCATCGTCGCCGAAAACCTCTTGCCTTCGGCCATCGCCGAACTCGATTTCGAGCACGCGCGTGCGATTGCGACCGACGCGGGCGGCTGGACTTCGCACACCGCGATTATCGCGCGCGGCCTTTCAATCCCTGCGGTCGTCGGCTTGCGCGATCTTCATCGCCGCGCACGCACAGGCGATTTAATCATCGTGGACGCGACGCAGGGCGAAGTGATTCTGCATCCCGCGCCCGCGACGATTGAGAAGTACAGGGCGGAGGCCGCGCACGTCTCGCAGCATCGCGGCGCGACCGCAGAGCAGGAGCGCGCGCCCCTCTTCACTTTGGATGGAAAAGAGATTTGCCTGCGCGCCAATGTCGAGTTGCCAGCCGAGTATGAGGGCGTCAAAAGATTCGGAGCGCGCGGCATCGGTCTTTATCGCTCAGAATTTCTGCTCACACATCGCGGCGTGATGCCGGACGAAGACGAGCAGTGCGAAGCTTACAAACGCATAGTCGAACTCTCAAGAGAGGACGGCGCGACCGTGCGTCTCTTCGACCTCGGCGGCGACAAACTCGCGGGCGGCACGGGCGAAGGGGAGCATAATCCCGCGCTCGGTTTGCGCGCGATTCGTTTCAGCCTGCAACATCAGGACGTGTTGCGTACGCAGGCTCGCGCGATTCACCGCGCGGCGGCGCACGGACGCCTCAACATAGTCTTGCCGATGGTCTCCGATCTCAGAGACGTGAGGCGCGCGAAAGTTATCATCAATGAAGAGCGCGAGAGTCTCAAGAGCGCGGGCGTTCGTGTCGGCTCAATCAAAATCGGAGC
>DASWRG010000110.1:0-15176 GCA_036403295.1 Pyrinomonadaceae bacterium
GGGTTTACACGGAAGTGGCGAAAACCTTCGTGCTCGATGAAGAGATGCTCAATCGCCTGCGCGAGTTGAATCCGCATTCCGCACGCTCACTCATCGCGCGTCTCCTGGAAGCCGAAGGGCGCGGCTTCTGGCGTGCGGAAACAGAGATGCTCCAAGCCTTGCGCGAAACTTTCGCCGGGCTGGAAGATCAGCTTGAAGGTCTTAGCTAAACCCCTGTGGTCTTCTGCGAAGTAGGCGGGGAAGGTTTTGGAGCTTTATAATCAAGGCTGGAGGTTGAGGCCGTGAGTGAGAAACTGGAAACGCTATTTGACGCCGCACGTCAGTTGCCTCTTGAAGAACAGCGGATGCTTGCGGAAAAGCTTATAGAGGCCACAAAGGAGTTTGATTCTGCTCCGGGCGACGAGGAGAGAAGCGCCACGCCGGGAAAGCTGCGCCATCACTTCGGAGCCTGGGATAGCGGCGATGTCAGGTCTGCCGATAATGAAGAGATTGACCGCGACTTGGCACGCGAATTTGCCAGCACGCGCGAGAGCGAAGCCTGATGCTACTCGACACCTCCGGTTTGATGTGCCTCTTTGATCGGCGCGACTTTCGACATCAGGATGCAGTGGATTTTTACAATGCTGCTTCAGTGCGATTGACTCATAACTATGTGCTGGTTGAGTTCGTGACCTTGACGCAGGCTCGTCATGCGCCGCGAGCGGAGGCGCTGAACTTCGTCGCAGATTTATTCGATGAGCCAGAAGTAAAAGTTGTTTGGGTCGGGGAACTGCTGCATCAAGACGCGATGGCTTTATTGAAGGAACGGCTGGATAAGGCTTGGTCGCTTTGCGATGCCGTCAGCTTTCTGCTCATGCAACAACGAGGCTTAACTGAAGCGTTCACCACAGATCATCATTTTGAACAAGCGGGCTTCATTAAACTTCTAAAATCCTAAACACACGTGGGCCACGCCTTGAACGTCACAGTCCTTTACATCGGCTCAAGCCTTCTCGCGCCGCTCAGGCAGGCGGAGCGGGAGCTTAATCGTGAGCACCAGCTTGACTTGAAAATCGCGGCGCACAATTTCGGGGCGGCTCTGAGTGATGTGGAGTGGCGTGAGGTCGAGCGTGATTTGAGCCGCGCGGATGTCGTGTTTGTGATTCATGTGATGGACGGCGAGAATGCTGCGCGATTGTTATCCGCGCTTGAGAGATTTAAGGAGCAGCATCGCGCCGTCGTGGTCATTAATTGCATGCCGGAGTTGATGCGCCGGACGCGTATGGGGCGTGTGGATTTCGGGCAGATGTTTGGCGGGAGAGGTGAAAAGAGAAAGAGGGAAAAAGGGGAAGAGGGGAAGAGCGGGCGGGCTAAGAGTTTGGCAAGTTTAGCAAAGGGCGTGGGCGCGTGGATGGGCGTGCAGGCTCGCGCGCACAGGGAAAAGAGATCGCGCAGTCATACGACCTATCTCAAATTAGTTGACCGGATGCCGCGTCTCTTAAAGTTTGTGCCGAACGCGGGACGCTTGCGCGATTTGAAAAACTATCTCTATCTCTTCTGCTATTTTCTGCAACCGACGCCCGCGAACATCTCTTCGATGGTGCTGTACGCGCTCAAAGAGTATGTGCCGGACGCGCGTCTGTCTGCGGTCAAAGCGCAGCCTCTTGAGACTTTGCCCGCCGTGGCGATTTATCATCCGGACGCGCCCGCGCTGTTTGAGACTTACGAAGCTTATCGCAAGTGGTACGAGAAGCGCGGCGGCTTGAAGCTTGAGGCTCATCAAACAATCGGCCTGCTCTTGATGCGCCCGCAGATTATCAGCCGGACGCGCAAACATTATGACGGCTTGATTCGCGCGATTGAGGCCGAAGGCTTGGCCGTCCTGCCCGCGCTCTCGACACTGATGGACAACCGCGAGGCGTGCCGGAAGTTTTTCATCAAAGACCAAAAACCGAAGTCCCAAGCCCGAAGCCCGAAGTCCAAAGTTCCAAAGAAGGATGAAAGCGAAGCTCTTCGCGCGAGTTCGCGTGTGAGCCAGATTGTGTCTCTGACGGGCTTTAGCTTTGTCGGCGGCCCGGCGATGAATGACAGCGAGGCGGCAGTCGAGTTTCTGCGTGAGTTGAATAGTCCTTTTCGCTCCTGCGTCAGTCTGGACATGCAGACGATTGAGGGATGGCGCGCGTCGGGCGTCGGCTTGAATCCGGTGCAGGCCGGAATGCAGGTGGCGATTCCTGAGTTGGACGGAGCGACGGAGGCTTTTGTTTACGGCGGGATGCCTGCGGGCGGCTCTGAGCCTGTCGCTTTGGAAGATCGCGTCTCTCGTCTCGCGCGACGCTTGAAGAGATGGCATCGCTTGCAGACTGCCGAACGCGTAGATTTGAAACTGGCGATGCTGCTCTTCTGCTTTCCGCCGAACAAGGGCAACATCGGCACGGCTGCCGACCTTGATGTCTTTCCGAGTTTGTGGGAGACGCTTGGACGTTTGAAAGATGAAGGATACGAGGTTGAAGTTCCGTCGAGCGCGGATGAGTTGCGAGAGATGCTGCTCGGCTCTGCGTCTGAGAAGTACGGAGCGACGGCCAATATCGCTTACCGGATGAAGGTGGACGAGTATCGCAAACTGTGCCCGTTCGTCGAAGAGATAGCAGAGGAATGGGGCGCGCCTCCCGGCAGGATAAATTCGTTCGGCGGCGAGCTGCTGATACAGGGCATCACGCTCGGCAAAGTTTTCATAGGCGTGCAGCCGACCTTCGGTTACGAGGGCGATCCGATGCGTTTGATGATGGCGAGAAGCGGCGCGCCGCATCACGGCTTTATGGCTTTGTACACTTATCTCGAAAAAGTTTTCGGCGCGGACGCGTTGATGCACGTCGGGACGCACGGCGCGATGGAGTTCATGCCGGGCAAACAGGTCGGACTCTCCGACGCGTGCTGGCCTGATAGGTTAATCGGAGAGCTGCCGAACATTTACATTTACAGCGTCAACAATCCGTCGGAAGGCTCTATCGCCAAACGCCGCTCCTACGCGGAATTGATCTCATACCTCACGCCGCCGATTGAGAGCGCGGGAGTTTACAAAGACCTCGCCTCTTTGAAAGAATTGTTGGCGGCCTATCGTCAGACTTCGGATGAGCGAGAGCGAGAGCAGCTTTACGCGGTGATTGAAGAGACGGCACGGGCGTTGAATCTGAGCTAAGTAACGTCAGTTCGAGATAAGCAAGGAAACTCAAAAGAGCTTGCGACAGCAGGCGGTCAGAGTCTAGCCCCATGCGTGAGCATGGGGACAGAGGCACATCAGATTCTAAAGAGCCTGCGTGAGCTGGCGACAGATGCTTCCTGTGCCTCTCATCTGTCGCCTGCTCGCGCAGGCTTAATATCTAACGTTGCTCTATCCCCCACGCTGACGCGTGGGGCTACACTCTCTCGCCTGCTGACGCAGGCTGGTTGAAGGCTTTACGTCGAACTGACGTTAAGTAAAGACCCGCCCGCTACCGCAGGCGGTTCTGACTTAAGTTTCTAATTTAACCCTTGCCACAGAATTGAGAATAGGAGTATAAATATTGCACCGAGCCACTTTATAATAAATTTTCGGGCGCGGCGCTCTTCATACAGTCGTATAAGCATGTTGCGTAAGGTTGCAGAGAGTTCGATCCTGTGATGCGGTATTTCTATATTCCGCGCAAGGTTCACAGGGGAGTTGTGTATAATAGCGTGCAGAAGCGTTTTCCCAAAAATTCGATTTAGGTTCAACAAACGGAGGTTTGCGGAGTGGAGAGTTCAGACAATCCTAATCCATCCGCCGAGAGCGTCGCGGGTGAGGCGACGCCAGCACAGGAAGCGCCCGCAGGCACGACGCCCGCCGCGCGCGTGGCTCCCGGCGCAGCCAAAACGACGACGACGCCGACCGCAGGCGTCGCCAAAGGCGTGCCCAAAGCCGCAGCCGTCCCGAAGCCGAGAGGCGCGGTCGTCGAGAGCGCGCCCGAGCCGTCCATCAACAAACAGCGTCGCCTCATCACCTGGTCGATCATCGGCGGCTTTCTCGTCACCTGCTTTCTGATGTTCGTGCGCTTCTTTCTGCCGCGCGAGATTTTCGAGCCGTCGAGCGTCTTTCGCATCGGCTATCCGGGAGACTACGCGCTCGGCATTGACACCAAGTGGCAGCAGCAGTATCGCATCTGGGTACATAAAGACCCCGACCGCCTCTTCGTCATCTACGCGCGCTGCACGCATCTGGGCTGCACGCCCGACTGGAAGGCGAGCGAGAACAAGTTCAAATGCCCGTGTCACGGGAGCGGCTACGACAGCGACGCCATCAACTTTGAAGGCCCCGCGCCGCGCCCGATGGATCGCGCGCACGTCGAGCTGGATGCCGAAGGCCAGATCGTCGTCAACATCAACCGTCTCTACAGGTGGGATAAAGGCGTGCCTGCGCCCGGCGAGTTTAATAGCGAAGGCGCATACATTCCGCTTTAAAAATTGGGAGCGATTATGGAGCCGGAACGTCCTGAAGGAACTGAGACAGAGGTCAAGCAACTGAGCGACGGCGACGGTAAGTCTCGCGCGAGTCTCATCGAGCGTGTCAAGACCGAAGGCGAGGCTTTGAAGACGCGCGCCATCGAAGAGGCGAAGGCTTACAAAGACCCGCAACAGACGCAGCTCTGGAAATCAATCTTTCGCGTCTCGCACGACCGCTCAGACCCGCGCAATCGAAGCTTAGCGATTCTCTCAAACGTCTTTCTGCACCTGCACCCGGCCAAGATCAACCGCGACGCCGTGCGCTACAACTTCACCTGGGGGATGGGCGGCATCACGTTCTATCTCTTCATCGTGCTGACCTTCACGGGCGTCCTCTTGATGTACTACTACCACCCGACGAAGGCGCAGGCGTTTCACGACATTCTGTATCTTGAACACGACGTTCCGTTCGGCAAGCTTTTGAGGAACATGCATCGCTGGGCGGCGCACCTCATGATTATCACGACGTGGCTGCACATGTTCCGCGTCATGCTAACCGGCTCTTACAAAACGCCGCGCGAGTTTAACTGGTGCGTCGGCGTCGTGCTGCTCGTCCTGACGCTGCTGCTCTCCTTCACGGGTTACCTGTTGCCGGACGACCAGCTCGGCTTTTGGGCTGTGACGGTGGGGACGAACATGGCTCGTGCGACGCCGATGCTCGGCAGCGAAGGGCCGTTCGGGCCGCAGCTCGGAATGACGCCATTTAATGATGTGAGGTTTGGCCTGCTCGGCGGCTCGATTGTGGACTCGAATGCCTTGCTGCGCTCGTATATCTGGCACTGCATAGGCATCCCGCTCGTGGCTTCAATCTTCATGGCCGTCCACTTCTGGCGCATACGCAAGGACGGAGGCATCTCAGGCCCCGCGCCCGTGATGCTCGAATCCGAGATGAAGGCTGTCAAGAAGAAGACCTGAGCGGCGTCGGCTTGAGGTGCAGAGCATCTTTCAAGACTCTTTGAAATTCCTGGCGTGCTTCAGTCTTTACTTTGCGCCTTTGCGCGAAAGACCAACTTTTTACGCAAAGGCGCGAAGATAAAACTGAAGACGCAAAGAGTTTGAGTTGTTCGGACGCTTGAGATTTAAAGCGGAGAGAGTGAGTGATGGAAAAGCGTGGTTTCAGACTGACTCCCGGCAGGATCGCATTGCTCGTGCTGTTGGCGTTGATCGTCATCGCCGCCTTCTTTGTCGAAGATTGGCAGCAGTTGTGGACGATTGTCTCGACGCCCGACAATGTTCCGATTGTCGCCTTGATTCCGTTGGTCATCTTCTTTACGTGGCTCGGCCTCCGGCAGGCGAAGGCGAACGACGAACTGGTCGAGACGCTTGAGGGCGACCCGCAGCTCGCCAAGACTTCTCATCGCAAAACCTTGCCGTGGCGACCGGGCTGGGCGAGGGAATTGCACGTCTGGCCGTATCTCGTGCGGATAGAATTTCTCGCCGCCGTCATCGTGACCGTCATCCTTTTCGTCTGGTCAATCAAGCTCAACGCGCCTCTGGAAGAACCGGCGAACCCGAACCTGACGATGAATCCGTCGAAAGCCCCCTGGTACTTCTTGGGCTTGCAGGAGATGCTCGTCTATTTCGACCCGTGGATTGCGGGCGTCGTGATGCCGTCGCTGATTATGATCGGCTTGATGGTCTTTCCGTATGTGGACTCGAACCCTTTGGGCAACGGCTATTACACGATCAAGCAGAGACGTTTCGCGCTCGGCATGTTCGGCATCGGCTGGCTGACGTGGATACTGTTAATCATCATCGGGACTTTCATACGCGGCCCCGGCTGGGTCTGGTTCTGGCCGGGACAGCGTTGGGATCACAACGTCGTGGTCAACGACCGCAACGTTGATTTGCATGATTGGTTCGCGCAAAAGCTCGGCCTGAGTTTTCTTTCGACCAATCCGTTCAAGTTTATTTTCGGGATGATGGTCGTCGGCATCTTCTTCCTCCTGTGCGGGCTGTTCCTGCACTGGCTGATGAACCGCAACGAGTTCGAGCGGAAAATTTTGGCACGGACGAGCCTCTTGCAATATCTCACGTTTCAATTCTTTGCGATCACGGTCTTGTTCGCCTTGCCGGCCAAGCTCATCCTGCGGCTGGCGATGAACATCAAGTATGTGTGGGTGACGCCCTGGTTCAATATTTGACGCGACGCGGCGGAGGGAAAAACACAGGTGGCAGACTCAGCTGAGACTGATGCGATCATCAAAAAAGAGCCGGACGTTCCGGCTCAAGACCCTATCGTCAGCCGTTCGACGAGCGGCATCCTGCTCATCTGCGCGCTGCTTTTGGCCGCCGTGCTGGGCTGGTCTTTGTACGATGAAATCTACGGCCAGCGTCCGTGGCGGAGCATGCAGCAGGAGTTCGTCAGACGCGAGAATCGCCTGCTCAAGCGGCTCAAGGATAAGGGGGTCAAGACCGAAGGCGAGGTCAAACAGAGCGCGGAATATCAACAGCTCGACGCCGAAGCAAAGGCCGCGCGCGAAAAGGTCGCGCCGCAGCTCAAGCAGATTGACCAGCGCGTCAAAGTCATTGACAGCCAGCTCGGCTCGATTACCGATACTTATCAGAATGTGCGCGGTGACATCACGGTTGACAATTACCGGATCGAGACGGCGCACGGCAAATCAAAACAGGACGATATTCGTCGGGGGATTGAAAAGAAGAAACAGCAGACGCACACCATCTACTGGCCTGCGGACGACGGTTCGGGCAAGACCATCGAGAAGCAGCTCAATTTCCCGCAGATGGATGAAAATTATACCAAGCTCAAGGCCGAGAAGACCGAGTTGACGACCAAGCGCGGCGAGCTTTTGAAAGAGCCGGGCGAGCTGGAAAAGAAGCGCGACGAGTATTTGAAGAACAACGTCGTCGGCCTCACTGCCGAGTCCCTCGCCAATCTTCAAAAGCGAAATCAGAGCTTCGATTTCAAGATGCGGCAGATCAACGTGCAGGGCGATACCATCGTTGATCGCTGTGAGACCTGCCACCTCGGCGTGCGCGAGCCGCTCAGCATCGCGCCCGCAGACATGCGCCCCGTCGTCAACAAAAAATATCGCAAGCCGGACGCCCTCGCGCAGGCTTTCGTCAGCCACCCGAACAAAGAGCTATTAGATATTCACAATCCTGATCGCTTCGGCTGCTCAAGCTGTCACGGCGGCAACGGGCGCGCGACCACCTCGATTGAAAAGGCTCACGGCCAAAATAAATTCTGGCTGCATCCGCTCTACGACCGAGAGAACATGCAGGCCGGGTGTCAACAGTGCCATTCGTCAGACCGCGTCCTGCAAGGCGCGAGCGTGCTCAACCTCGGCAAAGATTTGTTCCAGTATCGCGGCTGCGTCGGCTGTCATCGCTACGAAGGCTTTGACCGCGAGACGGACTCGCTGGCGAACGCGCGGCAGTCCATCACGCAGCTCAAAGACCAGATCGCCGCCAATGAGCGTGAGGCCAAACAGTCCAACGAGAGAATCGGAGAGGTGACGGAAGAAGAGGCGCAAAAACTCCTGGCGCGAGCCGAGTATCTTAGAGTCACCAACAGCCAGCTCGCCGCGCGCATCTCTCAGCTTGAGACGCAGAGCAAGTATCTGATGTACGACCAGAAGAAGGTCGGGCCGAACCTCAAGGACGTGCAGCTCAAGCTGCGCAAAGAATGGATTCCCGTCTGGCTGCAAAATCCGCAGAACTTCCGACCCGGCACGAAGATGCCTACCTTCTGGCGCATTGACGGCGAGAGCGGGAAATCCGATGACGCGGGAAGGCAGGCCGAGCAGCAGCGCGAAACCGATGAGCGCAAAGCCATCGCCGCCTTTATCTGGCAACAAGGTTTTCAGGGCAAAGTGCCTGAGAAGCAGACGGGAGACGCCACGCACGGCAAAGAGCTATTTGAGACGCGCGGCTGTATGGCCTGTCACTCAATCGGACAGCCGGGCGCGGAAGTCGGCGGCGACTTCGCGGCCAATCTGACGCGCGTTGGAGAGAAGGCGAACTTCGATTACATCGCGCGCTGGATTTATAACCCGCGCGAGCGTTGGGCGCCCTATTGCCCGCAGGAGAAACGCGACCTGACGCGCGAGGATTACGAGAAGAAGGGCTTGCCTTACGTCTTCGATGCAGATCACTCGAAGTGTCCGAACGACGGCGCGGAATTGCAGATTCAGAACATGACGGTGATGCCAAACTTCCGTCTGCCTGAATCGGACGCGCGCGACATCGCGACCTATCTCTTCTCGCTCTCAGGGCGCACGCCTTATCCGGACGCTTCCTACATGGACGATCCGAATTTGAAAGACCAGGGACGCGCGCTCGTCAAACAGTACGGCTGCGCCGGATGTCATGAGATTAGCGGCTTTGAGGAAGAGCAGCGAATCGGTAAAGAGTTGACGACCGAAGGCGCGACGCCGATTGAGCGACTTGATTTCGCTCTGCTCACGCATGACGCGGAGACGGGCAAAGACCCGCACGACGAAAGCAAAAACATCACAGACCCGCAAACGGGCGAGGCCAAGCCGTGGTACAACCACAAGGGATTTTTCTCGAACAAGATCGCAGACCCCGCGATTTATGATAAGGGCAAAGAGAAAGACTCGAAGGATTTGCTCCGCATGCCGAAGCCTTCTTTGAAGGACAAGCCTGAATGGAACATCGCGCTCACAACTTTCCTCTTGGGCAGCGTCGGTCTCGAAGGAGCGAACGTGCCGCAGTCCTTCTTCTACACGCCGGACGCGCGGCGCAAGGACATACAGGACGGCTGGTGGGTGATTAAGAAATACAACTGCATGGGCTGTCACAACGTGCAGGTCGGGCAAAAGTCCGTGCTTTCGGGCTTGCCGCGTTATCAAGACCCGGACTGGAAAGACCAACTGCCGCCGCAACTGACCAGCGAAGGAGCGCGCGTTGACCCTGACTGGCTCTTGCGCTTTTTGAGCGACCCGTCTTTGAGCGGCACGCAGGGCAAAGCCGAGCCGGGACGCAGTGATAAAACAGTCGGAGAATCTCCCGGCACGCAAAAGAACGCTTACGGCACGGCGAAGGATCAGAAGACGGCGACACAAAACGCAGGCAGTCAACAGCCTTCGAGCAATAGCAGCAATGGCGGCGAGCAGGCGGGTGGTCAACTCCATCCGCAGCCGGGCGCAGACCGCAACGGCGTCCGTGTTTATTTGAAAGCGCGGATGCCGACCTTCAGTTTCTCGCCGAACGAATTGCAGGCGCTCGTGCGCTTCTTCATGGCCGTCTCTTCGCAGTCGGACATTTATATCAAAGAGAAGCAAGACCCTCTGAGCGAAGAAGAGAAGGGATTGGCGCGTCAGCTTTTCACTTCGCGCGCCGCGCCCTGTCTGAAGTGTCACATCACCGGCGACCCTGAGCATGACAAGACGGCGACGGCTCCGAACTTCCTCTTGGCGAGCGAGCGTTTGAAGCCCGCCTGGACTTTCCGTTGGCTGCTCGATCCGCAGCAGATCAGTCCGGGCACGCCGATGCCTTCCGGCCTCTTCAAAAAGGATGGCGAGCGTTGGGTCTTTAGCGGCGAGACGCCCGAAAGCTTTAACAATTATCACAAGGATCACGCAGACCTGCTGGTTCGCTATATGTTCCAGATGACGCCCGACGAGCAGAGGCGTTTGATGTCGACCGCGCCGACCGCGACGAGCGGGCAATCTCCTGAGCCGAGAGAAAAAGCCCCGCCCGCACAGGCTACGAACGGACAGAAGGTGAGCCGCAATCTGACGCGCCGGAGCGCGCGTGGCCGCGTGGTTGCCGCACATCGCAAACCGTTCAGCCAGCACGCGCGTGCGCCCGGCCTGCGCACCATTGCCGCACTGCGCCGCGCGAAGTTTGCGCGCGAGTGATCCCCGGTTGCTTAAAATATCTTTATGCTTTAATTTTAACCGGAGGCTAATAATGTTTTCAAAACGTGTGAAATTCTGGCTCTGCCTGCTGGCAGTCCTGTCTCTTCTTTCATTCTCCGTCGCCTGTGGCGGCGGCGGTGACGACGTTGCGGAGGAGGACGACAACGGCCCGACGGGCACGACCGGCACGCCTTATCAAACGACTGGCAATGAGGGCACGGTCACAGGCACGATTGCTTTCACGGGAGTCGCGCCCACGCCCCAGCCGATTGACATGAACGCGGATGCCACTTGCGCTTCAAAAAATCCGAACGCCGTGGCGGAAACCGCCGTGATTAAAGACGGCAAGTTGCAGAACGTATTGGTTTACATCAAAGACGGCACGACCAGCGACGGCAAGAAGATTACGAGTTTCTCTTTCCCGACTCCGGCAGACCCCGTGAAACTGGATCAGAACGGTTGCCACTACGTGCCGCACGTGATAGGCATTCAGACCAATCAAAAGTTCGTCGTCACCAACAGCGACGCGACCTCGCACAACGTCAACGTGCAGGGCAAAAGCAACGCCTCCTGGAACAACGTGCAGTCACCGAACGCGCCGCCCATCGAACAGAAGTTCGCGCGTCAAGAGGTCATCATCCCGATTAAATGCAATCAGCATCCGTGGATGAAATCCTACATCGGCGTGTTGAATCATCCGTTCTTCGCCGTCAGCGCGCCGGACGGGACGTTCACGATTAAAGGTTTGCCGCCGGGCAAGTACACACTGGTGGCATGGCACGAGAAGTTCGGTGAAAAGAGCATGGAAATCAACCTCGCGGCGAAGGGGAGCGCGACCGCCGATTTCTCTTATGACGCGAGCACGACTACCGAAGTGATTCGCAGCGATTACATGGAAGTGCTGCCCGCGATTGAGTTCCCGATGCTGATGCAGCACTGATTTATGAAAAGCGTAGCCATAGAATTAGAGCGTGGCGGCATCGCCGAAGCCGGGAGCGTTCCGGCGAGTTTGCGCGAGAGGTTCGGCCTGTATTTCGAGTTGACCAAGCCGCGCATCACTTTCCTGATCGTGCTGACGGCAGCCGCCGGGTTTTGTCTCGGCGCGCAAGGCGGGATTAATTATCTGACATTTTTCCACGCGATGTACGGCATCGCGCTGCTCTCGTCCGGCATTGCGACGCTCAATCAATACATGGAGCGCGAGCTTGACGCGTTGATGCGGCGCACGGCTTCGCGTCCCTTGCCGTCGGGCAAGCTCGCGGCCAAAGAAGCTCTCATCTTGGGCGTCATCTTAACCGTCGGGGCGGAGATTTATCTGGCTCTATTAGTGAATCCTTTGACGGCGATGTTCGGCATCACGGTCATCATCGGTTATCTTTTTCTCTACACTCCTTTGAAGACGAAGACGACGCTCTCGACCGTGGTCGGAGCTTTTCCGGGAGCGATGCCGCCACTGATGGGATGGACGGCGGCGACCGGCGAGGTGACGGCGGGCGCGTGGGTGCTGTTCGCCATCCTGTTTCTGTGGCAGTTCCCGCACTTTCTCGCCATCGCGTGGATGTACCGCGAGGACTACGGGCGCGCGGGCATCGTGATGCTGCCGGTCGTCGAGCCTGAGGGGCGCGTCACGGGTCAGCAGATAGTGCTTTACACATTGCTTCTGTTGCCCGTCAGCCTGCTTCCGACCGTGCTCGGCATCTCAGGCAACATCTATCTGTACGGAGCTGTCTTGCTCGGCGCGCTCTTTCTCTATAGCAGCGTGCGCGCCGCATTCTCAAAATCGAGACAGGAGGCGCGACGCCTCCTGCTCGCGTCCGTCATCTATTTGCCCTTGCTCTTTGTCCTGATGGTTTTAAATCGGTGACGAGTAATGAGTGATGAGAGACGTGCTATTTGTCTTTTACTCATTACTCATCACTTGTCACTCATCACTTTCACTAAGGAGATAGACCGAAGATGGGTCGTGCTCTGGCGGTATTGATTTGGCTCTTGACGCTCGGCACTGTGCTTCTGTTCACGAACGGGAAGTGGTGGTTTCCGAAGGCCATCTCCGAGCATGGCCCGGCTTATGATCGTCAGTTTATGTTGACGATTATCGTGGTCGGCGTGGCTTTTTCAGCCGCGCAGATCGGCTTGGGCATCGCGCTCTGGCGTTATCGCTCGACGACGCAGAAGGGCGAGCGCGCGGTCTATTCTCACGGCAACAATCGCCTTGAGATAGTCTGGACGATCATCACCGCGCTCGTCTTTATCTCGCTCGGCGTGCTGGGACAGAGCGTGTGGGCGAAGCTCCATTTCAATCCCGCAGACAAGGATGCTTACCGGGTCGAGGTCTTCGCGCAACAGTTCCAGTGGAACTTTCATTACGCGGGCAAGGACAATCTGTTCGGGCGCACCGATCCGACTTTGATAAAGGATGCGGAGTTGAACTTCGTCGGCCTCGACGCGAACGACCCGAACGCGAAGGATGACGCGGTCGTGACCTCGCTCGTCGTGCCCGTCAATCATCAGGTCGAATTGCTGCTGCATTCAAAGGACGTGACGCACAGCTTTTGGGTTCCGCCCCTCCGGTTCAAACAAGACCTCGTGCCCGGCATGGTGATTAAAGTTCATTTTACGCCGACGCAGGTCGGCAAATACGAGTTGGCCTGCGCCGAATTGTGCGGCGCGCTGCATTTCAAGATGAAGAGCCAGATGCTCGTGCTGCCAGAAGACGAGCAACGCGCGCTGGCCGCGCTGCCGCAGGCGCAGTTTCAAGCGAAGATGACAGAGCTGCTTAATAAATATCCGTTCATCTATTAGCCACAAGAGCCTTTTGTGCGAGGAAGCGAAGAGGAGAGAAGCCAATGGCAGAAACAGTGGATGCACACGCGGCTGTGGCGGATGCGCATGCGACGCATGAAGTGCATCGCCACCCCGCGCCGACCAGTTTCATACGCAAATATATTTTCAGCATTGACCATAAGGTAATCGGCATACAGTACATACTGCTCGCCATCTTCTCGGTCTTTATGGGGCTGATTATGTCCGTCCTGATGCGTATCAAGCTGACGTGGCCGGGCAGCCACATCACCATTCTGGAAAAGCTTTTTCCGCTCGGCGCGCCGGGCGGCGTGATGACGCCGGAGTTTTATCTGTCGCTCGTGACTATGCACGGGACGATAATGGTCTTCTTCGTCTTGACGACCGCGCCGCAAGGGGGATTCGGCAACTACTTTCTGCCGATTCAAATCGGCGCGGATGACATGGCTTTTCCGACTCTCAATATGCTCTCGTTCTGGGTGACTTTGATCGGCCTGCTGGTTTTAGTCTCGGCCATCTTCGTCGAGGGCAACCAGACGGTCGCGGGCTGGTACGCCAACATCGTGCCGGGTCATAAGGCGAGCGGAACTATCGGGCCGATTGGAGGCTGGACGGGCTATCCGCCTTTGAGCGCGCTGGGGCAGAGCGCGGGGCCGGGACAGGGCGCGGGCGTCAACCTGTGGATTATCAGCATTGCTATTTTCTGCGTCGGCTCGCTTCTTGGCGCGCTCAATTTCATCACGACGCTTTTGAACCTGCGCGCGCCGGGCATGACTTTGATGCGGATGCCTCTGACCTGCTGGGCCTGGTTCACGACGGCTGTGCTCGCGCTCCTGGCTTTCCCGGTCTTGCTCGCGGCGGGCGTGCTCCTCTTGCTTGACCGGACGGCGGGGACGAGCTTTTTCCTTCCGGGCGGACTGGTCGTCAGCGACGTGCTGCAAGTCTCGCACAAAGGAGGGTCGCCTATTCTGTGGCAACACCTCTTCTGGTTCTTCGGCCATCCGGAAGTTTACATCGCCATCCTGCCGGGGATGGGCGCGACTTCGCATATTCTGTCGACCTTCGCGCGCAAGCCTATCTTCGGTTATCGCGCGATGGTCTTCGCCATCTTCGCCATCGGCCTCTTGGGATTTTTCGTCTGGGGACATCACATGTTCATCAGCGGCATGAGTCCCTACTCGGCCCTGGCCTTTTCCGTCCTGACGCTTTCCATCGGCGTGCCTTCGGCCATCAAAACTTTTAACTGGATTGGAACGCTCTGGGGCGGGCGCATACGCTTCACTACCCCGATGCTGTTTGCCATTGGCTTCGTTTCGCTTTTTGTCGCGGGCGGAATTACGGGACTCGTGCTCGGCCAGACCACGCTCGACCTCTCCATGCACGATACCTATTTCGTGCTCGCGCACTTTCATCTGGTGATGGGTGTGGCGGCCATCTTCGGCATCTTCACGGGAATCTACTTCTGGTTCCCGAAGATGTTCGGTCGGATGATGAACGAGACTTTAGGCAAGCTTCATTTCTGGGTCACGTTCGTAGGGGTCTACATGATCTTCATCCCTATGCACATCATGGGAATCGTAGGGATGCCGCGCCGCTACGCGCAGTTTACCGAGTATGATTTCCTGAAGCCTCTTCATTCGCTCGTCATGCTGGTCACAATCGGCGCTATCGTGACGGCCACGATTCAGCTTGTCTTTCTCTTCAACTTCTTCTGGAGCTTGTTCAGGGGAAGACGCGCCGGTGATAATCCCTGGGAGGCGACGACGCTCGAATGGACGACTCCAAGTCCGCCGCCGCATGATAATTTTGCCGGGATTCCTCCGGTCGTACATCGCGGTGCGTATGAATTTTCTGTGCCTGGCGCGCCGCGCGACTTTATCTTGCAGACCGAGCCTGAGCCGGGTGTAGCAGGAGTGCAAGCGGGCACTGACGGGAGTAGCGGTAATGGTCACAACGGCCACAAGCACTGAACGCATCGTAATCAGAGAGCGCGAGCAGCCTATTGTCTCGCCGCTTGGCGGGCGAGGCTCG
>DASWRG010000111.1:0-35525 GCA_036403295.1 Pyrinomonadaceae bacterium
CGCCGTCACTCAACCTTGAGTGACGGCGCTTCACTGTCAAGCGTGCTGTTCGCATGCTTTGGTGGGCAAGTGTGCACGCGCTCCCGTTAAAGTGGCCCGCTTAAATGCGTAAGGCTTTAGTCTGAATCAAAGCCCGAGCACGTTGACGAGTTCCTGCACCGACGCCGCGCTCTTCTGGAGGGCGATGCGCTCTTCGGCCGTCAGGTTGATCTCGATGATCTGCTCAAGGCCGCGCGCGCCGAGCTTGCAGGGCACGCCGACGTAGAGACCCTGCACACCATACTCACCTTCGAGGTAAGCGGCGCAGGGAAGGATTTTCTTCTTGTCTTTGAGTATCGCCTCGGTCATCTCAACCGCCGCCGCCGAAGGCGCGTAGTAGGCCGAGCCCGTCTTCAACAACCCGACAATCTCCGCACCGCCGTTGGCCGTGCGCTTAACAATCGCGTCGAGTTGATCTTTCGGCAGGAGTTCGGTGACGGGGATTCCGGCGCACGTCGAGTAGCGCGGCAGCGGAACCATCGTGTCGCCGTGCCCGCCGAGGACGAAGGCCGTGACGTTCTCGACCGAAACATCCAGAGCCTCCGCGAGGAAGCAGCGCATGCGCGCCGCGTCGAGCACGCCCGCCATGCCGATGACGCGATGCTTTGGGAAGCCCGAGCGCTTGAAGGCCACCTGACACATCGCGTCGAGCGGGTTCGAGACGATGATGAGAACCGAGTCGGGCGAATACTTCACCACCTCGTCCACGACGTTTGAGACGATACCTGCGTTCGTCTTCAAGAGGTCGTCGCGGCTCATACCGGGCTTGCGCGGCAGACCCGAAGTGATGATAACCACGTCGGAGTTCGCCGTCTGCGAATAGTCGTTCGTCGCACCCGTGAGCGAAGCGTCGTAGCCCTCAATCGGCGCGGCCTGCGCGAGGTCTAAAGCCTTACCCTGCGGCATGCCCTCGATAATATCGACCAGCACTACGTCGCCCAACTCCTTGCTCGCCAGCCAATGCGCGGCCGTCGCGCCCACGTTGCCCGCGCCGACCACTGTAATCTTGTTTCGCTTGCCCATCGCTTTCCTTTTCCTTTCATCTCATAAAAGTTCGGATTCAATAGAGCGACCATCAACCGTTCGACGCAGTGAAAAGTGCTCTGAGACGGCTCAAGACATAATCTGCCGACGGCCCGCCGTGTCCCGCGTCACAGCCGGTGCGCCCGTCCCGCGTGGCCCTATATCGTGGAAGAGCGCGAGTGTAAGGTGCGTGCATGCGAGTGTCAAGGTAGACTTCCCCGCGAAGATTGCTGCCGCGTCCGGCGTCGGGGAGAGCAGGCATATGAAACTCTCGGAACTACTGGGAAGACTTTTCGGCGTGCGTCGGCGAAGCGCGCGCGGCGTGGGCGTCGATCACCGCGAGAGGGAAACTGCGGCGATTGAGGACGACGAAGACCTCGACCCCTTCGACCCTTTCCCCGAACCGGTCAGGCTTGAGATCGGCGACGTGTTCGACCTGCACACGATTCCGCCGCGCGAGGTGCGCGCGGTCGTCGAAGAGTATTTGAGCGAAGCAAGGCGCGCGGGCTTTCGACAGGTGCGCATCATCCACGGCAAGGGCGTCGGCGTGCAGCGCGAGACGGTCAGGAGCGTGCTCGCGCGCACGCCCTTCATCGAACACTTCACCGACGCTCCGCCCGAGGCCGGTGGATGGGGCGCGACCATCGCACAACTGCGCGCGGACGATGTAAACGAGTGACCGACTACAATCAATGATGAGCGTGCCAGTAGTCGGCGTGTCAAAAGAAAGGCGCGACGTGTGTGTCACGTCGCGCCTTCGTGTTATTGAAATTCTGCGCGGCTATTTTCGGAGCCAGCCGAAGAGGCCGTAGATGATTGTCTCGCGGTTCTCTTCATAGATTGCCTTTGTGAGCGGGATGGACATCGGGCAGGCTTGGACGCAGTTCTGCGCGTTGCCGCAGTTGGTGATGCCGTCGTCGCCCATGATGGCCGTGAGCCTGTCGTCGCGCGTGATCTTGCCCGTCGGGTGCATGTTCTGATAGCGCACCTGCGCGATGGCCTGCGGGCCGATGTAGTTGCCGTCGCCGTACTGCGGGCAGGCTTCGAGGCAGCAGCCGCAGGTCATGCAGCGCGAGTAGGCGTAGCGTTCGGCTACGTCGTCCTGTGACATGCGGGGGCCGGGGCCGAGGTCGTATGTGCCGTCGATCTCGACCCAAGCCTTGACGCGCTTGAGATGATTGAACATCTCCGAGCGGTCAACGACGAGGTCGCGGACGTTCGGGAACTTAGACATCGGCTCTAAGGTGATCGGCTTATGCGGTTCGAGGTTATCGACGAGCGCCGAGCACGACTGGCGCGCGCGGCCGTTGATGACCATCGTGCAGATGCCGCAGACCTGTTCCAGACAGTTCATCTCCCAGACGGGCGGCGTCGTTTTACGTCCGTCGCGCGTGACCGGATTTTTCCGAATCTCCATCAGGCACGAGATGATGTTGAGGTTCGGGCGGTACGGGATAGAGAACTCCTCCCAACGCGCCTCCGCGCCCTGCCGCTCGCGACGGCGGATGCGGAGGACGACCTGCGTCGGCGGGTTCTTCAACTGCTGGTGTTCACCGTTTGTGTGTGCGCTCATGAATTTAAATCCACCTTGTCATAGACCGCGCTCAGGTTCAAAGTGCATTCGACCGACGGCAGTGTAATCGAACTCTCAAGCCCCTCGGCTGCGCTGTATGTCCACTTGCCCTCGCCGTTCCTCACGTACTGCTCGACCAGCGGCTTTTCCTGTGAGACGAGCACATACTCCTTCAACGATTCAATCGTCTGGTAAGCCCTAAACTTCGCGCCCCGGTCGAAAGCTTCCGTGCTTGGGGAGAGGACTTCGATGATGAGGTCGGGGTTCGTGATGATGTCCCTCCGGTCATCGTGGTACTGCAACTCTTCGCAGATGACCGTCACGTCCGGGTAGAAGAACTTGCGCGAGTCAGGCAGACGGACTTTCATATCTAGCGGGAAAACGTCGCAACGACGCCCGCGCAATTGCATATTAAGCTCAGTGGTAATGTTTGAGACGATTCTAGTGTGATTTGCAGCGGCTCCGGTCATCGGATATACGCCTCCGTCGAGATACTCGCTTCTGGTTTGCGATAACCTCTCGGCGGCGAGGTATTCGTCGGGCGTCACGTGTGTGACCGTTAGTGTTGACATGGCCTTTACCAAAACTGAAACCGGGCGCTAGTAGTTCTTCAACAGGACGCTAGGTGTTCTTACCACCCGCGTCTTCGACGGGTTTGTCTTGTTCGCGGCGCGTCTCGGCCTCGCCGTGATTCACGTCTCTGATCTGCTCCTTGTTCTGGCCCCAGACGGCCGGGCCGGTCAAGTCTTGCGGCTTCTGCTCCGAGCCCGGAGCGGGCACCTGCGCCGCGCCGTCCTTTGTCGGTGAGCTTTCGGCTTCGCCACCCGTGGCCGTCTTCTGCTTGCCCTTCGAGTAGTCGCGTTTGCGCGGCTCGATGAGTCCTACATCGACGGGCTCCCAAGAGAAGACCGGGCCTTCGCCGGAGAACTCGGCGATGGTCGTCTTCTGGAAGTTCTCATCGTCGCGGTCGGGGTAGTCGGGCTTGTAGTGCGCGCCGCGCGACTCGTTGCGATTGAGCGCGCCGAGCGTGATGACGCGCGCGAGTTGGAGCATGTTGTAGAGTTGGCGCGCGTGCGGCAGCGCGTGCGTCGCCCACATGTTCGAGTCGTTGAGGGAGATGTGTTGGTAGCGGTCGATCAACTCAAGCAGCTTCTCGTCGGTGTCCTTGAGCTTGTCGTTGTAGCGAACGACTGTCACGTTGTCCGTCATCCACTTGCCCATCTCTTCGTGAATGACGTACTGGTTCTCCGTGCCCGACTGCTTGAGGATGCGTTCGTTAATCTCCTGCTGCCGCTTCAACTCGTCGTCGTAAATCTTCGAGCCGTCCGAGCCGTTGCGCTCGACGTTCTTCGCGAACTCGATTGCGGCGGGCGCGGCGATGAAGCCGCCATAGACGCAACTGACGAGCGAGTTCGCGCCGAGACGGTTCGCGCCGTGAATCGAATAGTCACACTCTCCGGCGGCGAGAAGACCCGGAATGTTCGTCCGCTGTTCGTAGTCAACCCACAGGCCACCCATCGAATAATGGACGCCGGGGAAGATTCGCATCGGAACGTGACGCGGGTCGTCGCCGACGAACATCTCGTAGATTTCGAGAATCGCGCCGAGCTTGCGGTCTAAGGTTTCAGCGGGGATGTGCGTCAGGTCGAGATAGACCTGATTGTCGCCGAAGACTCCGAAGCCGTCGAGACAGACTTGGAAAATCTCGCGCGTCGCGATGTCGCGCGGGACGAGGTTGCCGTAGGCCGGATACTTCTCTTCGAGGAAGTACCAGCGCTCCGACTCGGGGATGGATGAAGGACTGCGTTTGTCTTCCTTCTGTTTGGGAACCCACACGCGCCCGCCCTCGCCGCGCGCGGATTCAGACATCAGACGCAGCTTGTCCTCGCCGGGAATCGAAGTGGGGTGAACCTGTATGAACTCGCCGTTGGCGTAGCGCGCGCCCTGTTGATAGCAGGCCGAGACGGCCGAGCCCGTGCAGACCATCGAGTTGGTTGACTTGCCGAAGATGAGACCGGGGCCGCCCGTCGCCATGATGACGGCATCGGCGGGGAAGACTTTCAACTCAAGAGTTGAACGCTCCATCGCGACGAGTCCACGACAGACCCCGTGGCCGTCCTGCACAAGCGAGAGCATCTCCCAGTGTTCGTACTTGTTGACCTTGCCGTCCGACTCGAAGCGGCGCACCTGCTCGTCGAGCGCGTAGAGAAGTTGTTGACCCGTGGATGCGCCCGCGAAGGCCGTGCGATGGTGGAGCGTGCCGCCGAAGCGTCGAAAGTCTAAGAGCCCTTCGGTCGTGCGCGAGAAGGGAACGCCCATGCGGTCGAAGAGATAGATGATGGCGGGGGCCATCTCGCACATCGCTTTGACGGGCGGTTGGTTGGCGAGGAAGTCGCCGCCATAGACCGTATCGTCAAAGTGCTTCCAGGGCGAGTCGCCTTCGCCCTTCGTGTTGACCGCGCCGTTGATGCCGCCCTGCGCGCAGACCGAGTGCGAACGCTTGACGGGCACGACCGAGAAGAGGTCTACGCTGTGCCCTGCTTCCGCGATCTTCATCGCCGCCGCGAGTCCCGCGAGGCCGCCACCGACCACCGCGATCCTGATTCCGTTTTTTCCAACAGTTGCCATCGCTGCAACGTCTCCTCACTTAACTTTCGTTACTGGCTGGTCTGGATGAGCCGGATTCGGCACCAATTTTTGTCTGGCGCAATCAACCTGCAAGTCCAGCTTTTCCAGCACGGTCTGACCAATTAACACCTCGTCGCCCAAGACAAGCGCCTCTTCCAGCGTATCTCGGCCATTGATGTTGAAAATGACAGGCTCTGTCACGTCAACTGATTCCTTACGTCCATCAGCATATTCAGCGACACGTTGACCACGAATGCCCAGCCCTAACTGCTGTACAACATGCGTGGGAAGAATGCTACGAACTGCGCCTGTATCAACTAACGCATCGGCTTCATAATGACGAATACTCTCTTCTGGTATCTGTCCACGTCGCGCGAGAGCTTCATCAATAGCGTTTATCACTTGTGCCTGTACTCTGACTTCGCCCATGTCAATATAAAATACCTCCCAGCAAGCCGCCCGGATGAACGAACGCGACCATCGCATTGATGCCGACAAAAAGTAGAGCCGCGCCGAAAGCGATGCAGGCATAGCCGGTCAGGCGTTGCGCCTGCGCCCCGATGGCGATGCCCCAGTCAACCAGAAACAGCCAGATGCCGTTCGCAAAGTGCCAGATGGTCGCAGTGATGCCGATGGTGTAAACGACCATCACCCAGGCGATGCTGAACTCGCGCGAGACGATCTGAAACGCTTCGTCAGGATGATGCGCGACAGATACCGTGTTCAGTCCGGGCACGAGGCCGAAACGGAAATTCAGCACGTGAAAGAGGATGAAGAAGAACAGAATCACGCCCGTGATTCTCTGAATCGTATAGAACCAGTTGCGCGGGTACGGGTAATTGAGATTGTTCGGTCGCGCCTCGATGGTAATCACCAGCCCGTAGAGCGCGTGATAGAGGAGCGGGATAAAAATGAACAGGGTTTCGACCAGCAGGATAAACGGGATGGCCTGTAAGTCTCTGACCGCGTCGTTGAATCCTTGCGCGCCGAGCGTCGGATGCGCGGCCTTCGAGTTGGTGTAAAAGTGCTCCAACAAAAACGCGCCGAGCGGCACGATGCCCGATAACTGATGCAGCTTTCGCAGGATAAAAGTTCTGCTCACACGAATCGCCATACGTCTCCCAACTAGCTCCTTCGCCGGAGGGCTTCTCGGTAATCTCAAAGGCAGGTTAAGTTAAAGATTGCTTGGAACGCCTGAAATTATATGTAGATGCGCCGCAAAAGCAACCGCCCCGTGCCTGAGTTTTTAAGTTTACCTCTCATGTTAATGCTCCGAGTGTTATCATAGCTTTTCAGTCAGATAAGGTAAAATGAAATATCTTGCTCAGCTTGGTTAGTTAAACTTATAAATCTCTTGCAGATTGAAACGCTCAAAATGTTTTGCGACCTCGTGGAAACCCGTAGCTTTTCGCTCGCGGCTGAGCGAAACTTCGTCACGCAGTCAGCCGTCAGCCAGCAGGTGCGCGCGTTGGAAGAATTGTTCAAGCATCGCCTCTTGGAGCGCGTGCGCGGGCGGCGCGAGGTGCGTCTGACGAACGCGGGAGAGATTTTTTATGAGGAGAGCCGGAACGTTTTGGCCGCTTACGGGACTTTGCGAGAGCGTGTGCGCGGCCTTGACGGGACGGTGTCGGGGAGCGTCCGCGTGGCGACCGTGTACAGCATCGGCCTGCACGAATTGCCGCCAGCCGTGCGCCGCTTCATGGCGCTTTATCCGTCCGCGAAGATTGATCTCGAATACAGCCGCACGACGCGAATCGTGCGCGATGTGCAGAGCGGCGCGGTCGAGCTGGGCGTCATCGCTTATCCAGAGAAGCGGCGCGGCCTCAATGTGATTCCGCTTCCCGGCGATAGGTTAGTTCTCATCTGCCCGCCGCAGCACAAGCTTGCGACGCGGAAAAAAATCAAGGCCGCAGACCTCAAAGGGCAAGACTTCGTGCTCTTCGAGCGCGACATCCCGACGAGGCGCGCGATTGATCGTATCTTCAAAGCGCATGGCGTCGCAGTGCATCGCGTCGCCGAGTTTGACAATATAGAAACTATCAAGCGCGCGGTCGAAGTCGGCTTCGGCCTCGCCATCGTCCCGCGCCCCTCAGTGATTGACGAGCAGCGAAGCGGCCAACTCTCGGTCGTCCAACTCGCCGAGCCGGAATGGACGCGCTCGGTCGGCGTCATACACAGAAGCGACCGCACGCTCTCGACCGTCGCGCGAAAGTTTATCGAGCTGTTGGCGAAATAGTTCAAGGTTCAAAGTTCAAGATTCAAGGTTGGAAAGCTGAGAAGCCTTGAACCTTGAATCTTGAACCTTGAACCTTGAACTTATGAAAGACGAGCTAACAACAAAATCGTTGATGGAGCTTGCCGCGTTGATACGCTCGCGCGAGGTGTCGCCTGTCGAAGTCTTGGAGGCTCATCTCAGTCGAATCGAGCGATTGAATCCGCAGCTTAACGCCATCGTGACGCTCGCGCCGGATGCTTTAGAAAAAGCGCGCGAGGCTGAATCGGAATTGATGCGGGGCGAGGCGAAGGGCGCGCTGCACGGCGTCCCTGTGACGATTAAAGATACGATTGAGACGCGGGGGTTGCGCACGACTGGCGGGTCGCTTGTGCGCGCCGGTTACGTTCCGGGCAAAGATGCGACGGCGGTCGGGCGGCTGCGCGGTGCGGGCGCGATCATTCTCGGCAAGACGAACGTGGCGGAGATGGCTGCGGCTTATGATACTGAGAATCCTGTTTTTGGACACGCGAATAATCCTTATGATTTGAGGCGGACGACGGGCGGGTCGAGCGGCGGCGAGGCGGCGGCGATTGCGGCCTGTCTCTCGCCCGGCGGCCTCGGCAGCGATTTGATGGGTTCGATTCGCGTGCCCGCGCATTTTTGCGGCATCTGCGGATTGAAGCCGACGACGGGAAGCGTGCCGTCAGGCGGACACATTCCGCTCTCGAACGGAGTGGCTTCGCTCGGCGCGGTCACGGGGCCGATGGCTCGATACGTTGAAGACCTCGCGCTGCTCTTTCGTGTGATTGCAGGATTTGATGAGAGCGAAGCTGTCTCTGCTCCTGTGTCGGACAGAATGCTCAAAGCTGATGTGCGCGGCTGGCGCGTCGCTTGGTATGTTTTTGATGAAGTCGCGCCGGTGACGTTGGAGACGCGGGGCGCGGTCTTGGCTGCTGCACGCGCGCTCGCGGACGCTGGATGCATCGTCAGAGAAGAGAAGCCGCCGGGCGTGGAGCGCGGGCCGGATTTGTGGTCGCGGCTGTTCGCGCGCGCCGCTCTCTTGCAGATGAGAGAGGAATACAAAGGTCAGGAAGAGAAGGCCGGAGCGTTCGTGCGTTATCTGCTCGATTCATCACACACTGCCGAGCCGCCTTCTTTCGGTGACTTTGCGTTGGCATGGAATGAGCGAGATAGTTTGCGCTCGCAACTCATCGAATGGATGCGAGAGACGCCTTTGATTATCGCTCCCGTTGGCGCGATGCACGCCTTCGAGCACGGCGCGCGAAAGGTTGAAGTCGAAGGACAGACGCTCAGTATTTTTCGCGCGTTCAGCTACGCGCAGACATGGAATGTGTACGGCCTGCCGGTCGCGTGCGTTCCCGCCTCGCGCACACGCGAAGGCTTGCCCGTCGGCGTGCAGATTATCGGCAAACCTTTCGCGGAAGAGGCCGTGCTGGCTGCCGCCGCCATCGTGGAACAAAAGCTCGGCGGCTGGCAACCGCCACCGTTTGCTCTTTAAGAGATTGAAGCAATCCGCTATAGTTCGCCAAACAGACGGGAGTTTATCGCTACGAGAGTTAACGGCAGACCTGCTTTCCGACTTCTGACCTTAGAATTTTTTTAGGAGACACAAATATGGACGGCTTATCAGTTCTCTTCATCTTTTTCATGCTCTTCATTGCGATTGCGATGCTGGTCGTCGCTGTGAAGACGATCAAGATCGTGCCGCAGGCGACCGTGATGCTGGTCGAGCGTCTGGGTCGTTTCAGCCGTGTCGCGGCGAGCGGCCTCAATGTCCTCGTGCCTTTTCTGGATAAACCGCGCGGAGTCTATTGGACGAACGTCCGCCCCGGCCTCACTTCGATTGACCTGCGCGAACAGTTCATAGACCTCCCGCCGCAACCCGTCATCACGCGCGACAACGTCACCATACACGTTGACTCTGTCGTCTACTGGCAGATAACAGACCCGATCAAGGCTGTGTACGAAGTCGCAGACCTCTTGGGCGGCATCGTGCAGTTGACGATCACGGGCATGCGCGCCGTGATGGGCGACATGGATTTGGATCACACGCTCTCGCAACGCGATCAGATTAACGCCAAGCTGCGGCTCATCCTTGATGAAGCGACAGACAAGTGGGGCGTCAAGGTGACGCGCGTTGATGTGAAGAACATCAACCCGCCGGAGGACGTGCGTATCACTATGGAGAAGCAGATGACGGCGGAACGCACACGCCGCGCTCTCGTCTTGCAAGCCGAAGGCGACCGGCAGGCCGCCATCACACGCGCGGAGGGAGAAAAGCAGGCCGCCATCACGCGCGCCGAAGGCGAGAAGGAATCCGCTATCTTGCAAGCGGACGGCGCGGCGCAAGCACGCCTCCGCGCGGCTGCCGCAGAGTCCGAAGCCATCACGCGCATCTCGCAATCAATGGAGGGACACGGCAATCCTGCGCAGTATCTCATCACGACGCGCTACATCGAATCCTTGCGCGACATGACACGCGGCAACAACTCGAAAGTCATCTTCATGCCGGTCGAGACCACAAGCATGTTGTCGAGCATCGGCGCGATCAAAGAGATGCTCAGCGAGACGGGCGAGAAGCGCGCAGAGCAGGATAAAATTCCGCCGCCGCCGCGACCGCGTGAATTGTCGAAATAAAAAATAAGTCTCACGCAAAGGCGCAAAGGCGCAAAGAAAGACAGGCTTGCTTTTCTTTGCGCCTTTGCGCCTTTGCGTGAGACTTTTTCTTAACCTTCTCTCAACTCATGTCTTGAAACAGCAGTGTAACGCGACCCGCCCGCTCCCAACTCGCTTCGCATCACGACCAAATCCTTGACTGCGAAAGCCGCCCTCTCAAACTTCATCTCTCGATGCACAGCAGCCAACTCCCGCGCCTCTGCCGGAGCGCGCAGGCGTGCGACGGTCAAGTGCGGATGAAATTCTCGCGTTTCCCGCGCAAAGCCTACGCGCGCGCATTCTTCATCCAGCCTTCGCTGAAGCTTCGAGAGAACGCCGGACGTGTCCTTCACGCCGAGCCACAACACGCGCGGGCTGCCGCGTGGCGGAAAGATTCCAGTTCCTTCTATGACTAACTTAAAAGATTCAATGCCCGCCGCCTCTCTCGCGGCTTGAGACAAAGCCTCGACGCGCGCCAGTTCAATCTCGCCCAAAAATTTCAGAGTAATGTGAAGCGCGTCCGCCCGCGCCCATGACGCTCGCGCCTTCGGAAAGCTCTCGCGCAAGGCCGCGATGTGCGCGGCGACGCGCGCGCGAATTTCAGCCGGAAGCTCTACGGCGCAGAAGACGCGCCAATGCTCCTCCTTCATGCGCTTCTGATTTTGCTCAAACTGCTTGCTCATTTCGCGGGCGTCAGTATCCAGATCAACGTCGCATTCTTCTCGACCGCAGCTTTCGTGAAAGGGAAGACGCCCGGCGAGGCTGCGTACCAGGCCGCGAGTTGATCTTTGTAATGCGCGCTCGACGGGTCGCCGCTTTCGCCGAGCGTGAGGCCCTGCCTGCTCGTGTCCCAATCGCTGAGCGTGGCGATGAAACGCATCGAGACCGAGTTGCCGACGTTGGGGCTTGAGATGTTGCCCACTTGCGGGAGTGGGGCGATGGCGAATTGCAGGCCGATGAGTGGCGCGCTCGCAAGCGGATGCGAAAACTTGTACGACTGAAAATTTCCCCAAGTCCATTTCGACTCGTCCGCGCCAATGTTTTTCGCCAGCAGCTCGCGCGCGTCCCGCTCGCAGGCGCGGACGAGTTCCGCGTAATCCTTAAATTCTTTGGGCAGCCACTCGCGCGGACGCTCCGTGATGAGGCGATCAACTAAGGAATTGACGTTCGACCAGCGATACTGTTTGGCTCGCTCCGCGCCTAAAGCTGCGGCCACGATGCGTTGTCGAAACCTGTCGCGCATGAGGACTGCCATGATCGCGCCGCGCGAGTCCGTGCCGGTTCGTCCGTCCCATTCGCCGAGCAGCTTCAGCGTCTCGCGCCACTTCGCCTCGTCCGGCGCGGGCGCGGCTGTCCCTTGCTCTCCGCCGAGCTTGATGACTTCGCGCGCAAACGTCGTGGCCGGAATGCTGTAAGTGTCCGCCTGTATCTGGCGAAAATCGTCGGGCGTCAATTTCGCTTTCGCTTTCAGAGCCTCGTAGATGCGGCGCGCGCGATACGGCGCAGCCCATTCGTGCGTCAGAAAGTACGGATAACTGCGCCCCGCGACTCGCTGATTCGCGGTGACGATAAAGCCTTCGGGCGGGTCGTAAACGTGCGGCAGCTTGTCGAAAGGAATGAAGCCAGTCCACTCGCCCGCGTCGGTCGAGCCGTCATACGGCACAGAGCCGTCGCCGGACTTTCTGACGGGCACGCGCCCCGCGCCGTAATAGCCGATGTGCCCCTGCGTGTCTGCGTAAACGAAGTTCTGCGTCGCGCCGCCGTAACTTCGCAGGGAATCCTGAAAATCTTTCCAGTTGCGTGCGCGATTGAGTTTATAAAAAGCGTCGAACTCGCCCGCCGTCGGGTCGAGCGCAGTCCAGCGCAAGGCGTAACGCGCGCCGCCTTGCTCAAAAAAGATAGGGCCGTGCCTCGTCACAACGACTTCTAAAGTCTCAGTCTCGGTCGCAGCGTCCGTGAATCCCTTCCGCACTTTAATCTCTTCGCGCCGCACTTCGGCTTCGCGCAGACCTGCGGGCGTCAGGTACTTTCGCGGATTATCCTTGTCGAATTTTTCGAGATAGAGGTCTTGCACGTCCGGGCCCAAGTTGGTGACGCCCCACGCCATCTGTTCATTGTGTCCGATGATGATGCCGGGCAGGCCGGGAGTCGTGACGCCTGAGATGCGCAAGCCCGGCATAGAGAGATGAGTCATGTACCAGATTGAAGGAACGGACGGAGGCAAGTGCGGGTCGTTGGCGAGCATGGGTTTGCCGCTCTGTGTGCGCGAGCCGCTGACGACCCAATTGTTGCTCGCCGCGCGGTCTTCCATGTACAGGCCGACGCGCGAAAGCGTCCGCGCCATCGTCTCGCTCGTCTCCGCCACAGCACGCAGCAGAGCCTCGCTTTGAGCCATCGAATACATCATGAGCGGGTCGCCCGGTGGAATGATAGCTTTCTTCTCATCTGCATCTTTGCCGACGACGAGCACGTCGAGCGGCGAAGTTTCGGTCAACAGCAATTCGCGTTTTTCCGCCGGGAGGTCTGCGATGGCGGCGCGCATCAAGTCGGCTTGCCAGGAGGTCGAAAGCGTCTCCGCGAAAATCTTTCCGATGATGACGGAATCCGCCGGAGTCCACGCGCGCGGCTTGTATTGCAGAATTTGAAACTCAGGCGGCAGCGACTTGTCGTCGCGCGAAGCGATGAAGGCATTGACGCCGCGCGCGTAAGCTTCGAGCGCGGCTCGCTCAGATGCAGGGAGTTGCGGCAACATCCCTTCCGCCAACTGCGCGAAGCCGAAAATACGATGTTTCTTATCCTCTTCGAGCGCGGTGCGCCCGAAGATTTCCGACAACTCACCGCGCGCGCTCCGCCGCAACAAGTCCATCTGCCACAAGCGGTCGCTCGCCGTCACATAGCCCTGCGCGAAATACAGATCGGCTTCATTCGCGGCCTCGATATAAGGAATCCCGCGCTCGTCCCGACTCACCGACGCCTGCTCTTTCAAGCCCGCGAGATTGATGATGGTCGCCGCAGACCTTTGAACCGCACCCTTCTGCTGCGCCGCCACATGAAAACCGGAAACCGTGTTGATGAAGCATGAAAGGGAAGCGAGCAGGAGGTAAACAGCAAGTTGTCTTTTCAAAATTTTAGCCTCACCTATCATTTGAGATTTCAAATTTCAAATTTCAAAACATATAAGTTTGAGATTTAAAATCTCAAATCTCAAATCATTTGGTTGGGTCAACGACGATGACGCGCGTCTCCGTCATCTCTTCCATCGCGTAACGCACGCCCTCGCGCCCCGCGCCTGAGAGTTTGACGCCGCCATACGGCATGTTGTCCACGCGGAAAGCGGGCGCGTCGTTAATCATCACGCCGCCGAATTCGAGAGTACGCGCGGCATCGTAAATTCGATTCATGTCGCGCGTGAAGACGCCCGCCTGTAGGCCGTAACGCGTGTGATTCGCCGCCGCCAGAGCCTCCGCGAAATCCCCGAAAGTCTGAACCGTTGCGACCGGCGCGAAGACCTCTTCCGACGAGACGCGCATCTCTTCATGCACGTCCGTCAACAGAGTCGCCTCAAGCAAAGAGCCTCTGCGCGTGCCGCCGCAGAGCAGACGCGCGCCCGCGCTCAATGCTTCGCCGATCCACTCTTCGGCGCGGCGCGCGGCCTCTTCGTCAATCATCACGGAGAGCGCGGTCGCTTCATCGAGCGGATCGCCCGTCGGCAAATTCTTCGCGCGCTCGATGAAAAGCTGTGTCCACTCGTCCGCGATGCTTTGATGTATGAAGAGACGTTGAGCCGAGATGCAGACCTGACCCGCGTAACTGAAGGCGGCCATCACTGAGCGTTCGACCGAATATTTGATGTCCGCCGTCTCGTCAACAATCACGGGAGCGTTGCCGCCAAGCTCAAGCGTGACTTGCTTGTATGGCACGCGCGCGCGCAGCTTCCATCCGACCGCCGCGCTGCCCGTGAAAGAGATCATCGCCACGCGCTCGTCGTCAAAGAGAATGTCTAAGAGCGGAATGTCCATCGGGACGATTTGGAGCGCGCCCTTCGGCAGTCCCGATTCAAGGAAGGCTTCGCCGAGCATGAGCGCGGTCAGAGGCGTGCGCGGGCTGGGCTTGACGATAATCGCATTGCGCGAGGCGAGCGCGGGCGCGACCTTGTGCGCGACCAGATTGAGCGGAAAGTTAAACGGAGTGATGCCGAAGATGACGCCGCGCGGCACTCTTTCAGTCCAGCCGAAACGCCCGCGCCCCAAAGCCTGCGTGTCAACCGGCACAGTCTCGCCGGTAAAGCGTCGAGCCTCTTCCGACGCGAAAGTGAAAGTCGAGACGCCGCGATCCACTTCGCCGCGAGCGGCGGTGATGGGTTTCGCGCTCTCCTCCGCCATCGTGCGCGCGAACTCTTCGCGGCGTGCTTTGATGTAATCGGCGATGCGGCGCAAGGCTTCGGCGACCTCATAACGCGGCAGAGCGCGCATCTCTGCGGCGGCGGACGCGGCGGCAGAGACGGCTTCTTCGACATCAACCCGCGCGGCGTAAGAGACGCGCGCCAGCATCTCGCCCGTGTAAGGCGCACGCACTTCCTGCAAATTATCCGTCGCGCGCCACTCTCCGCCGATGAGCAAAGGTTTCGTCGTCATGATTGATTTGAAGGTTTATAGTAACATATCGAGGAATCAGCCACAGAGGACACAGAGCACACAGAGGGAAAACAGAATGGCTCGGCTCAAATCCTTATTAATTCTCTGTGACCTCTGTGTGCTCTGTGGCTATTCAATAACAAATCAAGAGCTCTGCATTGACGCTCCGGCGTATGTGCCGTTACAATCCGCGTGTTGTTCCTGAGCTTGAAACAATCTGAAAGAGTCTCTCATGTCTCTTCGCAAATCTTTATTAAGAATATGCATCGCAATCTTCTGCGCTCTGCTCTGCGGTCTTGTCGCAGAGGCGCAGCAGCGTCCCTTAATCACGGAGGACGTGGACATCATTCCGCCCGGCTCTTTGAGGGTCGAGGCCGGAATTGATTTCTTGCAGGACGCGAAGTTTCCGCTTTCCGGCTTGCGTGGCGACCTGACGCGCGTCGGCGTAATCGGCGTCAGCATCGGTTTGTCGCCGAACGTAGAGTTTCAGATTGAAGGCGTGGCGCAGAATTTTTTGAGCGTCAACCGGCAGACCATCCCGTCGCCGATTCAACTGGGCTTTACGCCGGGCGCGACCTCGACCAATGACATAGGCGATTTCACGCTCTCGACCAAGATCAAGTTGCGCGCGGAGACGAGGCGCGGCCCGTCCTTAGGTTTCCGGCTCGGCGTGCAACTGCCGAACTCGAATCAGGCGCGCGGCATCGGCGTCAATCAGACCAACGCTTTCGGCACGATTCTCGTCGGGAAAAAGTTCGGGCAAAAGTTCGGGACGGAGGCGCGCGTCAATCTCTTCGGCAATCTGGGCATCGGCATCTTGACCGCGCCGCTCGAAAATTTCACGCAGAACGACGTGCTGCTCTACGGCGTCGCCGGAATCTTCCGCATTCACAAGCAGTTTAATCTCGCGGCGGAGATTAACGGTCGCGCCAACACCAGAAGCGGTCGCGCGCCGCTCGGCACAGAGTCGCAGAGCGAGGCGCGTCTAGGCTTTCAACTGAAAGCCTCCGGCCTGCGCTTTGATGTCGCGGGCATCGCGGGACTGTCCGAGTTCAGCCCCCGCACGGGCGTCACCTTCGGCGTCACTTACGACACGCCGAGTATTTTCGCTCCGGCGAAATAGCAGGTTCAAAGTTCAAGGTTCAAGGTTCAAAGTTGGTCTTGAACCTTGAACCTTGAACTTTGAGCTTTGACCTATGTTCAACTGGTTGGGCGACGCTTATCATTGGGTTCAGCATTCCTTTGCCAACATCGTAACGTGGCTGGAGCAGTTCATCATCGGCGTGCCGATGTATGTCGCTGCGCCCGCGATGATCTTGATCGGCGCGCTCGATTCTTCGCTCCTCTCGCTTCCTGAAATCAACGACTATCTGGTCGTGATGCGTTGCGCGACGGATCACAAGGCGGTCTTCTACTTTCCCCTGTTCGCCGCCGCAGGCTCCGTCCTCGGCTGCCTCTTGCTCTACACGATTTTGCGACGCGGCGGGCAGGCGGTGCTGCGCAGGCGTTTTCGCGGCGACCATCTGGAGAGGGTCGAGCGCGCCTACGCGCGTTTCGGTTTTCTGGCGATAGCCGTTCCGGCTCTGTTGCCGCCGCCGATGCCTTTCAAGATTTTCGTGGCGACGGCGGGCGCGCTCGAATATCCGCGCTGGCGGTTTGTGCTGACGGTGATGATCGCGCGCAGCCTGCGCTATTACGTCGAAGGCGCGCTCGCAGTCTTTTACGGCGAGCATGTGCTGGATTTTATTAAAAAGTATGGCGCGCCGATTCTCGGCAGCGTCCTCCTCGTCTCGCTCGTCGGCCTGTTGATTTACTTTATCAAGCATCGCGGTCGCGGAAGAGTTGAAGAGATTGAAGAGACAAACAGCAAGATTCTCAATGCTCAGGCTAAGAGTGACTTGTGATTTCGCCTCTCGCTCAGCTATCACGCTGCGGGCGGCCTTTTTTATCTGCGGGAGCTAAGGTTTGACATGCGGGGGCTAAGGTTTCGCATGCGGAAGATGATGTTTTATGTGGTGGGCGGCATCTTTTACTTGCGGGGCGGGTTCTGTAACATGAGGGGCGAGAAGTTTTAACTGCGGGGCGTCAACTTTCACGTGAGGGGGCTAAGATTTGACGTGAGGGAGCTAATCTTTCACGTGAGGGGGCTAAACTTTCACGTTGGAAATGAAATGTTTTGCACTGGAAGTGACAAGTTTTGTCAGGTCGGTCGCTTTTTTCGTGTATGAAAGGATTGATGATAAATTTTGAAATGGTTCTTCCATAAGATTACAAACGGCCTGTCGGCGATCTCGAAATATTTGGTGGCTTACGGGCCGTTCGGTCTGTTTGCGATTGCGTTGCTCGATTCGGCTTTGATTCCATTGCCGGGCGGGCCGGACGCGATGATGCTGCTGCTGACGGCTGCGCGTCCGGCGTGGTGGCTGATTTACGCGGCGGCAGGGACGCTCGGCTCTGTCGCCGGATGCCTGATGCTTTATTATCTTTCGCGGAAGGCGGGGAGACGCGCTCTCACGCGATTTTCAGAGAGCAAGCAGGCGCGCGTCAAAGAGCTATTGGCGCGTTACGATGTGCTCTCCGTGCTCGTCGCGTCGCTGTTGCCGCCGCCTTTTCCGTTCAAGCTCTTCGTCATCTCGGCGGGAGTTTTTCGCGTCAACGTGTGGCGATTCGCCGTCGCCATCGCGGTCGGTCGCGCCTTTCGTTTTCTGCTCGAAGGCTATCTCGCGGCGCACTATGGCGAGCAGGCCAAAGACCTGCTCTCGCGTTATTATCCGGTCATCGGCCTCGGCCTCGCCGCGCTCGTCATTCTGATTTTTGTGATGCGGAAAGTGTTAAAGAGCAGAGACGCGGAGACGCAGAGAGAGGCGGAGACGCAGAGAGAGGCGGAGACGCAGAGAGAGAATGAGACGTTGGTTTAACGTCAGTTCGACGTAAAGCTATCAACCAGCCTGCGTCAGCAGGCGAGAGCGTGTAGCCCCACGCGTCAGCGTGGGGAACGGAGCGAAGTTAGAGATTGAGCCTGCGTGAGCTGGCGACAGATGAAAGGCAAAGCAAGCATCTGTCGCCTGCTCACGCAGGCTCAATAGAATCTGATGTGACGTGACCCCATGCTCACGCATGGGGCTAGACTCTGACCGCCTGCTGACGCAGGCTCTATGAGTTTCCTTTGCTTATCTCGAACTGACGTTGGTTTAAGCTTTTGAGCTTTAGCCGTTGATTTTGAATTGCCTGACGGCGGCGAGGTCGCGCACGCCGTGTTCGTTCAGCCGCTCAAGCATGTGCAGGAAAATCTCGGCGGTGGCGAGCGCATCGCCTGCCGCGCGGTGGCGATTAGTGATGCTGATTGCGAAATGCTCCGCGACCGTTTGCAGCCTGTAGTTCAACAGCCCCGGAAAGATGCGGCGCGAGAGAACGACTGTGCAGAGGTTCGAGTTTGCCATGCGTTGTCCGGGGAAGACGCGCGACAGCTCGTGATTCAAAAAGCGCACGTCGAACGAAGCGTTATGCGCCACGAGCACAGCGTCTCCGGCGAAGTCCAGCCACAACGGCGCGACCTCCGCGAAGCGCGGCGCGTCCTTGACCATCTGATTTGTGATGCCTGTCAGATTGACGATGAAGGGCGGAATCTGCGTCTCAGGATTCACGAGCGTCTGAAACTCCGCGACGATGCGCCCCTGACTGACGCGATAAGCTCCGATCTCGGTGATGCGGCAGGGCGGCGTCTTGGCTCCGGTCGTCTCAAGGTCTACGACCACGAAATCAGCTTCATGCAAGAGACGCGTCTCAGCATCTTCGCACAGCAGCTCGACCATCGCGCCGTCGCGCACGCCCAGACGATGATCGTCCTTAATCATATCTGCGACGAGCATCGCGGCCAGCTCCGCCTCGATGTCCGAAAGTTTGAGGACGAGGTCGGCGATGTCTGCGGCAGAGGCTCGACCGCCGCACACACGTAGCATTTCGATGGTCTCTTGGACGAGGGGGGAGTCGGAAATGAGGTTACGACGGACTTGCATTCTGGCCGCATTGTATAGCAGACGGGCGTCAATGATAAAGTATCCGCGCGACTTGTGGGAAGAAGGTGATCCGCCTTATGAATGTTCTGCGGAAAACATCTCATCGCAGAGACGCGGAGACGCAGAGAAAACTAAAGGGAAAGAATCAGGCATGAGAAGTATTAAACAGCATGCTCCTTATGCTTCTTCAATCTCGGCGTCTCTGCGCCTCTGCGGTGAATTCTTAATTCAATTGAATGGAGAAGATGATGGAAAATCCGAACATCAAAATAGTTGAGAGCTATATTCACGCTCTGCGTGATAGCGATTTGAGCCAAGTCCCTTTCGCCGCCGACGTTATTTTTGAAGAGCCTTTGACACAGACGCTCAATGGCGCGGAAGCAGTGCTCGAATATCTGCCGAACGTGCTCCCTTTGATTAAAGACGCGCGAATCAAACAGCACATCGCCGAGGGCGAATACGTGGCGACGCTCTGGGACGCTGACACTCCGGTCGGCGTCATCCCCGTCTGCGAGTGCTTTCGCGTCGTCGGCGGAGAAATCAAAGAGATCAGAGCTTACTTTGACCCGCGCCTTTTGACGAATCCGGCGGCGTAGAACATTTCTGTCAGAGAGGAACAGCCAGCTTTGCAAGCCGAAGAGGTCATCGAAAGATTCAAACGCACGGGCGCGCTGCTCGAAGGCCATTTCGTTTTATCGAGCGGCCTGCACAGCGCGAGCTACCTGCAATGCGCGCTCGTCCTGCAACATCCGTCTGAAGCCGAAGCCTTCGGACTCGCCCTCGCGCAGCATTTTCAGGGACAGAGAATCGAGACGGTCGCCGCGCCCGCCATCGGCGGCCTCGTCATCGGCTATGAAGTCGCACGCGCGCTCGGCGCGAGATTTATCTGGACTGAGAGAGATGCGACGGGAGGGATGACTTTGCGTCGCGGCTTCACTGTGCGTCCCGGCGAGAGCGTGCTTGTCGTCGAAGATGTCATCACGACCGGCGGCTCGACGCGCGAGACGATAGCAGCTCTACAGAGCGCGGGCGCGCGCGTCGTCGGCGCAGCCTCGATCATCGACCGCTCAGCCGGACGCGCGGACGTGGGACTCGCGCGCGTCGCTCTCGCCACGCTCGAAGTCCCCTCCGTCGCTCCAACCTCTTGCGCCGCCTGCGCCAGAGGCGAAGAGGCGATCAAGCCGGGAAGCAGGAAAAGCAGTTTTTAGTTTTCAGTTTTCAGTTTTAAGCAGCAGGAGCGCAATTACTGAAAACTGAAAACTAAAAACTGAAAACTGTCTTTATGAATTACAAGCTGACGCTGCAATACGACGGGACGGATTTTCATGGCTGGCAGATACAGGACGGCTTGCGGACTGTGCAGGGAGAGTTGACGCGCGTGCTGTCTTTGCTTGATGGCCGCGCGGTGTTGGCGCATGGGTCGGGTCGCACGGATGCGGGCGTGCATGCCGTTGGACAGGTGGCGAGCGTTCGGCTTGAGCATGAGTTCGCGCCGGAGAAGCTGCGCGCGGCGATTAATGGAAATCTCGAACGCGACGTGCGCGTGATGGAAGCTGACGTTGTTTCCGATGAGTTTCATGCACGTTATTCGGCGCGCGGGAAAACTTATATCTATCGCGTGATTAATTCGCGCGTCGTGTCGCCGTTCTGGATTCGGTACGCGCACGGCGAGGCGCGCTCACTCGACGTTGAGCGAATGCGCGAGTGCGCCGGGCTTTTTTTAGGCGAACATGACTGGACTGCTTTTTCATCCGCGCAGACGGACGCGGCCTCGCGCGTGCGCGAAGTGAAGACGCTTGAGATTCATGCTGTGTGGGATGAACGCGCGCGCGCGCGTCTCGTCGAATTTGAGATTAGCGCGAACGGCTTTTTGCGTTACATGGTGCGCTCGATTGCGGGCGCGCTGCTCGCGGTCGGTCGCGGTGAGATAGCTCGTGAGATAATCGCGCGGGCGATTGAAACGGGGACGCGCCCGCACTCAATCGTCACCGCTCCGGCCTGCGGGCTGACGCTTCTCAGCGTGAGATATGATTGACACTCACGCTTGTGAGAAGTAAAAAGGTAAAAGACAAAAGGAAAAAGTAAGGCGCGCCAACTAATTCGTCTCGACCGAGCTTTTTTCTGACTTTTGCCTTTTACCTTTTTACTTTTACCTTTTCATTGATGCTTGCCGACTTCTCAGAAATAGTCCAGCCGGGAACGCGTGACGAGATTTTGCTCTCCGCGCTCGCATGGGATCGTCTGCCGCGACACGTGGCGATCATCATGGACGGCAACGGGCGTTGGGCTGCGCGGCGCGGGCAGCCGCGTATCGCCGGACATCGCGCCGGAGTCGAAGCCGTGCGCGCGGCTGTTGACACGGGCGCGCGGCTCGGCCTCGGCGCGCTGACGCTCTACGCTTTCTCGACCGAGAACTGGAAACGCCCGCGCCTCGAAGTTGATGCGCTGATGCGTATGCTGCGTCGCTATCTGCGGCTCGAACTCGACGAGATTGACCGGCAGCGCATACGCTTTCAGGCCATCGGTCGGATCGCAGGTCTGTCGGAGACTGTGCGCCGCGAGATTACTAAAGCGACTGAGCGAACAAGCGGCAACACAGGGATGGTCTTGAGCGTCGCGCTGAATTACGGCGGGCGCGCGGAGATCGTTGACGCCTGTCGCGCGGCCATCAAGAGCCTGCTCGCAGAGGGCAAGCGCGCGGAGGATTTGACGGAAGCGGAGATCGCGCGGCATCTCTACACAAACGGACTGCCCGAGCTTGACCTGCTGGTCAGAACGAGCGGCGAGCTGCGCATCTCAAACTTTCTTTTATGGCAGACCGCTTACAGCGAGATACACGTCACCGAAACCCTGTGGCCTGATTTTCGCCGCGTGCATCTGCTCGAAGCCATCATTGATTTTCAAAGCCGCGACCGTCGCTTCGGCGGTCTCAAGTTAGTCGCTAATGCAAAGTAAGCTGTTATGGAAACAATCCTGCAAAACAAAATCTGGACTGACGACGAGTTGCTATCATTGCCTAATGACGGGAACAAGTACGAAGTAATTAATGGAGAATTAATTGTGAGTCCTGCCGGAATCGAGCATGAAGAGATCGGCGTTCGCCTGATTGTTGCTTTGGCGAGTTTTGTCAAAGCGCACAAGCTGGGAATTGTGTGCGGCTCAAGCGCGGGCTACTGGATGAAGTCGAAGCCGAAGAATTTTCTCTCGCCGGATGTTTCCTTTATTGCGAAAGAGCGGCTCGGCGGCGCAAAGCGCGCTCCCAAAAAGTTTTTCGATGGCGCGCCAGACCTTGTGGTCGAGATTCTTTCTCCGCGCGATACGATTGAAACGATACATGAAAAGATCGTGGAATATTTTAATAGCGGCGCGCGACTCATCTGGGTTATTAATCCGGATGAGCAGATCGTGCTCGTTTATCATGCTCCGACGCCGGATCAGCTTCTGCGCGCAAACGATGCGCTGGATGGAGAGCAAGTTATTCCCGGCTTTACTTTGCCCGTCTCGGAGTTGTTTGAAGAATTGGAATTCTGAAGCTGCATTGCTGCGCGATTTTAGATTGAAGATTTGAAGAAGGCTTAAATCCAAAATCTAAAATCCAAAATCTAAAATCCATTCCATGTCTCGTCTCATCACCGCACTGATTGCGCTGCCCGTCCTGATCGCTTCCATCTATTTTTCATGGCTGTGGCCTCTGTTTGTCCTGATCGCGGTGGCGGCGATGGTCTTGGGGCTGCATGAGTTCTGGCTGCTGGCGAGGCGGCGCGGGATGAAGCCGGATGTGGGCATCGGGTTTATGGGAGCGGCTGGATTGTTCATGGGCTTTTTCTTCGACGCGCCGGGCAGGTCGCCGCAGCTTCTGCTGTTGACGCTCATCGCTTTGGTCATCGCGGCGCTGGCGGGCGAGATGTTGAAGGGCGCGCCCTTCGATAAAATGATTTCGTCGGTGGGCGCGACGCTGCTCGGAGTGCTGTACGTCGTCCTGCTCGGCGGCCATTTGGTTTCTCTGCGGATGGGATTCGAGGCAAAGCTTTCCGCGCATCTGCTCTTCTTTTTCTTTCTCGTCGTGATGGGGTCGGACACGGGGGCTTACTACACCGGCAGGGCTTTCGGGCGTCACAAGCTCGCGCCTAAGATTAGTCCGGGCAAGACCTGGGAGGGAGCTGTCGGAGGCATGCTGGCGAGCTTGCTGATGGCGTTGGCGGCGCATTACTGGTTCTTTCATGAATTGAGTTTGAAGGCCGCGTTGCCGCTCGCGGCGGCGATGAATGTCTTAGCCGTGGTCGGAGATTTGACCGAGAGCGCGCTCAAACGAAGCGCGGGCGCAAAGGATGCCGCGCAAATTTTGCCGGGTCACGGCGGCTTGCTCGACCGCCTCGATAGCTTGCTCTTTAACGCGCCCGTCATCTACTATTTCGCGCGAGTCTATTTCTCTTAAATTTTTGGCCGCGCGTTTTTCAATATGACGACGAAGAAGCTGTTCATCATCATCGGCGGCATCGTGGCGGCAATCGTCCTGCTGATCGTCATCTTCGTGGGCGCGGTCATCGGTTTCACCTTTTACACCATCGGCAAGAGCGAGGCGGCGACGACGGCGAGGACGTTTTTGAAGAATAATGAGAAGCTGAAGCAGGACATCGGCGAGGTCAAAGACTTCGGCTCGATCATCACGGGCAGCATCAACACGCGCAACTCGGACGGTGTGGCGACTCTCTCGCTGAAGGTCATCGGCGAGCGGCGCACGGTCAACGCAAATGTGGATTTGATGTATCGGAACAATCGCGCGTGGCGCGTGACCGATGCCTATTATCAAAACGATAAGGGGCAAACGATTAAGCTCTTAGACCCGTATGAAACGGGCGCGCCGGAGCCGTAAAATTTTTTGATGGAAACTAAAGGCATCAGCATTCTCGGCTCGACCGGCTCCATCGGGCGCAACACTTTGCGCGTGGTCGAAGCTCTCGGCGCGGAGCGTTTTCATATCGTCGCGCTCGGCGCGGGGCGCAACATGAAACTGCTGGCCGAGCAGGTTTCAAAGCATCTGCCCGAACTCGTCTCGGTCGAATCCGAAGAGTGCGCCGAAGAGCTGCGCGCAGAGCTTTTCAAACGCGACACAGACCTGCCGCGCATCCTCGTGGGCGAAGCAGGGCTGGTGGAAGTGGCGACGCATGCGCAGGCCGACACCGTGGTGAGCGGGACGGTCGGGGCGGTCGGGTTCGTGCCGACTCTTCGCGCGCTCGAAGCCGGAAAGCGCGTCGCGCTCGCCAATAAGGAGACGCTCGTCATGGCGGGCGAACTGATGACGCGCGCCGCGCAAAAGTCGGGCGCAGAACTCTTGCCCGTTGATTCCGAACACAATGCGCTTCATCAATGCCTGCGCGGAGAGTCGCGCGGCGAGGTGCGCCGCCTGATACTGACCGCTTCGGGCGGCCCTTTTCGCACGCGCACTCGCGCCGACATGCAGGCGGCGAGCGTCGCAGAGGCTTTGCATCATCCGACCTGGCGGATGGGCGATAAGATTACGATTGACTGTGCGACCCTGATGAACAAAGGGCTGGAAGTGATCGAGGCGCACTGGCTCTTCGGCTTTGACGCAGACCGGATTGATGTCGTCGTGCATCCCGAATCGGTCGTGCATTCGATGATCGAGATGGTGGACGGCTCAGTCATCGCGCAGATGGGCGTGACGGATATGCGGCACGCGATTCAGTATGCGTTGACTTATCCTGAGAGACATCCGTGCGATTTGCCGCCGCTCGATTTGACGAAGCTCGCCGCTCTGCATTTTGAAGCTCCAGACACGGAGCGTTTCCCCTGCATCGCTCTCGCCTATCGCGCGTTGCGTGCGGGCGGCACGCTTCCCGCCGTATTGAATGCCGCCAACGAAGAGGCCGTGCAGGCATTCATCAACGAACAGATTTCTCTGACCGATATTCCGCAAGTCATCGAAGAGGTGATGAACGAGCATGTGATTGAGCCGGCTGAAAATCTTGACGTGGTGCTCGAAGCAGACCGCGCGGCGAGACGACTGGCGACGGAAAAAATCGCGCGGAGAAGCAGCAGGGAAGAAGCCATTGACGCTGCTCTTTAAATGAAAAAAGCGGTTTCACGCAAAGGCGCAAAGCTAAAACCAAAGCTCGCAAAGAAAAACTCAACTCCTTTGCGGTCTTCTGCTTTCCCTTTGCGCCTTTGCGCGAACAGTTCTTGCCCTGTAAACTGATGTGCAACCTGAGGGGGCGGCGCGCGAGTCTAAGAGCTTTATTGCGAAGAGGATTCGCGGGAAATTTTTTTTGAGAATGAGCGAGACGGATAGATGACTTATTTGATTGGCGGCCTTGCCTTTATTTTTATCCTTGGCGCAGCCGTGGTGATACACGAGTTCGGCCACTTTATCGTGGCGAAGCTCTTCGGGATTCGCGTCGAGACCTTTTCGGTGGGCTTCGGCCCGCGCCTCATCGGCAGAAAATGGGGCACGACCGATTACCGCATCTCGGCGATTCCGCTCGGCGGCTATGTCAAGCTCGGCGGCGATGAATCGAATGCTCCGATTGAGGGCGAAGGCGCGAGCGATATTCCAGTCGAAGAGCAGTACAGTTTGCGCCCGCGCTGGCAGAAGTTTTTGGTTTCGGTCGCAGGCCCCGTGATGAACGTGCTGACGGCTCTGACGATTCCGTTCGTCGGCGCGGTCTGGCAGGGCGTGCCGGTGATGCCCGCTCCGATTGTGATGAGCGTGGCGGAGAACGGAGCCGCCGCGCAGGCCGGAATCAAACCCGGCGACCGCATCGTCTCATTCGACGGCAAAGAGAATCCGACGTGGGAGCGTATCAGCAACGACGCGCTGCTCGCGCCCGATCATCAACTGCCCGTCACCATCGAGAGAAACGGCCAGCGCATTCCTTTGAACATCAAGCCTTCGCGTCACACGGATGATCGCGGCAACTCGCTCGGCAGTCTTGACCTTGAGCCGGACGCGGGCGCAAAGCCCGTCATCATCGGCACGGTCGAGCAGGGAAGTCCGGCGGAGGAAGCCGGACTGCAAAAAGGCGACCGCATCATCAGGATCAATGACGAGCTGGCGCGCAACAAAGATCAGGTGATGCAGTTCATCTCCGATCACAAATCGGAGCAGCTTCGCCTGACCATTGAGCGCGAGAACGGAGAGCGCAAAGAACTGACCGCCACGCCGCGCCAGTTGTCCGACGGCAAAGTGCGTCTGGGCGTCGGCCTCGGCGGCAAAGAGCCTCTGGAAAGAGTCTCCGTCGGTGAGTCTGCCAAATATGCAGTCAGCACTAACGTGGAGATCATACGCCTCACCGCCAAAGCTCTCGGTCAGGTTTTTAGCGGCCAACGCTCTGTGCGTGAAACGCTGTCGGGGCCAATCGGTATCGCGCAGGAATCGTCGCGCGTCGCCAACGATTTCGGCTGGGAGGGCGTCTTCTTCATGCTCATGTTTATGAGCCTCAACTTGGGCGTCTTTAACCTCTTGCCGATTCCGGTGCTTGACGGCGGCGCGATCTTTATCCTGCTCATCGAAGCCGTGCTCGCGGTCGTCGGGATGAAATTATCCCTGACCGTCAGAGAGCGCATACAGCAGGTCGGCTTCGTCGTCCTCCTGCTCCTGATGGGCTTTGTCATCACTAACGATCTTTTGAAAGTGGCGTCGAGTTTTCGCAAGAGCGACCCGCCCGCCGCCACCGCTCCGCAGAAATAGGTTCAAGGTTTAAGGTTCAAGGTTCAAAGTCAAACGAACCTTGAACTTTGAACCTTGAACTGTGAACCTTGAACTTATGCGAACTACGAGAGCAGTCAAAGTCAAAGACGTGCAGATCGGCGGGGGCGCGCCGGTCGCTATTCAGTCCATGACGAAGACCGATACGGTTGACGTTGACGGGACGGTCGCGCAGATCGAAGAGATGATGCGCGCGGGCTGCGAGATCGTGCGTCTCGCAGTGCCCGACAAAGACGCCGCCCTCGCGCTCAAAGAGATTAGAAAGCGCGTGCCCGATGTCCCGCTCGTCGCGGACATACATTTTCATTACAAGCTCGCCTTGCTTGCTCTTGAAGCGGGAATTGACAAGCTGCGTTTGAATCCCGGCAACATCGGCGCGCATGAGAGAGTGCGCGAGGTCGTGCGCGCGACCAAAGAGCGCGGCATTCCGATTCGCATCGGCGTCAACGGCGGCTCGCTCGAAAAAGACCTTCTTAAAAAGTACGGCACGGCGACGCCCGAAGCGATGGTCGAATCAGCCCTGCGCCACATACAGATTCTCGAAGACCTTGATTTTCGGGACATCATCATCTCGCTCAAAGCTTCGGACGTGCGCCGCACAGTCGCGGCTTATCGTCTCTTGTCCGCGCAGGTTGATTATCCTTTGCACTTGGGCGTGACTGAGGCGGGCACGGCCTTTAGCGGCTCGATCAAATCCGCCATCGGTCTCGGCATCCTCTTGCACGAAGGCATCGGCGACACGATACGCGTCTCGCTCGCGGCAGAGCCGCAGGAAGAGGTGCGCGTCGCCTGGGAGATTCTGAAATCTTTGGAGTTGAGAAAGCGCGGCGTGACGGTCGTGGCGTGCCCGACCTGCGGGCGTCTTGACGTGGATGATTTCGTCGGCATCGTGACGGAGATCGAACGCCGCCTCTCGCATATCGAAGAACCCTTGCATCTTTCCATCATGGGCTGTGCGGTCAACGGGCCGGGCGAGGCTCACGACTCGCAACTCGGCGTCACCTTCGGGCGCAACGTCGGCATGATCTACAAAAACGGCGTCCCCCTCCGTAAAGTCGCGGGCGCGGACATCGTCGAAGCTTTCGTCAGAGAGACCGAAAAGCTTTTGGCGGAAGGTGCGGCGGCGAAAGCCGAAGAGCCTGAACAACTGCTCGTCTCCATCACATAAAGAAATTTCACGCAAAGGCGCAAAGGAAAAACCCAAGCACGCAAAGAAGCTTTAACTCCTTTGCGGTCTTGTGTCTTCTCTTTGCGCCTTTGCGTGAAACCGGCTTTTATACTTCCTCGGCAGGCTGAGTAGTATCCAAATACTTAATCAAAACCACTTCATTGTGCTGCTCGTTGTAAATCATCTCGTCCACCATCTCGCGCGCGATGAGGATGCCGAAGCCGCCGGGTCGCATCCCTTGCTCTTCGCGGTAACGCTCATGCTGGACGGGGTCGTCCTCCGGGTTGAGGATGGCCGCGTGATAGAGCGAGTCAAACTTAAAACCCTCGCCGGGGTCTTTGATGCGATAGAGGATGACGCGCGGCGTGTGCAGAAATCCGACTTCGACTGACTGCGTGGGATCGTTCTTGCCGCCGTGCTCGATAGCGTTGCGCAGCATCTCGCGGAAAGCGTAGGTCACGCTCTCCCTCGTCTCCTGCGGAATGTCCGTGTTCAGTTGCGCCATCATTCTTTCGAGCGGGTCAATCGCCGCCCGGTCGCAAGGCACGCGCAGCTCTATCCATTCGGGGCGAGCCGAGAGGACTTCGATCTTAATCTCTCCCGGCACTAACTCGAAGACCGCCTCGACGGCTGAGCTGAGCTGCTCCACGTCAAAGGGCTTGGCTAAAAAATCGCACGCCTGCTCCCGGAGCGCGCTGATCGCGGTGTCGGGCGTCGTGAGCGCGGTCATCACGATAACTGGCAAATCCTCGTGTCTCTCGCGCAGGCGCGAGAGCATCATCAGGCCGTCCATCTTCGGCATCATCACGTCAAGCAGAACCAGATCAACCACCTCGTCTGCGATAATCTGCAAACCCTCAAACGCGTCGTGCGCCTCCAAGACCTGATAGCCCTCGCGCCTCAAGGCGAAGCCGATCAACGCGTGCAGCTCTGCGTCATCATCCACCACTAGAATTTTTTTAGCCATCTTGTTCCCCGATCAAGCTTGTTCTTCAGCCATCGCCAGAAAGAGCGCGTCGGTGGCGACCTTGCGATTGATGTTGACTTCGAGCAGGCGACGATGCTCTTCGATCTGCGTGAGCCAGCGCGCGGCGCGGCGGTTCTCAAGCCGCTTGCCGACCTGCGCGAGCTGTGCGCGCAAGTCATCATTGGCGAGCTTCTGCTCGCTTGCGCCGAGCGACAGCGACCACACGTCATGCACCAGAGTCTCCAGCACGCCGAGCCGCGCCTCGTATTCCTCTTTGCGTTTCGCGTCCGTTAACTCCTCCGAGGCGCGAAGCAGTCGCGCGCGATCTTGCACAGGCGCGAGCGCGTCCAAAACTTCAAGCATCGCCGTGCGCTGTTCGAGGTAAGCCGCGAGGTTGGTCGAGAGCGCGCGTCCGATTGAGCCGCGCGCCGCGTGCGCGATGAGCCGCGCGTCCTCTTTTGACAACTTCTTATCTTTTTGCAGGAGATATTTTTCAATCTCTTCGGCGGCGAGCGGCGCAAAGCGAATGGCCTGGCAGCGCGAGCGAATCGTCTGCAAGAGCGAGGCCGGACGCGAGGTGATGAGAATGAGATGCGAAGTCGCGGGCGGCTCTTCCAGTGTTTTCAAAAGCGCATTTGACGATTGCTCGTTCAACCTGTCCGCGTCCTCTATCAGAAAAACGCGCGCACGGCCTTCGTACGGACGAAAGTTTGCTTCCCGCTCAAGCTCGCGCATTACGTCAACTCTGATGAGACGATTGTACGGGCGCGCCAGCAAAACGTCCGGATGTTCGCTCCTCAGAAGCTGCTTCTTGTTCTCCTCTTCAGACCCGTAAGCGGGAAAGGTTGAATGAGAGATGCGAACGCACGACGCGCACACATCGCAGGCTTCGACCTCTTCGACCGGCGCGCGACAATTGAGCGACTTCGCCAGCTCAAGCGCGAAAAGTTTTTTGCCCACGCCCTCTTCGCCCACGAAGAGGAGCGCGCCCGGCACACGCCCCGCCGCGAGCATGCGCCGCAAGCTCTCTTTGACCCGCTGGTTTCCGGCTAGACGTGAGAACATAAAACAGGAGTCAGAACTCAGGACTCAGAACTCAGAAGTAAAGACAGCTTGCCTTTCATTTTGAGTTCTGAGTCCTGAGTTCTGAATTCTTCTTTTCCAAAACTTGCTTCACCAATTCCATCACGCTCGCGTGTGTCTCTTCAATCGAGCGGCTGGCGTCAATAATGCGGACACGCTCAGGCTCGCGCGCGGCCATCTCAAGATACGCCTGGCGCACGCGCGTGTGAAAGGCCGCGTCTTCCGCGTCGAGGCGGTCGCCGCGAGTGTCGCTGGCGATGCGTCGCTGTGTCCGCGCGATGCATTCCGCGACCGGCACGTCAAAGACGATGGTCAAGTCTGGCTTCAGCCCTCCGGTGGCGAGCGCGACCACTTCCGCGATCAACTCCGAAGGGAAGCCGCGACCCGCGCCCTGATAAGCCACGGTCGCGTCCGCATAACGGTCGGAGAGCACGATGTGGCCGGAATCCAGCGCGGGACGCACGAGCGTTCTGACGTGCTGCGCGCGGTCGGCGGCGAAGATCAGCAGTTCGGCCAAAGGGTCTACGCTCTCTTCGGCGTCGAGCAGCGCGGCGCGCAGGCGATGCCCCAAAGCCGTCCCGCCCGGCTCGCGCGTCGCCACGACCTCACGCCCGCCGAGTCGTAATTCGCTCGCCGCGAGACGCAACTGCGTGGACTTGCCGCAGCCGTCAATCCCTTCAAAAGTCAGAAAAGCTCCGCTCACGCTCATCGCGCACTCTCAAGCTGTCGAATCTGTAGTAAAGCTTCAGGAGTCTGTGTGGTCAGAAGTCTCGGCGGAACTTTCAGCGGGCGGCGCAGGTGTCTGCGTCGGCTGACGCAACTCGCCGGTGGCGCGCAACTCTCCGCTCGCTCGCCGCGAGTGTGAAATAGTCGAGATGGCATGTTTGAAGATCAACTGTTCCTGCGAGCCTGTTTCCAGCAGCAGCGAAAATTTATCAAAGCTCTTAATGCGTCCCGACAGCTTTGCGCCGTGCAAGAGGTAGATGGTCACAAGGCTGCGCTCTCTGCGCGCCGTGTTCAGGAACGCGTCCTGTATATTTTGCAGTGCCGGTTTGCTTTCCACCAACACCTCCGGTCTGGCCGAAACTCTGACGATGAAATGTAGCGTCAGCTTACAACACGACGGAGAACAGTGACAAGTGATGAGTGACAAGTGACAAGATAAAACTATTTGCAGAAGCTGATTGAAAAGTCCCGTCAGGGACTTTCGTGAAAATAGCCCGGCGATTTATCGCTGGGAGAGAAGCGAGCAGAAAGCTTGAGTCCCGCAAGAAGCCTACCTCAGTCGTCCCTTGCGGGACTCTGCATTGTGTCTCTCGCTGTTCCCAGCAATAAATTGCCGGGCTATTCTCGCTAAGTCCCTGACGGGACTTTTCATGCCTGCGCTTTTCCAACCAGCTTCTTGCTCACCACTCATCACTCATCACTGCTTTTATCGCCGACGGGTCGTTGCCAAAGCCTTCAATCCATCGGACGCCCTCCTCGCGGCGAAACCATGTGAGCTGCCGCTTGGCGTAGTGGCGCACGTCGAGCTTTGTCTGCTCGATGGCGCTGTCGAGCGTGCGTTCTCCTTTGAGATATTCGACGACGCGGCGATAGCCGTGCGCGCCGAGCGCGTTCGAGTCCGAGGGCACGCCGCGCAAGAGAAGCTCGCGCACTTCGTCAACTAACCCTGCGGCGAAATGAGCTTCGGCGCGCGTGTTGATGCGACGGTAAAGCTCTTCGCGCGGCGGGTTGAGCGCGAAGACGCGTATCCGCGACGCGCTCTCATGAGCTTCGGCGCGCACGGGCTTCTGCTCGAACATCGGCAGCCCGGTCTGCAATCTCACTTCGAGCGCACGCTGCACGCGCGGCCAATCGCGCGGGAAGAGCGTCGCGGCAGTCCGCGCGTCGAGCCGCGCGAGCATCCTGTGCAGGTGAATTGCGCCCCTTCGCTCTCTGATTTCAGTCAAGCGGCGGCGCAAATTTTCATCGGTCGGCGGGCTTGGGAAAAACGGCTGACGAAGCGCGCGCAAGTAAAACCCCGTGCCGCCGACGAGCAGCGCGACGCGCCCGCGCGCTTCAATCTCTTCGATCTTCAAGGCCGCCTCGCGCGCCCATTCTCCGGCGGTGTAATTGATTTCCGGCGGCACGAAATCTATCAAGTGATGCGGGACGCCGCGTCTTTCTGCGAGCGGAACTTTGGCCGTCGCAATCTCAATCTCACGATAGACCTGCACCGAATCGCAGTTGATAATCTCGCCGCCCGTGCGCAAGGCCAGCTCGATGCCAAGCTCGCTCTTGCCCGAAGCCGTCGGGCCGACGATGGCGATGATATTTTTTTTTGATGGAGTGGAGCTGCTCAAGCGTGTGAGTAAATCAGACGAAAGATAATGACCAGCCAGATGAGCAGGAGCAACAGCAGCGCGCCCAAAACTTGTCCACGCGAAAATCGCATCACTGTAAAAGCAGCTTCGCTAATTCATCCTCATCAGGACGCACGAGCGCGCGCCCGTTGGCTTCAAAGACAGGCACGAGCCTCTGCTTCGTCAGCCTGTACATCCTGCGAAACGCGCCGAAATCATTCGCCACATCGCGCTCCTCATATTCAACCGCATGCCTCTCAAGCCACCGCCGCGCATTCGCGCAGAGCGGGCAACCCGGAACAACATAAAGCGTGACACTCATCATCCTGTTAACATTTTACCGCAGAGACGCAAAGACGCAGAGGAGATAAAAGGAAGATGAGAGACAAGCTATTTATTACTTCTTATCTCTGCGTCTCTGCGGTGACAATGCTTTAATACATCTTCGTCAATTCGATGCCGGTGTAATAAGCCTTCAAAATCTTCTCGTAACTCAAGCCCTGCTTCGCCAGCCCGTAAGCTCCGACCTGACAGAGGCCGACGCCGTGACCCCAGCCGCGACCCGTGAAAGTGAAGCCCGCGACGCGCCCGGCGGAATCATAGCGGCGGTCAATCACGAAGAGTTGTTCCCGAAGTCCCAGAGCCGAACGGATGCGCCCGCCGCGCAAGTGCGCCGTGCCGTTCGTCCCGACCAGCTCAAGATCAATCACGCGGCGCGACGAGCCGCGCGCGGCGATTCTTAAATCCGTCATCGTCCCGATGCCTCGCGCCCAACGCGAGAGCCGCGCCTGAGTCTGCGCGAGGGAAAGTTCCGAAGTCCAGTTCGTGAAGGGCGAAAATCTTTCAGCCGACGCGCCGTTCGGAGCGGGACGCGCTTCCAAATAATCCACCTGCCCGCTCGCGCTCAAGTGAAACGTAAGAGGCTCGCCTCCGACCAGCGACAGCGAGCGCATCTGGTACGCGTTGTTGTCACCGAAAGCGCGGAAAAGATAAGCGTCGCTGCTGACGGCGATGCTCTGATCTCTGTTCTTGTTCGAGCGCAGAATCAACGCGCCGCTCGCGGTCGGCCTAGCCGTTCCTCTTTGAAGCTGCAACAGACTGTGTGATTCGAGAAGACGCGCGATGGCTCGAATCATGCGCCCGCGCGACATCGCCTCGCGCGGCCTCAAGGTCGCGTCCGCGTAAAGCGACAGCGCGCCTTCGCGCAAGAGCATCGCCACGTCCGCACGATTCTGCGCCGGGATGTCGCTCGCGTCACGAAACGAGAGCAGGTATTCCACGTCCGCGTCATTCATCAGAGTATCCGCGCGGCCTGCGCCGTAAAAAGCCGCCGCGAGCGCGGAGCTGAAACCCGGCGGTCGCGTCGCGTCGTCCGACAAAGCAGGGACAGCTTGCCTCTCAAGACGCGCGACCGCGCTGAGCCAGCCGCGCGCTTCCGCGAGAGAAGCGGGCGCGTCGAGCCACACGTCCGTCAAGCGCGATGAAGTTATTTGAAAGCCGTTGACAGAAAGGATGGCTGCATCACGCGGAAGCGCGGCGTTGGCTTCGTCGTGTATCTCTGCCACGTCGCGCGAAGATTTGACGATGAAAGCCGCGAGCGCGGCTTTGCCTTCGAGCGCGCATTCGCGCCCGCGCAGGTAAGGCGTCGCCTCGTTGAAAATATTTTCGACATCCTCCGTGCGCCCGCCGCAGGTCGAAGTGTAGAGCGCGTTGATGGCTTCGCCTTGATAAGTGGCGACGATGCCGCGCGTCTCTTCGACCGCGCGGGTCGAGAGCGGATGCTCGGTCGAGAGTCCGCCGTAAACCTGCGAGCGCGTCGTCGGCAAGAGGTCGAATCCTTGAGAGGCAAACTGGTTGAGATTTTTGACGGCGTAAGTGCGCGCGGCGACGGCCTGCGCTTTCAAAGCTTCAATCGCCGGATAACCTCCCGGCGACAATTCGTTCGGCACGACTCCGCGCACGTAATCTTCAAGTCCGAGCACGTTAACGACCGTCAGCGTGCCACGCGCGTTCGGAAAAACTTCGAGCCGCCCGCGATAAGATTTTTCGTTAAAGCGAACCGGCGCGATGCGCTCGTCGCCGGAAGCGAAAGTGACGGGAGCGCGCGAGCTGAAGAGCGCGCCCGCGCCCGAAGCATAAACCGCCAACTCGCGCGTCGGCGCGGCGGTCAGAGCGGTCGAGCGCACGCCGCTTCTATTTGAAGCTGGCGGCGTTTGACTTGCGATTGGATTATTCTTTGTCGTGTTTGCGACATCGGGCGCGTCCGTCCGCTGTCCCCGCGCGTTGACGATGGCGGCGGAGGCGAAGCCAGCCTCTTCGATTCGCGTGCGCAACTCTTCCGCGTCGTCGCGCGTGAGATTTTCTCCGACGAGCAGTCGCCAAGTTTTTGTTTTTGTGTCGAAAGAGACTTCGGAGTTCTCGCCCGTTTGCGCGCGAAGCTCTTCGGCGGCGCGGTCTGCGTCAACGCGCGTGGCCGCCCCGGCGATCTCTATGCGAAAAGAGTTGGCGGCATCGGCGGGCGGCAGCGGCGTCAGGGCGCGCGATTCGATTCGCACGCGAGCCGCGCTGAGCGGCGCGGGCGGCTGCGTCTCGCTCGTCGTGCTCAAAAGCTGCCCCATCGTCGAGATCGTCACAGAGCGCGCGTCCGTGCTGAGGCCGATACGCACGGTCGGCTCGCCCGTCAATTTTGTCAGCTCAACTTGCGTCTCGCCCGGCACGTCGGGCGCAGGCGGCTTAACTTCCGTCGCGCGACGCGGCCTCGTCTGCTGTGAAGAGTCCTGCGCGACAAGAAGCGTCGGCGCAATCAAAACGAAGATGAGAAGCAAGCGTAAGCTCTTCTTTGCGCCTTTGCGCCTTTGCGTGAAACCGTATTCTCGCGCAAAGGCGCAAAGGCGCAAAGGAAGGCAGGAGTTGAAAGCTGGAAAATTAAACCCTAGTCTTCTCATCGCTCTTCATCTTACTACATTCCTTTTTATTCATCGAAAATTCACTCCGCCATGATCGCGTTGAAGATGAAAGGGAACGTGCCCCACGTTTGGCCGCGATGCTGCGGGCGAAAACCGAAGAGGACGACGCGCCCCTTGCCAAGTGACACTTCGGCGAGCGCAATCCGCCCCGCGAGACGTGATTCGCCGAGCAGCCAGCCTGAGCGAAGCGTATCTTTTTCCGCATAACGCGCGATGACGCGCACGCTTTTCGGATCGGTCGCTTCAAACGCGGAGCTGTTGATAAAGTACGCGTCCACATGTTCGGGCAGCCCGCGCGCCAGAGGCTCTTCGGTCTTGACATCGAGTCTTATTACGGTTTGCAGTTGCATTGGCACTATGAGTGGTAAAACTCATAAGCCATGAAAGCTTATTCAACTGATTTACGAGAGAAAATTGCTCTCGCCTATGAACATCACGATTACACTTTGGACGAGGTGGCCGCTCT
>DASWRG010000112.1:0-58303 GCA_036403295.1 Pyrinomonadaceae bacterium
CGCGACCCGCGAGTTCTATTTTTTGGAGATGAACACGCGCCTACAGGTCGAGCATCCGGTAACGGAGCTTGTGACCGGCATTGATCTTGTGCGCGAACAGTTGTTGGTGGCGAGCGGTGACGCGCTCTCGTTCACGCAGGAAGAGGTGCGCTGGTCGGGCCATGCCATCGAGTGCCGCGTCTATGCCGAAGACCCGGAAAACAACTTCCTGCCTTCGCCCGGCGAGCTTAAGCATCTGCGTGTGCCTGCCGGGCCGGGCATACGCGATGACGGCGGCGTTGACGAAAAGACGGAAGTCTCCATCTACTACGACCCGATGATCTCGAAGCTGGCCGCATGGGGACGCACGCGCCGCGAAGCGATTGACCGCCTGCGCCGCGCGCTCGACGAATACAGAGTCGGCGGCATCAAGACGACGCTGCCCTTCTTCCGCGAGATAGTCCGCGACGCGGAGTTTATCGCAGGGCGTCTCGACACGGGCTTTATCACGCGCTTTAACGAACGCCGCGCGGCGTCTCAAGCGGATGAAACTCAAGAGACAACCGGGCGCGACATGGCGCTCATCGCCGCCGCGCTCGATTATTTTGAGCGACAGAAAACAGCGACCGTTCATCAGGCGCGCGAAGAGCAGAGCAAGTGGCGTTTGGCCGGACGAGTTGCGTTGCATAGCAGAAGATAATAATTAAAGAGCGTAAAGCAATTCTACTCTTTGCGCTCTTTGCGCGTTCCCTCTTTGCGATCTTTGCGGTTAAGTTATTTTTTAACGCAAAGCTCGCAAAGTTAAATCACGCAAAGGGCGCAAAGGAAACTCAAAGCGTTTGAGTGATACTTGTAAATATCAATGAAACTGACAGCAGAACTTAATCAGGAAGAACACACGATTGATTTCCGGCGCGAAGGCGAGCGCGTGACGGCGGAAATTGACGGTCGCCGCTATGAAGTCGCCGTGCGTGAGGTTGAGCGGGACGCCTATCTCTTAATCTCGGACGGGCGCGTGCGTGTGTGTCGCGTGGAGAGAAATCGCGCGCAGGCAGACTCTCTGCAAGTGCATGTCGGGAATCAGACCTACTCGCTGACGCTCTTTGATCCGAAGCGTTTACGCGGCGGCCACATCGCGGGCGCGCACGCCGCAGACGGCGCGGCTCAGATTATCGCTCCGATGCCCGGCAAGATCGTGCGCGTGCTGGTCGAGCAGGGCGCAGAGGTCAAAGCGGGCGACGGCATCATCGTCGTCGAGGCGATGAAGATGCAGAACGAGATGAAATCGCCGCGCGATGGAATCGTCACTGAGATTCATGCCGCGAGCGGCGCGACGGTCAACGCGGGCGATGTGCTGGCGGTTATAGAATAAGTCAATGAATAAATCGGATACAGACTTGCGCATTCTTCTTTGGGACATAGACGGGACGCTGATGCGCTCCAATCGCAGGGACGCGTTCAAAGATTACACGATTCCGATGCTCGAAGGAGTCTTCGGCACTGCCGGGCGACTCGCCGAGATGTCCGTCTCAGGCATGACCGACTTGCAGATTGTGGCCGAAGCTCTGAGGGAAGAAGGCTTCACGCACGAGCACATCCGCGAGCGCGCCGCAGACCTGCGCGAGCGTTACATGCTTGAGATGGAGCGCGCCGTCAGTCGCGGCGGCGCAGGACTTTTTTACACTCTGCCCGGCGTCCGCGAAGTTTTGGAAGCGACTTCGCAGCATCCGCGTTATCGCAACGCACTCTTGACCGGCAACATAGAGCCTGCCGCACATCTGAAGATGCGGCTCGTCGGCTTGTCGGAATTTTTCGAGCTGCCGGGAGCATTCGGCGATGACTCGCACGACCGCCGCGACCTGCCCGCCCTCGCGCGTGAACGCATCAACCGTCATTTGAAACTCGAATTACAGCCCACACAATTCATCGTCATCGGCGACACGCCCAACGACATCATCTGCGCGCAACACTTCGGCGCGCGAGCCGTCGCCGTCGCCACCGGTCGCATGTACGCGCCGGAAGATTTGCTCGCGCACAAACCCGACGCGCTCCTGCCAGACCTCACGGATTTGGAGTTGGTCATGCGCACATTCGACGAGCTTTAGCTTGTTTTAAGAAAATCTCCCGCAAAGGCGCAAAGGCGCAAAGGAAGAACGCTAAGCTGTTGAATGCCACTTACTCTTGGCGTCCTCTTCTTTGCGCCTTTGCGCCTTTGCGCGAGACTTCTTCTTTACTAAGTCCGATGAAAACTCTTCTCGATGTCGCGCAAGGTGAGGCGCAGAATCACGGGGCGGCCATGATGCGTGGTCGTCGGCGAAGAGGTTTGCAGCAATCTATCAATCAGCCAGCGCATCTTTTCGGGCGCGAGCGTCGTGCCCGCTTTGATGGCCGCGCGGCGCGCGAGCGAGGTCGCAATCTCTTCGCGCAGAGAGGCCCGCGCCTGCCCGCGCCTTTCGGCATCCATCGTGCTCAAAACTTCCGACAGCATGTTGCGCGCCTCGCCGACGGGCAGGTCTGCGGGCACGGCTTTGACGGCAATCGTGCGTCCCGAAAGACGCATCAGCGAGAAGCCGTAAGCCTCCAACTCTTCCGCCGCGATTTCAAAAGCGATGACCTGCGCGGGCGTCAGATCAAAAGTTTCGGGCAGCAATAAATGCTGCGACTCCGCGCGCCGCGTCTCTTCCAGCGCGTGATATTCGTCGTACAAAATACGCTCGTGCGCGGCGTGCTGGTCAATCAGCAGCAAGCCTTCGTCGTCGGCTGCGATGATGTAGCTTTCAGCGAGTTGACCGAGGACGCGTATGTTATTTGAAAGCGATTCGACCGGGACTTCGCGGACGAGATTCGAGGCCGAGACGAGCGGCGGCAGCGCGCTTTGTGTGCGAGTTGTCGCGGGTGGCGGCGCGTGATTTATGTCAACAAAACTTCGCGGCTCTCTTTCAGCAGTTGATGAAAGCGAGGCTTTTGAGCTTTCGTCGTCGGCTGATGAGACTCTGTGAGATTCGAGATACGAGCGACGCATGATGGAATTCAAATCTCGCGCGGTGTTGCCTCGCACGGGTTTGGTTGAAGCTTTACTTTCATCAGGCTTCGGCTCGTCGCGCGCGGCTTGAAAACCAAACTCGATCTTCTCCTGACGCGTCGGCGGGACAAGCTCCGCCGTGACGCCGTGCGGCGGCTCTTCCGGCGCAAGCACTTGTGAAGCAGCTTCGCTCTTGAGATTCGAGTGAGCTTCGTCCTCGCTTTCAATCGTGTCGCGTGAGCCGAACGCGCCCTCATGCTCCATAGCTTGCTCTTCATCAACCTCGCCCGCGTCCTTCGCGCGCACGTAGCCAGCGTTTGAGAGCGCGGCTCGCACACTCTCGCGCACGGCGTCTGTGACCGCCTGCACGCGGCGAAAGCGGACTTCGGTTTTCGCGGGATGCACATTCACGTCCACCTCTTCGAGCGGGACTTCGATAAATAGAATCGCCGCCGGATAAGCTCCTTGCGGCAGCACGGCGCGATAGGCTTCGGAGAGAGCGCGGCTCACAAGGCGGTCGCGCACGTAGCGTCCGTTGATGAAGAGATACTGCGCGTCGCGCGACGTGCGCCGCTCGCGCGGGCTTGAGACGAAACCCGTCGTGCGCGCCACCTGCGGATTGCCGCCTTTGACTTCCAACAGGTTCTCCAAAAATTCCGCGCCGAAGATTTGATAGACGCGCTCGCGCAAATCGCTGGCTTCGGCGACGCGCAAAGTCTCGCGCCCGTTGTTGGTCAAAGTGAAAGCGATTTCGGGATGCGCGAGCGCGTAATGCGTGATGAGGTTCGAGAGATGAAAGCTCTCGGTCGCTTCGGAGCGCAAAAATTTTCTGCGCGCCGGAATATTGAAGAAGAGGTCGCGGACGCTGATGGTCGTGCCCGTCGGATGCGCGGCCTCTTTGACTTCGCGCCAGCGTCCGCCTTCGACGAGGATGCGCGTGGCGGCCTCTGCTTCGGCAGTTTTCGACACCAGCTCGACGCGCGCCACGGAAGCGATTGAGGCCAGAGCCTCGCCGCGAAAGCCGAGCGTCGAGATGGCGTTGAGGTCTGCGGCTGTGCTTATCTTCGAGGTCGCATGACGCTCGAACGCGAGCACGGCGTCGTCGCGCACCATCCCTTCGCCGTCATCCACGACGCGCAAGAGCCTGCGCCCGCCGCCCTCCACATCCACCTCAATCCGCCGCGCGCCCGCGTCAATCGAATTTTCGACTAACTCTTTAGCGACAGACGCCGGACGCTCGACCACCTCACCGGCGGCAATCTGATTGGCAAGCTGATCCGAGAGGACGCGAATTCTAGACATGACGAAGCAAGGCTGCTTTCAAATCTACTTCTTATCGCTTCTAAATCCTATTTGACGATGCGGCGGCAACGGCGGCGGCTTCATTAGCTGGCGAATTGCATCGAACACTACCTTAAATTGTGCATCGTATTTCTTCTCAAGCGCGGCCAGCTTTCGCGCCATATCTTCATTGGCAGTTAACAGCTCTCGCAATTTGACGAAAGCCCGCATGATAGCGATATTAACTTGCACGGCTCGCTTGCTGCGGAGAATGCTGGAAAGCATAGCAACGCCTTGTTCCGTAAACGCATACGGAGATGCCCGGCGCGCTCCTCCCCAACTTGAAATCACAATTTGTGATTTCAAGTTAGCAAATTCAGACTTATTCAATTGGAACATGAAATCTTCGGGGAAACGGTCAATATTTCTTTTCACTGCTTGAACCAAAACGCGCGGCTCAACCTGATAAAGATTTGCCAGATCGGGACTGAGCATTACTTTCTGTCCACGAATCAAAAAAATTTTTCTTTCTATCACTTCGACAGGTAGAACGGGCGAGCCGAATTTTGCAAGCGGTTGTTTGGAAGGCATCTGTTCTTTAATCTCTCATTCCTAAACGACATCGGTGATATTTACCAACGGCGTTGGACATGCTTCACAGATAGACCACTTGATGATCGGTCGAGCCGAGATTGATGGCGTCGTAAATCCAGTCAATCACATAGCGGCCATGACGCGCGACGAGCGAGGTGATGTTGATGCGGCGTTCCTGCAAAGTCTTGTCGGGATACAAGCATGAGAAGGCGCGCTCGATCTGGCGATGCGCGGCGCGGTCGCGGTTCATCTGCGCGCGATGAAAGCGCGTGCGCAGGCCGTTCAGTTGATAATTAATCTTGCGCCGCCCGGTCTCAAGCGCGTCTGCGAGCGTCGGGTCAATCTGCGTGAGACGCTCGCGCAAGTTATCAAGCTGCTGATTGACACACTCTTCCGTTTGCGCGAAAGCCTGTCCGGTCTCCGCGCCGAGGTGTTCTTCAACGACGCGCGCCAGCACGCTCTCAAGTCCGGCGAACATGTCTTCCAATTCCAGATTATATCTTTCGAGCGTGCGTCCCGTGCGGCTCTCGACAATCGTCATGCTCGCGCGCGGCAAGATCGGCGTCGCGGGTCTTTCGAGCACGCGATAGACTTCAGCCGTCTGCGCGAAATAAGCTATCTCAGCCGCGCCGCCGAAGTACGCGACCGTCGGCAAGAGATAATCCTGCACGACCGCGCGCAAAGTCACATTCGGGCTGAACCTTTCAGGCTCGCTGAGAGCCAATTCCGCCAAAGCTTCTGCCTCGTACTCTTCGCCGCCCTCTTTCGTTCTGTACGTTCCCTTTTCAGTGCGCGTGACCGCGTGGCGCGCTCCGTCCTCCGTGTGCAAGAAGAGCGGGAAAGAATCGGTCGAAGCCAGAACTTGCGCGTGATAGCCAGCTTCCTCCAACTCGCGGCTGCGCGCGACGAGCGCGTCCGCGATAAGAGGGGCGCGACGCGCCGCCTCCGCGTAAAGAGGAGAAGCAAGCTGTTTCAATCTCGCGTCGAGCGGATTGAGCAGAATCAATCCGTGACGCTCCAACAGCTTTGAGAGCATACGCGCGAAGGCTTCGGCGTAGCTTCGTCCCGGTCGCCACGCGTCGCGCAAGAGGCTTTCGATGTCGGGCGTGAACTCGGTTCGCGGCAACACGTCGAGCAGGCGTGTGACCGTCTCTTCGATTGATTCATCAAGCTTGACGAGGCCGACCGGCTCGCCTTCTCTGTGCATCGCGCTTGAAGCCGTGACCTGCGCGAGCCGACAGTCGCAGCCGATGAACTCCGCGCTCGCCACTTCGGCGAAATCGTGATCTTCGGTCGCAATCCAGAAGACGGGGACGGCGGGCGTGCCGCGCTGCGTCAGACAGCCAGCGAGCTTGACCGCCGAGAGAGCTTTGTAAATCGTGTAGAGCGGCCCTGTGAAAAGCCCCGCCTGCTGGCCTGAGACGACCGCGACCGTGCCTTCGTCGCGCAGGCGCGAGATGTTCGAGAGCGTTTCCGCGCCCGCGTCCCACGCGCTGTTCATCTCTTCGAGCGCGTCGCACAAAACACGCCGGTCGGTTTTATGCGCGGCCAAGACTTCGGGCGCGCGCTCGGCCAGCTCGTGATGAAAGCGAACGGCGTTCGGATAAAATCGGCGGAGCGCAAGCGGGTCGCGTAGATAATCCAGAAAGAGACGCGTTTGATGCGGGATGCGCTCGAAAGGTAAAGCTTTGACGCGCAGGCCGCTCTCTTCGGGCGTGCTATAACATGCTGCTTCAGTAGTGCTCACTTGGTCCTCACTCCGGCTAAGGCATAATCATCGCTGCCATTTGCTGAAACATTATCGGATAAACTTTCTTTGAGCAGGCGCGCGATCTCGTGCCGCGCCTCATCGCTCGCACGCGCAAGCGGGGCGCGCACATGGCCGCCGACGAAAGCTTTCATCTCAAGCGCGGCTTTGAGGCCGCCGATGCCATAACGCACAGTCACGGCGCGTGCGAGCGGCGTCAGCTTGCGTTGCAGATGATAAGCCTGCTCATGCTCTCCCTTTTCGAGCGCGTCATAAATCGCAAGGCACTCATCAAACGCGACGCAGCCGACGGCCAGAATCGCGCCGCGCGCTCCCGCGCCGAGCGCAGCCGCGAGCAGGCCGCCGTTTCCCGTCAACACCGCGAAATCTTCCGGCACCACGCGCACGGTCTCGGCCAGATTAATCACATCGCCTGAGCTGTCTTTGATGCCGATAATATTTTCATGCTCTGCGAGACGCGCGGTCGTCTCAGGCGCGAGGGCGATGCCCGTCAGGTCTGGCATGCTGTAGAGCACGAGCGGGACAGGCGAAGCGTCCGCGACCGTTAAATAATGATTGATGAGCGCGCCCTGCGTCATCGCCGCGCGATAAAAGTTCGGCGTGATGACGAGCGCGGCGTCCGCTCCTGCTTGAGCGTAGCGGCGCACTTCGTCGATGGTCGCGTGCGTGCTCTGCTGTCCCGCGCCCGTGATGAAAGCGAGGCTCGCAGGCACACAGGCTCGCGCCGCTTCAATCACTTCGAGACATTCGCGCTCACTGAGATGGACGCGCTCGCCCGTCGAGCCGAGCGCGACGTAGCCCGTAATGCCCGTCTCGTTCCACTTCAAAATATTCGCGCGCAGGCCACGCGCGTCCACGCTTTCGTCCTTATCGAAAGGAGTGGGAAACGGGAGCATGATGCCGCGCAGATTTTGAGATGCAAAGCGCGCGGCGTTTAAGCTCTCTGCGGATGTGTGATCGTGTTGCTTCAAGGTGAGACATTATAACGAGCGATTCGGAGGGCGCGCAATGAGCCTCAGCCGGATTGCATTGATTTCATCTTTACGCCGTTGCGCCTTTAACAGCCGAAAGTCCCTGCGAAGCTTTGCGGCTGCACAGGGACTTTCCTTGAATTACAGATTTTGCCGGGCGAGTTCGATTAGCCTTCCGTCTTCGGTTGCGTGCCGGGCTGTTGCTGTCCGCCAGGTTTCGTTGGCTGCTGCGGTTGTCCGGGCTGTGGCTGCTGTCCCGGCGGCGTATCATCTTTCTCGTAAGTAAATGCGTCAGGCAGAGTGGCCTGCTGCCCGTCCTGATTGATAACGTCCACCTTCACTGTTCCGGGATCGTGCGCGGGCGTCACCGCGTTGATAGACGTGGGGCTGATCACGGTAACGGATTTAGCCGGAGTTCCGCCAAACAACACTTTCATCCCCGCGCCGAAGTTAGCCCCCGTGATAGTCACAGAAGTCCCGCCTTTTTCAGAACCTTTTCTCTGATCGAGACTGGCGATGGTCGGCGGGCCGAGCTTGTCGCCTCTCTTCGCGTCTCCCTGTCCGGGCGCGGGGCGAAAGAGCGTGGTGAAAACTTCATTCAGCTTATCCGTCGCCACCTTAGAGAACATTCCGACCAGCCCCGCCATCGCCGCGATGCCGAAAGGATTGATAAAGTCTGTGGCATTCCCTTGAGCGTTGCCGGCAGTGATAAAGCCGCCGCGAAAAACAAAATAGAAGAGCAAAGCCAGCAGCATGCCGATGAACGGCCTGAGCAAGTACCACCAAACCCAGCTACTGACGAAGGTGCGGTTGCCCAGATAATCAACAAAAGACGAAGCGGCATGCAGGTAACTGCCAATCGCGCCGACCAGCATCACGAGCAAGATCAAGCGCACTTCGAGCAGTGGCTTAAAATCCTTTCCGAAGACACTGAACTTGGGCGGACGTTCCTCATCCGCATTAGGCTGCTTCTCATTCTTTTCGTCCGCAGCGCCGCTATTTGATGTCTGCGCGCCGTTCGGATTGGCCGCGCCGGTATTCGTATTGTTCGTCGTCCCCGAATTGGCATTCCCGCCCGCGCTCTTATTACTATTTGATTGATTACTATTCGACGGCGACGAATTAGCATTTACCGCGCCCCCCGTATTGGCGTTGGTCGTCGCGCCGGAGTTTGTGTTGGCGTTAGTAGTGGTCGCGGAATTATTGTTCGCCGTGTTCTTGTTTTGAGCAGGCTGGCTGTTGCTGCTATTGCTGTTCTTGTTGCTATTGGCAGTGTCACCCGGCCAAGGCTGTGGCGGCCAGACATTGTAGACAAGATAAGCCAGCACAACGCCCAGCACGACATGATAGATGAACAGGATGGCGACTTGATAAAGCTTCGGCTTCTGCGCTGGCTCAGGAGTGAAATTCTCGTCAGGGCGTGGTCCGTCGTTCGCAGATTTTGTTTCGCTCATTTTCGCTCTCCATGTAATAGAGGACACGGTTCTCACGCTATCCCGGCAGGCATTTGGAACAGAAAAGCCTTGAAGTCGCTTTCCGGCAAAAGGCGTCTTGCAGCATAAGAGCACCGCATCCCGTTATGCCTTTGTGACAACGTTGATGTGAGACTGACGAGAAAGAAAGTCGCCAGCAAGAATATGCGTCCGTCGAGCGGCTGGACAATAGTTGCATGACATGAAAATGTCAATCAATATTTACAGCAGCTCAAGCTCAATCCGACACGGACGGCGCGTCGCTTGATGCAGTCGCCGGACAATCTCCCTAACCTTGCTTCTCCCTTCAACTAATATGTAATTTCGAGGCAAAATATTTCATTGGCTGCCGCAGGTTTGTGTCCGGCGTATTTGACGGTATGAATCAACAGACGCGATGATATGTCCAATCTTGATTTGAAGGGACAAGCTGAAACTTGCAGCGATACAGATTCACACAACTCGATGTTTTTACGACGCGCGCCTTCAACGGCAACCCGCTCGCGGTCTTTCCCGAAGCCGAAGGCTTGACGGACGAATTGATGCAGCAGATCACGCGCGAGATGAATTTGTCGGAGACGGTCTTCGTGTTCGCCCCGCGCGAAGAGGGCGCGCTCAAGCGGCTGCGTATCTTCACGCCCGCGCGCGAGCTGCCGATGGCCGGACACCCGGTCGTCGGGACGTGGAACGCTCTCGCGCGCGAGGGCGTCGTCCCCGTGCCCGAAACAGGAACGGGGACGACGCGTATTCAGCAGGAGATAGGCATCGGCGTCCTGCCCGTTGACATAGAGTTCGCTGACGGTCAACCCGCGCGCGTCGTGATGACGCAAGGCGTGTTTAAGATTACAGGCGAAGTCGAAGACGCGTCCGAGCTGGCGGAACTGGCGCGCGGGCTGGGGCTGGCGATTGAAGATTTGGATGAAAGCCTGCCGGTGCAAGTCGCTTCGACCGGCGTCCCGATGCTGCTCGTGCCGGTTCGTTCGCTCGAAGCTCTCGGACGTTGCCGCATGAACGCTTCGCTCTTGAGCGAAGTCGGCGAACGCATCGGCGCGGGTGAATGTTACGCCTTCACGCGCGAGACCTTTGAAGGCGGCGCGAGCCGCGCTCATGCCAGATTGTTCGCGCCGGATTTCGGCTTTAGCGAAGACCCTGCGACAGGCGGCGCGGCCGGCCCGCTCGCTTCATATCTGGTGCATCACGGCGCGCTTGAAATGGAAGCAAGCGACGGCCTCTTTCATTTCGTCATCGAACAGGGCGACTTTATCAAGCGTCCGAGCCGCATCCACGTCGAGATCACAGGCGAGCGCGGAAAAATCGAGCTGACGCGCGTCGGCGGCCCTTCGGTCGTCGTCGCGCATGGAGAATTGTCATTTTAAAATATTCACCGCAGAGGCGCGGAGACGCAGAGATAAGAAGCAGGCGGAAGACAGTGTATAGTTGGCAGACAACGAATAATAGCTTGCCTCTTAACTTTCCTTTCATCCTCTCTGCGTCTTTGCGTCTCTGCGGTTAAAATTTAGATGAGCAACCAGCGACTTGATTTATTGATTATCGGAGCGGGGCCGGCGGGGTTGTCTGCGGCTGACGCGGCGGCGCGCGAACGGCTCGATTATCTGGTCATCGAAAAGGGCTTAATCGCCGACACGATTTTTCATTATCCGGTCGGGCGCACGGTCTTCTCGACGCCGAACGAGTTGGAGATGCGCGAGGGCGAGCTTGAGCATTGCCGCGAGAAGCCGACGCGCGAAGAGCTTTTGTCGCATTACGTTCGTTTCGCGCTCGAACGCGAGCTGCGCATCAACACCGAAGAGGAAGCACAGGGCATCGAGCGCACAGAGCCGGACGGTTTTCTCGTTCGCACAACGCGCGCGGAATACGCGGCGGCGCGCGTCCTCTTCGCCATCGGCGCGATGCAGTATCCGCGACGCCTGCAAGCGCCGGGCGAAGATTTGCCGAAAGTCCAACACCGCTTCGTCGAGCCGTATCCATACGTGCGCAAAGACGCGATGGTCGTCGGCGGCGGCAACAGCGCAGCCGAAGCCGCGCTCTTTCTCGCCGAAGAGGGCGCGCGCACGACCTTCGTCATCTGGCGCGCGGACTGGGAGAACCGCGACCCCAAGATGAACGCCATCAAGCACTGGGTACGCACGCCGCTCGAAGCGCACATCGAGCGAGGCACGCTGCGCCTCGTCTTATTCAAAAAGATCGAAGAGATTACCGAACGCGAAGTGAAACTTGTGCAGGATGACGGCCAGGCTTTGTCGCTGCCGAACGACGCCGTCTTCGTCCTCATCGGCAGCGACGCAGACCTCACACTGCTCAGACAGGCGAGAGTCGAAATCGCCCCGTCGGGCTTAACCGATATTCCGGTCTACGATCCCGAAACCTTCGAGACCAACGTCCCCGGCCTCTACGTCGCAGGCCATTTCACCCACGCCCGCCACATCAAAGAGGCCATCGCCGTCCCCCGCCGCATCATCCCGCTCATCGCACAGAGCTTACGCGCGAGGGCTTGAAGCGCGGAAGAGCATTTGAGTTAATGATTTGAAATCAGAAGTGGCTCATGATGGCTGAAGAAGCATGAACATCATCTGCCAAGTGAGCCGAAGGCCAACTTCAAGGGCGGGTTCAATCACCCGCCCGCGACCAAATCCCGTACCCTTCTAGCTTTTTGGTTTCTCTCTGAAAACCAAAACCTTGACGGGATTGTTTTTGACGAAAGCCTCCCCTTTGCAGATAAAGGTTTCGCCCTGCGACGTATGAATAGCTCTCTGGCTTTGTTCGTCAACGTCAGTCCCGTTGTACTCTACGAAAGTCAGGTGACCCATCTTAAAGCCGCTCACCTCTTTGAAGACGACTGCCGTCACCAAGATGCCATCATCTTTGGCTCTTTGTACGCTTTGGATATTGGCTAACAGATGAGCCTCCTGTGTTTCACACGAAATCTCCAAAGTCTTGAGAGAGTCTATATCGTTAGCTCCGAATGCAACTGTGTGCATCACGGGTTTCGCCGGGTCAGGCATTGTATTTTCTCCTTTCTCTTATTGTCCGTTAGCGAGGATGACTTGATCAAGCTTACCCTGTTTAGCTTGATCCTGATCAAGCGCCCGTCTAACGGCTGAGATACCATCGATCAATTTCTGGCCATCAGTATCTGTGGCGGATATTCCGGCCATTGTGACGAATGGACGCAAGTCATCGTCTTTTGCCATAGCGGCAACTACATTTTGCAGTTTCCTCAGCGCGTTAGCCTTTTCTGTGGCAACCGTGCTAGCGAAACCGGTTGCAAGATTATCCAGCACGGCCAGAGCATCTCCTGCGAGCTTGGCTTCTGCCACCGTTGAGGGTCTGGTTAGCGGGACGCCTTTCAGCACGAGCAGGTCGTCTTCCGCCTCCTTGGTTTGAACCGCAGTATCTTTGGCTAACTCGGTAAAAGCTCTGACCAGCGTGCCCGCGTTGTAGTAATCAACGATATCCGAGATGGCTGCTCCTATCGAATAGGTAGCAGCATCATCTTTTTCTCTGTCCAGAATCGTCTTACGCACTTTCGCGCGGTTGCCGTCCATCTTGTTGATTAAGATGGGCGTGGATTGGTCTTTATAGAAATTAAGATCGGCTGACCTCCGTCCGCCTCTGAAAGCCGTGAGGGCAATCCCTAAAATCTGGATGGGGCGCTCGCCTTTCGTAATGCCCACTGCCGCCGAAGTGCCCAGCTCAATGACATCGGCCACAAAGTTACCCCTGTCGCGTCCGGTGGCAATGCCATAGACGAAATCCGAGTAGGCTTCGTCAATATAAGGCAGAGCATCTTCAATCAGCTCGTTCCTGATCGTCTTAGCTTTTTCCGGGTCAGTGCTCAGAGCATTGACGTACGCTGATTGCTTGGCCTTCATATGCTCATTAATTTGATTGACAAGGCTGTTTTTATTATTGAAGTCAACTTTAGGGCGATATTTGGGACAGCCGGTGGCGAAGGTGACAACACACAGCAAAAGATAGAGTGGTATCTTTTTCATGGCTTTTTCCTATATTGGTTGGCAGGCTTAGCGAACTGCGGGGTTCGAGAAATGCGATGAGTCTTTCAACCCTAAGCCGTCAAGTGTTTTGAGTTAAGATTCATACGAATTCGCGGTTTCGTATCAACCAGCTAGAGAAAGCGAGAGCGTGTAGAGCGAAAGCTTAATACACCCTTATGTGAAAAATAGCAACTCTTTTTGTTTGAAGTGCAGGTCAATCTTGAAGATGCCATTGACACCCCTCCGCTTTAGATTTTGAAAGTTAAATTTGCCCGTTCTGAAGCCTTCCAAATGTATATGTAGCTTTGAGGCAAGACGTTTCTTGAGGCTCTCTGCCAGAGAAAAATAAATTCACCGCTTTAACTAACGCTTACGGCGGCTAGAGGCGAACTTGCGTTTGATTTCTGTGTGGTTAGTTGTGCCGGGCAACTTTTCGGGCAAATCCAATTCGTCGTCTGCAAGCACTTCCATATTCACGCCCGCCGCTCGCGCGTATCGCAGGAGAACCTGCAACGAGGGTTCACGTCTTCCCGACTCATATTCGGAAATTTGGCTGGAAGCGATTAGGTCTTCGGCGTCAAGGCGCTTGAGCATCTCAGATAAGGATAGACCGAGCACAATCCGAACCTGCCGAAGTTTTTCACCAAGACGCTCTGGCTTTGGACGCGCATAGCCCATCAAGTTTTTCTCGGTCTGCCGCGAGACTCAGATCGTTTGTGCCCTCTGATTCTAGCCAACTTATCTGGTAGGTCTAGCCTGTCGTCAATTAGCACATCCGTTGAAATGCCTGCACAGCGCGCGTAGGCTAAAAGCACCAGCAACGGCGGCTCACGCTCGCCGGTTTCAAAACCAGAAATGTACGAAGGGTAAAGTGGCGATGCCGTATATTTGAGCCGCTCAATCATCTGCTCTTGCGTGAGATTAAGGACGGCGCGAATTTGCGCGAGCTTCACGGCCAGACGCGCAGGCGTCGGACGATTCGAACGTCCCATCAGAAGCATCCTCCTGATAAGACCCGACGAGTCCGAGACGGCTTGATTATTTCCCTGAATAGGAAAATAATGTTACTGCGATTTCTAATCGCCGTGAGTGTGAACCTTTCATACTCAACGGCGATGCTCATTACTCTTCTTTGAGATTGAGGCGTGAGCTACGCATGTGCCGTTGCTTTTAGTTGTCAAATACGAAAACAGCGTCAAGATAGCAGAAACCACTGTCAGCCGTCATCATCTGCGGCTCTCTTTATTTAGCGGAATTTTCTATATGTGCGAGTGCCAGCGTCGCACCGTGAGATTGCACAATGACGGGCGGCACTTCACCTGCGCTCATTGCAAACTCATCAAAACGCATCCCTTCTTCGATTACTTTTACAGTATGCCCGGTCACGCCTTCTGTGACTACTGCGGCCTGTGGATGAAAATTGGAAACTTAGAAGACTTCACCTTCGAAGAGGATCGCGTCCGATTGTGTCGTGAAGCTTAAGCACCGGCTCTTAGCTTATCTAACTCTTACATCATTGAATCAACCGTCGCCCGCTCGCGCCGTGCGACGCCTGTCGTGTAGGCCGCTTCCTCCACGGCTTTCGCCACCGCTTCGGCGACGCGTTTGTCGAAGACGGAGGGGACGATGTAGTCGGGGCGGCGCTCGTTGTCGGTGATGATCGAGGCGATGGCGTGTGCGGCGGCGAGCTTCATCTCTTCGTTGATGCGTGAGGCGCGACACTGGAGCGCGCCGCGAAAGATGCCGGGAAAGCAGAGCACGTTGTTGATCTGGTTCGGATAATCCGAACGCCCGGTCGCCATCACGGCGACGTAAGGGTCTGCTTCTTCAGGCATGATTTCGGGGACAGGGTTCGCCATCGCAAAGACGACGGGCTTGGCCGCCATCTTCTTTATGTCTTCGACCGTTATCACGCCCGGCGCGGAGAGTCCCATAAAAACATCCGCGCCCTGTATCACGTCGTGCACTGTCCCTTTCTCTTCGTTCGGGTTGGTGTTGCGCGAATACCATTCCTTGATCCAGTTCATATGCTCGCGCCGCCCGCGATAGAGCGCGCCGAGCTGGTCGCAGCCGATGACATTCCTGACGCCCGCCGCCATGATGATCTTCGTGCAGGCGACGCCCGCCGCGCCGACTCCGTTGACCACCACTTTCACTTCACTCATCTCTTTCTTGACGATCTTTAAAGCGTTGATGAGCGCGGCGAGGACGACGACCGCCGTGCCGTGCTGGTCGTCATGAAAGACAGGGATGTCCAATTCTTCCTTCAAGCGATCTTCGATCTCGAAGCAGCGCGGCGCGGAGATGTCTTCGAGGTTAATCCCGCCGAACGCGGTCGAGATGGCTTTGATGGTTCTGACGATCTCGTCAGGGTCTTTGGTCGAGAGCGCGATGGGGAAAGCATCCACGCCGCCGAACTCTTTGAAGAGCTGCGCCTTGCCTTCCATCACTGGCATCGCCGCCGCAGGCCCTATGTCGCCCAAGCCGAGCACGGCTGTGCCGTCGGTCACGACCGCCACCATGTTCTTCTTGATAGTTAAAGTAAATGCTTTCTCAGGGTCACGATGAATCGCTTCGCAGACGCGCGCCACGCCGGGCGTGTATGCCATCGAGAGGTCTGCGCGAGTCTTTAAGGGAACTTTGGAGACGACTTCGATCTTGCCGCCGAGATGCATCAGGAAGGTGCGGTCCGAGACGTTGATAAACTCGACGCCGTCTATGTCGCGGATAGCTTCGATAATCTCCGCGCCGTGTGTGTCGGAAGCGGCGTTGACGGTGATGTCGCGGATGACGAAATCCGAGCCGACGCTGACAATATCAATCGCGCCGATGTCGCCTCCGGCGCGTCCGATGGCGGTGGTCAATTCTCCGAGCGTCCCCGTGCGGCTCGCTAATCTGACGCGCAGGGTCAGGCTGTAACTTGCGCTGGGTGTGTTAGACATGTGTGAATTATAGGAGTAAGACAAGTTCTCACGCAAAGGCGCAAAGACGCAAAGAAAGATTCAACTCTTTTCTTTGCGCCTTTGCGCCTTTGCGTGAGTATTTCTTCCTACTTATGGAACATAGGCGGTCAGCGCGGGCTGGTCGCCGCTTTGTCCCCACTGCGTGGCGAGGAGCGTGCCGTTTGAGCTGCGACGGATGAACCATTGTCCGGTCGAGGGGCGAAAGACGCCGACATCATATTTGCCGTCGGCTTCAAAATCGCCCGGCGCGGGCACATCGCCCGCCGTGCCCCACGGAATAGCGTCGGAAGCAGTGTTGTTAGTCGTGCTCTTGAGAATATACCAAGTGCCGTTCGAGGGACGCCACACGGCTATGTCGAGCTTGCTGTCCGCGTCGTAATAACCTTGCGCCAGCTTGTCCGTGCTCGTGCCCCACTGAATTGAGAGCAGGCTGCTGTTCGTGCTTCTGAGGATGTACCAGACGCCAGATGAGGGACGAAAGACGGCCACGTCCGACTTGCCGTCGCCATCGTAATCTCCGGCGACCGGCCTGTCGCCGCTCGTGCCGAACGCTTGCGCGCTCAACGCGCCGGTCGAACTCTGCAAGACATACCAAGCGCCGTTCGACGGACGCCACACGGCGATGTCTGTCTTGCCGTCGCCGTCATAATCGGCTGGCACGGGCACGTCGCCATTGATGCCCCACGGGATACGCGTGAAGTTTTGCGCAGAGCCTTGCGAGATGTACCAAGCTCCCTCTGAACCGCGAAAGACTGCTATCTCCGAGACGCCGTCGCCGTTGTAATCGCCGGGGACTGGGAGGTCTGTGCTGAGGCCGAACAGTTGTTGCGTGTTGCTGTTAGTCGCGCTGTTCAAGATGAACCATTTGCCGTTGCCATTGCCGTCGCCGTTCGGGCGATAGACGGCGAAATCCGTCTTCCCGTCGCCGTCCAGGTCAAAGGGACGGACGGCGTATCTCAAGCCCTGATCCACGGCGGAACGTATGTCGAGCAGACCGTAGCCGAAAGTATTATTCGGAAAGTTGCTGCTGCTGCATAAGGTCGAAGTGAGATGCGCGGCGGCGTTGTTCAGTATCACTTCCGTCTGGCTGACTTTATTAATCAATCCCGGCTGCGCAGACCAGAGCAGCGCGACCGCGCCCGCGACGTGCGGCGTCGCCATCGAAGTCCCGCTCAGGTTGGCATAGCCTGCGATACCGGAGTTATATGACGAGCGCGTGTTCGTGCCCGGCGCGGCGATGTCCGGCTTGGGACGATTGCTGCCGTCAGCCGTGACCGGGCCGCGACTGCTAAAGCTGGCGACGTTAGTTGTGCCGGTCGAGAGCGCGCCGACTGTGTACGAGGCGTCGTAAATCGCCGGAGGATCAGAGACGGTCGAGCAAGAGGGGCCGGAATTGCCAGCCGCCACGACCATCATAATGCCTGCCGCGCGTTGCGCCTCGACGCCCGCCTGCAAAGTGCCAGCCGAACAGCCTTCGGACGCGGGGCAGCCCCAGGAGTTGGTCGTCACGTCGGGAGCTAAGGTCGGGTTGCCCTGCGCCGGAGTGCCGCCGACCGGATACGGCGCGAGAAAGAACTCGAAGCATTCCATGTAAGTGGCGGGCGTGCCGTTGCCCTGATCCATGTTGCGGCAGCCAATCCACTTGGCTCCGGGAGCCATCCCGACTTGATTCGTGCCGCCGTCGTCTCCGACCGCAGTGCCCATCGTGTGCGTGCCATGCCCGCTATCATCACAGGGCGCGACGGCGTTTGCGCCGCAAGTCCCGCCGCCCGTGTGGATGCTGTCATGCCAGTTAAAGTTATGACTGGCCGTCGCGCCGTTCCACCCGCGATAATGATTCTTCAGCGCGTTGTGCGTCCAGAGATAGCCCGTGTCCGCGCCGCCCACCACGATGTTCTGTCCGGTGAAGCCCTGCGCCCAAACCTCCGGCGCGCGTGTTTGATTGATGCCAGTCTCGACAGCGTCCGTACTGTCAGGACGGCCTGCCGTGTCTGAGACTGGAATCGGCTGCGGCAGCTCGTTATGAATCTTCGGATTGCCTTCGATACGCGCGACATCCGCGCGAGAGGCAAGCTCAATTGCCGCGTTCTGATCGGCCTTCACCCACAGCATGTTGACGATGTAGAACTGGCGATACTCGATATTGTGCTCTTTGAGCCAGTCAGTGATAGAGCCTTGCGTCGCCTGCGCTTTGTTCCACAGAGCGTCGCGCACGAAACGTCCCTTCTCCTGCTTCGTCCTCAAATTTCTCGCGCCGCTCAAATCCGCCTGCTCATTCATCACGACGAGAAACTCGGCCTGCGCGCCGCCCGCCGTGCGCTCAAGCACCCACGGAGCAATCTTGTTCATCGCCGCCGCGCGCTCATCCTGTGGCGACATGAGACCTCTCGTGTTGGAGACGACCAGCAGCCCCAGCGCCAACACCATTATCACGCAAGCCGAACGCAAAGCTATTTTCATGTGCAGAATATTCCTTTTAAGAGTTAAACGCGGCCTCCGGTTGCAGGCCAGCGCGAAAACCGAGGAGCTAAAGTCGGGCACTGAACTTTAACGCTAAAGAAGCGCAGGGCGCAAGCGTGTCCAGCCTCTCAAAGACCATCGGCTCGTCTGGCAAATTGCAAAAACCGCCGCACGCAAATGCAGCTTGCCAGAGAGAAAGCAGCCCGCCCGCTCAACAAGGCTTTGATTTACAGTTCAATCCATCGTGGCACGTCGCTTGATGAAGAACAAAGGCGGTTCATCAGTTTTTTTCAGCAGCGAAGGAGGACCACATGAACACAGTCGTCATCACATATCTGATCTATCTCGGCATCAGCATCGCTCTGACCGTGTGGGTTGCGCGGACTTTATCCAAGAACGGGCGCATTTTTCTGGTGGATGTCTTTCACGGCAACGAGGGGCTGGCGGATTCCGTCAATCACCTCCTGGTCGTGGGCTTTTATCTCATCAACTTCGGCTACGTGAGCCTCGCGCTCAAGCTGAGCGAAAATCTCGAAACCGCGCGCGAAGGCATCGAGGCTCTGTCGTGGAAAGTCGGACTCGTCCTGGTCGTGCTCGGCGTGATGCATTTCTTCAACCTCTTCGTCTTCAGCCGCATCCGCAAGCGCAGCCACTTCGGCATCAACAACCACACAGTCACCGACGGCAACCACGTCAGCTTTCGTGAAGACTAAACGCGATTCTTCTTTGCGCCTTTGCGTGAAAAACTTTCTCACGCAAAGGCGCAAAGGAAAAGCTCATCTCTTTTCGTTTTTCAAAACTATTTGGAGCGTGCTCGAAATTTTTTTGAGAGTTAAAGCGTCTGCGCCGTTCTCTTTCGCCAGCTCGATTGAGCGCAGGCCGAGCAGCGCGTAAGCTCGAAGGGCTTCGCGTGAGTTTGATGTTTGCAGCGCGGCGAGATGTTTAATCACAGTCGAGAGGTCTGCGCGCGCGAAAGTTCCGGTCAGCGCGCGCGCGGGCGTGTGTCTCGATAAATTTTCGAGCGTGCTCTTCATGAGCGGCAGCAGAGCCGCGCGCGACTGCTTATTAGATAAGCCGCAACTCTCAAGCAGCTCTGCCGCGAGGTCGAAGAGCGCGACCACGTGTCCCGAAGACATCACCGCCGCCGCGTGATACAAAGCTTTGTCCTTCGTCTTGATGGAAAAGCTTCGCCCGCCGAGAGAGCGCACCAGTGAGCGCGCGAGACGCGCGGCGCGCGGCTGGCCTTCGATGCAGAAGTGAGCCTCGGCCAGACTCTCCGCGCCCACGAGAGGATCGCTCACAGAGATGAGCGGATGCATCGAGCCTGTCTCGAAACCGACGGCGCGCAAGGCGTGCAAGACTTCCGACGAGAGCGCGCCGCTCGCGTGCAGCGCGACGCTTCCGCGAACGCTTCCCTTGATTGACGCGGCAAGCTCTTCCGCCACACTCTCAATCACATCATCCGGCGTCGTGATGAAAACAATGCTTGCGGGCTTGAGCTTATCCAATTGCGCAGATGAAAGAGCGCGCGTCCGTTGTCCGATAAGCTTGGCGGCGCGGCGAGCATGACTGAGGCGACGCGCGACGATGGCTTCGACCTCAAAGCCGCGCGCGGCCAGAGCGATTCCGAGCGCGACGCCGAGCCTGCCCGCTCCGATGATGGAGACGGACGAATCGTGTGGAAAAGTCGAAAGGGAAAAGGGAGCAAGCTTATCGCTCGTCTTCCCTCTTCCCCTCTTCCCCTTTTCGCCTCTTTCGCTTTTCGCTTTACGCTTCATCGCTTTCGCTGACGACCTCGACGAGCGCGGGCTGATCCGGCAGCTCGTCGAGCCATTGATTGAGGCGCGCGCGCAATTCATCCCGCGTCAAAAGTCCGTACTCGTCCACGGGGACGCGCACGCGGACGGGCGGCGGCGTCGCCATTCTTTGCAAAGCCTGCTCGATGAGCTGCACGTCCGCGCGCGTGAACCGCTCGTGCTCCGTGCCGCGCGCGAACGCGCCGGAGAGATGGCGCGCGCGGCTCGCCAGCTCAGTCTCCTCGCCTTTGCGCGCGATGGCGTCGAGCGCAATCGCCAGCGGCGTGCTCAGGAGCGAGAGCGTGCGGCGATAAGCATGCCGCCCGTGCTCCAACATCTCCGTTAATTCCTGCGGCAAGGCTGTCAAGCTTCCGGCGCGTGAGAGACGAAACGCACAGACGCAGGCCGGACGCTCCGTCAAGAGCTGCCGCACATTCAAATCGCAGGATGCCTGACGAGCCTCGGAGAGCAAAGCTGCGGCCTGTTCCCAATGCGTGCGATTGATGATGGAGAGATTCGAGAGAGCTTCAAACTCGCGCCACTCAAGCCCTCGCGTCAGCTCGTCAATCGCGCGCCGGTTCGAGTTCGCGCCGACCGTCTCGGCGTGCATCGTCGCGTAATGCTCGCCGTAACGCGCATGAAACTCGCGCCATAAAATATCGAAACGCCGGTTCGACTCGCGGTCAAAAAGGCTCTGCATGTCTTCGAGCATCGCCGACAGCTCGCGCCGCGCGCTCTCGATCTCGTCAACCGTCGTCGGCTCGGCCATCGCAAGGTACTGGCGCACACGCTCTCTCGAAGCAAGCCCCGCGATGAAGTTGCTGAGCTGTGTGAGCTGTTCCGTGTTGCGCTCGAACTGTTCGGATGAATCGCCGAAGGCGTCGGCCACGCGCTGCAAACCCTCTTCGAGCGAGATGATGTCGGCCAGCGCGGCCTCGACTGCGTCCGCCGCCGCGCCGAAACTCTTGCGCACGCTCGCCGCCAGCTTCCACGTCCGCGTCGTCAAGCCCGTGTCGGGCAGCGAGTCGGAATTTTCCAGAAGGTACGTGCTGCGCCAGGCTTCGAGCCATTCAGCGAGAGAGGCTCGCACGCCCTCGCGCGCCGCAGGGTCTGCGATTGAGCTTAGCTCCGGCTGATGCGTTAAGAGCCGCGCCCACTCGGTCAGCTCTTCCGCGCCGTGCAGGAGCGTGGCCGCGCGCGCGATGCCCGTAATCTCGTCCCAACGCAGCTTGAGGTCGAGCGTGCGCCGACCGATGCGGTCACCGCTTTCCGTCACCAACTCGATTCGACGCTGCGCGACGAGCGCGGCCAGGATGAGATGCTGCGCCTCGCTCATCAAACCGTAAGGCTCGCTTCTCAGCTTGTCGTAAATCTCTTCGAGCGGCACGACCTCGCCGTCCGCTTCATCCGTCAGCGCGAGCACGTCGCGCACCCAGCCTTGCTTCAAGACCTGATCGCCCGCTTCGAGCGCGTAGACCTCGCCGCGCAAAGAGACGAGGCCGAGCGGAGAGGCGAAGAGCCGCGCGAGTTCCTGCACGCTCGCAGAGCCTTGATTCGCGCCGCCGAAAAGCCCGCTCACGAGTCGCGCGACTTCGGTTTCGCCGAGCGGCTCGGTGAAGACCGGATGCTGCGGGAAACGCCCGGCGAACATCGGCGCGAGCAGACGCCCCAACATCTCTGCGAGAGTCTGTGCCGCGCGCCCTTCATCCGTGAACGGATGACGCACCTCGCCCGTCATGAGCAGGCCGTCATCCATGTAGACGCGCGTCCAGATGCGCGCGACGAGCGCGGTGTGCGTCCGCTCGGCGGCGCGCGCAGTCTCGCCGAACTCTGAGATGAGAGCATTGTCAGTCCTCAAGGCGACGAGGCGGCGCAGGGATTCGGTCTCTTCGGCGGTCAGAGCCGCAGGCGACCACACAGCAAACGGCGACCACGCCGCGCCCTCCGCGTCATCATGAGAGGCATCGTGTTCAGCAAGTTTCTCGTCGGCGATGCGCGGGGCGAGCATGACGATCTCCCAATCGCTCGCGCCAACGCCTTTCTTCGACCGTGCGCGCGAAGAGAGCGGCGCGTAACCTTCTTCCAAAGCCTGCCAGACGAGGCGACCGCGACGCGCCATGCCGCGCCACATCAACAACAGCTCCGCGTCTTCGCGCGGACGCGCGCCGCCTTCTGTCTCCGTGAAAGGCCAGTCCTCGAAACGCGTGCGCGCCACGACGCGCAAGAGATCGTTCGTCGCTTCATCGTCAACCGATTTGGCGGCAGAGGCGAGCGCGCCGTCGAATCCGGCGGACGCGCTGATGTTGAAGCGATAACGAATCTCTCCGACATCCTCGCTCTGGCCGAGAGCGTCTGCGGGCGCGGCCAACGCGAAACGCTTGAGCATCTCGCGCACACGTTCCGTGCTCGCCTCGGGCGACTTCTCATCATAAAGCAGCAGAGCCGCGCCCAGCTCGCGCGCCGTCGCGCCGCGCCCGTCGAGCGAGAGGATAAAGAGACCTTTGAGGACGAGCTTGGCCTGCAACCTCTGCATGATCGGAATCTGCGCGAGAGCGTTGGTCGCAAGGCTGTCGTAAACGCTAAAAGCTTCTCTCAGTTCTTCGGTCTTGCGCAGCTCATACTCGGCGCGGTCGAAGACTTCATCAAGGCCGATGAGCGAGAGCGCGGGGCGATTGGTCGCGCGCGAGACAGAGGCGGCGGCGAACGGCAGGAAAGCGAAGCTCGGCGCGTAAAGACGAACTGCCGGAGCTACGTCCGCGACCAGTGGATGCACGGGATAGATGGCTGAAAAGCGCGGCTCGCTCCAGTTGAAGCCCGAGACGGAGTTTCGGAGAAAAGCATAGATGTCATGCAGCGCGGCGCGACCGTGCGCGTCCTTCTGAAACAGATGCAGGTCAGCGACGCGATAGAGATGTTCGGGGTCTAGATAATCTATGTGAAACGATCCGGCGAGCGCGACGTTCGCGCCGTCCGCGCTCTCTATGTCGTCGTCGAGGGCGAGCGCGATAAAGGCGTTGACCTGTTCGGTGGCCTCGGCCAGCGCGCTCAAGACAGGCCCGTCGTCTCGCTGCACGCGCATCTGGCGACCGAAAGAGGTGTCAATGATGACGACGAGCGGCGCGTCCGAAGCACGGGACGCCGCGATGGCGAGCATCGCCGCAGGCTCGTGCATCCACTCGGCCTCGCTGCCGCCGAAGCTGGCGACGAAAGCCTCGCGCAGCTCGTCAATCAGAGAGGGACGCGTGCCGCGTTCGACGCGCGCGACGATGTAACGACGATTGAGCAGGCGACGCGCGCTCGTCGCCACATGCGCGTCCTTGACGGTCGAGCGCAGGTCGGGCAGCGCGACCAGCGCGCCAAAGGCCGCGAGCGTGTGGCTTTTGCCGACGCCGCGCAGCCCGGCGAGAGCGCGTGCCGCCCCGCGTTGGCGCGGCAAATCGGCCAGCGCGTCGAGCCAGCGCGCAATCAAGTCCGAAGTCGCGTCCGTGAAATGATAAGCGGCCAGCGCGCGAGCCGGGTCGGCAGCGTAGTTCTGGACTTCCTCGAAGGCTTGCGGCTCGATAAAGTCCTTGATCTTATCCTGTGCGCGTCTCATCCGGGTCTGAAAAATTTGTGGGAAGGGCGGACGAAGCTTCTCCGGCTCATCCGTTTTCGACTGTAGCACGCTGGCCGCGCGGCGCGCAATATTTATCATTTGCGTCCGCTTGCTGTTATAATGCAGGCCGCAGACGAATCCTTTCGGGAGTTTGAGAATTAACGGAAAACGGCTTTCGAGGAGGCTGGCAGACGGGCAGCGGCGCAACCTGCGGGCGTGAGGTTGCATCCAACGTCATGCCAGCGCGCAAGTTAAGCTAACCCTCAGAGAGTCAGACGGATGATTTCCTGAAAGGCGAGAGGCGCGCCGCAACCCCTTCTTTTGAATTTAAGAAACACGCGTCGCCAGCTTTTTTAAGAGAAGCCGTGCGACATATAAGCGAGAAAAGCTTATCGCTCGAACACAAAGGAGCGACGGCTTTTCTCCCTCGGCTTTGAACGTTCTCAAGAGTTTTTGGAGGCATTCCATGAGTAGTCGCTTCTCTCGCGCCGCTACAGCCCTCGCGCTCGCCCTCTCGCTGTGGCTGAGCGCAGTCGCCGCCGCAGCCGCGCCGCTACAGCAGCAGCAAACACAGACCGCAACGACGCAGGAACAGAACAAGTCCGGGCAGAAGAAAGACGCGGCGGACAAGAAGCAGGAGCAGAAAGCTCAGCCCGCGCAAACCACCTCCGCTACGAACAAACGCCCGCTCAGTACGGACGAAGACCCGGCCATGATCGGCAAGCGCAATATTAATAAAGGCATCTTTGCCAAGCTGGCCGGAGGCACTGAGAGCGAGATCAGACAGGGACGCATGATCGCCGCCGAGATAGACAAGCAGGTCAAGTTCATCGATGACCCGGTCGTGACCGAATACATCAATCGCGTCGGTCAGAACATAGTCCTCCACTCGGACGCCAAAATTCCTTTCACTATTAAAGTCGTGGACACGGATGAGGTTAACGCTTTCGCGCTGCCGGGCGGTTTCTTCTACGTCAATCGCGGGCTGATTCTCGCGGCTGACAACGAGGCGGAACTGGCGGGCGTGATGGCGCACGAGATCGGACACGTCGCCGCGCGCCACGCGATGGAGAATCAGGCGAAGATGAATGCGATGCAGATCGGAGCTATCGCCGGAACGATTTTACTCGGCGGCATTCCGGGCATGATCTTACAAAACACTGCCGGACTCGGACTCATGGCAGCCTTCATGAAGTTCAGCCGGGGCGCGGAATCCGAAGCGGACAAGCTCGGCGTGCAGTATCTCTACGCCGCAGGCTACGACCCGACCGCGATGGCGACGATGTTCGAGAAGCTCACGTCGAAGAGCCAGAAGAAGCCGGGACTCATCTCCAGAGCTTTTTCCACGCACCCGCAGCCGCCAGACCGGCGCGCAGCCTCGCTCGACCTCGTGGCGCGTTTCCCGGAGCGTGAAGAATACGTCATCAGCACTTCGGAATTTCAGCGCGTCAAGGCTCGCCTGATGCGGCTCTCCAACGCACGCATCACGACGGCAGGCGACATCTCAAGCGGCGATGACGGAGCATCAGACCGCCCGACGCTCAAGCGTCGCACGCCGCCGCCGGACGAGACGAATGCTCCGCCTGCGGAGACCAAGCCCGCCGACCCGCCGAAGCTCAAACGCAACGACGGCTCGCAGCCACCGGCTCAGACGCCGCCAGCGTCACAGCCAAGCAGCTCGACGCCTTAACCGGAGCTTGAAAACCGATTTACCTGAAAAGGAGGTTCTCCAAAAGCTTGCGCAGGAGAGCCTCCTTTTTATGTGCCGTCCCGACGCATCAACACGCGAGAACGTCGCCGTCAACTTGACAATTTTCTGAGCATTTCGTTATTCTAACCGTTCGCGTTTTGGACGCTTTAATCAGAGAGAGTTATCTATGTCAACATACTTTCCCAGCGGCACGAAGCTCGCTGACAATCGCAAGTGGTACGTCGTTGATGCGGCGGGGCGGACGGTCGGGCGGCTGGCTACGGAAGTGGCGCGCGTCCTGTCGGGCAAAAACAATCCGCAGTGGACGCCGTTTATGGACATGGGCGATCACGTGATCGTGATTAACGCCCGCAAAGCCGTTTTCAAGGGTTCAAAAGCCGAGCAGAAGGTCTATCGTCATCACACGCTCTATCCGGGCGGCCTGCGCGAGATTTCCGTGCAGGATCAGTTCGCGCGTCATCCCGAGCGCGTGCTTGAGATAGCGATTAAAGGCATGCTGCCCAAAAACAAGCTGGGCAAGGCGATGGCGAAAAAACTCAAGGTTTACGCCGACGCCGACCACCCGCACACGGCGCAAAAGCCCCAATCGCTCGACATCCCCACTCGCACTGAAAAAGCATAAACAATCTGAAAAGTTTTTTTGAAGGATAGATAAGACTGTGGCTGAGATTCAATATTACGGAACGGGGCGGCGCAAGACTTCGACGGCGCGCGTCTATTTGCGACCCGGCAGCGGCGAAGTGCAGGTCAACAAAAAAGCGTTCGAGCAGTATTTCCCGAACGAGACCCTGCGGATGATTATTCGCCAGCCTTTGCAATTGACCGAGACGACGAGCAAGTTTGACATTTACGTCAACGTCGCGGGCGGCGGCCCTGCCGGGCAGGCCGGAGCGATTCGTCACGGCATCACGCGCGCCTTGATGGAATTCAACGCCGACCTGCGCCGCGCGCTCAAGCAGGCCGGACTCGTCACACGCGACCCGCGCATCAAAGAGCGCAAGAAGTACGGACAGAAGGGCGCGCGCAAGCGCTTCCAGTTCTCGAAGAGATAGTTTTCAGTTTTCAGCTTTTAGTTTTCAGCTTGTCGCTGATTTCTAAAAACTGAAAACTAAAAACTGAAAACCATTGCTGTCGTCCGTTTGGTTGCTTCTTATTAAGGAAGAAGCCTGTGAGCGGCGGCGAGTACATAAACCAACATCATGTAAAGGAGATTTCTTTTGGCTTCGGTTACGATGAAAGAATTGCTGGAGGCCGGTGTGCACTTCGGCCATCAGGTGAGGCGCTGGAATCCGAAAATGAAGGAATACATTTTCGGTGAGCGCAACGGCATTTACATTATTGACTTGCAGAAGACGCAGCGCATGTTCCGCGACGCCATCCAGTTCATGACGAACTTGATCGGCGAAGATCGCGGCAAGACTGTGCTCTTCGTCGGCACTAAGCGACAGGCGCAGGACGCCATCCGCGAAGAGGCCGAGCGCGCCGGACAGTATTACATCAACCAACGCTGGCTCGGCGGACTCTTGACCAACTTCCAGACCGTCCAGAAATCCATCAAGCGTCTCAAAGACCTTGAAGCGATGCAGACCGACGGTCGTTACGAGAAGCTGACGAAGAAAGAGCGCATCAAGCTCGACCGCGAGCGCGAGAGCTTGAACAAGAACCTGTCGGGCATCAAGAGCATGACGCGCCTGCCCGACGCCATCTTTATCATTGACGTGCGCAAAGAAGAGATCGCCGTCGCCGAAGCCAATCGCCTCGGCATTCCGGTCGTAGCGGTGGTTGACACTAACTGCTCGCCCGACGGGATTGACTACATCATTCCCGGCAACGACGACGCCCTGCGCGCCGTCCGTCTCTTCGCTTCCAGAATCGCGGACGCCGTTCTCGAAGGACAGCAGATGGTCACTGAAGGAGCGGACGAAGCCGAAGGCAGAGAGGCAATGGCTGCGGAAGCGGAAGCCGACGGCGCGAGAGGACGCAGGCGCGACCGGAGCGCGAGCGGCGATAACACGAGCAGCGTGACGACGAGCCGCGACCCCGGACGCGAGGCCGAGAATGTGACCGACATGGGAGCGGGCGCGCAGACGGGCGAGACGCAGGTTTCCGTCCCCGGCAATCAGGGCTTCGGCAAGACCGGACAACAGCCCGACAGCGTCGGCGATCATGAGCAGGCCGGAACCGGCGTGCGCGGCGCAGACGGCGGCGGCGACGAAGCAGACTCGCGCCCGTCCAGTTCCGCCGAGCAGGAGAAGAGCGCGGAATCCGTCGGCATCGCCAGCTAAGGCAAAGTTAACAGTCAAAGGTTTCAATTTTTCGGCGAGCGCAGCCTCCACAAGCGGATGAACCCGCCGGGCTGCGCTTTTTCTTAAAGCAGGACTCAGAATTCAGAACTCAGGAGTCAGAAGAAAAAACGGCTTCAGCTTTTAATTCTGAATCCGAGTTCTGAGTCCTGTGTTCTATGCAATTTTATAGTAAGGAGATTTATACCAATGGCAGAGATTACGGCGAGCGCAGTCAAGTCGCTCCGCGAGAAAACCGGCGCAGGCATGATGGAATGCAAGAACGCGCTCACCGAAGCAGGCGGTAACGAGGATCAGGCGATTGAGCTGTTGCGCAAGCGCGGCCTCGCCTCCGCGCGCAAGAAAGAGGGACGCATCGCCGCCGAAGGCGCGGTCGGCTCTTACATACACATGGGCGGCAAGGTCGGCGTGTTGGTCGAAGTCAACTGCGAGACCGATTTCGTCGCGCGCGGCGAAGAGTTTCAACAGCTCGTCAAAGATGTGGCGATGCATGTCGCGGCGGCTGAGCCGCGTTACGTCTCGCGCGATGAAGTTCCGGCGGGCGATCTTGATAAAGAGCGCGAGATTGCGCGCGCGCAGGCCAAAAACGATCCGAAGAACGCCAACAAGCCCGAGCAGGTGATTGATAAGATCGTCGAGGGTCGCCTCAACAAGTTTTATGAGGAGACGGTGCTTTTGGATCAGCCGTTCGTCAAAGATTCCGCCAAGACGGTCGGCGAGCTTGTGACGGAAAAGACCGCCAAGACGGGCGAGAGGATTTCCATTCGCCGCTTCGCGCGCTACAAAATGGGCGAGGGATTAGCCAAGCGCGACGAGGATTTCGGCGACGAAGTGGCCGCGCTCGCGGGACAGTAAAGTTCAAGGTTCAAGGTTCAAAGTTTAAGGTTAGAATGTTTCCGACCTTGAACTTTGAACTTTGAACCTTGAACCTTGAGTATCATCATGTCATCAGTTGCAACCAACGTGGCCGAACCGGCTTTCAAGCGTATCCTCTTAAAAATTTCGGGCGAAGCCCTGATGGGCGCGCAGAATTACGGCATTGACGTGAACATCGCGCGCTCTGTCGCCGAAGAGATTAAAGAGGTGCGCGCGCTTGGGGTCGAAGTCGCGGTCGTCGTCGGCGGCGGCAATATTTTTCGCGGCGTCTCGAAGAGCGCGGGCAACATGGATCGCTCAAGCGCGGATTACATAGGGATGCTGGCGACCGTCATGAACGCGGTCGTCTTGCAAGACGCGCTCGAAAAGCTTGACGTGTACACGCGCGTGATGTCGGCCATCGCCATCCCGCAGCTCGCAGAATCTTTCATCCGCCGCCGCGCCGTGCGCCACCTGGAAAAAGGGCGCGTCGTCATCTTCGCGGCGGGGACGGGCAATCCTTATTTCACGACCGATTCGGCGGCGGCCTTGCGCGCACTTGAAATCAAGGCGGACGTGATTTTGAAAGCCACGAAGGTCGAAGGCATCTACAACGCAGACCCGATGCAAGACCCGACGGCGACGCGTTATGATTGCATCACGTATCAGGAAGTTTTGGAGCAGCAGTTGAAAGTGATGGATGCTTCGGCCATCTCTTTGTGCATGGATAACCGGCTGCCCATCGTCGTCTTTAACATGAGAACCGACGGCAATATCATGCGCGTCGTGATGGGCGAAGCGGGCGTCGGCACGCGCGTCTGCGTGGAAAAATAGTTCGAGGTTCAAAGTTTAAGGTGCAGGGTTAGAAAGCTCAAAACCTTGAACTTTGAACCTTAAACCTTGAACATTAAATTTCGGAGAAATTTAATATGTCTGAGAAAGATGTGATTAAAGAAACGCGCCCGCGCATGGAGACGGTGATTGACGACGTGAGGCGCAAGCTGGCGACCGTGAGGACTGGACGCGCGGCGGTGAGCCTGCTCGACAACGTGGTGGTCGAGTATTACGGCACGCCGACGCCGCTCAGCCAGATGGCTTCGGTGCATGTGCCTGAGCCGCAGATGTTGACCGTGCAGCCGTGGGATCAGACGCAGCTCGGCGCGATTGAGAAAGCGATTCGCGCCGCAGACCTCGGCCTCAATCCCTCGAATGATGGCAAGCTCGTGCGGATTCCGATTCCGCCTCTGACCGAAGAGCGGCGCAAGCAGCTCGCCAAACAGGTTCACGAGATCGCGGAAGACCATCGCACAGCCGTTCGCACCCTGCGCCGCGACGCCAACGAGCGTTTGAAGAAGCTGCTCAAAGACAAAGCCATCTCAGAGGACAACGAGCGCGACGGCCTCGACGAAGTGCAGAAGCTCACCAACACTTACATCTCCAAGATTGACGAACTGGCGAAATCCAAAGAGCACGAAATTCTTAGTATCTGAAAAAGGGTTCAAGGTTCAAAGTTTAAGGTTCAAGGTTAGAAGTAAATGCTCTTAACCTTGAACCTTTTTTGCGTCAGTTCGAGATAAGCAAGGAAACTCACAGAGCCTGCGTGAGCAGGCGGTCAGAGTCTAGCCCCATGCGTGAGCATGGGGACAGAGGCACATCAAATTCAAAAGAGCCTGCGTGAGTAGGCGACAGATGAAAGGCAAAGCAATCATCTGTCGCCTGCTCACGCAGGCTTAATCTCTAACGTTGCTCTGTCCCCCACGCTGACGCGTGGGGCTACACTCTCTCGCCTGCTCACGCAGGCTGGTTGAAGGCTTTACGTCGAACTGACGTTTTTACTTCTGTTCCGGAATCTCGAACATGTCTTCGCCAAGCTCGATATTGAGTTTTACATCTTTGCTCTTGAAATCGGCGTAGGCCGCGCCCTGCCGCATCTCAAGTCGCTGTGTGAAGTTGTAAGGCACGAGCACGCCGTCAATCTCTTTGAACGATTTATTCTCCTGACCGAAAACCAAACCGTTGTAAGGAATCACAAAGCTCATCACGCGTCCCGTCTCAAGGTCAACGGAAAAGTCCGTCACATTGCCCTCCGGGTCTGTGATGCGAAAGCAGCGCAGCTTTTTGTTGTCGGGCAAGGCCGAGACCACGTAACCGGACTGGTTATATCTCATCAGCACTCTCAGGCCGAACTTATTCGGATCGGGAAACTGCACCTGCGGGACTGAGGAGTAATTTCGCGTGCCGTCCGAAATCTGCCTGATGGTGATGACCGGAGACTGAATCTCGATGCGTGAACGCTCGCCCGCCGTGACCATGGCGAATTTGCCCGGCACGGATTGCAAAGAGTTGGGAGCGAACAAATCCACGCTGCCCGTCACGACCATGTTTTTCAAGTTGCGAGCCTTATCGCCGCCCTGCGCGAGATAAGCCGCGTGCGCTAAATCCATCGGCGAGGTCGTGGCCGTGATGACGATCTTGTTTGAAGTCGCGGTCACAGTGTTTGTAGCGGTCGGCGTCGAAACTTTGCCCGCGCCGCCCGTCGCCTGCGGTGCGGCGGGGGGCTTCTCTTGAGCCTGCGCGCCACAGAGCATCAACAGCAGAAGGAGGAGCGCGGCGAGCGCAGAGGGGAACTTCTGTTTCATAAATTTGATCCTTTCAAATTAAAGGGCGACGGGACGATTCGGTTGCGAGAAGGTAAAGCTAAGATTCCACCGAGAGATACGAACCAAAACCGAATCGAGTTCGGTCTGATTCGAGTATCTCTCGCGTGGAAATGAGAGAGCCAGTGTTTCCCTTTTACGCTTTAGAAAGTGAAGCGGATTTGCGCTTCAACCCGGCGATTGCCCGCCGCCGCGTTGCCGCCGCCAAAGCCGAAGCTTCCGGCGGTCGCATTCGACTGGCCGAAGAAGGGCGACCTCAAGTTGCCGACCGGCACGCCCGGGTTGTTGTGATTAAAGAGATTCGATACCTGTACGGAGAAGGTAAAGTTATAACGCTTCTCCGCCGCAGCGCTGCCGCCGCCACCGCCGCCGAAGAGTCCGCCCGCGCCGAGTGCGCCGCCGCCACGACCGCCACCGCCGCCACCTCGTCCGCCACCGCCGCCGCGTCCACCGCCGTCGCCGCCTGCTCCGCGTCCGCCATTTTGCTGGCCGGAAGTGGCCGCGCGGCTCGGCTTGATCTCGCCGAAGCCGAACGTCTTACTGACGCGCATGTTGACCGCGAAGAAGGCCGGGCCTTCGCCGAAGTTGCGCGGGATAATCTCTTCGCCGGGCGCGGGCGTCAGGTTGAAGTTGCCGAAACGAGTGCAACGAATATTCAGCGCACTACAATCCGCTCCGGCGGGCGCGAACGAAGGCCGCTCGGTGAACTGCGCGTCGCCGTTGGCGTCGAAGCCCGTCGTGATATTGAAAGGCCGCCCCGACGAAGCGATGATGAACGGATTCAAGCGCAGCCCCCACGGCACGCCGAACGAGCCGCCGAGAAACAAGCGCTGACGCACGTCGAAAGACGAGCGACCATACTCCGTGCTCAAATCATAGGTGTTAGCCGGAAACGTCCCCGCCCCGTCAGTGTCGCCACTGGCTTTGCCGAGGACGTAGGTCGCAAAGAGAGTGAAGTTCGGATTCAGGCGATTGTTGAGGTTGATAATCAACTGGTTCTGATTGAGCCTGCCCGTTGATTCATACTGGTAATAATCGTTTCGATTCACAGTCCCGTTGGCGTTCAGGCCGAAGGGATAGACGCCGCTGCCGGGCACAGCCGGATTGAAAGTTCCGGGAAGCGGCGTGTTGATGTTGCGCACGCGCAGCATGTGCAGCGTGCGCGAGCTGACGAAGGTCGTCGCCAGCGTGATTCTGTACGGAAGCTGACGCTCTACGCTGATGGCCGCTTGCATCGTGTACGGAGCTTGCAGGTCGCCTGCGACGAGCCGAATGGTCTGCGGCTGGTTGAGCGCGCTCAACTGCGCCAGCGTGGGACGGTTCGGGAATTGACTGAGAATGTTTGTGCCGTCAACCGTCGCCGTCGTGATGAGAAACTGCTGTTGCGATGTTGCGCTGCCGTCAAAGCGATTGCTCAAGAGCGTCAGGTTCTCGCCAAAGCGGTCGTAGAAGACGCCGACTCCGCCGCGCACAACCGTCTTTGGCTGGCGCGCTCCGCCCGCTCCGGGCGACCACGCGAACGCTATGCGCGGAGCAAAGTTGAGATTGCTCTTGATGTTATTCTGATTCTCATAACGCAGCCCCGTGCTCAAAGTGAAGTTCGGGCGCATGCGCCAGTCGTCCTGTATGTAGCCGCCGAAATCTATCTGGCTCACGCGCGCTTCCGGGTCGCCGCCGGCGATGAGGAACTGAGTCGGACGCCCAAGCGGATTGCCGAGCAACGTCTGCCGGTATTGTTCGAGCGAGCTGAAGACGTAAGTTCCGCCGAAATTGTTCTGTGAAAAATCGGTGATTCGCACGCCGCGCAATTTGACGCCCGCTTTGAACGAGTGATGCCCCATCATCCATGACGTGTTGTTTTGCAGTTCCCAGCGATCCTCGTTGGTGAATGAGAGTCCGACCTGCGAGCCGCCGCCCGTGAAGGCGTCGTTGACGACAATCGTCGGTTGCGTGTTATCGCCGTTCTGATTGCTGCGTCTGCGGATGTATTGAAAACGCGTTTCGTTGACCACCGTCGGAGACAGCACAGCCGTCTCGGTCAACTGTAAAGTGTGTTCCTTGAAAGCGGTATTGAAGGCGCGCGAGGGGAGCGAAAAGCCGCCGACGCCCGCGTTTTGCAGACTGCTCTGCGTGAAAGTGTAGCGCGCGACGAGCGTGTTACTGGTGTTGATTTGATAATCGAAGCGCGGGCTAAAAGTCGTGCGCCGCGAGGGCGTCAAGACCGCGAGGCTGAAAGGCACAGCCGGATTGTTTGGATTAGCCGTGTCGAGAATGAAAGCGTTGACGACCGCGTTGTCGTCAATCTCGCGCCGCTCGAAATCCAGAAAGAACGAAGCCTTCTTCGCAATCACGGGGCCGCTCAAATTGCCGCCGTACTGTCTCGATTGATACGGCGCGCGGTTCGACGCGAACGGGTTGCGCGAGTTGAGGCTTTCGTCGTTGAAATTCAGAAAGACCTGCCCGCGCAGCTTGTCAGTTCCGGGCTTGGTCAAAATCTCTACGCGCCCGAATCCCAAACGATCAAACTCCGCCGAGAAAGGATTCTGGTTGATGCGAATCTCGCGGATGGATTCTTTCGGCGGCAGACGCCCGCCCGTGAAACCGTCTATGAAAAACTGCCCGCCGTTCGGCCCGGCGGACGGGCCTGCGAGAGCTTGCAAAGCTGCGGCCAACTCGTCCGGGTCGTCCGGCAGCGAGTCCAAATCCGAGCCGCGCAGGACAAGCGCGCCCGCGTTGTTCTCAGGATCAGTGCTCACGGGATTCTCTTCCGCGACCGTCACTTCCTGCTTTTCAAGCGAAACGCTCAGACTGATTTTAAGCTGCGCGCGCTGTCCGGCGGCGACCTCAACTTCGGTGTTCTCAAAAAGCGCAAAGCCCGGCGCGACGACGCGCACGGTATACTTGCCGGGCGCAAGCCCGCTCAACACATAATTGCCGTCGCTGTCCGTGACGACGCTCTTCTCTTTGCCGCTCGCGTCCACCGCCGTGACGGACGCGCCGACGATCAGGCCGCCGAACTCGTCCACCACCTGCCCGCGCAAACCGCCCGTAGACTGCTGCGCGAAAACCGACGCGACGCATAAAATAAAAGCGACGCTTAATACGATGCTTCTCAACATAAATTTTTGAAATAAGGGCATTTGATAATCCTCTGAGAACTCAGGACTCAGAAGTCAGAATGAAGAAGCCGAAACCGTTTTCATTCTGACTCCTGAATCCTGAGTTCTGACTCCTGCTTTTCACGGTCCCCCGATGCTGTCGAGGCCGGGCACATTGAGGGACGGAGCTTGGCCGCCCTGCCCCGCCGGGCCGGACGCGCGGGTCATTAAAGCTTCGATGCCTGCGACGAGCTTGATCGCGGTCACGCGCGTCGGGTCGACGCCCGTCGTACTTGAGACGGCGATGACATCGCCCTTCTTCAAATCCGCGAGAGTGACGACGGGCAGACGCTCAAGCATCGCGTCGAAATCACGACCGCCGCCACCGCCATTACCGCCGCCGCGTCCCTGTCCATTGCCCGCGCCCTGTCCCGAAGGCTGACCTCCGCCGCCGCCGCCTGCGGCAGCTTGCGCTTGTCGCTGAGCGATCATCGCGGCCATCTCAGGCGGAATGCGACGCATCAGCGAATCTTTGTTGACGACAATGGTGACGGGCTGGCTGGTCTGCAAGTTGTTAATCGTAATCTCATTCTTCGCCGGATTGATGACGGTAATCGCGCCGCCAACCATGCGGAACGAGCCGGAGACGATCTCTTCCGGCGCGAAGTGTGTGCCGTCCGCGCTTTTCTCGCCGAGCGCGCGCAATTGATCGCCGACCTTCAGTTCCGCGAAAGAACTCGGCTTGGCATCGCTGAACTTGACGGAGTCGGGAGCGTAACGACGCAAGACGGCTTTGTCGGAAGCCGAGATCGTCACGGGACGCTCGCCGCCGGGAGCGCGCATCATCAAATTAATCTCTTTGGTATCGTTGTTGAGCGAGACGATGCGACCGACGATGCCGCGCCGTTGCCATTCCTGACGGTCGTGCTCCTGCTTCTGCGCGATGTCGGCTTTGGTCATCAAGACGACGCGCTTGGCGGGCACGGACTTTTTATCTTCAGCGACGCGACCGAGCGCGATGACGCCATCGCCGACGCCGATTTCCGCGAGCGTGATGGGCGTCGCGCCCTTCAAATCCTTCGCGCCCGGCTGAGCTTTCAAGTAGATGGTCTTCGCGTCTATCAGGACAGCGATGTCGCCGTCTTTCGTCTTGACGTTGATGCGATTGCCAGCCTCGTCAATCGCCGTCACCTCGCCGACGGCCAGGTTGGGCGTGATGCCCATGCTCATCGGATCGGTCGGCGCGGCTGGTGAAGGCGCAGGAGTCTGGCCTGAGACAGTGAGCGCAAACAGAGCCAGCGCGATTGATAAAAGAAGTGTTTTCATGACTTTTACTTTATTGTTGACCGGCGCGAACGCGTCTGTTCAGAGCTTTTATACGCTCGCACGCGACACTAAGTTGCCTTAGATGCAGGCTCATGCGCTATCTACTGTCCTTACTGTAAAAACACCGCGCGGGGGCTTTCGGGGCAGAAATCCGCTCACACTAATTAGACGAGGGACATGCCGTTTTGGTTACAGGATTGCTGCTTTTCAGAAGAGTTTTTATTCACCGCAGAGACGCGGAGACGCAGAGATTGAAGAAGCATAAAAAGCAAGTTATCTATATTTCTTAAGAACCATGCTTAGCTTGCTTCTCATGCTTGATTGTTTCCTTTGTCTGCTCTCTGCGTCTCTGCGGTGAATGACAGTATCGCTCTAAAGTCTCTCGGCGGGTTGCTTCCAGCCGATGCGATAACGCGCCGTCAGCGTGAGGCCGAGGCTCGCCACAAGGAGCGCGCCAACGACCAGAGGCCAGATGTAAGGCAGTGATAAAACGAGCGTCCAGAACGCCGCGCCCAACAGCAGCGCGACCGTCTCCGAACGCTTCCCTTCGGCAAAGAAGCGTCGCTGCAACCAACGCCCCGCCGCCGCGTGAATCACCACGCGCCCGAAGATATAGGACATCATCAAGAGCAGCAGAGCCATGATGCCGAGCACGACGCCGACCGGCACGGGCAACATGTTCATGCAAGCCAGCACGCCGAAAGTGCAGACGACTGCGCCTAAGAATCCGATGACGGCGACGCGCACGTTGGTCAATCTGAGACGCGCGACGGCGCGGCTGACTGCGCCCGGCGTGACGGCGGTTAGTGCGAGTGAAGCGATGAACCAGAAGAGGACTGCCAGGAGACGCTGCCCCAGATAAGCCAGAGACCATTGCGGCGAGAGCAGCGAGAATGGATTGCGCATCATCTCGCGCAACTCCTGTTCATAGCCAGCGTACATGATGGTCATGCTTTCGGGCTGGCGCGCGGGCGCGGTCTTGCCGTGATGATATGCGCCGCCGAAGACCAACACGTCGCCGCCGATATACGAGCCTTCGCGTTGAACGACAGAGCCGCCGATGGCTGCGACATCGCCTTCGACGCGGCCTTCGACCAACACGTCGCCGCCGAAAGCGATGACGCCTTTCTTAATCGTGCCGCGCACTTCGACCGAACGCCCCATGCCGAACACGTCGCTCTCGCTCACGCCGTCAACGACGAGCGGAGCTTTGTCGTCAGGGCGCAGCATCGTTCCCTCTTGCGCGTGCGCAGCGATTGAGGCGATGAGCAGCGCAAAAAGAGCCGCCGCCATTTTCCAGACGACGGGCGGACTGCGAGACTCAAACGGCATGTCGAGCGTGTGCTGCATCACAATCTTTTGTTCACCGAGAACGCGGACGCGAAAGGCTCTGGGCTTTATTCAATAATCTGCGCGCGGTGATACCTCATAATCAGGCGCGGGAGCAGGGCGAGCGCAAGCACGAACAGCAGCGTGGCGACGAGGCTCAAGGGATGCGACTCGAAGATAACGCGTCGCCCGACGGCGCGCAGGATGACGGCGACTCCGGCTCCCGCGTCATACAGCGCGTTCCACAAAAGCCCCGCCACGCTGGCGGCGAATCTCGCGGCGGCTTTCAAAGGAACGAGCACAGCCGAGCTGAGGCTCGCGCCGAGCAGGGCGAAAGTGACGAGCGATAATCCGATGCACCAGCGAAGCGCGCGGCGATGCTCTGCGCGCAGCCTGACTCCGCTCATATCGCTTTCGGCGTTGGTGGCGACGACCAACGCGAAGTTCTGCGGCAGAGCCAGAGCCGGATCATCTTCACACAAAGCGAAGTCGAGCGCGCACAGGAGGCGTCGCTGATCCTGTAATTCCTGAGTGCAGTCGCGACACGTTTTCAGATGCTCTTCAAAAATTGAGGCGGCACGCGCGTCAAGCTCGCCGTCAAGATACGCGGCGATCTCTTCGCTCCGGCAGCAACCATCAATTTCTGAAAGCATGTCGCTCAAGACTTTTGCAACCTCAACCTAAACGCTCGTAATTCCTCTTTGCACAAACTGCTCCCGCATCATCTCGCGCGCACGAAACAGACGATTCTTGACCGTGCCGAGCGGCAGCCCCGTCACCTCCGCAATCTCGTCGTAGCTGAGATCGTGCGAATGGCGCAGCAGGATCAATTCTTTGTACGCGTGCGGCAACTGGCTGACGACCGATTCGATCTCGGCTCTGCGCTCGCGTCTCTCGCTCTCCTGTTCGGGCGTCGGCTTCTGGCTCTTGATGGGCAATTCAAAAGACGCGCCGTCAACCTCCGTCGTCAGAGATTGATCGCGCGTCGTGCTGCGCCTGAGATGATCTATCGCGGCGTTGTGCGCGATCTTGTAAATCCAGGTCGAGAATTTGAATTCGGAGCGGTAGCGCGCCAGCGAGCCGTAGACTTTGATGAAGACTTCCTGCGTGAGATCGAGCGCGGCGTCGTAATCGCCAACCATCCGGTAGACGTAAGCCGCGATGGGTCGCTGGTAACGACGGACAAGCTCTTCAAAGCTCTCTTCGCGCCCCGTGACGGCTCGCGCCACCAACTCGCTGTCGGCGACCGCGCTCAAATTTTTAATGGAGATGGCGTGTGCACTCATGCTCTGGTCTTACGAGCCTGAAAAGGCAAAAGTTTCAAAGCCGGGGAGTAGAGAATAGGGTGTAGGATGTAGGAAAAGCAAGCTTGTCTTTCCTACACCCTACACCCTATCCCCAACACCCTAATTCCAAGCGAGCGTGGCGAGACCGGCGGGCGCGGCGATGGCGTCAAAGCTGAGTTCGCCGACGGGCAGCCGCAGGCCGACATCCGGCGCAGTGAGGGCGCGAGCTTCCGTGCCAAGTGTCTCGTTAATCAGCTCGCCGATGGTCTCCAATTGAAAGCCCGCGCCGACGAGCAGATAACGCTCAAGGCTGCGCGATGTTGACGCGGCTTCGGACGCCTGCACGCGGTCGCGGTAAAAAAGCAGTAGCCGATAAAGCTCGTCCGCGCGATCTTCTTCATCGCACAAAACGGAGCGCACGATGAGCGGCTGCCCGCCGCGCAGCAAGACTGCGGTGAAGCCTTCGGCATGCGAGCTGATGAGCAAGGAATCCGCGCTCGCCCGACCGCCGTCGCTCGTGCGCGCGAGCCAGCGTTCTTCGCCCGCGTGTCGCGGCAGAATCAGTCCCGCGCGCCAGCCCAGAGACTCGAAGACGGTTTCGTATTCGGCCAAAGTTTCAAGCCGCATCCCGACGGCCAGATAACGCGCGCGCCCGCTCGCGTCCGGCGAGAGCCGTTCGCGCGACACTCGCAGCTCTTCAAAAGTAGAGCCGAAGCCGCGCTCGGTTTTCCATCTCAAAACTTCTTCCAGCTCGCCGCGCGAAGCGGGCGCGCTCTCCAGAGTCAGAATCACGGCGCGCGTCGCGGCTTCGGGCAGAGCGACAGACCAACGACGCTGGCGTTGGAGTCCCGCGCTCGTCAACAGCTCGGCCAAAGCGTCAGCCAATTCGCCCGCGCTCGCAATGTTCCGTTCGTCAAAGCTCGGACGGAGTAGACTCTCTGGCAACGTGATGGTGGCCGCGCGCCGCAGAGAGAATTGCTGACGCTGGCGTTGCAAGAGCACAGCCGAGGCCGTCGCGCGCTCCAATCCGAGAGCGGCCATCGGCAATCGCGGGTTGATGATTTTCGATAAAGGATTCATGTGAGGTCACTTTACCATTCGCTGTACGGAGTGCCTTCGGTCGAGGTGTCTGTCGAAAGACTGTGGACATTAATCACGCCCTGCTCGCCCTCTCTGGAATTCGGGTCTTCGCCGACGACGACGTTCCACGTTCTCTCATCCGTCATCGGGTCAACCGGAATCTCTCGCATGTAGTTCGACGACACCAGATCGTCGAGCGATTGCGGCAGCTTGCCTTTGTCAGCCGCGTACTGGTCAATCAACGTCCGCAGCTTGAACAGATCATCTCTCAGCACGGATTCGCGCGCATGCAGGACGCTGCGCTGGTATTGCGGCAACGCGACCGCCACGAGGATGACCATGATGAACATGACGATCATCAACTCAAGCAAGGTGAAGCCGCGCGAACGAGTGGGCAGTGGGCAGTGAGCAGTGGGCAGTGAAAGCCGTGCTTCGGCCTTGCTGCCTTTTTCTGCCAACTGCCAACTGCCAACTGCCAACTGCTTTCTACCAATCACTGTACTTCTCTCCATTCAAAGCCGTGCCCTCGGCCTTCGAGCGCACATCGAAGACATTCTCTTTGCCCCACGAGGTCGCATCCGGCGCGTCGTAGCACGAGCGCAGCTCCCATTCGGCCTCGCCCGTCATCGGATCAACCGGAATCGAGCGCAGGTAAACTTTCTTCTTCGTAGAGGTCGCGGAATTGTCAATGTCCGCGATTCCCTTTTCGCCGTCCAGGCCGATGATCTTGCCGCCAATCGGCCCCTGCCCTCCGCGCGGCATGATGCTGACGCCGCTCACCAGCGTATCCAAATCCGGCGGGTAGCGGTCGGGATTATCAACCGTGAAGATTTTGCAGTCAGTGATGACGACGCGGCTGCGCGGGTCAACCGGCGGGCCGATGCCTTGTTGCTGCTGTTGCTGCTGTTGCTGCAACAACTGCTGATTTGGGTCTCTTTGAGTACCCTGCTGCTGCGAGCAAGGGCTGCCGAGGGTGTCTTGATGAAACTCTCGAATCGCCAGCCGCATCTCGCGCAATGACTCGCGCAAGCGTTGCTCGCGCTGCCGTTTGACAGACACCTGGACGAGGGGCATGACGCCGAGCGTCAGAATCGTAAGCACAGTTAAAGTGATGACCAGCTCAAGCAAGGTGAAGCCGCGCGAGCGTGTGTGCAGTTGGCAGTGGGCAGTGGGCAATGAAGACCGCACACCACGCTTTCCGCGCTTTTCTGCCGACTGCCAACTGCCAACTGCTAACTTCATGAGCTTCCTTTCTGAACGCTTACTGTTTGACGACGATCTGACTCTGGACGAGTTGCAGCGAGACGTTGCGACCGTCGGAAGCGATGAGGTGCATGTTGTCTTTGTCGAAATTGATCGCGCTCTCGCCCGTCGCCAGAGCTTCGATGTCAACGAAGACGAGAACGCCCGCGCCCGTCATCGGCGCGCCCGTCGGCGGAGCAATCGAGACGAGCAGCACGCCGCCCGTGACCGATTGCGTGATGGTCGGCGCGCTCTGCTGTCCGGCGAAAAGGTTGCCCGTCGCCACGTTATGAATCGCCACCGTGCGCGGGTCGAAGCGGAGCGTGACGACGGCGAGGCCGAGCGGCGCGTCCGTCTTCAAGACGAGCGCGAGGCGGCGTTTCTCTCCGACGCGCATCTCATTGCGCTCAGGAATCAGCCGCAGCTCGGCTGCGCTTCCGAGCATGGCTTTTTCCATTCGCTCCGAGGTGAGCAGGCGCGGCGGCTCTTCCATCGAGATGTTAGAAGCCTGCGAAGCGTTCGCGCCGGAAGCGAAAGCCAGCGCCGGTTGCATCCCGTCCTGTTTGAGCAAAGCCGACAAGGAGCCGTTTGAACGCGGCAGAGCGGCGAGCGCGGCGAGCTTTGTCAACGGCGTTTTGGCCGACGTGTTCGAGGTCGGAACAGGCACGGCTTTGTTCGTCGCGCCCGGCGCGGCATCGCCCGCCGAATTTGACGGAACGTCGTTCGGCATCAGCCCTTTCGGCGCGGGCACAAAAGTCGGAGGCTCTGTCACTTCAACTTCATTCGTGCCGACATCCTTCGCGCTCACATCTTTTGTGCTCACATCCTTCGTGCTCACATCTTTCGCGCTCGTCTCCTTCGCCGCCGCAGCCTCTTTCACTTCCGGCTGCGCGGCGGGAGCGGGCACAACGGTTTTCGGCGCGGTGGCCTTCGCCGTCGTGCCGCCTGTGTTGGCGGCTGAACGATTTGAAGCCAGTTGCTCTTCGCGCTCGGCGTCCTGAATCATCGCTTCGAGCGAGCCGGAGGTCGGCGTCTGCAAAGTTCCGCTCGGACGCACGCGCTCGTCATCGGGCGTGACGGCGGGAGCGCGCAGGACGCGCGGCGTGACCGCGATCACGATGTCCGTCTGCGAGTTATCTTTGGTCGGAGTCGAGAACAGGCGGCCAAGCACCGGAATCAACCCGACAATCGGCAAGCCCTTCTTGCCATTTGAAGCTTTGTCCTGCGCGAGACTGACGAGCATCATCGTGCGATTATTTTGAATGCGAGCCGTGCCCGTAATCGTGCGCTCGATAAAGGTCGGCGTCAGGCTCGGATTGAACACGTCTTTCGATTCGATGGACATTTTGACCTGCACGTCCAGATTTGGAAAGACCTGCGGCGTGAATTTCAGAGTCAAGCCCGTCGGCTCGTAATTGATGACCGGAAAACCCTGATTGCCGAAGACGCCGCCGCTGCTGAGGCCGGTATCTCTGGTTTTCGTATCCGAGGTCACCACCGTCGGATAGGTCTGCGCCGTCTGCACGGGCACGCGCTGTCCGATACGCGCGGAGGATTCTTCACCCGTGAAGGCGTGAATCTGAGTCGAGGCCAGCAGCTTCGTGTTCGACTTCGTCTGAAGCGCGCTGATGTTAGAAGCCGGAATCAGCAGTGCTGCTCCGAGCGCGGTGGGCGGCGCGGCGGCGAGTCCGCCGGTGAGCGCCCTGGTATTGCCGCCAATCGTAAAGATGCCGTTGCTGAGGCCGCCGAGGCTGGCGAGCGAGGCGTCCGTGCCCACCTGATTGCCGAACTGCATCAGGTCTGAGCGCGAGACTTCGTAGATGTTGACATCCATCACAACCTCCGCGCGGTCTTTGTCAATGCTGCCGATCAGCTCGCTGATGAGCTGCACGTTCTCGGCGGTGTCGCGCACGGTCAGGCTGTTGGTCGCTTTATCAGGAATCGCAATCGTCGGGGGTCGCCCGGACTGCGCCGGAATCGCCTGTTGAATCAGACGCAAGGCGTCCTGCGGGTCTGCGTTCGCCAGATAAAAAGTTTTGAGGACGAGCTGTTGATAGATCGGGCGGCGCGCCTGATCTGCGACCAGAATCGTGCGGCGATCCAGCTTTTGAAAGAAAAGATTTTCCTGTAAGAAGAGATCGTCGAGCGCGCGGGCGGTCGTCACGTTTCGCAGGTTGAGGTCAACCGTGCGCGGCTGACGAAAAGTTTGCGTGTCGAAAACGACGTTGAGATTGAGCTGCTCGGCGAGGCTGCGGATGAAAGCCTTGAGATCGCCGCTATAGTTGATGATGCGAAGCTGCTCAGAGCCGGTCGGCGTGATCGGGGTCTGCTCTTGCAATGTGCCGCGACGCGAGGGCGTGGTGTTCGGCTGAGCCGGAGTCGCGCCCGTGCCGCCGCCGTCCTGCGTGGTGTAGGAAGTCGGGGCGACTTTGACGCCGCCGTTATTGCTTGCGTCTCCGGCGGCATCGCTCGGGCCGCCCTCCTTCTCATTCTGAAGACGCAGCATGCGCTCCATCTCCGAGAGCGCGAGCTGGTTCACAGGGTCGTAGCCGTATGCCTGCCTGAAAGCGTTGTAGCCTCCGACGTAATCATGCTGTTCGGCGAGAGCGCGCCCCTGCATCATGTACTGCTGCGAGGCATTGAAGAGCGCGCGGCGATAATGCAGTTGATACTGCGCGTCCGCAGGGTCGGCGGCGACGGCCAGCGCGTATTCCTGCGCGGCCTTGTCCCACTGCTCTGCGGCCTCGAACTGCTGACCGCGTTTGAAGTTCTTCTCGCCCTTCTTGGCAAACACCGCGACCGGCGTGAGCAAGATGCAGAGCGTCACAAAAAGCGCGATCACAGACCGCGCGTGTGTTGCTGATCTCATCTCAAAGTCTCTTTTTTGAATTGACGTAAATTAAACCCGCGACAGCATTTACAGCCGCCGCACCCCTCACCAGAACCCGTTCGCCGCCACCCTACCCGATAACACGCTGAAAGCTTTGCGCAGTTCCCGAAAAGGCGGACTCGGTTTTTAGTTTTCAGTTTCAGTTTTCAGCAATCAACGCTTTGTTTCACTGAAAACTAAAAACTGAAAACTATTCCCTAATCTCTTCGACGAAAGTCACGCGATTGATTTCATGCAGCGTCGAGATGCCTGCAAAGACTTTTCGCAGGGCGGAATCCCTGAGACCCGTCAAGCCTTCGGCCTCCGCCGCGCGCCGGACTTCCGAGCCGGGACGCCGCTCCACAATGATCTCGCGGATGTTATCCGTCAGGTCGAGCAACTCGTGTATCGCCGTGCGTCCGCGATAACCCGTGTGATTGCAGGCGTCGCAGCCGACGCTCATATAAAAGACGCCCTTCTGCTCTTCAGGCCGGAGGCCGCTCTCGCGCAACTCTTGATCCGTTGGACGATAAGCGCGCTTGCACACCGCGCAGAGCATGCGCACGAGTCTTTGCGCGAGCACGCAGTTCAAGCTCGAAACGAAGTTGTACGGCTCGACGCCCATGTTCAGGAAACGCCCGATCACGTCAATCACGTTGTTGGCGTGAACCGTCGTGAAGACGAGGTGTCCGGTCAGCGCGGACTGAATAGCGATTTGCGCCGTCTCTTCGTCGCGGATTTCGCCGACCATGATCTTGTCCGGGTCGTGACGCAAAATCGAGCGCAGGCCGCGCGCGAAGGTCAAGCCTTTTTTCTCGTTGACCGGAATCTGCGTAATGCCGTGCAGTTGATACTCGACCGGGTCTTCAATCGTGATGATCTTGTCTTCTTCGTTTCTAATCTCGTTCAGGGCGGCGTAGAGCGTCGTCGTCTTGCCGGAGCCGGTCGGCCCCGTCACCAAGACCATCCCGTAAGGCTCAGCGATGTAGCGGCGAAACTTCCGTAGGTCATCTTCGTAGAAGCCGACGACATCCAATCTCAAGTCGCGGAACTCTTCGTTGATCTGCTCCTTGTCGAGAATACGAATGACAGCATCCTCGCCATGCACCGTCGGCATGATCGAGACGCGAAAGTCAACCGTGCGCCCTTTGTAACGGACGCGAAAGCGACCGTCCTGCGGCACGCGGCGTTCGGCGATGTCGAGTTCCGACATGACCTTGATACGCGAGATCAGAGTTTGGTGATAAGCCAGATCAATCGGGTCGACTTTGGCGTAGAGCGCGCCGTCAATTCTGTATTTGACCTGCACCTCCGTGTCGCGCGTCTCGATGTGTATGTCTGAGGCGCGCGATTCCATCGCGTTGAAGACGATGGTGTCAACGAGCTTGATGATGGGCGACATGTCGGAGTCGGTCGCCAGGCGGTCGAGGTCTAAAATCTCTTCGCCCGCCTCGGTCTCTTTGACGAGCGAGATGCGAAAGCTTGAGGCTGCTTCTTGAAGAACACGCTGTGTCGCGTCGCCTTTGCGAAGCACTACGTCAATCGCTCCGGCGGTCGCCACATGCGGGACGATGCGTGCGCGAAGCCCGCTCGCCAACTCGTCCAATTTTTCGAGATCGGTCGGGTCGGCCATCGCCACATGCAGGCGACGCCCTTCACGACGAAGCGGCACGAACTGGTTACGCAGCATCAGGTCAACCGGAATCTCCGCGAGCAAGGCGTAATCAATCGGGGATTCGCCCGACGGCGGCAAGAGGTCAACGTAAGGCAAGCGATAACGCCGCGCCAACTCGCGCGCCGCTTGCACCTCCGGCGGCTCGTGGTCGGTCGGCAAAGGCAGCAACTCGTCTTCGAGCGAAATGGGCTGCGTCGTCTCGCCGATGGCCGAGTAGGTTTCAGTCAGTTCTTCAGTCGCTTCTTTCATACTTAAAAACTTTTAGAGAGCCGATGGGGGAATTTCACCGCAGAGGCGCAGAGGCGCGGAGATTAAATAAGTCAATTTCTAAGATGCCGAATCTATCTTTCATGGTTTTCTCTGCGTCTCTGCGTCTCTGCGGTTTATTTCATCCTTCGAGGCTTAGTGTCCTGACATCGGGCCGGACGAGATGGACTGAATAATCGGGAGATAAATCGCCAGTAGAATCGTAATCACGACTCCGCCCATCACGACCAGAATCGCAGGCTCAAGCGTCGTCGTCAACTGCTCAAGCCGCACCTCGCTCTCGGCATCGTAAAAGGCCGAAACTTCATCGAGCATCTCTCTCAAACTTCCCGAACGCTCGCCGATGCCGATCATATCAAGCGCGAGTTCGGGAATCCAATTGGCCGCCTCAAGGCTTTCGGTGAACGAGCGTCCCTCTCTGACCATCGGCAGAATCTCAGAGCTTTTGCGCCTCAGCTCTCGATTGGTGATTGACTCGGCGGCGATCTCCCAAGACTCTACGAGCGTGATGCCGCCCGCGAGCAAGGTGGCGAGCGAGCGCGTCGCCTGCGCAATTGAGAGTTGCACCAGCAGCTTTCCGGCGAGCGGGATTTTCAGCAGCGTGCGGTCAATCGTCAGACGCCCGTTCGGCGTCCGCGACCAGAACCAGAGAGCCACCGCGCACACTACTAAAAGCGGAGCCAGCCACAGAATGTTTCTGGAAATCACGCCTGAGATGCCGACAACGATGAGCGTCACGGTCGGCAGCTTGCTATTCGCGTTGAGTCCCTGAAAAAGCTCGGACATGCGCGGCACGACGTAGACGCTCAAAAAGGCGACCATGCCGAACGAGGCTATCAGCAAAAAGCTCGGATACGCGAGCGCGCCGCGAATCTTGCGACGCAGTTGCACGTTGCGTCGCATGTAAGCGACATAGCGGCTCAAGACCTCATCGAGCGCGCCGCTCCGCTCTCCGGCTAAGATAGAAGCCGTGTAGATGCGCGGAAAGATCGCGCCCTGCGCGGCGAAGGCCGCCGAGAGAGCCGCGCCGCCGCGAATCGCGTCCTCAACCTCGCCGAGCACCGCGCGCAGGCGAGCCGAAGCCGCGCGCTTTCTGAGCATCGTGATGGCTTGCAGGATAGGGATGCCCGCGCGGATGAGCGCGGCGAGTTGCTGGTTGAAGAGCAGAAAATCGTTGGCCTTGACGCGCGCGTTCGTGCCGCCTTTTCCGCCTCGCGTCAAAGATGAGACGCCGGAGGTCTTGGGCGGCGTGACGGCGAAAACCCTGAACCCTTCACGCTCCAGATGCGCGCGCGCCTCTTGCACGCCGACCGCCTCGACCGTGCGCGTGACCACTTCGCCCGCAGGCGTTCCCAAACGACAGATGAACTCGGCCATAAAAATCCAGTGACTCACTGATTCCCCGGTTCATTCTGTAAATGAACCAACGAATAGGTTAAGAGTATATCATGCGCCCGCGCGGCTTTGCGACCGGACGCGCCGGGCCGCGCTCTGTTGACGGATGAAAGGGCGGCTCTTGAGATTGAATTGAATCGCTTCATGAAGACACAACGGCCCTTCCGCCGCCACATCTCGTTCAGGTACACGCCCTTGCCGTCGGAAAGTTGCAGGCAAAACAAACCAAAGCGCGGAATCCGTCATCTACACCTGTGAACAGACTTTCTATCGGCTTCTTGCGCGGGCAGGCGGTGTGGCCTACAATGCACCAGAGCATCGCTCTCCGGTGACCAAAAAACTAGAGCAGCGTGCGGTGGTCTCCCCGAAAGCCGATCCAAATCGCTTCTGCTTAAAAACCAGTGCGCGTCCGCTGTGTCGTGGTCAAGGTTCGTCAACGAACAGACAACGACAGCAGGCCGTGAGAATATATTCCTTTCAAGAGCCGCATCCGTATCTTTTGAAGCTCGAAAGGAACAGGGGGTCACATGAACGTCCGACGCAACCGAAATTTCTTAGCGCTCGTCTCCGCCATCATCTTCACCTGCGTCGCGCTCGTTGCTTTGTCAACGTCTCACGCTCAACAGAAACAGAGCGCGCCTGCGCCGCAGCCTTCGCCCGCGCCGACCGCATCGCCGCTCTTGATTCCGTCAACGACTCAAACGACGCCTCAGCAGTCAGCCAACGCCCCGGCGCAAGATGAATCAATCGTCGTCAACACAGACCTCATCACGCTGACCGTCACCGTGACAGACCAGTATGGCCGTTACGTCTCCGGCCTCTCGAAAAAACATTTCGCGGTCTTCGACGACAAAGATCAACAGAACATAGAATATTTCAGCGACGATGACGCGCCCGTCACGGTGGGAGTCATCTTCGACGTGTCCGGCTCGATGAGCGGCGACAAAATCAGCAAGGCGCGGACTGCGCTCTCGCGCTTTATCGAGACGAGCCATAACATGGACGAGTATTTCCTGATCGGCTTCAACAATCGCGCGCAGCTTCTCCTGGACAAGACGCGCGACGGCAACGCCGTGCTCGACAAACTGACTTTCGTCGAAACGAAAGGACAGACGGCTCTGTACGACGCCTGTTATCTGGGCGTGGAGAAAGTGACGCGCGGGACGCATCCGAAACGCGCCGTGCTATTAATTAGCGACGGGCAGGACAACAACTCGCGTTACACTTTCAGTGAGTTGCGGCGGCTCTTGAAAGAATCGGATGTCGTCGTCTATTCGATTGGAATTTTGGGCGGCAACGATCCGGGCAGCGCGCTCGGCATGCACGGGCAAGCTCTGCTCGACGAGCTTTCGGCTGTCTCCGGCGGCAAAGCTTTTTTCCCGAACACGGAGGCCGAGATGGATGAAATCTTCGAGCGCATCGCGCTTGAGCTTCGCCATCAATACTCCATCGGCTATCGTCCGGAAAACTTCGTCAACGATGGCAAGTGGCACAAGTTGAAGGTCAAGGTGACGCCGCCGCGCGGGCTGCCGCGCCTCTTCGTCCGCAGCCGCGAAGGCTATTACGCGATCACCAACGCGCGTAGCAGCAAATAGCTTTGAAAGCGTTTGCCAGCCGGACGGGGCAGCCGGACGGCAACGCGCGTCGCCGTTCGCGGCATCTTTACATCGGCGCGCGAAACGATTTAAATTTGCGCGATGCTCTTTTTTGCCCCAGCAGCGCATGAGCAGATGTCAGATGTTAGATGCCGGATGTCAGTTCTGATATAACTAACATCTGACAGCTAGTATCTGACATCTTCATTTTGAGAGTTAATAAAGATGAAACGTGATCGCAGGCAGATGATAAACAAAGCGCGGCGCGCGTGGACGCTTTCGGGCTTCGGCATGATAGCTCTGGCGTTTCTCCTCCTTTCGTATTCAGGACGCGCGCAACAGCAGACGCCGCAACAGGACTCGCGCCCGCGCCGCGCCACCGCAACCGCGTCTCCGACGCCGAAGGCGCAGACGCCGCCCAAGCTCAACACTCAACCGTCGAATTCGACGCCCGACGCGACCGCGTCGCCGAGTCCCACCGATCCGAACGGCGAAGAGATTAATCCCGAAGATGTCATCAAGATTGACACGAACCTCGTCAACCTCAACGTACGCGTGATAGACCGCAACAACCGCACGGTCAATGACGTGCGACAGGAAGAGTTTCACGTCTACGAAGACGGCGTGCTGCAAAAGATAGAGTTCATCTCGAAAGAAGAAGTGCCGATTAGCTACGGCCTCGCGGTTGACACGTCCGGCTCTCTGCGCTCGCAAATCAACAAAGTGATTGACGCCGGAAAGACCATCATCAACGACAACAAGCCCGGCGACGAGACTTTCCTGATGCGCTTTATCAGCAAAGACAAGATGGATTTGGCGCAGGATTTCAGCTCGGATAAAGGATTGCTCACCGAAGTGCTCGATGATTTCTATCCGGAGGGCGGGCAGACGGCTGTGATTGATGCGGTCTATCTGGCAGCCGAGCACGTCGCCGAATACAAGAAGGGCAACGATGACGACCGCCGCCGCCGCGCTCTGATCGTCGTCACGGACGGCGAAGACCGCGACAGCTTTTACACGCAGGAGCAGCTCTTCGAGCGGCTGCGCGAAGAGGATGTGCAGATTTTCATCATCGGCTTTGTCAACGAGCTTGATGACGAGAAGAAGGGCGTCTTTATTCGCAAGAGTCCGAAAAGCAAGGCCGTCAACCTGATTAACAAGCTGGCCGAAGAGACCGGCGGGCGAGCTTTCTTTCCAAACTCGCTGAGCGAGTTGCCGGGCATCGCCGAAGAGATTACGCGCGACATGCGGACGCAGTACGTCATCAGCTATGACCCGACCAACGCCCGCCACGACGGCACGTACCGCGCCATCCGCGTCTCTATCGGCGAGGCGAGTGGACGCGACAAGCGCATCGCCATCACGCGCCCCGGTCGCACAGCCCCGCGCGACGGCGGCACGACTCCCGCGCCAGCCACCACGCGCGGCAACAACGTCAAGCCCACGACGGGCGGGCGCAAGCCGTAAAAGATTTCAAATTTGAGATTTGAGATTTGAGATCACCGCTCCACGGGCGTTTGGTGAATCAGGTATGCGACGAAGGCGATGAAAGAGAGCGCGAGCAGGAGGATGACGAGAATCACAGGCTCTAGGCCGAAGAGGCGCGAGGTCTCTTCTTCGTCTTCTAGCAACGCTTTCGGGAGTCTTAATTTTCCAGTATCGAGGACGATGGTGTCGTCATCCGCATGTTTGCCGTCGCGCTCTTCGAGCGGGGCGAGACGCGCGGAGAGTTCCGAAGTGTTGCCTCCGTTGCCGCCCGTGTAATGCTTGTGGCGCGCCGCTTTTTTCTTCAGAGCCATTTGATCTTCCTCAAATAGAGATAGATTCCAAGCCCCACGACCACCATCGAAACGAGCGCGTAGACGTAGCCGTATCGCCACTCAAGCTCCGGCATGAGGTGAAAATTCATCCCGTAGATTCCGGCGATCAAGGTCACGGACATCAGAATCGTGGCGATTGAAGTCAGTCGCTTCATGACCATATTCATGCGATTGCTGGCGACCGAGAGATAAGCGTCCATCGTCGAGCCGAGCATGTCGCGCAAAGTGTCAATCGTGTCCGCGACGCGGATGATGTGGTCGTACACGTCTTGAAAGTAGACGTGCGTCTCGCGGGCGAAGATCGACTGCTCGCGGCGGAGCAGCGTGTTAAAGACATCGCGCAGAGGCGTGATCGAGCGGCGCAGGTAGAGCAGTTGTTTCTTAATGCGAAAAATCTCGTGCATGGATTCGGTCTTGAACTCGCCGAAAATCTGGTCTTCAAGCTCGTCCATCCGCTCGCTCAGGATGTCCAAGAGCGGCATGTAGTCGTCCACCACCGCGTCAATCAAAAGATAAGCGAGCATGCCTGCGCCCTGCTCCGCGCGGTCAGTCCATTCCGGCCAGAGGCGCGCGGCGGTTTTGACTGCGCGAATCGGGCGACTGTGAACCGTCACGAGATAGTTCGCGCCGAGAAAGATATTCAGCTCTCTCAATTCTAGATTGTCATGCGCGCCGACCAGCTCCGCTTCGTAAAGCACGATGAAGTAGTAGCCGGGATACTCTTCGACTTTGGGACGCTGGTGCGTGTGGCGGCAGTCTTCAATCGAGAGCGGATGAAAATTAAACTCTTCGGCCAGTTCCAGAAAGTCCTCGCTCGTCGGGTCTGAGACATCAGCCCAGACCACTTTGTCTTTGCTCAGACAAAGCTCGCTGATCTCAGTCGCCGGAAAATTTTCCGTAAAATTTTTGTCCGCGCTGTTGAGGCAGATAGTCTTAATCATTCATTGCCCTCGTCAACCAGAATATATCAGAAACAGGACGTAGCCACAGAGGACACAGAGAGCACAGAGATAAAACAGGCATTTGAAATTTCAGATAGCAAATTTGAAATTGTCTTTAGCATTGCTCTGTGTGCTCTGTGCCCTCTGTGACTAATTATAAATTTTAGACTTTGAATCTATCATTCTCCATCGCAGATGACATAATATGTCTCGTGTTCCATCAAATCGCTTCTCGTGGAGGAGTTTCCACCTTATGCCCTGTGATATTGAATTGCTTGACGGCATCGCATTATTTGACCTGCTCGACGCAGAGCAGCGTCCGGCTCTGGCCGAGGTCATTGATTACCAGCCGCTCGCGGCGGGCACGGAGTTGTTTCAGGCCGGAGAGCCGGGCGAATCGCTGTTCATCGTGCGCTCAGGCCAGATAGAGCTTTACATCAAAGACACTGCGGGACAGAAGATCGTGCTCACGGTCGCGGGGGCTGGCGACCTCTTCGGCGAGCTATCCCTGCTCGACAGCGGGCCGCGCACGGCGACGGCGGTCGCGCTCGAAGATTCAGGTCTGTTAATTCTAGACCGCGACGACCTGCTCCTGCTCTTTCAGAAAAACCCGGACACCGCGCTGCATCTGCTCGCGGGCATGAGTTCGATGACGCGCAAGGCGGACGAGCTGTTGCGGACGCGCGTTTCCAGAAATGTCAACGAAGAGATGGAAGTCCACTCGACCATTCTGCAAAAAATCGCGGACTGGCTCGCGTGGTTCAGCGGCAGCATGCCCTTTCTCATCTCGCACACCTTCTGGTTCATCATCTGGGTTTCGCTCAACACTTTTATCCTGCGAGACAAAGCCTTCGACCCGTTTCCCTTCGGTCTCCTGACGATGATCGTCTCGCTGGAAGCCATCTTTCTCGCCTGCTTCGTCCTGATTAGCCAGAACCGTCAGGCTGAAAAAGACAAAGTGCGCGCCGACATCGAGTACGACGTGAACATCAAGGCCGAGCTTGAGGTCGCGCACCTGCACGAAAAGACAGACCGCATGTATGAAAACATGCTCAGCCGTTTCGCCAAGCTGGAAAAGATGCTCTTGCAGACATCGCAGAAGTGAAGCATTGAAGGAGGAACAGGATGAAAGAGCTTTTTAGAATTTTCGCGGCGAAGATGTCCGAGCTGACCGGCTCAGTTTACGCCTTTACGCTCGCCTGCTTGCTCATCATCGGGTGGGCTTGCGCCGGGCCGTACTATCATTGGTCGGAGTTGCACTCGCTCTTCATCAACACGCTGACGACGATCATCACCTTCCTGATGGTCTTCTTGATTCAGAACACGCAGAACCGCGACGCCAAAGGCTTACATCTCAAGCTTGACGAGTTAATCAAAGCCACGAAGGGCGCGCGCAATACGATGATTGACCTCGACAAGCTCTCGGACGATCAGTTGAAGCGGCTTGAGAACGAATATAAAAATCTCTGTGAAATTGACGAGCGCAACGCGGGCGAAGGCCACAAGGCGATTACCGCAGAACTGGAAAGGAGAGGGACTCAAGGCAAGAAGAAACAGTAAAGCTCCAAAGCATAAATCGTCATCAAATATTCTCCTCTCAAAAAAAGCGCAGACGCTGATTCGTCTTGCGCTTTTATTGCGTTTGCCGCCTTCAATCTGTTGCTGAAAAACAAGCGCAAGGCGCGTCGGCAGATTTAGCTCAACCCGGTATTCGTCGCGGCACGTATGACAAGAACTCTTAATATGCCGGGCGATTTCCTTCTTGACGAAGGCATAACTCTTATGTGTGTGCCTGTAAAATAAGTACCAGTAATATCGCACACCCGAAAGCCACAATCATTGCGCTGTAAACCCACAGATAACCCCGTTTGAGTCTTTCTTGAAATTCAAGCTGGTCCGGTCTGACTCCGATGGTAGTTCCCTGACTTATCTCCGCAATGAGATGCCGCCACAAATTGCACTGTCGCCAGATATGAACCTCGATTAAAGAGCATGCGATGCCCATGGTGAGATAGCTGAGAAGTATACCCAGGAAGCTGAGAGCGAGACAGATTATGACTCCGACGGACAGTCCGCCCCAATTGATATGGGGGATACCCTTCCCATACAGGGTCGTACCCAACAGCACGAACGGGCCAATAAAAACTGCGAAATTGATCCGCTCGCGAAACGTCATGAGGTTATTTGTTTGAGTCTCTATTTCCTTTGAAAGGTAGCTAATCAACTTTTCCTCGTATGCCATTTAACCTCCATGTGAGAGCTGAATTTTCGGGAAACTATTCTCCGGATGCCGGTGACAGCTCAAACCATTTTGAATCTTGTGCCTTGCTACTACAGTTCAGTAGCTTCTAAATTTTGAGTTGCGACTTTCGTGAAGAAAACGCGGGACTGCCGAAGCTGCTCAAATCTCCCACATGATACACGTTTCGAGATTGTTATCAAGTTCTATGGACGCCCGGGTAGTGGGTTAGTTTCAAACATCAGTGAAGAGAAAGACAGTTTCACGCAAAGGCGCTGGTGGCGCAAAGAAGAGCACGCAAGGAGCAAGTGGCATTTAACAACTTTGCGTTCTTCCTTTGAGCCTTTGCGCGAGCTTCTTGTCTGTGGATGGTCATTAGCAAGGTTTTTGTCGCTTGCTGACGACGAGTTTTGGCTACACATCTTACATAACTATTACATAGGCGTCATTCTCAAGCTGCTATATTGCCAACTGAGACAACATCTAACGATAGGGGCAAGCTAAATAAATCAACTTAAGCGAACTGACGAGGCGGCCCCTTTAGAGTTGGTTATAGATGAGTCATGCGACGTAATAATATATAGATAGTGGGAGAATCAAGATGCGCGATACGCAAATGCACGAAATACCCCTCAACCGGGAAACAAGAGTCAACTGGCCCACTGTGGTTTTCTTGCTCCTTTTTCATCTGCTTTCAGTGGCGGCACTTTTTTTCTGGAGTTGGCCTGCCGTTATCACTGCCCTAATCCTTGCCTGGGTGGGCGGCAGTCTCGGCATCGGCATGGGCTATCATCGCCTAATTACTCACCGGGGGTATAAAGTGCCGAAAATCGTTGAGTACTTTCTAGTCCTCTGCGGCACGCTGGCGCTCGAAGGCGGGCCGATACAATGGGCTGCGACGCATCGTATTCATCATGCACGCACTGATAAAGAGGGAGACCCGCATACGCCACGCGAAGGACGGTGGTGGGCACACATCGGTTGGATTCTTACGCCTCCCACTCAACTGTTTGACCGGGCACGGCTTCAGCGTTATGCGCCTGACTTGATGAATCAAAGATTCTATCGCTGGCTCAACAAATTTTATTATGTGCCACTAATCATGCTGGGGGTGAGCTTGCTGGCATTCGGGGGCTTTAGAGTTCTGCTGTGGGGCGTGTTCCTGCGCGTGACGGTTGGCTTGCAGGCGACTTGGCTGGTCAACTCTGCGACGCACCTGTGGGGCACGCGCCGTTTCGAGACGACGGATGATTCGAGGAACAGTTGGTGGGTCGCGCTCCTGACCTTCGGTGAAGGCTGGCACAACAATCACCACGCGTATCCGACCTCCGCGCGTCACGGCCTCCGTTGGTACGAGATAGACATGAACTGGTGGGGCATCCGCACGCTGCAACTGCTGGGGCTGGCTCGCTCAGTCAAGCTCGTCAACAAATCCATCTATCTGCCTTCCTCTCAAGACGAGGCGGAAGCAGGCGCGCTCTCAAAAGCGGCATAAGCGAGCGAGTTGCATTAGCTTAAAATCCGAACCCCTCAACTCTTTGCGTGCTTCGGTTTTCACTTCGCGCCCTGGCTAGAAACACAAACGTTTCACGCCAGGGCGCAAAGATAAAACTGAAGGCGCGAAGGCTTGAGGGGTTTTGAGCTTGCCTCTTAACATCCGAATCTCTTGCGCCTGCTCAAAAAATGTTGGCGAACCCGTCGGCGTGAAGTATCTTATTGAGCCGAAGGGATACCAAGAGGATGTATTGTCCATCATGCGGCTCGGAACAGACGCAGGGCTTGAGATACTGCAATCGCTGCGGGGCTAATTTAGCTCCAGCGCACGACGGCTCGTCTTCCAAGTTGAAGGGGATGGTGTGGGCCGTTTCAATCGTCACGGTTCTCATCAGTCTCGGCGGTCTGTTCATGATCTTTCTCTTCGCGATTGAGGTCACGGGTCGCGGAAAGAGTCCGACGAGCAGTCTCGTTTTTCTCATCTTCGCGCTGCTGGTCTTGCTCGCCATCGTCGCGCTGCTGGTTCGCCTGTTGTCCCGCTTAATCAACGCTTATCTGCAATCGCGCGAGACGCCCAAGCCCGTGCAGGCCGCTTTGAGCGAGGCGACGACCGCACTGTTGGGAGAGCCGCGCGAATCCGTTTCGGGCGGCGCGGAGCAGACGACGCGCAGACTTGAGCCTACGCCCGGAGAGCGAAGTGAGCGTTAAGATTCGGCTGGCGACCGAGATGGATGCGCCGTTGCTGGCAAAGTTTCGTTACGCTTTCCGCTCACACAATAAGCCCGCGACGGAGGAGGAAGCCGCGTTCGTCGAGCGTTGCAGGCTTTGGATGCAAGCGCGCCTCAACGCAAGGGGAGCGTGGCGGTGCTGGATAGCCGAGCGAGCTGATGCGCCGGTCGGCCACGTCTGGATACAGCTCATCGAAAAAATTCCGAATCCTTCAACCGAGTCTGAGCTTCTCGCTTATCTGACAAATTTTTATGTGCTTGAGAACGCGCGCGGCCACGGCATCGGCTCAATGCTCTTGACGGCTGCGCTCGAATGGTGCAGAGACAGCCGAGCGCAGGCCGTCATCCTCTGGCCGACGAAGCGCAGCCGCCCACTGTACCTTCGTTACGGCTTCTCCCTTCCGGCAGACCTGCTTGAGCTAATCATGTAGAATAAGCTCATGCGCGTTAAAAGCCGTCGTAAATCCATCGCGTTCTTTATCACGCTCGGCGCGTGTCTGGTCGCGCTGGCGGTCGCACTGAATGTCGGATGGATTCTGCTCAACTGGCGCGAGGTCGCGCTGCTCATCTCCGGCGTTATTTTCTTCGGCCTGCTGATTACGGGCCTCGTGCTGAACACGACCTTTCTCGTCCGCGAGATTCGTCGCAATGAACAGCACGACAGCTTCATCAACGCCGTCACGCACGAGCTGAAAACTCCCATCACATCCATTCGCCTGTATCTCGAAACCTTGCAAACGCGCGAGGTCGAAGAGGCTCGCCGGGCGGAGTTTTATGACATCATGCTCGCCGACACGGACAGGCTCTTGCACACGGTCGAGCAGGTTTTGCGCGCGGGTCACACAGGCCACAGGCGTCGCCGCCTGCAAGCTTCTCTGATTGATATGAGCCAGATGACGCGCGAGTGTTTGGAGTTGGCGCGCACACGCTACCATCTGGGCGAAGAGGCTCTTCATTTTTCGACTGCCGTGCAGACGGGCGAGAGCGCGAGCGTTTCCGGCGACGCGGACGAGCTGAGGGCTGCTATCTCGAACCTGATTGATAACGCCGTCAAATATTCGGGCGAGAAAGTTGACGTGTCGGTCGAGGTCGAGACGCTCGACGAAAAACGCGTCATGGTTCGCGTCAGCGATCAAGGCGTGGGGATTCCGCGCGGGCAATTGAAACGTATCTTCAAACGCTTCTATCGCGTGCCGGGCATCGTCATGCGTCGCATCAAGGGCACGGGCTTGGGACTCTTTATCGTCCGCTCGGTCATCGAAAAGCACGGTGGCAGAGTGTATGCCGAAAGCGCGGGCGAAGGGATGGGCAGCACTTTCACAATTCTCCTTCCGAGGGCGCAAGAGCGATGAGCGCGGTCTTGATCGTAGAGGATGAAAAGCATTTGGCCGAAGGTTTGCGCTTCAATCTCGTAGCCGAGGGTTACGAGGTTGAAGTGGTCTCCGATGGCGAAGCCGCGCTCAAACTCCTGCTCGAAAAGCGCGATGCTTACGATGCGGTCGTGCTTGATGTGATGCTGCCGGGGATGGACGGCTTCGAGGTCGCCTCAAAGCTCAGGGAGGCCGAACAGTTTGTGCCCGTGCTGATGCTCACGGCGCGCGGTCGTCCCGAAGATGTGCTGCGCGGCTTCGAGTCGGGCGCGGACGATTACCTGCCAAAACCTTTCGAGCTTTCGATCTTGCTAGCACGGCTGCGCGGGCTGCTGCGCCGGCGCGAGTGGCTGCGTGAGGCCGCGAAATCGTCTCAAGCGGGCGGGGCGGCGACGCGTCAGGCCGCAGAAGAAATTTTCGCCTTTAACGGCAAGACGATCAACTTCGACGCGCTTGAGCTGCGCGCGGGAGAGAAAAGCTTTCGCCTGACGCTGATGGAAGCAGAGTTGATGCGTTATCTCATCCAACACGAAGGCCGCGTCGTCGCGCGCAAACAGATACTCGAAAACGTGTGGGGCTTGCATGAAGACACGGACACGCGCGCGATTGATAATTTCATCGTCCGCCTCAGAAGATATATCGAGGACGTGCCCACGCGCCCGCGTCACCTCCTGACCGTGAGAGGCGTCGGCTATCGCTTCATCGGTAAGCCGGATGGAGAGTTAGAGCAGGCCAGTCCGCAGGTGAATGAATCGAGTTAACTACTTTTTAGCTCTCACCGAGCCGGAAATTTTCTTGCGCGTCGTCTCGCCGGTCTTCAAGACGGAGATGCCTTCGTCCACTTCGGAGTGCGGGCGCGCGATGACGTGCGTGGCGACGACCGTGCCGACGCGGCTGGCGGCGGCGGCTCCGGCCTCGACCGCGCTCTTGACCGCGCCGACCTCGCCTCTCACAATCGCCGTCACGAGTCCCGCGTCAATCTTCTCGTAACCCACGAGCCGCACATTCGCGGACTTGACCATCGCATCAGCCGCTTCGATCATGGCGACCAAGCCCATGCATTCGACCATCCCCAGAGCTTCCATCTCTTTCAGACCTCTCAAAAT
>DASWRG010000113.1:0-78327 GCA_036403295.1 Pyrinomonadaceae bacterium
GCGCTGGCGGCGAAGCCGACGCCGAAGCCGACGACGAGCGCGGGGCCTTGCTGAAAGCCTCTGTCCGCCAGCATGAAGCCGGTGGACGCGCTCGACAGATTCCCGTGGTTGCGCAAGACCTCGTAAGAGGTTTTCACTTTAGCCGAATCCGGGTCTAAATCCAATTGCGCGCAGACGCCGTCCAGGATTTTCTTGCTGCCCGTGTGAATCAGGCAGCCTTCGACCTGACTCAAGCTGGTGATGGGAGAGCGCGGATCATTGAGCACGCTGTTGACGGTCGAGACGGCGTAATGCGCGCCGCGCGACGGCACGTTCGGACGCATCAAGTATTGCGCCTTGCCGTTGATGCAAGGCTTGAGGCTGCCGCCTTCCATCGCCAGGAGGTCAACGTCCGCAGCTTCGTCATTGGTCAGGTGCGAGATCGGGCCGAAGGCCGCGATGCCCTCTTCCTTGCCGATGAGAAAGGCGACCGCTCCGTCGCCGAAGAGCATCGCCTGCACGACGAACGTCGTGTCAAGGCGCAATTGCTCAAGCTCCTCTTCCGTGCAACGCTTGCGCATCCGGGCGAGTTCTCTGTAACCGAAATAATCGTCGTTGAGAAGCGGGCGAATGTAAGGCGTGTGCGCTTCTGCGACGAGGACGAGCGCGACCTTGTTCGGGTTGGCGCACAAGTACCAGCGTGCGACCTCGATTGATTTCAGAAGCACGGAGCAGCCTTGCGCCTGCATGCTGACGGTGCTGATGTTGCGCGACAGCGTGCCGTGCATGTTCGCCATGATTTCCGACGCGAGACAGGGCAAGAGCTGCGAGGGGGTGTTGGTCGCAGCAATCAAGAGACCTATCTTGTGCGGGTCGCCGCCCCATTTATCAATACATTCGGAGGCGGCGCGGACGCTCATCTGCGTCACGGAAACGCTCGCGCGCATCTCTTCGCCCGCGAGATATGACGGGTAATTTTCCAGCGTCGAATATCGCTGGTCAACGCCGAGCGTGCCTATCGTGTTGATGAGTTCGGGCGAGAGCTTGTGCATCAAGGAGGCGACGAGTTCGGTCGTGCTGAATTTGTGTGGAGGCAGAGAGGTAGCGGAGGAAAGCAAGTTGACGATCATTTTGGGGAAACTCCTTCAAAGGTTTTGGAACAGGCGACCGGAGGCCGTTCACCGTCCCACATCGGTGAAGCCAACCGGGTTTGCCATAAATTGTTCCCTTGATTATTCGGGTGGGGTTTAATGCTAAATCGGAATCACGTCAGACCGGCACGCGTCTACGCAAGCGCGTTGCGGCCTGAGCCTCGTTCAAAAAAGATCACATGTTCATTATACGCTCAATCGGTCTTATCTTGCAGGAATCGGCAGGCGGCCTACGGCTTCCTCGCCAATACTTCCGAAATAAAGCTTCCCGTTATGTTCGAGGACACTTGAGATAAGCGCGAAGGATTTGCCCGACGGGTCTTGCAAGTTATGCACGACGTGACCGTTGCCATCCAGCCCGAGCGCGAAAGCGTAACGCTCAGGCGCGGGCTGCAAGAACTTCGGCAATCTGAGAACTACTTTTCTGAGAAATGGTCGGGGCAACAGCGAGTCGAGAAGATGATTGCGCGGCGTGACCAGAGCCAGCCAGAATTCATCTCTCCCATTCGATGTGATGTTATCGGGGAAACCGGGCAAATTGTCAATGAAAATTTCGGACTGTCCCGCGCGCTCGCCCTTGAGCCACACGCGCATGACTCTGTATTTGCCGGTTTCAGAGACGAGGACAAACGTCTGATCGGGACTGACGGCGACGCCGTTGGCGAAGTAAAGATCGCCGGCGACGACGCGCGTCTGCCGCGTTCGCGGATCGTAGGCGAGCAGGCGTCCGTTCGGGCGATGCTCGAACAAATCCTCTTTGTAAATCGAGATCGGAAATTTGTATGACGAGTCGCTGAAATAGATCGTGCCGTCTGCGGCCACGTCCAAATCGTTGACGCAGCGAAACGGGATGTCCTGCGCTCCGGTCGTCAAGACGCTCTGCGAGCCGTCGGGAGCGAAAGAGATTAAGCCTTTGTCTCCGCCCGCGACGACGAGGTTGCCCGCGCCGTCAAACTGTATGCCGAGCGGCCTGCCTTCCATCCGCGCGAAAACTTCCGGCTCGCCGCCGTCTTCTCTGAGGCGCACAATGCGCCCGTCCTCAAGCCCCGCGTAAACTCTGCCATTAGCATCAACCGCCACTCCCTCCGGGTTATGCCCTGCCTTTAATTTCTCAATTGATGCGAGGCGGTCATTCGGCTGGTAATCGCCCGCGAGCGGCGGCTGTTCCTGCGGCGTCCAAGCCTGCGGGTCAATCGGCACAGGCCACAGAGCCAGATACAAAACCAGGATTCCGATAATCAGGATGAGGCTGAGTAAAATTTTACGTTTCGTTTTCAAGGGAGAGTTAAACTCGGTTTCAATTTAGCCACAGAGAACACAGAGCACACAGAGATTAAAAAGACTATTCCACTCTTTTGAATTTTTGTTCTCCTCTATGTCCTCTGTGGCCGATTCCTGAAAGGTATGCTTCCTCGTACAGCTTATTTTTGCGCGACATCGCTCGCGGCGGTCGCCCACGCGGTCAGGAAGGTTTTGAACTTCTCAGGGTTGTAACCCTTGCCCTCTTCCAGTTGGCCCGTGTCCTGCGAATGAATGAGCTTGCCGTCCTTGTCGAGAATGAAGATATGCGGATAGCCCGCGACCTTCGGATAGCGCGAGAGCACTTCGACGTTCTTGTTCTCGTCGCTGTAATTGACCTTGACCATCACGAAATTCTTTTCGCGTAGGGCGAGCGCGTCGGGATTCTTTGCAAAGAAGTCGTCCATGTGATGACACCAGGGGCACCACTCTCCGCCGACTTCGACCAGCACGCGACGATTCGTGCGGCGCGCTTCGTTCACGGCATCCTGTATGTCCTGCTCGGCATTGCGCGCCGGGTCATAGGCCAGCACGGGAACATACTTGGTGTCTTTGTCTGCGTTCTCAGCCATCCTGGCGTCGCCGCCATTGGGTGAGAGCGAGGCAGGCTTTTCCGCGCCTTTGGTTTCATCCTTTTCCTTCGCGTCCTGTCCGAGCGCGCTCGAAGCGACGCACAGCAACGCGAGGCAAGCGAATAAGACGATGCTTCTTTTCATCCTTAAAAAAACTCCTCTTAAAGATTTTGACTATCTACGACGCCCTTTGCAACGCTCTTGCAGCGCGGCGAGGCCGGGGGAGAATGGCGTATTAAACCACAGTTGAGCGGGAAAGCTAAATGCTCTGAAAGGTCGAATAAAACCGCAGGGGCAGGGCTTGTCTCTGCTCGATTAATGATTCAGCCGCGCGGAGATGATTTTAGCTGCGGTCGCGCCCGCGCCGGTCGCGCCCGCGATGGTCGGAGCTATGGGGTTCGAGACATCACCGATGGCGAAGACGTTGGCGACATTCGTTTCATGCTCGCCCGTCGTGACGATGTAGCCGCGCTCGTCCACACGCAACTGCTCGCGGAAAAGCTCTGTGTTCGGCTCGACTCCAATGCGGACGAGGACGCCGCCGACCGCCATTTGAAAAGGCTTAATCGCGCCGCCGCGCAAAATCTCGACCGCCTCGACGCGGCTTTCGCCGATGATGCGCTTGACGATGGATTCTCTGAAGACGGTGATGCAGTGATTGCCTTGCAGACGCTCCGTCAACTCTCTGCGGGCGCGCAAAGCCTTGCTGCGATGAACCAGAGTCACAGTCGGGCAGACCTCCGTGAGCAACAGCGCGTCCGCCGCCGCCTCGTCTCCGCCGCCGATGATGCAGACATCCTTTCCGGCCAAAAACTCGCGGTCGCCCGCGCCCGATTCGACGACGCCCTTGCCAGCCAACTCCGTCTCGCCCGGAATCCCCGAACGCCTGCGCCGCACGCCCGTCGCAATGATGAGACTGATCGCTTGAAGCTGCTCTCCGCTTCTGAGCGAGACGCGCCTGGCATGCAGGTCAACGCTTTCAATCTCGGCCTCAGTCCACAAATCAAACTCGGCGTCCTTGACCTGCTCCGCGAAAACGTCGCGCAGCGCGCGACCGTTCAACTCACGCGCGCCCAAATAATTTTTGATCGGATGATAAATCGAAAGTAGTTGCCCGCCCGTTTCCGCCGCCCGCTCAATCAAGAGCGTGTCCAGCCCCAGCTCGTCGCACCACAAAGCCGCAGACAAGCCCGCCGCCCCCCCGCCGATGATGATTACGTCAAGCATAAAATCGCTCAACTCTGGTTTACGCTCCGACGGCGGACGGTTCGGTTGTCTGGCGCAATGCGGCGCGCGTCTCTTCGACGACCACGTCAGGCGCGAGGCTCGATTGAGCGGGAGAGCCGTCTTGCTCTGTAAACTTGATCGCCGACGACAATTCGCTCCTGTCAACTTTCCACACGCCTTGCGACGCGCCGCGCTCCAACTCATTGAGCCTTGCGATGAGCTGAGAGAAATCGCGGCGCACGACGCGCGGGCGGACGACGGTTTCAGCCCAGGAGTAGTACGGGAAATCCATGCGATAGCCCCATCCGTTTGCGAGCGGTCTGGTAATCAGATACAACTCGCCGCGCGCGTAACGCGAGATGGCCGTGAACGGCGCGCCGTGCTTGGTCGGCTTGAAGCCGGAAGAACTGTTGACATCCGGCGCGAGCGTAATCAACGAGAGTTTCTCATCAGCGTATTCTTCGACCTTTGACGCGCCGCGCTCGAAACTCTCCATCGCGGCGGCGATACGCTCCCACACGTCGCGCCACAAAAATTCGTAATCATCCGTGCGCCGCAACACGCGCTCGACTTCGGGCAGGACGAGTTCGTAAGCGCGCGCCTCATTGAACGCTGCTCCGCCCGCGAGATGACGCGCGAGCGGCGAGCCTGCTTCATCCATCGGCTCGTCAGAGCCTTGAATGACAATGCTCGCGCGCACGCCGTTCTCGCCCGTGAACTCTGAGAAATCCCCCGCCTCGGCAGCCGCAATCAACTCCGCGCGCAGGTCAAGGGCGCGTTCGCCCGTCAAGACTGTCCACACGGAGAGCACGCCGTCCGTGTCGAAGTGATTGTTCGTGACCAGCTCAATGCCTTTCGTCAATTCATCGCGGTCGGGCGCGCCGACTAGATTCAGAGCGATCTCAGTCGAAGTGTCCGCCTTCATGGAAGCGGGAGTCTCGTTCCCTTCCCAGTGAGAAAAATGGATGGCGTTGGCGACCGTGCCGTCAATCGAGAGCTTCGGCACGTCGTCGAGTCCTGCGTGGTAATATTCGAATCTCATCGGGACACATCCTTTCGGTTCAATCGAGCCTTCGCGCAAGGAAGCGGCGTTTGTCTAAAGTTTACATGTTTTCCCTCAATGGCTACAATGCGGCGCACATAATGGTCGTATCCTAATTTCCAAGTTAGCCAATTTTGGTTGGTGGGACCAAGTTTTCTTCCCCCACCCTACAGACATACGAGGGCCACGCTTCAGCCACATCTGGGCCACCTAGTGGCCCACTTACAGGGTATGTGTGGGCCACGCCCCTATTGACTGGCCCAGTCAACACGAGTACACTTGAAAAGTACGGGGTAGCGTACTAGCTATCAATAATAAAGTTTCCCTGTTGTTTGAGGCAGGAAAGGCCGTAAGCGCAAGGCGGTTACGGCTCTTATTCTCTCTAGGCCTATGGATAAGTTTAACGACGACACTTGTTTCCTATTTACAGACCCTGGCGTTCTCTCAGGGTGGGCAGCGATTCTGGATATGGCCGGAACGCTCAACGTGTACAATGAGTCGAGAAGTGGGCAAGACGCTGACGAGCGCGCCATTGCTAGTGATTGGGCTATAGTTGGTAAGGATATTCAGAACGCTGTCAAACACTTTGACGAGAAAGAAAAAGCCTAAGCGTACAGTTAGTCTGCAAAGACACTCCTCAAGTGCTCCTCCCGCTTTAAAAGAAACTCAAACGCGGGGGCGTGCCGCAATCCAAGTTACACAAGCCTCCTCCTTCTCTGGCCCTATTCCGCCTCCTGAACTGCTCCAACAGTATAACGAAATCATCCCTGATGGTGCTAATAGAATACTGTCAATGGCTGAGAAACAATCGGCACATAGAATAGACCTTGAAAAGAGGGTCATCTATGGCGATTCTAAGCGTGCTAGTTGGGGAATCTTCTGTGGATATTCACTCACTATCATAGTCCTTGTTTTGTCTTTTGTTTTGGTCTGGTATGGACACGATACGGCGGGGACTGTGCTCGGAACTGCCGATCTTGTAAGCTTGGTAAGTGTGTTTGTGTATGGCACTCATGTTCGTAGACAAGAGCGAGAGCGCAGAGAAGATAAAAATCGCGCATTGACAAAACGAAATTGACTCCCGCCAAAAATTGGCTAATTTTAAATTAGAATACTACTCACATAACACAAATTCAATGGAGGCCAAACAAGTGAGTCAACCAATGCCGGAGATGACTGCGACGGAGTTGAAAGAGCGGCTCGACCGTGGCGACGACGTTCAGATCATAGATGTACGCGAACAGAACGAGTACGACATCGCACGGATTCCAAACACAAAGCTGATTCCGCTCGGTCAGGTCGTCAACCGCATGTCCGAGATTGACCCGGCGCGCGAGACGGTCGTGCATTGCAAGGGCGGCGTCAGAAGCGCGCGTGCCATCGAAGCTCTCAAACACGCTGGCTTTACGGGCAATCTGATTAATCTCAAAGGCGGCATCACCGCCTGGTCAAACGAAGTAGACCCCGGCGTGCCGAAATATTAAGAATCAATTGCAAAACTCAAGCGACATAACTCAACTCTTTGCGAGCTTTAGTTTTCCTTTGCGCCTTTGCGTGAAAAGCTTGTTTCTCGCAAAGGCGCAAAGTTAAGACCAAAGCTCGCAAAGAGTTGTTCGGATTTCTGACACAGCAAGTGAGGCGGAAAAGCTATGCCAGCTCTTTTCCGCCTCACTTTTATCTTGTAAACTTTTCTGCTTGCCTCTATTTTTCTCTGGCATGATTCATGCAGTTAAAAATTTCGGCCACGCGAAGGGCGTGTGCGTCTAACTCGGTAGCAAGGGGTCGTCCGTCAGGAAGTTGACAATTCATCTGCGGGCAAGGCCGCAAGGATTTTTGTTCCGCGTAATCATTTGTTGTCTCTCCTCCAACGCCTTCGGCGGGAAAGCAACTTGCGGCGTGATCGTGAGGCACGGCGCGTTTTCAAGAAACTTTGAAGTCATGGAGGAATACGAAAGATGAGAAGGATACTATTGAGCAGTTTGACGCTCTCGGCTGCGCTGCTCTTGACCGGCGGATTGTCCGCGCAGGCACAGACGAGGCAGGACGGCGTCTCGCCGAAAGAGCGTAAGGAGTTGCGCCGTGACAGGCGCGAGATCAGGGGTGACCAGCGCGAGACTCGCGGCGACAGGCGCGATATTCGCAGAGACCGGCGCGATTATCGTCGTGATCGCAGAAACGGCGCGTCACGCGCAGAGTTGAGAAATGATCGACAGGGAATCAGAAGCGACCGGCGCGAATTCAGAGGTGACCGCAGAGGGCGACGCGGGGATGTGCGCGACTACAGGAAAGACCGGCGCAGATTTCGCCGCAACTAAAGCCCGGCTTTAACCCTCGCCTTTCAGGTTAGAAAAGTCCGGAGACTGAAATTCATTGGCCGCCGCAAAACGGTCTCGTTGAATCTCAGGCTCCGGACTTTTTTTGTTGATGCCCGACAACTCGACGCAAGTGTTCATCCGCGTGATGACCATGCCTTCGCGCGCCTCTGTGCGACAGGAGAGAGTCGTGCGGTCGTCCGTCTCAGTCTCCCCTTCCATGTGATACCAAATCTGACAGTTGGTGCAGTCGCCGTTCCAGCAGAAATCCCCGTAAGAGATCGTCTGCATCGAGAGATATTGAAAGCAACGCAAGAGGCGATTGTTCTCAGGCACTGAGACGCGCTTGCCGAGAATCTTAATCTCAATCAATTTTTCGTAAGGCTCTAAAAGGTCGCTATCCATCAGGGGCTAATGACTCCGGCCTCGCGGGCGTGTCTGGAAAAGCGCGAGGAGTATAGCATGAAGGCGAAGGACGGCAAGCAGGCTTTCCTTTCACACAAAGCCAATTCATTCTCCGGTTTTTTAGCCGCAAGAGGACACAGAGAGCACAGAGATAAAAAACCGGAGAAGTTTATAGCATCTTCTCTGTGTGCTCTGTGTCCTCTGTGGCTTATGCTTTGTGCCCGGAATGAATAGATTTGTCCCTTCGCGGTTTTCCTTTCTGATTCCTTCGCGCGGCTGTTAAACTAATGGCACGGAGGTAAAGCTGAAATTGTCATTAGTCATTTACACTAAACCGGGGTGTCCGTATTGCCAGCAGGCGCGTGATTACTACAATTCGCAAGGCATCGCTTTTACGGACTATGATGCGCAGAATGACCGCGAGCGGCGCAAAGAGATGCTCGCCTATTCAGACGGCGACCCGACCGTGCCGTGCATCGTCGAGAATGGCGAATATGTTGGCTCGGGCTGGGGCACGCCGCCGCGTGGTTGAACCGTTCACGATTGATTGGCCGTGAGCCAATCTTAAAAATTTCGGATTCTGGATTTGCGATTGTAAGCAAGAAGCTGAAGCCGGGTTTCATCCGGTAAAAGATTGCAAATCCAAAGTCTAAAATCTAAAATCTAAAACCCTGATGATCGGCGCGACTCTCAACAATTATCGAATCCTCGAAAAAATCGGCGAGGGCGGGCAAGGCGCAGTCTACAAGGCTGTGGACGCGAAGCTCGGTCGCACGGTCGTCATCAAAGTCCTGCCGCCCGAGTTGACCGTCAAAGAAGCTAATCTCAAACGCTTCGAGCGCGAAGCGCGTCTCGCTTCGTCTCTGGATCATCCGAACATCTGCACTATCTTCGACATGGGCGAGGCGAACAATATTCACTACATCGCCATGCAGTTTGTCGAAGGACGCAATGTGCGCCAACTGGTCAACGGTCGCCCGCTTGAGCTGCGGAGCGCGTTGACCATCGCCATACAGGTCGCGGACGCGCTGGCGGCGGCGCACGCGCGCGGCATCATTCACCGCGATGTCAAAGCTGGCAACGTGATGGTCACGAACACGGGGCAGGTCAAAGTTCTCGACTTCGGTCTCGCCAAGCTGCTTGATGAAGATGAAGCGAGCGCGGCTGGCATCCATCGCACTGAGCTGACCGAAATCGGAGTGCCTTACGGGACGGCCACCTACGCCGCGCCGGAGCAGGCGCGCGGCGACCGCGTGGATCATCGCGCGGACGTTTTTTCGACCGGCGTCCTGCTCTACGAGATGCTGGCAGGGATGTGGCCTTTTCACGGCAAGACGAGCATAGACGTGCGCCACGCCGTCCTGCACGACAACCCGAAACCGCTCGCGGAGGCGCGTCCCGGCGGCGTGCCGCCCGGCCTGCAAGAGATTTTAGACAAGGCGATGGCGAAAGACCCGCGCGACCGTTATCAAAAAATATCGGAGCTGCGTGACGAGCTGCGCCGCGTCCTGCAAGAAATTTCGGCGGGCGGGAGTCAGGGCGATCAATTCATTGACGCGGTGATGCCGATTGTGCCGCGCCACGCCGCGAGCGCAAGCCCCGTCGCGCGCGCCTTGAGATGGCTGCGTAACAAGACGAGCGCGGATCAGAAAACGTCGCCGCCCGGTTCATCACAGCAAACAGCACAGCCGCGCGAACTGCATGAAACGCCGATGACGAGCGTCGGCGATAGCGAGAAGAAGAGCGTCGCCATCCTCCCTTTCAAAAATATCAGCAACGATGCGGAAGCAAGCTTTTACGAGTTCTCTCTGGCCGACGCGGTGATTACGGAACTCGCGCAACTGCGCTCGCTCGTCGTGCGCCCTTCGTCTCTGGTGGCGAAGTATCAAGGCAAAGCGGACGACCCGCGCGAGATCGGGCGCGAGCTGAATGTGAACGCGGTCTTGGCCGCAAGCTTTCTCAAGGCGGGCGAGCGATTTCGCGTGACGGCGCAACTGTTAGACGTGCAGAGCGGCAGCATCCTGTGGAGCGACAAGATTGATGTCGCGGCGGGCGACATCATCACGATTCAAGACACGATTGTGCTACGCATCGTCGGCGGTCTGAGGCTTGAGCTTAGTCCTGACGAAGAGGGACAGCTTGCCAAGCGTCCGACCGAAAACGCCGAAGCTTACGAAGAGTATTTGAGAGCGCGCGACTGTTTCGGTCGTTATATCTTTCGCACGCTGGCGCGCGAGGATTGCGACCAGGCCATCGAGCGTTTCCAGCGCGCGATTCATCTCGACACGACTTTCGCTCTGGCCTACAGCGGCCTCGGCGCGTGCTACGCCAATCGCGTCTTCAAGGGCTTTGGCGACGCAGAGGACTACGAGCGCGCCGAAGACGCCTTCAGCGAAGCTCTGGCCTTAGACCCCGAACTGGTCGAGGCGCGCATGCTGATGGTCTTCATCTATCTCTCGCGCGGAGAGAAGAGAAAAGCGCGCGATGAGGTGGCGCGGCTGCGTCGCAAAGCTCCGAACGAAGGCTCTGTCTATTTCGTCAAGGCGACGCTGCATCGTCTCGACGGCGAATACGAGCGCGCGCTTCGTGCGTGGGACAAGCTCTCTCGCCTTGACCCGGCGGCGGTCGTCGTGGCGAGCTACAACCGCGCACGCATCTTCGCTTATCAGGGACGCTATGACGAAGCTCTGAAGGAGCTTGATCGCGGCAGCGCGATAGAGTCGGATCATCCGTTGATTAAAACTTTCCACGCACGCATTCTCTATTATCAAGGTAAGATTGAGGAGGCGCGCGACCTCCTGCGCGAAGTGCTGGAACATAATCCGGGCTTGGAAGGTATCCGACCGATTTACGCTATGTGTCTGACCAAGCTCGGAGAGCATGAAGCGGCGCGCGCCGAACTGTCAGAGCGTGTGCTGGAAATCGCGGACGCGGATCATGATATAGCTTACTGGACGGCTTCGGCTTACGCTCTGGAAGACGAGCGCGAAGAGGCTTTTCGCTGGCTTGAGCGCGCGATTGATCTTGGCAACGAGAATCGCGCGTGGTTTGAATCAGACCCGAACTGGGTTGGCCTGCGTGACGACGAGAGGTTTCAGGAATTGATGCGCAAGACGGGCGCATCAAGACAAGCCCCCAGATAAGCTTTAAGACAAAGAGGAAATCTTTAGCAGATGAGAACCTTTGTCATCGGAGACATTCACGGACGCCGCGCGCAACTGCATAACATTATGCAGATTATCCCGCGCGACGCAGACGCGGACACGCTCGTCTTTTTAGGCGACCTGATTGATCGCGGGGCGGACGCGCCCGGAGTCGTCGCAGACGTGATGAAACTCAAACGCGAACAGCCTGAGCGCGTCGTCACCTTGCGCGGCAATCACGAGCAGATGCTTCTTGATTGCATAGACGAAGGAGCGCGCATCTGGTTCGCGCCGAAGACGGGCGGCGCGCGAACCTTCGAGCAGTATACGGGTTGCGCTTTGCGTCTCAAGTCGGAAGCGGATTTTGATGAGGCTCATCAGAAAATCACGAGCGCAGTCCCCCCGGAGCACATCGAATTTTTTCGCGGCATGCCTCTCTATCACGAGGACGATTACGCGCTTTACGTTCACGCCGGACTCGATCACGGCAAGCACCCGCGCGAGACAGACCCGCACGCGCTCCTGTGGACGCGCGACATGGAATTTTACAAGCACTACACGGGCAAGCCCTGTCTCTTCGGCCACACGCCGACGCCCTTTCTACCGCTTCGCGGTCGGCTCGGTCGTCACGGCATCTATATCTTTCACAGCGCCATCGGCATTGACACGGGCTACGACATACACTCGCCCCTGAGCTGCGTCGAGCTGCCGAGCTTCACACTGTATCAAGCGTTTGCCGACGGCCACATGGCGACTCATCACATCACAACGCTCATCCCCGAAACCTTGCGCGCCATGCAACGCGCCACGAACGGCAAGTAATCTCCCAGTGTTGACGAAAGTTCAGGAAAGGAAAACAAAACTCCGATGTTTTTCAAACGCGATGCCGGAAGATGGTTATCGTTCTTTATCGTCTGCGGATTGATTTTGATGACGACCGCTTTCGTGTCGGCTCAAGGCGGGCGCGTGCGTCCGCCCGCGCGGGTCACCTGCGACCGCAATAATCTGACCGTCTACGATGGCGTAGTTATCTCTTACACGCGGCGCGCAGACCGCATCGTCATCACCATTCACACCGACTCGGATACGACCGAGACGGTCACGCTCAAGTACGCGCGCGGCAGCAGTCCCGCGCGTTGGTTTCTCCTCAACGGCGAAGCGTTCGGGCGCGGCGATTGGTCGAAGATTGAATCGTCGAAAGGCAAACTACATCCGAACATGCGCGTCAACGCATGGGTTTGCACGGACGGAAGAAAGCCTGTCCTCGACTGGCGACCGCAGGCCGCCGACATGCCTCAGCCGCCGAAGAGCACGCCTTGATTTGTCCAGGAAGAAAAACTAAGAAAGAGGAAAAGGTTCGCGCAAAGGCGCAAAGAAGAAGATGCAAAGAGCAAATGGCATTCAACAGCTTGGCGTTCTTCCTTTGCGCCTTTGCGCCTTTGCGCGAGAATTCTTCAAAGTGTCTTCACCCTCGCCGGTGAAGAATCAAACCGGCGATGGCGCGCAGCCGGCCTGTGTGCTCAAAACCCAATGAATTCAAGGCTTTGCATGCTTCTTGATGAGCCTCGCGGGCGCGTTCGTGCGTGGCTTCCAGACCATAGAGAGACGGATACGTGGCCTTGCGCGAGCGCGCGTCTTTGCCGGGAGTTTTGCCCAAATCCTCTACGCTCGCGGTCACGTCCAAGAGGTCGTCCGTGATTTGAAACAACAGTCCGAGCTGCGAGGCGTAACGCGTTATCGCTTCAAGCTCACGCGCGTCCGCGCCCGCGATGATTGCGCCCGCGCGAGCGGCGGCGCAGATTAACGCGCCGGTCTTGTGACGATGAATGCGCTCCAATTCCGTGCCCGTCACCTCGCGCGATTCCGCGTCCAGATCGTGCGCCTGACCCGCGACCATTCCGGCTGGCGTTCCAGCCGCGCGCGCTACTTCCGCGATGACGCGCACGCACGTCGAGTGGTTGAGCCGCTCGTCCTCCGCGATTGTTTGAAAGGCAAGCGTTTGCAATGCATCGCCCGCGAGAATCGCCGTCGCTTCTCCGAACCTGACGTGACAGGTCGGACGCCCGCGCCTCAAATCATCATCATCCATCGAAGGCAGGTCATCGTGAATCAGCGAATAGGTGTGAATCATCTCAAGCGCGCAGGCCGTCGAGAGCAGGTCTTCCGCCTTCGCGCCGAAGGCTTCGCCAGCCGCCAGCACGAGCGCGGGTCGAAAGCGTTTGCCGCCCGCGAACAAGCTCCAGCGAATCGCGCTGTGGACGCTCGCAGGCTCGACCGTTTCCGCCGGGACGAGCTGTCCGAGCTTTTCGTCCACACGCGCACGCGACGCGGCGAGAAAGCTTTGCGCCTCTTCCAGCTCATCCGTCTGAGAGATTTCAGAAGACGCTCTCATCCTGCTCAGCCCCATCATCCAAACGCAGCTCTTCGGCTTCGGCGTCAAACGCGCTCAAGACCGGACGCCCCTCCGCGTCGCGCAGCAAAGTCTCTATCCGCCGCTCGGCCTGATTAAGACGCTCCTGACATTCGCGCGAGAGATTGACGCCCTCTTCAAAGAGCCGCAGGCTCTCTTCCAAAGGCAGGTCGCCGCGCTCAAGCTCGCGCACGATCTTTTCGAGCGCGCTCAGCGACGCTTCAAAATTTTTACCACGCGCTTCAGATTTTTTCATTTCCGCCTCTTATCAAATCACTTCTCACTTATTCCCATCATCCAACAACGGCACGTTCGGCAAGCCGCCCGGCAAATTTTTCTTGAGATTCTTGCGCACCTCTTTTTCGAGCTGGCTGCCGACGGCGGGCAAATCTTTGGCGATGCTGTCAACAATGCGCGCCGCCAGCGTCTCGTCCGTGATGGAGACTATCTTCCAACGCTCGCCGTTGCGCTGCATCGTGAGCGTGACGGGGCGGTCTTTGAGATTGACTCCGACTTTCGCCGTGTCGTTGTCCTGCTTGATGTCCACAACGTAAGGCAGGCCGATGGCGACGAGGACGAACGGCTTGCCCTCGGCGCGCGCGCCGAGTTCTTTGACTTGCGCGACGACCTCTTCATGCACTTTCTGTTTGACGCCCGGCAAGAGCGTCGGAATCAGCGATTCGATCTGGCTTCGAAGCGGCGCGGTCAGCGCGCTCGAATATCGCCCCAGGGCTTTGTCCGTCACCTGCGGCACAAAGTTGTCAACGATCTTATCCGTGTCAACAATCTGATCGAACGCAGCCGTGTCGTTGCGCTGAACCGCGTCAACCAGCAGCGCGAGCGAATAGGCCGGTTTCGTCTTGTAACTCTGCCACCAGAAATAGCCGCCGACGACTACGCCGACGATTAAGAGGACGAGGACGACGGCGATGATGCCGAGAATTTTCGCACCGCGACTGCCGCGCGGAGGCACATGCGCCATCTGTCGTGCGCGTTCAAAGTTGATGACAATGCGGCTCGGCTTCGGGCGCATCTCTGGTTCTGGTGTCGGGGGCATCAAGTGTTCTCTCTCTCTTCCACGCGGCAGCGCAAACTCCCCTGCGCGAGCCGCAATTTGACAGGCTCTCCGATTTGAACTTCGCGCGCGTCGCGCACAAGGCTTCCGTCCACGGCTTGAGCCAGAGCGTAACCGCGCTTGAGGACTGCGAGCGGCGAGAGGGCGTCGAGCGAGGCTGCGGCCAGGTGAAAACGCAGGCGCGCATTTTCCAGCCGCGCCGCCAGAGCCGCATCACGCGCCGCAGAAAGCTGGCTGAACCTGTGACGCGCCGCAGAGACACGCGCGCCGAGACGCGCAGGCGAGAGGCGAGAAGCGATAACATCAGTCTTGCGGCGTGCGCGCTGGACGCGGCTTGAGATTAAAGTTTCCAGACGATGCGAGGCCGCGCCGACCGCCTCTCTGGCATCTCGCAGGCGCACGCGAACATCGTCAAAGGCCGAGGACATCGCCGCTTCCTGCAAACGCGCGCGCTGCTCCATCAAGCGATAGCGCACGGCGAGCGCGAGATCGCGCGTCAAATCTTCGACCTGCGCGGCCAGCTCGTCTTCGCGCGCCGCGACCATCTCGGCAGCCGCCGAAGGCGTCGGCGCGCGCACGTCCGCCGCGAAATCCGCGATGGTGAAATCCGTCTCGTGCCCGACCGCAGAGATGATCGGAATCTGTGAAGCGCGAATCGCGCGCGCAAGCTGTTCGTCATTAAAAGCCCACAAATCTTCGGCAGAGCCTCCGCCGCGTCCGGCGATGATGACATCAATCATGTCTTCAAGGCGATTATCGCGGACGGCGTTCGCGTGATGCTCATTCAAGAGTTTGATGGCGCGCGCGATTTCAAGCGGCGCGGTTTCACCTTGCACACGTGCGGGCGCGAAGAGGACGTGAACCGTGCGCGTGCGGCGCGAGATGACGTGCAAGATGTCGCGTATCGCCGCGCCCGATGGCGAAGTGACGACGCCGACGCGGCGCGGGAAAAGCGGCAGTGGACGCTTTGCCTCTTCGTCAAACAAGCCTTCGCGCGCGAGCCGCTCTTTCATCTGCTCAAACGCCACGCGCAACGCGCCCGCGCCCACAGGGTCCAGGGCTTCGACCATCAATTCATATTCGCCGCGCGGCTCGTAAACCGAGAGCCGCCCGCGCGCGCGCACTTGCAAACCGTCCGCCGGGCGAAAGCGTATCGCGCGGTTCGTGCCGCGAAAACAGGTCGCGCGCAGTTGCGCCGTCTCGTCTCGAATCGTGAAATACCAGTGCCCCGAAGCATGCGCTTTGAAGTTGGAAATCTCGCCTTCGACCCAGACGGAAGCGAAGCGGCTCTCAAGCGCGGAGCGCACCTGCATCGTCAGCTCCGTCACGGAAAGCGGACGCCGCTCGGTTTCGTCAAACAGTGACATCAGCAAAGGATGCGTCATATTTACAAAGCGGAAGGATGCGTGATGAAGGCCGAAAAGTAAACCCCTTCCTCATCATTTAATCAGTCAGGGTCGGCTTTAAGATGAGCAGCGTGATGTCGTCGTGCTGCGGCGTGCCGTCTGCGAAGCGGTCTATCGCTTCAAAAATGCTGCGGACGATTTTGTGCGCAGGCTCTCCGGCGACCGTTTGCAGATGCTCGCGCAACCTGTCTTCGCCCCATTCCTCTTCATCTTTATTATAAGCTTCGGAAACTCCATCGGAGTAGAGCGCGAGGAGGTCGCCCGCTCTCAACATGAAAGTTTGTTCTTCATAAGCCGAGCCGGGCAGCATGCCGAGCGGCAGGCCGGTGGATTTCAGCAACTCGATTTCGCCGTCGTTGAACCGCATCAAGATGCACTCGTTATGCCCCGCGTTGACATAGCGACACGCGCCCGTCGCCGCGTCCATTTCGAGCAGGAGCGCGGTCACGAATTTATTTGAAGGCGAAGCCGCGTAAAGCAGCTCGCTCGTTTGCGCGGCGAGTTCGGCGAGCGAGTTTGTTTGCGCCGCCAGTGCGCGAAGCGTCGCCTGCATGTTGCTCATCAAAAGCGCGGCGGGCAAGCCTTTGCCCGAAACATCCGCGACGCAGAAAAGATATTTGGAATTTTGCGCCGCGCCGCCGTTATCAATCGCCAGCGCGTCGTAATAATCGCCGCCGCAGACGCGCGCCGGTCGGCTCTCGGCGGCGACATTGTAACCCGCGAGCCTCGGCATCTGTTGCGGAAAAAGCTGCTGTTGAATAGATGCGGCGAGCGCAAGCTCCTGCTCGACAAGCGCGAGGCGTGCGCGCTCCTGCTCATTTTGAAGGCGCAGCCCGGCGGCTGTGCGCTCGTGCTCCAACTCTCTTTCTGAAAGCTCCTTGACCTGCACGAGTTGCGCCTCCAAATTGAGGTTCGTCTGCGCGAACTTGCGCGCGAGGAAGACAGAGTTGGCGACGATGATGCCGCAGACGGCGGTTTGATTAATGAGCGTGTTCAAGAATATCGGAATGTGTATGTGCGCTGAAAAAGCGAGCACATCTTTGATTGGCCCCAAAGCCAGCAAAGCCACGCCGAGGCCGATAATCCACGCGCCGTCTCTTCGTTCCATCAAAGCGCGAATGATGATTCTGAGCGATTCGATGACGACGAAAGCAGGCAGCACTAGCCTGAACAACCAGAATTCCGACAGAGGCGGATAAATCGTTTGCAGTATCGCAATCATTATCCAGAGCGCGAGCACGATCCAGAATTGTCTGGCGACTGGAAGCGCGAAGGCCGCGTAAAGAAAAAGGACGAAAGCGAAAACCGCAAGAGCCAGGCTGCCCGACTTGGCGAGATTGATGAGAGCCGCAGTATTTGCGCTGTAATCCGACGCATGCAGGACATCGGAAGAGAGTTGTCGGGCGGCGAGGCCGAACGCGAAGATGCTGAAAAAAAGATTGGCGCGCTCGCGCGGGTAAAACAGGTAGAGCAAGAGATGTAGCAAGGCGAGCGCGAGCACAAAGCCTATGCTCAGAATGTAGATGTTGGCTTCCAAGCTCATTCAGGTGTTGAGTTTTCCGGTTGAGCCACATTCACCGTCGGACTTAATCGCACGGACAAGTCATCTCTTTTAGCCCGCACGCGAACGCGACGCTGAGGCACCTCTCCCAAACTCGAATTGTAAGTGATCGTGTAAGACATACGCAGTTGCGCGACCACGTCATCATAGGCGCGCTGCAAATCTTCTATCCGCTTGATCGGATAATAGACGCCGCCCGAAACGCGAGCCAGCCGCTTGCCTTCATCCTCCGCGCGCGTCGTCAGGGTCAAATATCTTGTGCGCAAAGGATCGAGCGTCGTCCTGGGCGCGGGCACGCTCGCCTCCGGCACTAATTCAGACGGAATGTAAAGCGGATAGACGAGCGCGCCCGATTCGAGCACTTCGTCAATCAGAGCCTCGAACGGCACGAACGAGCGGTTATCGTCGCCGTCAGACATAATCACGACCGCCGTCCGCTCGCCGCGCAAGGGCTTGAGAGTTTCCACCAGCACGTAAGCCAGCGCGTCATACAGCGCGGTCGAGCCGCCCGCGTCTATCAAGTCGAGCCGTTTCGAGAGCAGGCTGCGGTCGGTCGTGAAATTCGAGATGACCTGTATGTCATCACGAAAGCTGATGATGGCGATTCTATCTTGCGCGCTCGCGGTGCTCAGGAAATTGCGCGCGGCTTTGCGTATGAAATCGATGTGCTGTTCGACGCTGCCCGAAACGTCCAGCAGCAAGACGAGATTGAAAGGCTCTGTCGCGGGCTTGACCTCTGCGATTTTGCGCTCCTCGCCGTTTTCGATGACGACGAAATCGTTTTCGTTGAGTCCGGCGACGGCGCGTCCCTGACGGTCAGTGACGTTGGCCGTGACGCGCATCAATTGCGGCGCGACGGGCGTGGCGAAATCTCCAGGCGCGCGCGGAGCGACGAGCGTCGGCGCATTCTGCGGCGGCGGAAGGGTGCGCGCATAATCGCCGAAAAGTTTGGGCGAGACCTGTCTGATGGCTTCCATCAAATGACTGTTGCCACTGCGGACGACGGCGCGCGCGGCTTCGGTCAACGGACGGTCGCGCAAATCCGACGGAGCCATGCCCGGATCAACATTGAAGAGGACGACGCCGCGCTGTGTGGCAAACTCAAGCTCTATGCGCTTGTCCTTCTTCGCTTTTTTATCGCCGAGCTTGCCGTTGATGACGAACCAGCCGCCCGCCTTCTCTTTCACTTTCGGAAGCTCCGGGTCGCTCAAAAAGCGCGGTCGGCTCGCCTGCCAGACGAAATTGAACTTGACGGAATCGAGCGGCACGTCTGCATGAATCGTGCCGGTGTCGGTCGAGATTTCGGCGAGGGCGAAGTTGCCGATGACATCCACCGCCCCGGCATCGCTCGTCACTTTGATCTTCGCGCGACCGGGCACGCGGACAGTGAGGTCTATTCGATCCGGCTCTTTGCGGCCACGCACATCTATTTCGACGTGCGCGCCTGAGACGACGGATGAAATGTCTGCTTCGGAGATGGCTGCGCCGGGCGAGACCGCGCTGATTGAGACATTCTGTTGCGGCTCGTCGGATGAGATGACGACGACGCGACCGTTGCGATTCTTAATCGAGACGGAGACTTTGTCCGGCGTCTTCAATTCGCGCTCAAGACTCCCTTGCGCGCGAGCCGACGCGGCTGCGGCGAGAAGCACGAGCGAGACGCACAGCGCGGGAAATATTTTTCGGCGGAAATGGGAAAAGCGCGTCGAGAACTGCGCGGCACAACACGGGTAAATCATCAGGCATGATCTTGCCTGTGTTTGGAAGCAACGGTCAAGCGCGTATTGCGGCTTAAAATGTGGGGCATTTAATGGAATAGCAATTTCACCGCGGAGACGCAAAGACGCAGAGAAGATAAAAGGAAGATAAGAAGCAAGCTCTTACCTGCATACTGCCAACTGCCCACTTCTTCTCTCTCAGCCTCTCTGTGTCTCTGCGGTGAAATGCAATTGACCCGTTCAGCGCATGGAATCTTCGGAAGCATGTTGGCTGTCGCTCGCTTTGGGCGACGCCGGAGCGGCGGGTTGTGCGGGAGCGGCGATGGCTTCTCTGGCAAATCTCAGACGCACGACGGGCGTCGTTCGCCTGCTGATTCCAGCCAGCGCGATAAACTCTTTCTGCAACTCGCACGCGGCCTGCTTCTCATCCAGCTTGCCTGCGCGAACGAGAGCTTTGAGTGACTCCGCTTTCTGAGACACGCTGTTCAGATACGGAGCAAGCGCACCAGCCTCGGAATTGACTTTCTCGAACACATGACGGGTTTCAAAGTCCGTACTGATGTGATCGGAAGGCGTTGGAGCTTGCTTCGCAAAATCTGCGGGCTGCGCGACCGGAAAAGCGAATTCAAAACTTCTGTTTTGCGCGATTTCTTGGAGAGCGTTTGAAGTAACTTTCTCACGCGTCTTAACCGTCGCGGCTTGAGCTTTATTTTCAGCAGGCGCGGCGCAAACGGCTGGCTGCGAACTCTGCGGCGCGGGCTGAGTCTCAGCCGCAGACGCGCCGAAGCTGACGAGCAGATTGAGCAGCTCTGTTTGCGCCCGACTCTGTGCGGCGGTCATGTAATTTTGGAAATGCTGCATGGCTCGCGGCGTAATCGCCAGAGCCATCGCTGAGAAAAAGAAGATCGTCAACCCTTTGCGTTTCATCCTCGCCACCTGCCTGTCCGATGAGTGCTGTTAGGAAAGCTTCAAGCGCAATGTGTCCGTGATAACTATAATACGCCGCGAAGTTTGATTTGTTACCGTCGCCCGCGTCTTTTTACGATTATTTTACGCCCCCGGCAGCAACTCGCGGCGGCTGTTATTTGCGCTTCCAATACGCAAACACCGCCCGCCGGAATTTTGTGGCAGGATTTTTTCAGGAGAACTTAAAAATTTGAGATGAGATTTCGGATTTACTCTTCATCTTCCGCGCCGGAGAGCTTTTCGCGTTTGACGGAGTGCGGGTTGGTCGAACGCTCGCCGCGCTTGCGCGTGCGCCTTCGTGGTTGTCTGACTTGACCCGTGTGATCTACGGAACGAATCGGCTGTAAATCTTCGGCCTCGCCCGACGGGTCGTCAAGGCGCGTCTCGATCTCTTCGGGCAGAATCGCCGTTCCGGTTTCAGCTCCATCGTCAGTCGTCTTTTCATCAACGCTTTGCCCGCCTCCGGCGAGGGCGCGCTGGCGCGTGAAGTGTGTGAAAATATCTTCTGCGGTTTTGCGTCCGACGAAGGGAGAAAGCTCTGCGACTGAAGCCGAAGCCACGCGCTGAATCGAGCCGAAGTTTCTCAAGAGCCGCGTCTTGCGTTTTTCGCCGACGCCGGGAATCGCCGTCAGCTCGGAAGTGAAATCGCGCAGCTCGCGCCGCTTGCGATGATAAGAGACAGCCGTGCGGTGCGTCTCGTCGCGGATCATCTGAATCAGGCGCAGGACGGGCGAATGCGAATCAAGAAAGACAGGCTCATGCTCCCGGCCTTTGACGAGGAGGTGCGAGACTTCGTTATGACGGCGCGGAGGCTTGACGACGCCGATCATCGGAATCGCTTCGAGGTCAAGCTCGCGCATGGCTTCCGCCGCCGCGCCCAGTTGCCCTTTGCCGCCGTCAATCATCACCAGATCGGGCAAGGGCTTGTTCTCTTCAAGCTGACGACGATAACGACGAAAGACAGCCTCACGCATTGACGCGACATCGTTCGAGCCTTCGACCGTCTTGATGCGAAACTTGCGATACTCCGCGCGATTCATCTTGCCGTTTTCGCAGACGACCATCCCCGCAACATTCTCCGCGCCCGAGATGTTCGAGATGTCGAAGGATTCAATGCGCGCGGGAAAACGCGGCAGCTCTAAAACTTCCTGAAGCTCTTCGAGGACGCGTTCCATGTCGGGCTTCAAGACGCGGAAGCGTTGCTCGAAAGCGAGCTTCGCGTTCTTCTCGACCAGATCAATCATCTCGCGCTTCTCGCCGCGCTGTGGGTCTTGGATGCGAACCTTGCGCCCGCGTCTTTCGGTCAGAGCTTTCTCCAGGACTTCGCGGTCTGCGAAATCAACGGGCACATGAATCTCAAGCGGCACGTAATCGGTCGTGTAATACTGCGCCAGCACGTCGCTCAAAAACGCGGATGGGTCGAAATCATCCTCCGGCAAATCTTCCCAGAAAAATTCTCTGCGCCCGACGACTTTTCCTTCGCGCATGGTGAAGAGCTGCAAGGCGAGCCGCGCACCCTCGCGGTAATAACCGAAGATGTCCACGTCCCTGTCGGGCGAAGTCGCCATCTTCTGCTGCTCGGCAATGGCGAGGACGGTCTTGCGCAGGTCACGATATTTCGCGGCCATCTCAAAACGCATCTCCTCCGAAGCCTGCGTCATGCGCCCTTCGAGCTGGTCAGCCAATTCTCTATTTTTTCCTTCGAGCAGCAGGCGCACGTCGCGGACTGCCTCCTGATATTCGGCGGGCGTACACAAGCCCTTGACGCACGGCCCCAGGCAGCGTTTGATGTGATACTCAAGACACGGGCGCGGCAACTTGCCGTCAATCTCTATGTCACAGGTGCGAAGCTGGAACGTGCGGTTGATGAGATCAATCGTGCGCCGCGCGAGCGAGGCCGGAAGGAAGGGGCCGAAATAGAGCGCGCCGTCGCGGTTCACTTTTCTGGTTATCATCACGCGCGGGAACGGCTCGTTGATGGTGAGCTTCAGATGAGGATACTGCTTATCATCTTTGAGCAGCACGTTAAAACGCGGCTTGTGCTGCTTGATTAAATTCGATTCGAGGACGAGGGCTTCGACCTCATTGTCGGTAACGATGAACTCCAAATCCGCTATGCGCTTGACCAGCTCGCGCGTCTTGCGGTCATGCCCGCGCCCCGATTGAAAATAGGAGCGCACGCGATTGCGCAAGTTCTTCGCCTTGCCGACGTAGATAATCTTCCCCGCCTCGTCCTTGTGCAGATAGACGCCGGGCGAGACGGGCAGGTTCTTGAGTTTTTCTTCTAAGACTAGGTTCACTTTGAGCTATTCTAAAGCAGAGTTTGTGACAATGAAAACGGAAGTCTCACGCAAAGGCGCAAAGGCGCAAAGATAAGAGGCAAGCTAAAACAGCATGGCTCTTGACTTCCTTTGCGCCTTTGCGCCTTTGCGTGAGAATGTTTTTAAATCATTCGAGAGGAAAACCAAGCTTGCGCTTCCCTTTCAACCTGCCGCCCGAAAGAGAATTCGACGCCGTCGGCTTCGGCCTCAACGCAGTGGATCATCTGATTGTTGTCCCCGAATATCCGGCGTTCGACACGAAAGTACAGCTGCTCGAACACGCGCGGGGCGCAGGAGGCCAGACCGCTTCGGCGATGGTCGCTTTACAGCGTTTGGGTTTCAAGACGGCCTACGCCGGACGCTTCGGCTCGGACGCCGAGGGCGAGTTCGGCCTTGCGACGCTCAGAGCGGAAGGCGTCAACGCTGCGTTCGCGGAAGTGATAGAGGGCGCGCGTAATCAAATCGCTTTTATTATCATTGACGCGCGAAACGGCGAGCGCACGATTATCTGGGATCGTGACGCGCGCCTGTCTTACAAGGCCGATGAAGCTCCCGTCGAATTGGTCGCGCGCAGCCGCGTCCTGCACCTGGACGGACACGACCCGCTCGCGGGCGCGCGTCTGGCGCAAGCCGCCCGCGAGGCCGGAACAATCGTCTCCACAGACATAGATAATATCTACGACGGCCTCGAAGAGTTGTTGCCGCACGTGAACATGCTCGTCTCTTCCGCCGAGTTTCCGCGCCGCCTGACGGGAATCGCGGACGAGCGTGAAGCTCTGCGTGAGATTAAAAATCGTTACGGCTCTGCGCTCGTCGGGATGACGCTCGGCTCACGCGGCGCGCTCGTCTATCATGAAGGGGTGTTCCTTGAATCGCGCGCTTTTGAAGTTCCGGGCGGCTGCCGCGACACGACTGGCGCGGGCGATGCTTTTCATGCGGGCTTGATCTACGGACTGCTCAAAGGAGCAGAGATTGAAGAGAGCCTGAGTTTCGCCAACGCGACCGCCGCGCTCAAGTGCAGAAGCTTGGGAGCGCGCACCTCTCTGCCGAGTGAGGCAGAGCTTCTCAGGCTCGTTGAGCAATAAAAAATTAGCCACAGAGGACACAGAGGACACAGAGGAATTTCAAATCTCAAATCTCAAGTTTGAAATCTTATCCCTCTGTGTGCTCTGTGTCCTCTGTGGCTAAATAGCATTAAACCGAAGCCGCGCTTGAACGGCGCAGGCGCGCGTCGAAAAGTTCGAGGACGCGTCGCCAGGCGTCCTGCGCCGCCCCGGCGTCGTAAACCTCCGGTCGCGTGTCGTTGAAGAAAGCATGGTCTGCATCGTAGCTCACAACCTCTAAGGGCAGGTCGTATCGCCGCGCGGCGTCTTTCAAGCCTTCGACTTTCTCCGGCGTGATCCAGTTGTCGCGCGCGCCCGCGATGAAGAGCGTCGGGACTTTCAATCCGGCGAGCACGTCTTCTTCCGGGATGTCGCCGTAGAAGGGAGCAGCCGCGCCGAGCGTCTCAATCAAACAGGCCGCGCGCAGAGCGAACGTGCCGCCCATGCAATAGCCAGTGATGCCTATCTTCTCGATGCCGCGCGCGCTTTTGAGTTCCTCGACGGTCTGCACGATGGTCGCCATCCCGTCGTCAATCTCCAGGTCGTGCATCATCTTTGAAGCCTCTTGCGAATCTTTCGCCAGTTTGCCGCGATACAAATCGGGCGCGACCGCAAGATAGCCTTCGCGCGCATAGCGTCCGGCGAGGTCGCGTATGTGGTCGTTGATGCCCCACCATTCCTGAATCACAATCACTGCGGCGTCGGGCTGTGCGGCGTCGGGCGCGGCGACGTGCGCTGTGGTCGGGCCGTATGATGTTTCGAGCTTCATCGTTTCCGTCTTCATGTTTCTTGCTCCCGTATTTTTTTGACGAGTTTGATGGCGGATAAGATAAGACGTTTCGCGCAAAGGCGCAAAGGTGCAAAGGCGCAAAGGCGTTGAGCGACAACAGAATTGAGCGGTAACGGAATTTCTTGAAAGCTTTTCTCGCGCCTCTTCTTTGCGCCTTTGCGCCTTTGCGGGAGCTATTCGTTTTTGCCTCATCAAGTGATATAACAATCCGCGCTCGATGAATCCTATGCCCTTCAAAACTAAAATGCGATTACGTCTTTTTCTAACTTCGCTGCTCATCATCTCGCTGCTCTCGTCTCTCGTCACGCACGCGCAGGACAAGCGCAAGGTGAGCTTGCTGCTCTTTAACGGAAAAGTTTTCACGGCGGACGAGCGCGGCACGATGGCCGAAGCCGTCGCGGTCGAAGGCGAACGCATCGTGGCCGTCGGCTCGACGCGTGACCTCAGAGCGCATTATGAGGCCGGGCGCGAGATTGATTTGCAGGGCAAGCTCTTGACGCCCGGCTTTAATGACGCGCACTTGCATTTGATGGACGGAGGGTTCTCGCTGATGCGCGTTGACCTGCTCGGCGCGAATACTCTCGATGAAGCCCTGCGCCGCGTCGCGGCGCGGATACGCGAGTTGCCGCCCGGCTCATGGATTCTGGGGCGCGGCTGGGATCACACGCTGTGGGGCAATCGCTGGCCGACGCGTCAGGATTTGGACAAGATTTCGCCGAACAATCCCGTCTGGCTTTACAGGATTGACGGGCACGTCGGCTGGTCTAATTCGCTGGCTTTGCAAAAAGCGGGCGTCACGCGCGAGACAAAAATTACCGAAGGCGGCGAGATACTGCGAGATGCTGCGGGCGAGCCGACGGGGATTATGAAAGAGCAACAGGCTTACAGCCTCGTCGAGCGAGCCGTGCCCGCGCCCACGCGTGAAGAGCGAATACAGGCTCTCGAACGCGCTCTGCGTGAGACGAGCCGTTATGGCATCACTTCCATCACGAACTTTTTCGGAGCCGCGCCCGCGACCGAGCGTCCCGGCTATGAGTTGTCAAAGCTCTATCGAGAATTGATTCGCGCGGACAAGTTCCCCTTGCGCGTCTCAATCGGTTTGAACTTTGAGAATCCGGTTGAAGAATTAAAGAGGCAGCGTGAAGAGTTTGCGACTTTCAAAGACGACCCGCTTCGTCTGCGGCTTGGGCCGTTGAAAGGTTACGTTGACGGGACGCTCGGCTCGCGCACGGCTGCGATGCTCGCGCCGTACTCGGACGACCCGCACAACAGCGGCATCCCTCGCCGCACGCCGGAAGAGTTGATGCAGATGATCGACGAACGCGACAAGGCAGGATTTCAAATCGCGCTTCATGCGATTGGAGACAGAGCAAACCGGATGTCGCTCGATGGTTTTGAAGCGGCTCTCGATAAGAGATCGAAGACTGAGGGATTGTCTGCTAATGACAGGCAATTGCGCAGAAGACCTCTGTCATTTTGGAATCGTCATCGCATCGAGCACGCGCAGGTAGTCGCGCCAACGGACTTCGCGCGCTTTCGTGACCTCGGCGTCATCGCTTCGATGCAGCCGTCGCACGCCATCTCGGACAAACGCTGGGCGCAGGATCGCCTCGGCGAATATCGCGTGCAAGGGGCTTACGCCTGGCGCATGATGCAGGCTTTCGGCGTTCATCTGGCCTTCGGCACTGATTGGCCTTTCGATTCCATCAGTCCTTACGTCGGACTCTATGCGGCGGTCACGCGCGAGAGCGAAGACGGCGACCCTGACGGCGGCTGGTGGCCGCAGGAGCGCATCTCAATGGCTGACGCCATCCGCTGCTACACTACGGAAGGAGCTTACGCGACCTTTGAAGAGAAAGAGAAAGGGCAGATTGCCGCAGGCATGCTAGCAGACATGGTCGTACACTCGCGCGACCTTCTGACCGTCAAGCCCCAAGAGATTTTAAAGACAGAGGTTGAGCTGACCATTCTCGGCGGCAAAGTGATTTATGAGAAGCAAGCTGTAAATAGTTCGATTAAGCCATGAATCCGCCAATCATCAAGACCTCTGACAGGCTAAAGCGCGCTGCATGATGAATCAAAATTCAGGGGATTATAAATGAGTCTCACTCATAGAAAGCTCAGAGCATTGCTGTTTGCGTCACTGCTCATTCCCCTGTCACTCGCAATGAGCGCGCCGGCGCGGATGATGAAGTCGCCGGGCGAGAAATCGAAGACGCAGAGTAAAACGGAGAAGGGCAAAGACGCTCGACCGCCGCTCGTCAGGCTGAACGTCACAGTGCCGGACGCCGTAAACCGTCCCGTCAATGATGTCAATCAAGATGATTTTCAAGTCTTCGAGAACGACGCGCCGCAGACCATCACTTCACTCGCGCCGCTGCGGGAACTGTCTTTTTCTTCGTTGCGTTTGAAACTGAGCCATTACCCTCTCAAGCCCGCCCCGCGACTTCGCCCGTCTGCGTATTGACGCGCACCGTTTCGCCCTCTTTGATGAAGAGCGGGACGCGCACCTGCAAGCCCGTCTCAAGCGTCGCCGGCTTGGTCGCGCCGCCCGCAGCCGTGTCGCCGCGCATCCCCGGCTCTGCGCTCTCGACTTTGAGTTCGACGAACTGCGGAAGCTGCAAGGCGACCGGCTCGCCGTTGTACTTCAAAAGATGCAACGTCGCGCCCTCTTTCAAATAGCCGCGATCATCTCCGACCTGCTCGCCCGTGAACACGAACTGCTCGTAACTCGATTCGTCCATCAGGTGAAAGCCCTCCGCGTCAGCGTAAAGAAAGGAGGCGGGCGTCAGTTGCACGTCAGGCTCTTCAAACTTTTCGCTCGAACGAAAACTCTTCTCATGCGCCGCACCCGTCAAGAGGTGGCGCAAGCGCGTCCGCACCATCGTCGCAGCCCCGCGCGCAGTCGGCGACGCGAAGAAGACTTCCAACACCGTGTAAGGCTGCCCGTCAACCGAAATCATCATCTTCCGTTTCAACTCGTTCGCTCCGATAAGAGCCATCGCAAACTCTCCCCTTCAATTTCCTTTGCGTGCTTGGCGTGCTTTCCTTTGCGCTCTTTGCGGTTAAACTTCGACTTAACCGCAAAGAGCGCAAAGAAGGAAGACGCAAAGACAAACAACCCCTCTTCAATCAAACATTGTGACTTCGCCGTCAACGACGCACGCGAGGTATTCGCCGTCGCGCATGACCCACGCGACGCGGTGGCCGCTACGCGCGAGCCGCGCCCACTGGCTCTGCTTTTTCGGATTCTGTTCGATGAGACTCGCGCCGCCCGCCAGTCTCACATACCGCAGCCCCGAACGCGCGAATCTTTGAACGCCGCGCCCGCCGCCGAACAGTTTCTCGAACGCGACCTGAATCACGCCCGCATTCAGCTCATTCGCTTCACCTTCGTTTGAATCTTGAGGCTTCGTCACGACAGAATCTTTAACTGCCAACTGCGCACTGCCAACCGCCTACTTTCTTTCGTCGAGCATGCGCGCGACCGTCTCAAGCAGGTCTTTGCCGCGAAAGGGTTTTGAGATGTAGGCGTCGAAATCTTCGTTGACGTTTTTGCGGATGAGTCCGGCATCCGCGAAGGCCGTCACCGCGACGCAGGGAATCTCGCGCGTCCGCGCGTCCGCGCGCAGCTCGCGCAGAACGCCCCAGCCGTCAAGGAGCGGCATCGAAAGATCAATCAGACAGAGGTCGGGCGGTTCGGCCTGCGCCAGCTCGACGCACTCGCGCCCGTTCCGCGCCTCACGAATCGTGTGGCCGTCGCCTTCCAGTATCAGACGCAATAATTCCCTGTTGTCGTCGTAATCGTCGGCAATAAGAATGCGGGCAGGCATAAGTGATTAATGGGTCGTTATAGCTTAGCGGCCAAAGCTGTGTCAAACCTCGCGCGCCTTGTATGCGATAAGTTTTTAGCCACAGAGGTCACAGAGAACACAGAGAGTGAAAGAAATAAAAAGCGGTCGCGCCTGCTTTCTGTCTCTGTGTTCTCTGTGACCTCTGTGGCTAGTTCTTATTCCAAACAATCAATCTGCCGAAACCTCTCCAAAAGCATTTCTTGACACTCTTCCATTCGCCCGTCCATAATTCGAGAGAGGCCGCGTCCGGCACATGAGACGCGTCCGTCAAGCCCTCGTTTTTATCTCAACTCAAGAGAGCGCGCTTTCGCCGTCGGATTCCAGCTCAAGGCCGAGAGCCGCGCGAGTCATCATTTTGGAGGACAACTAACTGTGGCGAGCGAAGAATTGGAAAAGAGTCTGCGCGCGGATATTGACAACTACATCAATTCGCGCCTGAGCGGTTTGCAGGAAGAGATCAAGCGTTTGCAGAGCCAGCTCAACGAATCGTTCACGCGCCTTTCGGCGAGCGCGACCAGCAGCACGCAGACGGACACCCCGGTCGGCGTCTCTATCATTGAGCACATCCGCGCGGCGCACGAGCGCGGGATTGAAGACGCGTCCGCCGAGTCGGCCCAGACGCAAGTGTCGAGCGACGTGGCGATTCTCAAGGCCGCGATTGAAGAGCTTGACGACCAACGCTCGCAAGCAGACATTCTCAACACGCTCGTCAATCGCGCGGCCTCGTTCGCGCCGCGTGTGGCCTTCTTCGTCGTCAAAAACGATCAGATCATCGGCTGGCGAGCGCGCGGGCTGGAAGGCACGGTCGGCGACAACGCCGTGCGTGACATCTCGATGCCGCTCACGTCCGAGACTGTCTTGAGCGATGTCGTCAACACGCGCGCCACATGGAGCGGCTCACCCGGCAGCCACGCGGACAATCATCAACTCTTATCCAAGTTCGGCGACGAGCCGCCGCAACGCATGGCCGCGATTCCGCTCATCGCGCGCGGCAAAGCCGTCGCGGTGCTGTACGCCGATTCAGCCGCGCTCGAATCGGACGCCATCAGTCTTGAAGCTCTGGAATCGCTCGTCCGCGTCGCGGGGATGGCCGTCGAGCTGCTCGCAGTCGCGCGCCCCGCTCCCGCCGCGCGCCCCGCCGCACGCATCGAGCCGCAGCCGCCACGCCCTTCACGCCGCGCACCCGCAGCCGAGGAAGAAGCGGCGGCGACTTCAGACGCGACACAAGAGTCGGCAGCCCCCGCTCCACAAGCCGAAGCTGCTCCGCTCATCGAAGCCGAGCCGCAAGCTGAACCCGCCGCTCAAACTGAGAGCGCGCCTGCGGATGAAGCAGCCACGCCCGCGCCCTCCGAACAAGAGCAGCCCGCGCAGTTTGCCAATCCGCTCGGCACTGCGCGACGCTACAGCAGCGCGGCTGACGCCGAGTTGCCCGTCGAGGTCAGCGACGAAGAGAGGCCGCAACACGTCGGCGCGCGCCGCTTCGCGCGTCTCCTTGTTTCCGAAATCAAGCTGTACAACGAACCGAAGGTCAAAGAGGGACGCGCCGAAGGCGACCTCTACGACCGCCTCCGCGAAGCCATAGACCGCTCGCGCGAGATGTATGACAAGCGTTACGCGGCCTCGGTCGGCTCGCGTTACGATTACTTTCATCACGAACTGGTCAACACTCTGGCCGAAGGCGACGAATCCAAACTCGGCAACGGTTATCCCGGCTCAAGCGTCTCAGTGTAAAATGAAGTAAAGAAGTGATGAGTAATGAGTAATGAGTGATGAGTAAAAAGGCCAATAGCTTTTCTCTCATCAGTCATCACTCATTACTCATCACTGTTTTTGAGGAGTGTTCATGCTTAACGTTCGCAAGCATCATCTGATTTTAATCATCGTCGGCATCGTCATTGTGGTCGGCCTCGCCATCTCGCCTTTGATGAGCGCGAGTTGCAGCGTGCGGCGCGGTGCGCAGGGCGACGCGCAGGCTCTCGCGCAGCTACGCTCGATGACGCACGGCGGCGTGCTGCCTGCGGAATCCGTCGTCGCCAAGATCGAATCCGATTACCCTGAAACCAGAGTCGCGGGACTCGCGCGCATCCTGCGAGCGCGTATCAAACAGAACGCGGGCGACGCAGCCGGAGCAGCCGCCCTCCTGGATTCAAGCGTCATCAGCAAATACACCTCGCTCGGCGATTACGCTCTCTTGCTGCGCGCACGCGCTCTCGAACAGGCCGCACGCAGGACTGAGGCGCGAGCCGCTTACGAAAAACTCTTTCGGGATTATCCGACCTCGATGCGCGCGCGCGAGGCCGCTCTGCGTAATGCTGAGATGGTCTCGCAGGACGGGCAGGCGGCAGCCGCGCCCGTGCTCTTGAAAGATTTGAGCGACAAGAATGATGCTTCGGCTCTCCTGCTCACGGCCAAAGCTTACGAGCAGACGGGCGATCCGACGCGCGCTCTGGCGAGTTATCGCCGGATTTATTTCTACGCTCCCGCGTCAATCGAGAGCACGGAGGCGGCGGCAGCCATCACGCGATTGAATTCGACGCTCGCGCCCGCGACGAGCGAAGAAGCTTTGACGCGCGCAGATAAACTCTATGAAGCCAAGCGTTACAAGGAGGCTGCGGACGCTTACGCGGACGCGTTCTCGCGTTTTTCGCAGACGGCGAGCGCGCAGACGCAGCTTCGACGCGGCATCGCTCTCGCCAATCTCAAACGCACCGGCGAGGCCGCTGCCGCCCTCAATCTGATCCCTTCATCTGCGGGCGAAACGCGCGCCGAAGCCTTCTATTATCTCGTTCAGACTTACGCGCAGGGCAAGCAATGGGACATGGCGCGCAAGACGCTCGAAGAGATGCGCGGAGCTTTCGCTAATAGCCCGTTCACAGTCCGCGCGTTTGTCAAAGCAGGCGAGCTGGCGCGTGACGCGAAGAATAACGCGGACGAAACTTACTTTTTCCGCACGGCGATTAACTCTTATCCGAACGCGGTCGAAGTCGCGCAGGCGCAGTTCGAGCTGGCGTGGCTCGCGCACGACTCGAAAAACTTTCAAGAGTCCTCGCGCCTCTTGACGGAACACCTTGCGATTTACGCGGACAGGAACACGGACAATCGCGGGCGCGCCGGCTACTGGGCTGCGCGCGATAGCGAGCGAGCGGGGAAACTGGCCGAGGCGCGTGCGCTTTATCAGGCGATGCAGGCGCGTTACGAGGCCAACTGGTACGGCTATTTGGCTCAGCAACGGCTCGACACGATGACGCGCAATAGGACTGCGCCGCAACAGGATTTTGCAGCCAACTCGATGGTCGGACGCGCCATCGCTAACTTGAAAACCGTCTCCGTCGAGGACGAGACGGCAGGCTCAAACGAGCAGGAGCGGATTGTGAAAGCCGATCAGTTGACCAACATCGGCCTTGAAGATTGGGCGATAGACGAATTGGAGCTTGCCTCTCAAACTGCTCCCGACAGCCCGCGCATTAATCTCGCGCTCGCGCAGATTTATCGCTCGCGCGACGACAACGTGCGCGCCCTCAACACGCTCAAAAAGAGTTTCCCCGATTACTCGCAGATGAAGCCCGAAGAGTTGACGCGCGAGCAATGGGACGTGTTTTATCCGCTCGCCTACTGGGACATCATCGTGCAGGAGTCGCGCGCACGCTCGCTCGACCCGCATCAGGTCGCGGGACTGATTCGACAGGAATCGGTCTTCAATCCGCGCGCGGCTTCCGGCGCACGCGCTTACGGACTCATGCAACTGCTCGTGCCGACCGGAAAGCTGACGGCGCAGAAGTACGGCGTCGAGCGCGACGTGACGGCTGATTCGCTCTACGAGCCGCGACTGAACATACAACTCGGCACGGCGTATCTGAAGGATCAGATGGACAAGTACGGGCGCATTGAATACGTGGCGGCGGCCTACAACGCGGGGCCGGGACGCGTCGTGCAGTGGCGCGCGACGTTGCCGCTTGAGATGGACGAATGGGCTGAGGCGATTCCGTTCAAAGAGACGCGCGGCTACGTGCAAGGCGTCGTGCGCAACACGCTGCAATACAAACGGCTTTATGATGACAACGGGAAGTTTCGCCCGGAAGTCGGGACGCGCGCCGTGCGTCCCTTGACGGACGCGGGGCAAACGAATGCGCCCGCCGTGCAATCGAACGGAGACCAGAGCGTGCGACCGCGCAAGGTCGGCGGGAATGAAGAAGAATGAGAAAAGCAGTTCACGCAAAGGCGCAAAGGCGCAAAGAAGAGGCAAAGAACAAGCAGCACTCAACAGCTTGGCGTGCTTCCTTTGCGCCTTTGCGCCTTTGCGTGAAACTTTCTTCGCTTCTCTTACTCATGCTCCTCATGCAATCACTCTCCGCGCCGGACTCGTTCGCACAAAGACGAAAGAAGCCTGCCGCTCCGTCAAACGCTTCAACCAAATCCATCACCGTTCGTACAGAGCCGAAGGCCATCGTCTGGCTTGATGAAGTCAGGCGCGGCGCGACGGATTCGGATGGAAAACTCACTATTAAGAATGTCTCGGCTGGCCGTCACATCTTGCGCGTCCGCGCGAGCGGATTCAAGGAGACGAGCTTGACGCTTCAAGCGTTGCAGCGCGGAGACGTGGCCGTGCGTTTGCTGCGGACGACGGATGAGGCGGAGGTGTTGTTTCAGCAGGCGGAAGAGGCGCGAGAAAAGGCTAAGGATGATGCGACGCGACAGGGCGCGGCAGAGCTTTATCGCAGGGCGATAAAGCTGCGCTCTCAATTTGCTGAGGCTCACCTGGGCTTGGCTCGCTCGCTCCTTGATTTGAATGATTACAACAGCGCGCTCGAAGAGATTGACGCGGCGCGGGCGGCGCGTCCGGTTTACGCGGAAGCCTCTGCGGTCGAAGGGCGCGTGCTGCGGATGGCTGCCGATGAGAATGCTGCTATAGCAGCTTTCAAGCGCGCCATCCGCGAGGCCAACGGCTTTCAGCCGGAAGCTCACACGGGCCTGGCTCTGGTCTACGAAGACAAGGGGCAGTATGAAGAGGCGGCGGCGGAATTTCGCGCGGCCATCGCGCAGCTCTCCGACACGGAGCCTGTTTTGTATCAATTGCTCGGCGCGATTTATGAGAAGCAGGAGAAGTACAAAGAGGCCGTCGCGGCTTACGAGAAATATCTTGAGCTTGCGCCGGACGGCAGCCTCGCGCCCGCCATCCGCTCTGTGATGGATCAACTCCGCAAGCAGGCCGCAGGCGAGAAGAGCTTGCCTTATTGAAAAAACGCTTGTTGACAAGCCTCAAGTTGACTTGTAGTCTTCCGCCGATTTGGTTGCGGAAAAATCTTGCATCACGGAGAACATGCTGATGACGGAAGAGCGTTATGACATCGAGCGGCTGCTCAGGTTGCGGAAACTGACGCGCTCCATCGCCGACCACCTGCGCGGCCAGATGAAAGGTTATCTTTCAACGCTCGCGCCGCTCATTCGCCCGCGCGCCGTGCTCGGAGATTACGTCCAGAGCAGCACGCGCGAGACCTCGAAGATCGCTGACTCGGCTTTCAAAGATTTGCAGGCCGTGTATGACGCGGTCGCGCGCAGCTCGCCCTTTAATCTCTCAAGCGAGCTGAAGCCGCCTGTCGAGATCATCAGCGCCGCGCTTGAAATGACGCCGATGGAGTACAGCTACGAGGCCAAGACCGAACGCGAGAGCAAGCAGGTCACAGTCGTCTCGCCGCTCAAATGGATGCTCACCTATTCGGGCTTTGCGCCGGGCAGATTGAAGGAGATGCTGCGCGACCGTGGACGCGCGGGCGAAGAGGTGCAGCGATTTATCTTGCATTACATGGTGATGCACGTCGTGATGCAGAAGCAGACGGGCGTGACGGAGATTTTGGACGCGCTTCATTTCCCCGTCACCTACGGGACGGAAGCGGACTTCGGAGGGCTTCCGCTCACCTACATCTCGTCTTCCATCTCGACGGTGAGGCCGCCCGACAGCGTCATCATCGAGAGCACTGAGATTTCCGGCAATGACGTGTTTGAAGAGATCGTGCGCCTCGAAGACATCGCCGCCATGCGCGACCCGCTCAAACAACAGTTGACCGAACTCGTCGAGAGTCAGGGCGAAAAATTACCGTGAAAATATTTAGCCACAGAGGACACAGAGGGCGCAGAGGAAATTCAAATTCAGTATCTCAAATCTGAAATCTCAAATTTCTTAAACCTCTGTGTGCTCTGTGTCCTCTGTGGCTAATTCTTAAAATCATTTCTGTAATCGGATAGGAAACAAATGCCGGACACGTTCTCTGTCGAAGAGCCCGAGGTCATCGCCACTCTGGAAGAATCTCCGCGCCTCGCCGAGCCGGACACGCCGTTTCGCATAGCTCTCATGGGCGATTGGAGCGGGCGCAGCAATCGCAAACTCTCTGCGGAAAAATTCGAGGCGCGAGAGCCGATGCTGATTGACCGCGACGATTTCGACGAGGTGATGGCTCGCCTCGGCGTCTCTTTGCGCCTAACGGTCGCCGGAGAGGGCAGCTCGCAGCTTACGCTTCGCTTTCAAGAGTTAGATGATTTTCACCCCGACCGTATCTTCGAGCGCGTCGAGCTGTTCGACGCCTTGCGGCGCATGCGCGAGCGGCTGGAAGACGATTCGACTTTCGCGGAGGCCGCGCGCGAGATGCGCGGGCTGGGCGACGCGAAAGAGATTGCCGAAGCAGAAGTTTCATCTGACAGGCAAGCTGTTCCGGCTTCGGAGAATGTTGATCCGGCAAGCGGCGGCAGCTTGCTTGACCAGATGCTCGAAGAGGCGAGCGGCGAGGATGAGCAGGCCGCGTCGCTGCCTGCCGTCTCTTCGCAGGCGGACGACGAGTTGCGCGCGATGCTGCGCGATGCTGTGAGGCCGTATCTCGTCTCGACCGACGAGGCGCGGCAGGCTGAGTTGATCGCCTCGGTTGATGAAGCGACCTCGCGTTTGATGCGCTCGATTCTGCATCACGCCGATTTTCAATCGCTCGAAGCCGCATGGCGAGCCGCGCATCTTCTCACCTCGCGTCTTGAGACGTGCACAGACCTCAAGCTGTATCTGCTTGACGTGACGAAAGCGGAATTGGCGACGAGTGATGAGCTGGAAGCGTCAGCGATTTACAAGCTGCTCGTGGATAAATCCGTCAACACTTTCGGCGGGGATTTATGGGCTGTCATCGCTGGCAATTACACTTTCGACGCGACGCCGGAAGACACGGGCACGCTCGAACGTCTCGCACAAATCGCTAAGCGCACGGGCGCGCCTTTCATCTCCGCCGCCAGCCCGCGCGTGCTCGGATGCGAGTCGCTGGCCGCGACGCCTGATCCTGATGACTGGCGTGCGGAGCTTGACGCGGAAAGCCGCAAGGCTTGGGATGCTCTCAGGCAACAGCCTGAGAGCACGTATCTCGGACTCGCTTTGCCGCGTTTCCTCTTGCGCCTGCCATACGGCGCGGAGACGGAGCCGCTTGAGCAGTTCGATTTCGAGGAGCTGACCGGCAGCCCCGCGCATGAAAATTATTTGTGGGGCAATCCGGCTTTCGCGTGCGCGCTCCTGCTCGGACAGGCTTTCACCGAATACGGCTGGGACATGCAGCCGGGCATACGTCAAGAGATAGAGGGCTTGCCGTTACATGTTTTTGAGGATGAGGGCGATGCTTATATTAAGCCGTGCGCCGAAACTTTGCTGACCATGCGCGCCGCCGAACGCGTCATGAATGAAGGCTTGATGCCGCTCCTCTCATTTCAGGGAAGCGACGCGGTTCGCCTCGCGCGCTTTCAATCTCTCGCCGAACCGCCGCAGCCCCTCGCCGGAGCATGGCGTTGAAAGCTTATGCGAAGCAGTCCCTAAATGTTTCCGGTTTGCTACTTAATCGCTCGCTTGCAATTCGTTTGCGGGAACGTTGATTGAAAACGTGGGAGTAGTCAATTCGCCGAATTGAAGCCGAGTTCCCGGAGGCGCGATGGGGATCACAACTTCTCGTCCCTCTATCTGACGCACGTCCTCTTTCATGCCGCTCACAGACCAGTAATATCCCAGCGTGAAATAGACCTGCCTGTACATGCGCTTGCGCGGAGGGCCGGTCGGTTCGGGAAACAGCCCGTACTCACGATATTCATTCACGGGGAGCGGGATATGCACCTGCTCTTTGAAACGCTGCCCGGCACGAAGGGGCGTGACAAAGGGCGCAACCGGCGAGAGGACGTTGCGATCCGTCGGGATGTCGGCAAGCTTCTTGTTGAGCCAGATGGTCGCCTTGTCTCTCAACAGATGTATGTAAATCAGCTCAGGCCCCATGACCCACGTCGGCGTCGGACGGTACAGACGATTCAACAAATACACATCACGCTGATCGCGGTTTTCCACTTCGTAAGTGAGGACCAGCTCAGTCTCACTCAAATCGAAGCTGGCGTTAAAGACCAGTGTGTTAGCCATAGTTTCCTTCCGCTCCACAGGCTGCTTCGCGTCCGACGCGCCGGCGATTGCATTCGCAGGCTGCCGCTTATCGTCAACCGGCTGTGAGTCGCGCGCAGCCGAGCACGCCGTCAGCATGACCAGCAGCGTCCAGACACAGAGCGCACGGCGAAGCCGACGCCGATGAGTTTCGCTGACCATTGATGACTCGCCTCTTACTCTCTCGAAATTACCACGGCGCGCCGCCCGGCCAGTTCGACGGATAATAGGTGGCGCGGCGCGGGATGCCCAGATCATCACGCAGCGAATTCTCTGTCGGCGAAGTTCGACTGTAATCCGGGACTGTCTGCGGATTGCCGCTCGGGTCATTAATGGTCGTGCCTCCCGCTCCGACTGTTGATCTTTCTTCGCCGCGCGCGGACGCTCCGTTCTGTCCCGGGTAACTATCATACGGCCCGTTGGCGTTCGTCCCGTTCGCGTTATGATAAGCGTGAACCATCTCATGTCCCAAGATCACGGTTGAGCCGGGATTGTCACCCGGCCCGACCGTGTTGTGATTAGGATTCCAACTGATCGTGCTGTTAGTGCCGACGCCGGCAGTCTGCGAATTCGTGCCGTTGGCCGCCTGACAGTAGCCATTGGCGGCGCTCGTCGGCACGATGGTCACGGTGTGCCCGCTCGCGGCAATGCCGTTAATCAATTGCTTGCCCGTCGGAGTAGTGTAAAGAGTTGCTAAAGCCGCCTGCACCTGTGCGCGAAAAGCAGGCAGGCCGTTAATCTCGAACGGGAAAATGACAGCGGGATCGCCAATCAGAACCGTCACGCAACAAGGCCCCACAATCACTCCGCCATGTATCGTCGTATCCGTGAGGCGTGCTGCCGGTAGTCCCCCGATGAGAACTGTGGCCGAGCCTTTGATGATCGTATCCGGCGGGCCAACGCACAGCGCGAGGTCTGTGACGCGCGCGGCAGGCATGTTGCAGGTGAGCACGGTCGGACAGCACGGAGGGAGAATCGGGCCGCCGACGTGCGGCACCGGCCCCGGATTAACCAACGGGCAAGTGTGATTGTCGCCAATGCGCGCGGAAGGAAATCCCGGCATAATATTTAGCTTCCCGCTTTACGAGACAGAGCTTCCCTTGCGCTCGACGCAAGGAATGTTTCAGGCGTCTCTCTTTTCGATGACGCCGCGATTGAGACCAAAAGCCCCTTTCGGCTTTCTCAAGACGCTCACTAATTACTGTTCGAGGCGTAACCCGTCTTCGAGTCATCGGCAACGGTCGGGTCGGTCGGATTGGCCTCTTTCGCGTCCTTCGGATCGTCAGGGCTTGAGCCGCTGCCTGAGCCAGCCGCGCCGCCGCTATTGATTAAGACCATCGTCCCTTGAATCGTCACGCCGCCAGGGCCGATGTCCACAAAGCCGCCCGGCCCTTTGATGGTCAACTGCACGCCCGCCTCAATAATCACTTTCATCCCGGCTTTGAGATGAATCTCCTGCCCCGCTTCGAGGGCGTGCTTCTGTCCGACTTTCTCCTGCTGATTGACTCCCACCGTCAAAGAGGTCGAGGAGTCAATCTTCTCTTTGCGATTTTGCTTGACGTGAAAATCGTTATCGCCGCCGATGGTTTCGGTCTTCTTGCCACCGATGGAGATGTCCTGACTGCCGCTCCCTTCATCGCCGCCGCCGACTTTCAGCTCCATGTTTCCGGCGATGTGCTCGACGTGATGACGATTGACTTTGAGATGCTTGTCACGATAGAGCTTCTCGCGCTGGTCGCCGTATTTTTTGCCGTCCTTTTCCGAGCCGACGATCAAGTGGCGATGGCTGATGACGCGCTCCATAGATTCGCTTTTGACGCGCGTGTCCATGTTGTGCTCGGCGTGGATGAAGATTTGCTCTTTGCCTTTCGTGTCATCAAAGCGCCACTCGTTGTAGCCCTTGCCGCCCTTGGTCGTATTGCTCTTGACGCCGGTGAGCTTGTTATCATTTTTATGTTTCGAGTCAGGACCGTCGCCCAAATATGGCGGCATCTGCTCGGCGTTGTAGACGCTGCCGACGATAATCGGCTGGTCGGGGTCGCCTTCGAGAAAAGCGACGATGACCTCCTGGCCGATTCGCGGCCAGAAGAACGCGCCCCAACGCTTGCCAGCCCAAGCCTGCGAAACTCGCACCCAGCAAGAGCTGTTCTCGTCCTTCTTGCCCACGCGATCCCAGTAAAACTGCACCTTCACGCGCCCGAACTTGTCCGTATAAATCTCTTCGCCGCGCGGGCCGACGACGAGAGCCGTCTGCGGCCCCTGCACGACTGCCTTTGGCGTGATGCGCGGCGGGCGAAAGACTATGTCTGCGGTGATGCAGCTAAAGCTGTTGGTGTAAGAACTGTCGGACGCGCCCATGCTGCCGCCCGAGACGAACTCGGCGGGCTGCGTCGCGGCGTGCTGCACGGAGGTCAGCATGTACGGACCTGACGAGACGCCGGGCGGCGCATCTTCCAGCTCGAAGCGTTTGCCGGCGGTGAAAGCTCGACAGATGGACGCGCCGTAATGAACGAGGTGCGGCGTCTCCTCTTCCTCCATGTAGAGGCCGACGACCGTGCGCCCTTCCGGCTCGACTTTGGCGAGCCGCTCTTCGGGCTTGTTAAATCTGAGAGCGTACTCGCCCGGGTAATCGTAAATCTCGTACTTGTCGTTGCCGCCCGCCTGAAACTTCGTCGGCTCGCTCACTTCCAGATTTTTCGCGGGCATCTGAAAGTGATAATCGCGCAAGGTGTATTTGCCCGGCCTGAACTCCTGATGCACCTCCCACGAGTTGACCGTGTCGTGTCTGTCGCTGTAACCGCCTTCAGGAAAAAATCGCGCCCCCGGCTGATTCGGGCAGGGCTTGTAAACCTGCGTGCTGTCGCCCAAGACGAGCGTGTGCTTGCCGTCCTCGTGCTCGAAGAAATAGAAGATGCCCTCCTGCTCCATCAGCCGCGAGACGAAGTTAAAGTCAGTCTCGCGGTACTGCACGCAGTAATCCCACTTCGTATACTCGCGATGCAAGTCGAGGCGATAATCCTGAAAGCCCAGGTCTTTGAAAATCTGCTCGATAATGTCGGGGACGGTTTTATCTTGAAAGATACGGCAATCCGCCGTGCGGCTCAGAAACCAGAGCCACGGGACGACCTCCGCGCGGTAATGCGTGAAGCGCGCCTCGCCGCCCGTGTCGCGCCCGCTCAGAGAGAAGCGGCTGATGTAGCCGTTAAAGTGGCGATAGGATTCGTCCTCCAACATCAGGCCGATGGTCACGTTCTTGCCGATGATGTCGTTGAGGATGATCCTTTCCGGCCTGTCGGAAACCAGTTCCAGTCTGAAAGAGAAGAGCGCGGAGACTTCCTCGTGACCCGCGAAGCTCATGACCAACAGGTCATCCGCCCCGAGCGATGCCACCCGAACGGTGAGCAGCCGTTCATACTGTTTTGCGTTGTCTGCCATAAAGTCTCCTGTCGCCTCCGGCGCGCCTCACGCCGCCTCCTCTGCGTCTCTCATCAATTTAAGGACGCTTGACGCGAATAATTCTGCCTTTGTATTTAGGGTCAAGCGGAAAGAGCGCAGGCCGGGAGATCAGAAAATGAACCGGAAAATCCGCCGCTTGAAACTTTTTGCCGCCCATAATGAAATTTGTGACCCAAGCTTTGACGACCGCTTGATTGAGCGCCGCGCTGAAAGTATTGACCTCATATTTATTGTGCACCTGCACCCACGTGAAACCGAACTGCTGGTCGTCGAGTTCGACGAGTCCCTCTTTCTCAGGATGGTTTCGGATAAAGCTTTTCATGGCCTCGGGGCCGATGTCCGTCCGGCAACGACCGAACGCGCTGTAGACGTTGGGCGCGCCCAAGCTGTTCGCGTTGAACTGCTCGCGGAAAAAATTGAGTGTGTCTTTCGAGACGCCCATGTTACAGGTTCGCAGCTCGATGCTGCCGCGCTGTTTTTTTCTGACCTCGGCCATCTTCTTCGCCACGCGCAGGATGTCGTCGTCGCTGTTGATGCCGATGGCCTTCTTCATCTCGTCAATCTTTCCCTTAATGGCGGCCTTGGCCGAAGCCACATCAAACGCTGGATCAACCTTCATGATGTCTTTCATTACCGCCTTGAGCTTCGCCAGATCATCGCCCGCCGCTTTGTAGGCCGCGATGAGAGTCGCCGCCTGCATCAGCGTGCGCAAGATGTGGGCGGCGGAATCTTTGTCCGATGTTTGCGTGGGGACAATCGAAAAGGCGAACCCGTAAGGCTCGCCGTGCGCCTGAATCAGAAAGTCGCTCTCCTTCTCAAACCTTGTGTCCATCAAGAGGTCTAACAGCTTCTCGTAAGTGAGCGGCTTAATCATCTCGATCCTGGTAATCTGCAACGGGTCGAGCGTGTCGAAGGTGGTGAAATAATCCTGCCCGGCCTTGTCCATCACCAGAGCCACAGCAGCGAGAGCCGCACCTCGCCGCGCGCCGCCGCGAATCTCAAAGCTCTCGCCCCGCACGCCAGCACACGCCGCGCGCCACGCCTCCGCTTCCAAATCTTCAAGCGCATCAGAGCCGCCACGCGCGAACTGAATCGTATGAGCCAGTTCGTGACCGACGACCGCCAGCCGCTCGATTTCCGAAAGCGATGCGAGCCGCTTTGAGAACAGCACCGTCCGCTCATCAACCGCCAGCGCGAGCGCGCCTGAACGGCGCAAGATGCGTTCAGCTTTAACTCCCACGACCGCCAACACATTCTCAAAGCTTCGCTTGTATGAAACTTCAAAGGGCAGACGCAAGCGCGAGGGCAAGCTTCCACTGACAAATTCACGCATGAGCCGATTTAATATCTGCAATCAATTTCACCACAAAGTCATTAAGAGATGGCTTCAAACCTCAAGCGACTGAAGGACTCAACCTTTGCGCGCTTCGGTTTTATCTTCGCGCCTTTACGTGAAACGAGAACCGTTCACGCAAAGGCGCAAGAAAAGAAAAACTCAAGGCGCGAAGGATTGAGCGTTTTATGTAAACTGATAGCTAAACTTTCCGTCATCCGTGACGCCGACATGCACGCGCTCGACGCCCTGCCCCGAAGCCATGCGCGAGAGAAACTCGCCGGACATTTCAGGCAACAGCGTTCTCGTCAGGATGTGATCCACATTGCGCGCGCCGCTCTCGACCTCTTTGCAACGATTGGCGACCTCCTGCACGAGCCTGTCATCGTAAGAGAAGTCCGCGCCGTGATTCTCTTCGAGACGCTTCCCGATGCGTCCGAGTTGGAGCTTGATGATCTCGCGCATCACGTCATCCGAAATCGGATAGTAAGGCACGACGACCATGCGCCCCAAAAGCGCGGGCTTGAAAGCTTTTATCAGCTCAGGCCGGATGGCTTCGACCAAACCTTCCGGCTCAGGCCGCGTGTCCGGGTCTGCCGAGAGTTTCATGATCGTGTCGGTCGCCACATTCGACGTGAGCAGGATGACTGTGTTCTTGAAATCAATCTCGCGCCCCTCGCCGTCTTCGAGCATGCCTTTATCAAAGACCTGATAGAAAAGCTCCATCACATCGGGATGCGCCTTCTCGACTTCGTCGAGCAGCACGACCGAGTAAGGCTTGCGCCTCACGGCTTCAGTGAGCACGCCGCCCTCGCCGTATCCGACATAGCCCGGCGGCGAACCCTTCAAGGAAGAGACCGTGTGCGCTTCCTGATACTCGCTCATGTTGATTGAGATCAGATTGCGTTCGCCGCCGTAGAGCGTGTCTGCGAGAGCCAGCGCGGTCTCAGTCTTGCCGACGCCGCTCGTGCCGACGAGGAGAAAGACGCCGACGGGACGGCGCGGGTCTGTCAGGCCGGCGCGAGCCGTGCGTATGCGCTGAGCGATGGCTTCGAGCGCGTGCGTCTGACCGATGACGCGCTGCCCTAGCCGCTCATGCAAAGCCAGAACAGCATTGATTTCATCCGTCAACATCTTGCCGACGGGAATGCCTGTCCAACCTGAGATGACCTCCGCGATGGTCTGCGCGTTGACAGTCGCCTGCATCAAGGGGTTTTCGCCCTGTAATTCCGCCAATTCGTCATTGAGCTTTGAAAGCTCCGCGCGAAGAGCTTCAACATCTATGGCCGGAGATGTCGAAGCAGGGGCTGCGGAGGCTGCATCTCCGGCCTGCGCCGAAGCATCCGCAGCCTGCGCTCGACCATCCGCTGCCTGCGCCGAAGCTGCGCCGACTTGCGCCGAAGCCGCGCTGGTCTGCGCCGAAGCGTCGCCGGACGGAGATGAAGCCGCGCTCGCCTGCGATGAAGCGTCGCCGCCCTGAGATTGACCCGCGCCGTTGCCCGCCGCGCCCGCCTGAGCCGCCGCACTCTTAACAGCATGCTCTTCAAGCTGCGTCCGAATCTCGCGTATACGGTCAATCAGCGCACGCTCTTTCTCCCACTGCTCTTTCAATTTGGCGAGCCGCGCTTCCTCTTCCGTCTTGGCCGCCTTCAGCTCTCCCAAACGCTCGTCGTGGTCTGCGCCCGTGACGACTTCGCGCTCAAGCGCGCCGATTTCAGTTGAGAGCCTGTCAATGCGTCTCTGCGAATCTTCGACCGGAGGAGGCGTCGCGCCCTGACCGATGGCGACTCGCGCGCAAGCCGTGTCGAGCACGCTCACGGATTTGTCTGGAAGCTGACGGCCTGAGATATAACGATGCGAGAGCTTGACCGATTCGACGATGGCTTCGTCGAGCACGCGAACCTGATGATGATTCTCCATCATCTCGGTCAAGCCGCGCATCATCGCAATAGCTTTCTCTTCATCAGGCTCTTCGACCTTGACGACCTGAAAACGACGCGCGAGCGCGGCGTCCTTCTCGAAATATTTTTTATACTCAGCCCACGTCGTCGCCGCGATTGTTCGCAACTCGCCGCGAGCCAGCGCAGGCTTTAAGAGATTGGCGGCATCGCTTTGCCCTGCCTGACCGCCCGCGCCGATCATCGTGTGCGCTTCGTCTATGAAAATAATGATAGGTTGCGACGAACCTTTGACCTCTTCGATGACTGACTTCAAGCGATTTTCAAACTCGCCCTTGATGCCCGCGCCCGCTTGCAGCAATCCCATATCGAGCGTGCGGACGGCGACGTTCTTCAAAGGCTCTGGCACGTCGCCCGCCGCGACGCGAAGCGCGAAGCCTTCGACCACAGCCGTCTTGCCGACTCCGGCTTCGCCCGTCAGAATCGGATTGTTCTGTCGGCGGCGCGTCAGTATGTCAACGACCTGACGAATCTCGAAGTCGCGTCCGAGCACGGGGTCAATCTGTCCCGCGCGGGCTTTCGCCGTCAGGTCAATCGTGAACTGATCGAGAGCCTTCGTCTTGCCCGGCACGCCCGCCGCCGCACCCGCGCCCTCGCCCGCTCCTTGCGCCGAAGCAGTCGAAACGGCTGCCGCCTCTTTGTCTTCAGCCGAGCCAGCCGTTATCTCCGGCAGATTTTTCTTGAGCGATTCGACGGAGATGGCCGACAGCTCGCCCGAAATATCGCGCGCGAGCCGCGCCATGTCGTCATCCGCCAAGAGCGCGAGCAGCAGATGACCCGAACGAATCTTCTGCGCGCCGTAATCAACGGAGGCCAAGAGCCATGCTTCCTGAATCAAGCGAGGAAGACGCGGACTCAAAGCGGGCGTGCGCGCGTTGCCCGTCTTCAAGCGGTCAAGGGCGCGCGTCAAATCTTTCGTAAATCTCTCCTGATTCACTTCGTAATGACGCAGGATGCGCGCGAGGTCTGTGTCCTGCGCTTCGTTGAGCTTCATCAACAGGTGCTCGACATCCACATCATAATTCGTGCGCGACAGACACAGGCCGGCAGCCGCTTCCAGCGCGGCGCGACAGGTCTCGTTGAGCCTGCCGATTAAAGATTTCAGATTGACGTTCATGAGCTTGCCCTTTCTATGCGATAACGTCTTAGTTATTAACCGGAAGAATTACTTGATCATCATCTTCGGTAAAAGCTTTGGTCTTGAGCCAGGTGCTCCAGCCGAGCATGGGGCGGCGTCGCGCGCGCGTGGTCAGAATGCAGCTCGGCACATCTTTAGCTTGTAAGACGGGCTGCATGTCGAAATCGAATTCGAGGCCGACCATAAAACGAATCAGCGCGGTGGCTGGCTTGTAGGCCGTGCCGACGGGCAGGAACGCTTTGAACTGTTGATACGTGAGCGGGCCAAACTTGACCCGGAATTTCGCCTGATCGTTCCAGACGCGCGTGCCCGCAATCGTGTTCGTGCCAAGCTCCGCGTTGGCAACGCCCAGATAACTGATGCTGCCCTCGTCGAGCTTGAGCCATTGGCCTTTGAACTGCTCTATCTCACAGGGGACGCCGAAGTAATCCGCGAGCATAGCTCTCATCGCGCTCGCCGAATGCGGCTGCTGCGCGATGAGGCCGCCGTAAAAGAGGAGTCCCTGATCTTCCAGATGCAGGCGACCGGGGCGAAGCCCGCGCGTGCCCATGCCAATCGCGTCGAAGAGAAATTCGGTGAAGCGGTCTTCGTCGCCGCGCTCGTAAGCGATGGGGAAATGATGCTTCTCCCACGCGCGATAAAAGAGCGAGATCATCCGGTGGCTGAAGAGGTCTAAAAAGCTCCACAGCGCGGTGTCTTTGTAACGCGCGCGCTCGGCCACCAGCTCCGTGTATTGATGCGGGAGCACGCCGAGCGGGCCGGTCAAACCCATAAAGGCGACCGTCATCTCAAGCGGCGCGTCCGCCTCGGCGTCTCCGTTGCGCTCAAGCTCGTAGAGCTGGCTCGGCGGGAAATTGAGAGAGGCGCGCGTTCTAAAGCGCACGACTTCGCGCAAAGGGACAGGGCCGCGCGCGACCGGCACGCGCTCGGGATAAATTCTTTCGAGCAAGCGCACCGCCTGAAAAAAATCGAAACGATACGGCTCGTCAAAGAGAACTTTGATTAGAGGAGTATGTGATCCCCCGCTCTCGGTTGCCATCGCTTCAAAACACCTTCGCGCTGTTTGGTCTGCGCCACGAGTTGATTGAACGAGTTGATCGAAGCATAGAGGCCGAGGAAACGCTCAAGCACGGAGGCGAAGAGGTAGAGGCCGCTCCCGACATACTGCTCTTCGTCAAACTCGATGGTCGTCTCAAGGCCGCGCACGAATCCCGCGCCGATGCGCATGCCCATCTGCCGCGTGACGCGGCGGCTCTCGACGCTCGTGATGCCCGTGATCTGCTTGCGCGTCGAAGACAAATCCGCCAGATCGTAAAGATACAAAATCTCCTGCAAAGCTTCGGGAGAAGAGCCGCGCCCGTTCTCGACCAGCGAGAGGTGATTGAGCGTGAGATGCGAAATCAGACGCCACTGCGCCGCTCGTCTCAACGGCGGGCGCAAAGTCTCCGTCGGCTTCGTCAAACAACGCACGCGCGAAAACGGCGCGACGCCTTCGACTTCCAGGTCGCCCTCGCGCCCGCCGAAAGGGAGCTTGCCCGGCAGGTCTCTGTTCGTGCAAAGAGCGCGCACGTTCAAGGTTTCGACTGCGGGCACGTGCGGGTTAAATCCTAAATCTACGAGCGAGATGAAAATCTCCGTGCCCGGGTCTTCGGGTTTCTGCGATTGGCGGCGCGCCGTGTACCAGAAGGTGCGATCCTCTTCGCGGTCATACGCGTGACGAAAAGAGTAGAAGGGTTGGAACTCGCGCGTCTCTTTGGTGCGCGGGTCGGTCGCGCTCACGGTTTCGACCGCATAAATTTCCGTCGCCAGCTGGCGGCGCACGTCCGGTATCACATGATAATCGTGCTGCTGCGCGTTCAGCCCAATCGGCTCGGTCAGCTCGCTGTAAAGATTGATGACGGGCGAGCAGTTAAGATAAAAAGTCTCTGCGTCAATCGCTCCGCGCGGCGGCGCGACATCCTTCAAGTAAATAGCTATCTCAAAGCGGTCGCCAAAATCCGCCTGCGCCACTCTTTCAAGTCCCGTCACGTCGAAGAATAAAAACTTATTGGGAAAAGCGAAATACTCCGAGAGCAGGCGGTAGCCCGCGAACGAGCGCGCCGTGAACGGCAGCATTCCTTCATCAGCCTCGAAGCCGACCGGCTTGAGAGCCGAAGCCGGAAGGACGACGGGCGTGGACGTTTCCGGCGACTTCAAGAGAGCGGTTCTGGATGTCTTCTTCGTCGGTTTCCGGCGCAGCTCGACGCGCGTCGCGTGATTAAAGATCATCTCGTAAAGCGGATAGACGACCTGCGCTTCGCCGTTGAGATAAAACCTGAGCCGGTCAATCGCTTTGCCCTCGCCCGTCCGCATAGTCGAGAGCTTCGTCTCGTTGTAGCATTCGAGTCCGATCTTAATCACGGCTTCGCCCCAACGCCCGCGCGTGTCCACCGGGTCGAGCGTTTCGATGGAGGCCGTCTCGACTTCCATCGGCCACAAGGTCACTTCGTAAGAAGTGCGGAAACGACAGGGCGTGCCGTCAACCGGGCGCGAGTAAAGATAGGTTTCGCGCGGCAGCACATAGCCGGTCGTGAGGTTCGCCTGCTCAGGCGAGAAATGCACGATGGACATCGAAGGAATCGGCGCGAGGTAATGCGGATAGAGAACGTTGAGGAACGATTCCGTAATCTCCGGAAACTCATCATCAATTTTGAGATGGACGCGCCCCGCCAGAAAAGCGAAGGCTTCGATCATCCGTTCGGCGTGCGGGTCGTCGCACGTATTCTCTTCGAGCAGCAGGCGCGAAGCGATCTTCGGATACTTGCGCGCAAACTCCGCGCCCATCTGGCGCAGAAACACCAGCTCGCGCTCGTAGTATCCAAGAAGCTCGTCGCGCATCACTTCTCCTGCACCACAATCTCGCCGCTCCCAAGCTGCAAGACGGTATCGAACGTCACAGGCTCGGGCGCAGGCTCGACTTTGAGGCGCGCGTCAATGCGAAAACGCATCACGCGTTCTATTCCGTCGAGCGGCTCAAGCGTGACGATGAGGTCACCGAGTCGCGGCTCGAAGACGCGAATCGCTGTTTCCAGTGCGCGCCGCATCAATTTCTGATCCGAAAGATTTTTGACGCTCGCGGTCGTAAAGTCGGGCAGCCCGTAGACGGCGAGCGAATTGTTCAGCTCCTTCAATTCGGGCGACAGCTCATCCGCATGACGACGCGTATTGAGCAGCCATTCGAGGTCGCGTTTGACCGCCTGTTTTAATTGACGCAGGCTCTTGGCGCGCGAAGCCAACGGCTCGCGCGTGTGCTCCGGCTCGTAATCGAGCAGGCGGTCGAGCACGGAAGGAGTGATGCGAACTTCGTTATCGGTTCTCAGCACGACTCTCTAAAAAAACCTCTGATGAAATGGCCGGGGGGCGACGGGCGGAACGCTCTCTTGTTAAAAACCGTGCGTTGTGCGTCAGCGCAGGCGCGATTCGCCCGCACTGACGCACAACGCACACGAGAACTCCAGGCTCTCAATTCACTTGCCAGACCAGCGCTTTCACATCCCCACGAGAAATGCTCCGGGCGCGTGGAAGCACACGCGTTAGACTTCCTTGTTCTGCTTCTGGTCGTAACCGGCCTTGACCGCGCCGCCGAGGCTGCCGTCCGGCTTCTGCTCTTTGTACTCGATCTCGATCTTCGCAAAGTTCAAAGAGATTTGATCCATCGGCAGGTCGCCGCCCGTGCCCGCGCCGCCCGTTTGATAAGATGAGACGAGCAAGTCAGTCATCTTCACTTTCAAAAATTCCTGCTGCTGCTTACCGGCCTTGCGCGCCGTCAAGGTCGCTTCCTTGTAGTGCTCGCCGGTGGCGCAAGCCAGAAAGAGCTTCGGGCTGGCTTTGCAGTTTCGCATCACGAAATGAAAGTCGTTCATCTGAACTTTGCCCGCGCCGCCGCCGCCGCCGAAGGCCATCGTGCCGGATTGATGCGCGCCCCACGAGAAAGATTCGAGCTGAATCTCGCCCTTGTGCGCGTGATCCTGACTTTCGCCTTCAACGCCTGTGATCTTCAAGAAATAATCAACCGCTGCCATCGTAATTTCTCCTTTCGAGAGTGGGAATGGAAGCCTGTCACTGTCGTCAGCCGCTTCCGCATACTTTTTCGAGCTACAAAAAAAGCTTTTCAGCTCACGTCTTTTGCGAGTTGCGACAAAACAGTTTTCCTGTCAAAGCAGAGGCGCATGCGCTTTGCCGGCCTCGTTTGCCGGAAGCTTGAACGCGCGCTCCTTGCCGTCTCGCCGATTTGCAATTAGTCGTTACATGTTAGCCGTCGCGTCTCATCGCCTGATGCAAACAGAGACGCGCGACGGAGATAGATTTGCGCTTTCTGTAGCGCAACTGTAAGAGGCTTTGCGCGAGTCGGTTAGGCGTTGAGAGGCGCGCTCCGGTGTCCGCGCCTCTCAACGCAAAACAGGCTTATTTGTTGACCGGCGGCGGAAGCTCTGCGACCAATCTGAGCGAAACCGACAGCTCGTCCAACTGGAAGTGCGGGCGCAGGAAAGCGACGGCCTTGTAAACTCCGGGCTTGCCCGGAACTTCGGCCACTTCGATTCGAGCCTCACGCAATGGATACTGAGCTTTGGTCGTCGGCGAAGCCGTGTCGTCCTCAGTCACATAATTGTTAATCCAGCGATTGAGAAAGATTTCGCAGTCTTTGCGCGACATGAAGCTGCCGATCTTGTCTCGCATCATCGCTTTCAAGTAATGCGCAAAGCGTGAGACGGCGAAGATGTATTGAAGCTGCGTCGAGAGCCGCGCATTCGCGTTCGCAAAATCCGTGTCGTACTTCTTGGCTTTGTTCGCCGACTGCGCGCCGAAGAAGGCTGCGTAGTCGGTGTTCTTGCAATGCACGAGCGGAATAAAGCCGAGGTCTGAGAACTCCTTCTCGCGGCGGTCTGTGATGGCGATTTCCGTCGGGCACTTCAAAGCGACTTCGCCCTCGTCCGTCTGGAAAGTATGCGAGGGAAGCCCCTGCACGAGTCCTCCGCCCTCGACGCCGCGAATGGCGACGCACCAGTTGTACATGGCGAAAGCTTCGGTCAGGCGCGTGCCGAAAGAGTAGGCCGCGTTGCCCCACAAATATTTCTTGTGGTCTTTGCCGTCCACGTCCTCTTCAAAATTGAAGCTCTCGGTCGGAGTGGTCTCCTGTCCGTAAGGCAGGCGCATCAGGGTGTGCGGCAAGGTCAGGCCGACGTAACGCGAATCCTCAGACTCGCGGAACGAACGCCACTTGACATACTCCGTGCGGTCGAAAATCTTCGCCAGATCGCGCACTTCCGTGAGGTCTGTGAAGTTGTCCCAGCCGAAGAGGCCGGGCGCAGCCGCCGAGACGAACGGCGCATGCGCGGCGGCAGCCACGTTCGAGATTTTTTCCAGCAGCGACATGTCCTGCGGGTGATTGCCGAAGTCGTAGTCGCCGATTAAAGCTCCGAACGGCGCGCCGCCGAATGTGCCGAACTCCTCTTCGTAAATCTTCTTGAAGAGCGCGGACTGGTCGAATTCGGGTGCGCGCTCCAAATCTTTCAAGAGGTCTTTCTTCGAGGTGTTCATCACGCGAATCTTGAGCATCGTGCTCGTCTCGCTGTTATGCACGAGGTGATGCAGGCCGCGCCACGAGCCTTCGAGCTTTTGAAAGGCTTCGTTATGCATGACCTCATTGAGCTGCGCCGAGAGCAGCTTGTCGATGACAGCGATGCGGGCATTGATGGAGGCTTCCATGTCTTTCGACATGGTCAGCTCGCCCGCCATGACCTGCCCGACAAACTCTGCGATCATGTCTTTGGCGCGAGCCATCTGGCTTTCATCACGCGCGAGCCGTCCTTCGTCGAGGATGCGACTGAGCAGGTCTGTCTCGCCCTGCTGCTCTTCGGTGACGACCGCCGCGCCTTTGGTTTCCTTGTTCTTACTCATTGGGCTGCTCCTCCTTTGTTCCGGCTCCGTCCGAGGCGTCGAGGCCGAGCTGATCGCTCAGTTGTTTCTGCGCGCTGGCGTTGCCGATGATTTCCTGAAGCAGGGTTTCCAGCTTGTCGTTGCCGTCCATCTTCGAGAGCAGGTCGGACAGTTTTTTGCGCGCTTCGACGAGACGGCGCAAGGGTTCGACCTGATGAACCAGTTGGTCAGGCTCGAAATCCTCGATGCTGTTGAACCGCAGCTCAACACCCATCTTGCTGCCGTCATCCGTCAGCTTATTTTCCACGTTATAGGCGAGGCGCGGTTTCATTCCGGCCAACACCTGATTGAAATTGTCGCGGTCTATCTCAACGAACTTGCGATCCTTGAGTCGCGGGAGCGGCTCGTCCGGCTTGCCGGAGAAGTCGCCCAGCACGCCGACCACGAACGGCAATTCCTTCAACTCAATCGCGCCGCCGATCTCCACATCGTAAGTGATATGCACGCGCGGCGGGCGAACGCGGTCAAGCTTATGTTGTGTGCTCTCCTTTTTGGGCATCAGGGTCACTCCTTTCAAGGGGTTTGTCGTAGACGGGTTAGGCCGTTGGACTCCAATCGGCTTCGAATCTCATGATTAATCGTCCACAAATGGTTTATGAGTGTTTAGCTCTCATCATCATTGCTTCAATCGGAAAGACAACGCGCGTCGCCCTCTCTTGAAACATATAAATTTAAAGCGGCTAACAGAAGCGGAGATTAGCCACAGAGAACACAGAGATAATGATAGACATTTTATTCAGCTTCTCTTTCATCTGCTTGGCTTTCTCTGTGTCCTCTGTGGCTTAATTTGTTAGCCAGTCTTAGTTTCAGCTCTGCTCGCCGCCACTGCCGTCGAACGGAGTGTTGAGGCCGAGCGTCTCGCGTAGCTGTCCGAGCACCGTGTCATCCTTGATGACATCCTGTAGCCAGGTCTCAAGCGGCATCTGTCCCCACTTGATGGCGCGCTGCACCAGATAAGCGACGGGGCTGTGCGGCTCTGTCCGGCGAAAATAGTCCGAGACTTCCGCGAGTCGGCGCAAGGCTTCCTGCCGCGTGCGGACAGGCCCCGCGCCGATGCCGGTCGCGCCATCGCCCGTCGCGCCGGCTTCGCCCTCCGCGCTTCCTGCGTCCGCCACCGGGTCGGGTTCGAGAATACGTTTTTCTTTGAGCAGCTTTTCGACGAGCGTGCGAACTTCATCGAGCGACTTTTTGAGCGAGCCGAGTCCCGGCGTCTGCCGGTCGTACTTCGCGTCCATCACTTTATCGAGAGCCTGAAACTCGTCCCAACATTCGTTGAGGATGTTCCAGGTCTCTTCATAAAAAGCGCGGCGCGTGTTATGAAAAGCCTTACGCCAATCTTCGCCCGTCGTCTTGCCCTCTTCGAGAGCCTGCGCCCGCAGCTCTTCCATCTGCGCCAGCTTGCCCGCGTCGAGGTTTTCCAGGTTCTCAGGAATGTCGAACTGCTTTGACTGCTCCCATCCGAGATAACTGTAATTGACGCCGCCCTGCGCGTTGGTCAAAGGAACTTCTTTAATCGCCAGCGCCAGCTCACGATCCATCCACGCGACCGAATTGGCTCGCGCCTCAAGATCGCCCTCGTCAATCTCAGGATAGACGTTCTCCCAGAACTGTTCGTGCAGGCCGCGCATTAGCTTCAAGCCGTCGCGCAAGCCGGGAAAGCCATGCAGCCTGACCAGAGCCTCGCAGAGCCACGCGCAGACCTGCAAGTCTTTGGTCTGCGTGGCGAGCGCGGGCGTGGCGAGCGAGATGACTTGATGATAATCGGCGGCCTTCGTCTCGTATTTCCAGTCGCCCTGCGCCAGATTGTCTGCGGGGCGACGCGCTTCCCGCAGCTCGTCATGCAGCCCCGAATACTGCAAGCTCTCGCCCGCAGGATTCTCGCCCGCGATGGGCGCGAGCAAGGCTTCGAGGTCAGCCACCGACGCCGCCGTCGCAGTTGTCTCTGTCGCCGGAGAAGTTGTCTCTGCTGCCGCAGACATTTTCTAAGTCTCCTCTTTAAAACTTAATCTCTTCTTTGCGCCTTTGCGCCTTTGCGTGAAACTGTCTTTCGCAAAGGAAATCACGCCGGAGGGGCTTCGGCTTCGACCGCCGCAGGCTCAAACGCTATGCTCCGCACTTCCAGGAGAGCCTTGTCCTCGTCGTCCACCAGAAAGAGCCGCATCCCGACGCCCGTGTAAATATCTTCGCCACGCTCGCGCCAGTCAGTCATCCGTCCGAGCTTGACCTGTTCGTTCTCATGCTCCGCCGAGCCGGCATACAGCGTCGGCAGAAAAACCTCGCCCATCGTGCCGTCCCTTGATTCGACGCGCGCCGAAGCCCATAACAGGTCTCTCAGATTTTTCGGCGCGGCGATCTCGATTCTCTTCACCTGCTCAAACGGCAGCCACGTGTACTGGTCTTTGACGATCAGCTCAAGCACCGAGCCGGTCGCGTCATTATAATCCCTGAAATCCGCAAACGCGCGATTATCATTGAGCTTGCCGGAAAGCGCGGGTCGCTCCTCCTCCGCGCGGTCGAGCAGTTCGCGCGCCTCCGCCGCGTTTCCTTCACGAAGGCGATTGTTGGCCGTCAAGAGCAGATCAACATAAGACGGCGGCTCATTCAAAAAGTGCGGCTGCAAACCATCCGTGAAAAGTCGCTGGCGGTCGCGCTCGGCCTTGATGTTGTTGTGATAAGCCTGCACGCCGATAGCCGTCTGCACGCTCTGATGACCGATGACATCCAACTGCTTTTCGGCTTTCTCCCACTCGCCCGCGAAGCAGAGCAGCTCGAAGAGAAACGTCCTCAGAGTCGTGTCGGTCGGGTTGGCCTTCACGTCGCTGATAAGCTGCTCGATGGCAGCCCCCAGCTCGCCCGCATCCAGCAACGTTTTAGCCTTCTCCATCTTCCGTTTCTCCTTATTCAGTAAAGCGTCAAGCAGAACTCAAAAAGATCAAATTCAGAATCAAAACAGCTTGCCTTTCATTCTGACTTCTGACTCCTGAGTCCTGACTCCTGCTCTTCCATCATTTCTGCAAATTCTCAGGCGCGCGCAAGGCAGTAAAGAGACTGCGCTCGAACGGATTATTTGCGCTCGACGGTTTGAGCGTCGCCTTGACCGGCACGCCGCCGATGTTGAATTGCAAGCTATACAGGTTGTCGCCGATCTTCGTCGGATTGCCGTCCTTGAACATCTTAAAGACAGCCCACTCGCCTGTGTAAGACTTCTCGGCAGGCTCGCCGCCGTTCGGCAGCACCGTAATCCGCACGTCGGACGCGCCCGAACGCACAGGCCACACGAAATTCGTCGAAGCCTCGGAAGCGCCCTTCGTCTCGACGCGCTTCCCGCCGTTCTCGATAACGATGTCCGTATCCTTCACGAATTTGAGCGTGATATCATAGCTCACTTCCGGCTGCTGCCCGTTGTTCGGGAAGAGGGCTTCGCGAAGTCGCCGCGCGTTGTTGAGATACTTGATAAAGTCGTCCGAGAACTTGAAGACGCTCGACTCCTTCAGCTTCCACTGTCCTTGCGCGTCATCGAATGAAGAGGACAGACGCTCGTTAAAGAAGGTCGAGAACTGACCGTTCGACGGATTCAAATACCGCGCGAGGTCTGTCGCGGAAGCGTCGCCCGTGTCCGTGAACGGGAAACCCGATTCGAGCGCGTGAGCTTTCGGATAAAGCTGCTCGCGCCAACTCTTCTCGATGTCCTTGTAGCCCTTGCCGTACACCAGCACGCGCAAATTATCGAGCGGCTGTTTCAAGAGCGCGGACACGTCCGCCGCCGCCGCCGTCGCCTTGAATCCTTCGAGCATATTCGAGACATTCTGCTCGGACTTCTGCAAGCCGATGTCATCCTTGCCAGCCGCCATGGACTTCTGCGTCTGCGCGAGCTGTTCGGCAGACATCAACTCAAGCGGGTCGAGGACGTGCCTCAGCTCCGCGCGATACCGCGAGATGGGAGCGGACTCCTCTTTGCCCTTCTCTGTCTGCGCGAACTGGAAGAGCGGGCGAAACTCTCTTTCGACCTCAGTGTTGCCGCCCGTCTGCGTGTCTTCGGCGGAGACGACCCAACTCTTAATCCAGGCCCACCAGCCTTGCGCCTCCGGCTTGGCCGACAGGTTCGTGTTGCGCGCCACCTCCTGCATCACGCGCTCAAGCGGTGACTCGGTGGCCGACAGAGACTTGAGCGCGTCCACCGCATCCTCTTTCGAGTTGAACTCGCGCACGCTCATCCCGCGCACGAACTTGCGCCACTGATCCGTGTACTCAAGGAAGTACATCGTCTGCAACTTGCCAATCTCGTCGCCCTGCGTGGCCGCGCTTCCGGCGGCTGTGCCCATCACCCAATCGTCTTTGCTAATCTCTTCGGTCGCATTCTCAATCGCCTTCTTCATGTGATCGCGATAGCCTTCGATGGTGAAACTGCCGGGCACTGTGTAAGAGCTATTGAGCACGCCGCCGCCGCGACCCGCGAGGATCGTGTCGAGATTAATCGGATTGACTTTGGTATTGATGTCGGTCGTGATGCGTTTATAAAAACGATTGACAGCCGGATACGCCTGAAGTTTCAGACGCGCTTGAGAGACAAGCTGCGGGTCTACTTTGATGTGCGGGAAATCGCTGCGATTGGCCTGCTTCGCCCAGAAATCGAGTTGCTGCTGCGAGAGCAATTCCATGTCGGGCGGCGCATACTGTTTCCAGTAATCGCGCAATTGATTCGCCAGAAACGTCGGCTCGATCTTGTCTATGTGCTCATCGGAAAGCATCAGGTAAGCTTTCAACAGATCGTAATGCCGACCGAGAATCGCTTCCTGCGTCGGCGCGGCGGATTGACCATCTGCCGGGGTTGAAGAACTCGCGGGCGGCATCACGGGATTGCCAGCCGCGAAAGCGCGCAGGTCGCTTTCAAGAGCTTTGACGACGGATTTTTTGAAACGCTGCTCGATAATGTCGAAGTAGAGCGGGCGCAGCCGCTCGTTCAACTGATTGCCCGAATAAAGCCCGAAGCGCAGGTAAAGCGGCGGCCTCACTTGATCGTAAGTGTCGAGCCGCGCGAGCATGTCTCTCAAATCTTCTTCGGCTTCGATCTCGACGCGAGCCGCCGCAGGCTCTTTATTGAGCACGGGCTTGCCCTGATCCTGCGTGATGATCTCAAGCACGCGCAAGCCGCGAGCCGTGCCGTCGTCGAGCAGCTTGCGGTTGGCGAAGAAAGAGATAATCGCGCCGACCAGAAACAGGAAGAGCAAGACCGCGCCCGCGATGAGCAGAATGTTGCGCCAGCGCGGCGGACGTTTTTTCAGAGCTTGAAACGAAGCGGCGAGGTCTTTGTCTCTCAAGACGACCTCTTTGAAAAACTTTTCGGCGAAATAACCCTCGCCGACGGGACGCAAAGATTCCGCGACCGATTCTTCCCTCGACGCGCCCGTCAGAGTTTGCCCTAAGACGGATTCCGCCTTGCGCGCGCGGCCATCGCCGTCGCCGTCGCCCGTGACCGTCGCCGTAAAGTAGAAGCCGCGCAGCAAGGGGCTTTCGCTGAAAGGGTTCGGACGAAAGAGCACCGAGGTGAAGAGGCCGAGCTTGCGGCGGGCTTCGCCGAAACGAATCGGAAAGTTAAAGACGCGAAGTTTCTGCGCGGGCTTTTCGGGCGCGGCGAGCCGCAGGAGTCTGCGACGCATCAACGAGCCGTAGAGCAGGTCGAACTCCGCGTCGAACATCGCGTGCGCGTTGACGCTCTTTTCGAGCGGGATGGTCGCGCCCCACACTTCGGCTTTGCCTTCGCGGCGCGAGGCGTCGAAAAAGTTTTTGAATCCCTCGATGGCGTCCGCGTTCGTGAAGATGAGATAGACGGGAAAACGGGTCTTGACCTTCTGCATCACTTCGTCGAGCCGCGCGCGCAGGATTTTGGCCTGTTGCTCAATCTCAGTTTCGTTGAGACGCAGGACGCCGCCCGCGCTCACCGCGAGCAGGAAGCCGTCGAGCGGGCGATCATCCCTGTACTTCAAAAGCGTCTCGGTCAGCGCAGCCCATTCGTCGCGGTCGGGGCTGTCGTTTTGATAACGCCCGGCGGTGTCCAGGAGGACGGCGACATCCGTCACGCGCCATTCAACATTGCGCGTCGGGCGGACGATGGTTGATTCGGCGCGACGCTGGCTCGGCAGCGATTGAAAGTCGAGGCCGGAAGCCAGGAGCAGCGAAGTCTTGCCGCTCTTGAGCGGCCCGGCGGTCAGATACCACGGCAGCGCGTACACGGCTTCGCCGGTTTTCGCCGTGCCGAGCCGCGTGCCTTTGAGCCATTGCACGGCCTCTTCCGCGCCGCGCGACAGTTCTTCAAAAGCGCGCGCCGGAGCTTTGCTTTTATGTATCGAAGGCTCTGCGCCCGCGACTTCACCGCCCGCCGCAAGAGCTTCGGCGGCTTCGCGCTTTCGCGCGCGACGCTTGCGCACGGAGTTGATGACGAGGGCGAAGGGGAGCGTAATCAGAATCAGCGCGACGAGGACGATCTGGTAGCCATAGCCCATGCCGAACGACGGGCCGAGATAGAATACAAGGATACTAGCAATCCCGTAGAACGTGACGAGAGACGAGATACCTAACGCGTATTTTAGTTGATCGCCATGCCCGGACATCACTCACCTCTGGGTTTGTCGGTGAAAGTCTTGACTAGCACGAATTCTCGATGACAGAAGGAACAGACTGCAAAAGATTTTTGGCGCGGGGCATCAAGTCGGGCTTCGGATGGACGAAGCAGATTGCGCGTTCCGTGGCCTTCTCAATCTCACGAAAGCTCTTCTGTTAATCGGCCTGATGTCAAAAGCCTCCCTGTCGACACCTGCGGCTCGCTTTTTGAGAGCCACGAAAGTTTCAGGAGCTTTAGCTTGCCTTGCATGTGTATCGCACACCACTTTGCATGTCAAGTTTTCCGCCCACCGAATTTACCGCAACAACTGGTCAATCGCCTCGTTCAGATTTTTCGTCAGCACGAAATTGAGCGCGAGATAAATGATAATCGCCAGCGCGAGTCCCGCGCCCGCGCTGATTATCGCCCACAGGGGCATGCCCTTATCGCGCGGCGGCTGGGGCTGGTCGGTCACGCGCCAGTGCGGCGACAGCTCGCCCTCCTGCAATCTGCCGACGCTGCGCAGGTGGTCGGCTGTGTTTTCAATCACGCCCTTCAACTGGTCTTCGAGATAAATCTTGTACTTGCCCTTGAAACCGAGCAGCATGCAGACGTAATAGACTTCGACCACGTCGGCTTCGGTCTCGATGCTGCGGAGCAGGTCGTCCAGACGCTCGAAGAACTTGACGCCCGCCAGATGCTCTCCGAAGTATTCGAGCTGAAGCGGAAACTTTTCCCATTCCTCACGCAAAGGGAAATCATTCGTCAGCACTGTCTCGTCCATAAAGGCCGCGAGCGCAAACTTGACAGAGCGCGTCTGCTTCTCGCTCAAGCGAAGCTTGGCCGCGCGCTCTTCCATCTCAGTCAACAGTCCGGCCACCGCCGGGCGCAGCTCATTCGACGGCGGGACGATTCCGGCCTGCACCTTCATCACCAACTCCATGACGGGCGAGGCCAGACTCACAAAATCGCTGCCCGAGCGCGCGGCACGGCGGCTCATCGCGGCGGCTCTCCGATCTACTGTTGCACTCATAAGCTAAGGGATGAGGGCGGAGGGATGAGGGATGAAAGTGTGATGATGAAAGCCAAGCTTTTCTTCATCCCTCATCCCTCATCCCTCCGCCCTACGGTTCACGGCTTGACTGCGTACATCTCCAAAGTTTCGTCGGGGATTTCGTCGGGGACGTAGACGGCGATGGTCTTTGAGCCGCGAATCCCTTCCCAGTATGGCCCGACCGTGTCGAGCATGAAATAGTGAAAGCCGACGCGCGTCGGAATCGGCGCGGGCGGCGGCGAAGCGTGCGTCAGCGTCACGCCCGGCAGAGCAGAGCCGATGACCGCATCAATCACATCGCGTGAAGCTATCTTGACGACGCGCGGCACGCCCTCGATCAGTCGGCTCTCAGGCACTTGCGCTCTGACGCCCAGATAGAAACCGGCTTCCTGCAACAGTCGCTCGTCCTGCACGCGCCCGACGTAAAGCGACTCGCGCGTCTTCTCCAATGGAATCGGCACGCAACGGGTCGGAATGACAGTCTCAAGCAGCTCGCGTATCTGCGCGGAAAGCTGGCTGAAGGTGTAATACAAATCCAGATGCTCGTAACGCACGATGTCTTTCGGATGATACGTCGTCGCAAAGGTCATCAAACGCCCGGCCAGCTCCGCCATCTCGAAATACAAACGTTCGGGATGTACGAGCGGTGTGCGAAAGAGATGCGCGAGTCCCGGAATCGAAGAGTTGACCGTGTGCAAGAGCCAGAAGACTGCGACTTCGGAGGTCGTGAAGTCCGCGAGCGTCGCCGCGCGCTGCCGACGCTGTTCGCCGAGCGAGCTGCTTTTAGTGATTAAAATTTCGACGAGCTGTCGCAGCATGTTGACGAGCCACGGCGAGGCCGTGACGCTCAGCGCGGGCGGAATGTAATTTTCCGAGAGCGTCAACTGCCCCGTCGGCGTCCGCTCTACATCCGCAATCTTGATCGAGCTGTAGCCGTCGCGCAGCTCATCCGTAAACAGAATCCGCAGGTTGCTCCGCGCGAAGGCGAGCGGCTGTTCGTTCTCTCCGGTCGTCTCATCAGGGACGAGGCTGCCGTCCTGATGAAATCTGACCATCTGGTCTGCGGGCGCGCCATTGGCCTGAAAGTTAGCCGCGCCGACGCGTTTGACTGGAATCGCCAGATGGACTTCGAGCCGTTCGGCTTCGGGGTCGAAGTGCTCTTCGATGGGGCGCGGGTCGGGCGCGACATCCGTCTGCGGAATGTTGAGCAGGAGTCCGTCGGGCATCACGCCGCGACAGCGCACGATCTGAAAATTTCCATTGGCGACCGCTTCACTATTAATTTGCAGGTCGAGGATGCCCCACTCGTAAGACATCGCCGCAGCGAGGCGCGTGGAAAGCAGGTCTTCATAATAATTGTCCCATTGCTGGAAATGGTGCGGGGTCAGGAGCATCCCCTCATTCCAGACAATCTTGCGATACCGGGTCATACGTCGCGCATCTCTCCTGTCGGGCTGAAGCTAAAAAGTGTCGGCAGCCGAATCTTTATCAGTCACATCCATTATGGCAAAGGCTTGCCGGATACGTGTGGCCGCCTTTCGAAAGCTTACGGGCGCAGGCCGGAACAAATTTTTTAAGAGGAGCGCGCGCGCTTTGAATCCGACGAGCAAAAACGGCTGGCCGAATCCCGTCGAAACCATCGGACGCACACGCAGTTCCTTGACGCCGAAGCTTCACGATTTTGTTCCCTCACGTCTGATTTGTCAACGCAGAGATAAAACCGTTAGTAGTTTAGATTCACGAAAGAATCTCGCGCAAAGGCGCAAAGGCGCAAAGCAGGAACGCCAAGTGGTTGAGTGACGATTAATCTTTGCTTGCTCTTCTTTGCGCCTTTGCGCCTTTGCGCGAAACCGTTTTTTCTTCTTCATTAGCTCTTGAACTGGAACAATAACGGCAACATGGAGTCTAATCTGCAAATAAACATCTTGAGGCGCGAATATTTCTCACCGGAGAGAAGCGATGCTCCAAATCAAAGCATTGAAGAAAACTTACGCGAGCGGGGTTCGAGCATTGAAGGAAATCAATCTCGAAGTTTCGGCGGGCGTCTTCGGGCTATTGGGGCCGAACGGCGCGGGCAAGACGACGCTGATGAAGATACTCGCCACTCTGCTCGAACCAGACTCAGGCGAAATCGCCATCAACGGCGTTGACTTTATCAATCAAAAGACGGCGGCGCGCAGAATGCTCGGCTACTTGCCGCAAGAGTTCGGCCTGTATCCGACGCTGACCGCCGAACAGACGCTCGCCTATTTCGCCCGGCTCAAAGGCGTCAGCAATGGGAAAGAGCGCGGGCGTTTGATTGACGCGCTGCTCGAAAGAGTCAATCTCTCGCACGCGCGAAGGCAAGCGGTCGGAGGCTTTTCCGGCGGGATGCAGCAACGTTTGGGAATCGCGCAGGCTCTCATCGGACACCCACGCCTGATTATAGTTGACGAGCCGACTGCCGGTCTTGATCCCGAAGAGCGAAATCGTTTTCACAATCTGCTCTCCGAAATCGCAGGCGAAGAGACGGTCGTGCTGCTTTCGACTCACATCGTCCCGGATGTCTCCAACCTGTGCGGCACGATGGCCGTCATCAGGCGCGGCGAGATCATCGCGTTCTGCACGCCGCAGGCGGCGCTGGCGCGGATGGCGAACGTCGTCTGGGAAGCAGCCGTGCCGCGCGAAAAAGTTTCGCTTCTTAAATCTCGCTTCAAAGTAATCTCGACGCAGATGTTTGAAGGACGCGTGCGCGTCCGCGTGCTGTCAGAAAGCGGGCGACCCGGCGAAGAGTTTAGCCGCGCGACGCCGACGCTCGAAGATTACTATTTGAGTCTCGTCTCGCAACCGGAGAGCGTCAATTGAAGAGCAGATTTGCGAACGGCTTCGTCGCCGTCTTTCAAATCGAAGTGTTGTTTAATCTGAAGCGCGTCGCGCCTTACGCGCTGATGTGTATCTTCAGCGCGAACGCTTTACTGTGGTGGGCGCGGGGGCCTGCCGTTACGAGAGGCTGGGCGGTCAACAGCGATTTTTATATCGTCTGGCTCTTCGGCGGCTTCTCTTTTATGACGATGCCGCTCTTCATCGCCCTGATGATGGGCGACCCGGTCATCAGAGATTTTCGCATTGGTGTTGATCCGCTCATTTTTTCCAAGCCGGTCAGTCGCCTTCAATATCTCCTGGGAAAATTCTGCGGTAACTTTTTCGTGCTGGTATGTTGTCAAGCCCGTTTCGCGCTGACGCCGATGCTGCTTCAAGCCTTTAGCACGAAAGGCATGCTCGTCCTCTCGCCGCGACTCGTTCCCTATCTTCAACACTTCTTTTTTTTCGTCGTCGTGACGAGCCTCGCGCTGGCGGCGATCTGCTTTACCGTCGGCACGCTGACGCGTAGCGTCAAGATAGTTTACGCTCTGACGCTCTCATCCTATTTCCTCTACATCGCGTGGCAGGAGACGATGAAAGGATGGCCGGAGCGTTGGCGAGTCGCGCTCGATCCGTTGCTCTTCAATGTCGGCGCAGAGTCCTGGCGCGGGCGGAGCGCCGAATGGCTGAACCAGCTCTCGGTCGGCTATGACGTTTACATGATCGCCAACCGCGTCGCGATGATCGCCCTCGCGCTTCTTTGTCTGGCGATACTCTACGCGCGCTTTTCGATTGCCGAACGTGGCGGCGCAGACGCATCACAAAATCAGACTTCGATTCTAGACCTCGCGCCGAGCGGCGCGGAGAGGCTTTATCACGAAAGGGAAACGACAGGCGCGGCGCGAGTCGCCAAAGCCCCCGAAGCTCTTCCGAGAAAACAGGTCGCGCTGCCGCAGGTTGAGATTGTCACACAAGGCTGGCGCGCCGCTCTCGAACAATTCCTCGCGGCCTTGTGCGTGGAGTTTCGATTGCTTCGAGCCGAACGCAGTCTGATCGTCGTCGCTCCGCTTATCACGTTGATGTGCGGTCTGGAACTGGCGGTTTATAAAGTCGTCCCGCAACTCTCTTACTCCGCGAGCTATGCGAGCCGGACTGAGAACACACTGCTCCTGTTCCTCTTCGGCATCGCGGTCTTTTACACGGGCGAGGCGATGCACCGCGACCGCGAATTGAGAATTGAGCCTCTGTTGTGGAGCGTGCCTGCGCCGAACGCCGTCCTCTTGCTCTCGAAATTTGCGGCCACGCTGTTGCTTTCGCTCGCGCTGATTCTGCCCGTCGCTTTGACGGCCATCGGAGTGCAGCTTTACAAAGGTGACGCGCCGCTTGAGTTGTCAATTTATCTCAAGACCTACGCATTGATTTTAATTCCAAGCACGCTTTTTATGTGCGCCGCGTCCGTCGCCGCGAACGTCCTCTTGCGCGATAAATATCTGGCTTACGCCGCGAGCCTCGCCCACGGCGGCGCAACTTATTACTTGATGGGTCAGGGTTATCACAACTGGCTTTACAATCCCGTGCTTTACCGGCTTTGGACTCCCGCAGACCTGATGAGCGGCGGCGGCCAGCTCACGCGAATTCTGTTTCATCGAATATACTGCCTCGCTCTGTCGGTCTTGCTGCTCGCGCTCGCGCTTCTCTTCTTCCGGCGAAAATCGAATAGAAGATTAAGGGCGCAAGGCCGTTTGAGCGACAAAGGATGGACGCTTTTGATAGCGGCTGTTTCCGTCTTGATAGCAGTTATCGCGGGCTTCATCGTGAGCCAGACCGCGCCCGTCGCCGTCATTCTCAACATGAGAGGAATCGGATGAACCGTCTCATTTCAGATGAAAAACGTACGGCTCTGCTCGTGCGTCTCGACCCGGCTCACTTGTTCTCAGTGTGCGCCGCTTCAAGCGGGTTATCTTCGACCAGCCGCGTCGCCGGATTATCTTCGAGCGGGAGTTTTGATTGACAGCCGCTTGCGTCAAGCGATACAGTTGCCGCCGCACATCAAGGCGGGCGCGTTATCAGTTTGTCATCGAGAGAGGAACAGCAGCATGCACAAAGAGCGTCAGGTATTGAGAAGGGCGAAACTCAAATACAAAGAGGAGTTGGCCTCGTTGAAAAACTATCTGCATGAGTTGTCACATAAGTGCAAGGAATGCAAAACGGATCATCATCATTTTGACGCCGATCACATGAAAGCGAAGAATGACGCGCAGTTTTACGAGAGCCGGATTAAAGACATCAACGCCCGTCTGAAAGAATTAAAGGTCAAGAAAACAGGTTGAGCTTGCCTCTCAGCTTGCGACCGGCGCACGCCACAAATTTGCTCTGTGCGAAAGAGCAAGTTGAGCAGTGATGAATGCTCAGGCCGACGCGGCCAGCCTTTCGCGCAAGCCTTTCAACTCATCAAGATGCGCCATGTCATGTTCGCGCATCAGCTCAAGCAATCCGCTCAGGGTGATCGCGCCCGTATTTTCAAACACGCCCCGCCGTTCGAGTTTTTGGGAAGAAAGCTCTCTGATGACGAGAGCATTGCTAAGCCGCGCGCTCTTGAAAGCATCAAGGGCGGCGGCCAATTCCTGCTCATTGTAACGACGCTCTGCGGCCAGCCGCGCCCCATTCAAGTCCGGCAGAAACGGCTCGTCCTCTCTCAAAATTCTTTGGATGCGAGCGGCGTAGCCGTCCACTTCAATGTCGCGCAGGTGGCAGACGTTTTCGACGACTGAAAACTCATTAGGGGCTGGCTTCCAGCGCGACTCCGTCTCATTCAATCCTTCCGCGAGACGTTGGATTTTAGCGGGCGTCCCTTCAAGAAAACGCGCGAGTTCTTCAAATTCGTTTTGAGTCATAGTTTTAGAGCCGAACAAATTTGTCGGGGCAGGGACAAGCCCCGCCCCTACCCTTGACTACTCCCACTTCTTCAATTTCTGAAAACGCTTCTTGACCATCTCGCGCTTGAGCGGCGAGAGGCGATTGATAAAGAGGATGCCGTCGCAGTGATCCGTCTCGTGTTGAAGGCAGCGCGCGGCCAGTCCGGTCGCTTCCTTCTCGAAAAAATTTCCTTCCTCATCCTGTGCGCGCAAGACGACGCGCGAGGCGCGAGTGAGCTGCGACGCGACCTTGCCGACCGAGAGACATCCCTCTTCGCCCGCTTGCTCGCCGTCTGCTTCGACGATCTCGGGATTGGCCGCGACCAGCTTGATGCCGTCGCAGTCCATCACGAACAATCTCTGCGAAAGCCCGACCTGCGGCGCGGCCAGCCCGACGCCTTCCGCGTCGTACATCGTCTCGAACATATCCGCGACCAGCTTCTTCAACCCGTCATCAAAAACCTCGATGGGCTCGCCGACTTCGGCCAGCACTCGGGCGGGAAACTCTGTGATTTTCAGCGCCGTCATCTCTCTCAAAACCCTTGTTCGTTTATCGCCCGCGACCGCCGCGCTTCCAGCTCTCTTTCAAATTGATGCGCTTCTCTTCACGGTAGAGGCAAGACCAGCAGACGTAGTGCGCGCGATTGTCCGCGCCGATGGTCTTGATGACGTGACGGCTTTCCCGCTCGCAACGCTCGCACCTGACGGGAGCATTCTCAACTGTTTCCGGCATCTCTTCATCCTCAGAATTTTATAAGCAGCCACAGAGGTCACAGAGAGCACAGAGATAAAGAACTACAGTCCTAATTGAATTGTTTTCCTCTGTGTTCTCTTTGACCTCTGTGGCTAATGAATATCGGCCAAAGCGCAGGCAACCCCGGCCTGCTTTGGATGCGTTGCATCAAATGCGTGGCGAGCCGTTTTTGGTGAGCTAAGCCCATGTGCCGCGCAATCGCAAGCCGGGGATGTCTGCGCTCTCGCTTTGCTTTTAACTTGTACCTTTTTAACTTTTCCTTTTCAAGAGCCTGACCATCGAGCCGTTGAAATACTTAGTCTCTGCGACCGTATAATATTTGCCCACGAAGCCTTCGAGAATCTCGCAATGATAACTCAAGTCCGCGAAGCCGCAATCTCCATCCGTGACGAGCCACACCTCTTCATGTGTGCCGGGCGTGCGCTCAAGCGCGTCTTCAATCTCGTGCTCGTCTCTCAAAACGTAATCATGAAAATCGAATCTCTCGAACGTGTTCTCTCGCGGCAGGGGCACGAGCTCATTACGCCCCCCGTAGTAACTGTCGAGCGGCAACGCCGCGCCCGCATGAAAAATCAGAATCGCTTGCTCGGGCTTTTCCGCAGACATCAGATACGCCGCGACCCTCTGCCAGTCGCCAGACTTCGCCATCGGCCTGTAATGCAGATAAAGCGCGCTCAGTGAAAACAGCAACACAAGCAGCGTCCAGATAAGCGCAGCCCTTTTTTTGTTCTCTGCGAGGAGGACGATGCCGAAGGCCGCGAGGTTGACCGGAAGAAAAAGCGCCGTCGTGTGACGTATCTGCAAGAGCATCTCGCCGGACAGTCGCGCCGTGAGCAGAAAGAAGAGCGCGACGACAATCGTGATCGTCCAGAGAGCCAGAGTCTCAGGCGCAAGGCTGCGTCGCTTTTTGTAAATCAGAAAAATGGCGATGGCATACAGGATTTTCAAGAGCAGGCTGCGCACCCACAACGAGGCGTCCGCGCCGGGCGGCAGCAGGTAATCCTTCATTCGCCAAGTGACGAACTTCAAGCCCTCGAACCAGGTCTCGCGGTTATGTATCGGGGCTGTGTGCGCTGACATCTGATAGCGTATGAAAGGCAGCATCGGCAGAAAGCACAGGCCGACCAACACCATCCCGACGAGATATTCAAAGAGGGCGCGCCAACGCTTGAGCGTGACGAGCGCGCACGCATTCGCGGCGAGCAGAAAGCCCAGGTAGTACTGCGTGTACAGAGCCGCGACGGCGAGCAGCAGATAACAGACCTGCGCGCGCCTGCTCCTTGTTTCAGTTAAGAAGCCGTCATAAAAAGTGAGCAGCAGCAAGGAGGACAAAAGCAGCACGAGCGCGTACAGGCGCACGTCAACCGCGATGGCGATAGTGAGCGGATTAAAAGCCACCGCCGCCACAATCCACGCCGGATGCAGCGTCTTAAAAAATCTTCCGGCGAGACTGGCTGTGACTCTGATTGAGAGGACGACGCACGCGATTGAGAAGAGTCGCGCGAAGAAGATCGAGCCGTTGATTTTTCGCCACAGGCCGAGCAGGACGAAATAGAGCGGGGCTTGCAGCTCGAAATTTAAAGCTTGATGCAGCGCGTAGCCGAACCCTCTCTCCGTCGTTCGCAAAGAGAAGGCTTCGTCAACCCAGATGTTCAGTTTATATGCTAGGAAAAGCGTGAGCGCGAGATGCAGCGCAATCAGGACGTGGACGAGCAACCTCCGGCGAAAATCATGCGGCGATTCTCTCTCCGCACTGACTTGCATCTGTCGCCGCAAAGATTCTGTTTCCGTCTCTGTCATCTATTGTGATCGCGTCAGCTGAAGCTTATCTCAGTTGAAACAGATACGCCTCATCGCATTCCGCGATGAGCGGGAACGTGCGCCGCAGCTCGTCCTCAAATCCTTGCTTCATTCTAAGCGCACTCTTCTCCGCCACAAAATATCGCGCGCCGCGCGTTTGCAATAATTTCAGAGCGGCGACCGATTGTTGCTCGACGCAGAGATTAAAACCTTTCCGGTCGAGCCAGTAAAACATGTAAGAGGAATTGTAAGCGACCGGAAAACCCGTCGGGTCTGAGCACGCGCCGCCCGATGCAACGATCAAAACATTTTCCGGAATCGCGGGCGCAAACTTTTGCGCGCAAGCGAAGAGCTTGCCTTCGGCGTCACGCGCCTGAAATTCTTCCCTCACCTCTTTGACCTGATACAGAAAGGTCGCCGCCGCACACACAATCGCAAAGTAGATGACCAGAGTATTGAGCCGCGCATGACGGCTGCCGATAACCTCTGCTGCTTTGTCATCACGTTTGAAAAGCAGCAACAGCAGCAGCAGCGCGGTCAGGCCGCAGAGGATAGACAGCTTGACCAGGAGTCTTGAGTTGAAGCCCGCGAGATGCATGAAGCCCGCGAAATCGAGCACGGCTATCAGGGAGACTGACGCGAGAATCAGCAGGAGCAACAGCTTACGCTCGTACTTGAGATGCGTGATGGCTTCGACTCCCGCTCCGATCATCAGCGCGACCGCCGGAATCGAGACCACGTGATAATAAATAGCCCAACTGTCGCTCGTCGTCCGCGCCGCAATGAGATAGTAAATCCCGATTGAGATGAGCCAGTAGAGACTCGGCTTGATGGCCTTTTCGGATTTGCCTAAGAGCGCGGCGAGCACGACTAGAATCAACCCGGTCGGCATCCACACATAAAAAACCTCAGCGCGCTCGATGCCGAGAATGAAAGCGGAGTTGGTGAACAAATCCAATCCGGCCCAGTGCGTTTCGTTCGAGACGCCGAGCGAGTTGCCGTAAGTCAGCCACAGCTTGTGCGCGTGCGTGTACCAGAGGAAAGACGGCACGAGCGCGCCCGCCCCGAAGAGCCAGATGCGCGGCTGCTTTAATGCCTTAAGTCCCCAACGGCTCAAGACCAGCATGGCGAAAAATATCCCTATGTGCGCGGCGGTCGCTTTGCCTAAAATTGCGAGAGCCGTCGCCGCCAGTGCCAGGCCGTAATTCCTCCACGAATCATCGTCAAGCCAGCGCAGGAAATAATAGACCGCCACAATGTAAGCGAGGAACATCAAGCCTTCCGGCTGAAGCGAGTTCGAGATGTTGATAACGAGCGGGCTGAGGGCGAAGAAAAGAGAGGCTATGACAGCTCCCGTTTCGGAGAGCAGGTAACGCGCCAGCTTGAAAAAGAAGAGCATCGCCACGAGCGAAAAGATAAAAGTGATAATGCGCCCCGTGACTTCGTGGATGCCGAAAATTTTGTAGCAGATAGCGATGAGCCACGGATAAAGCGGAAACTCCATCTCGGCGTAACCGGGGCCGTCGCCGCGCCAATCTATTCGCGGATAAAACGGATTCATCCCCTCGCGCGCGTAGTTTCTGGCGATGCTTGCCTCATCGCTCTCGCGCCAGGAGGTCGTGTCCACAGGCCGCAAGACGTTCACGGCACGCAAGCCCGCGCCGAGCAGGAAGAGACACACAAAGACGAGCGTTAGTTTCTTCAAAACTTCTCATGCTCCATTGTGCGAGGGGTTTACGAAAAACAGTTTCACGCAAAGGCGCAAAGACGCAAAGGTGTTGAGAGACTCCGATTCTTGAATTGCTTTCTTTGCGTCTTTGCGCCTTTGCGTGAAATTCTCTTTCACCACGGATGCCATGCGTGCGGCCCATACAAGATAAAGCACACCACCAGCACCCACAGGCCGACATTCAGCAGCGTCGGCATGTCCGTCACCAGAAGCCGCGCCGGGTCGCCGCCCCCCATTCGCTTGTGAACCAGAAACAGGTAACGAAAAATCCCGTACAGCACGAACGGCACAGTCAAGACGAGGCTGTGCGAATTAAAACGCGCGACCGTCTCATCAGCCATCGTGTAGAGCGCGTAAGTCACGACCGCCGCGCCCGCGCTGACCGTCATCATCAGATCGAGAAACTGTAAAGAGTAGCCGTCAAGGCTCTGCCTGTGATTATGAGCTTCCGTCTCAAGCAGGCTCAGCTCGTGCCGACGCTTGCCGAAACTCATCAGCAACGCCAGCATCAGCGTACACAAGACCAGCCACGGCGAAGCCGTCACGCCAATCACCACCGCTCCCGCCACCGCGCGCAACACAAAGCCAAACGCGATCACCATCACATCCAGGATCACCACGCGCTTGAGGCTGAGCGAATATGCGACGTTGAGCAACAAATAAATTCCGAGCGTGAGCGCAAACGCGGGACGCAAGAGCAGAGCGGCGAGAGCAGAGCCGACGAACAGCAATCCCATCGCCGTGCGCGCCACGTTCAGGCTAAACTTTCCCGCCGCGAGCGGCCTGAAACGCTTGAGTGGATGCCTGCGATCCGCCTCGACATCGCACAAGTCATTGAGCAGGTAGACGCCGCTCGACGCCATGCAAAAGATTGCGAACGCGCAGAGGCTCAAACGCACAGTCGCCCAATGCATCAACGACCGCGAAAAAATCAGACCGCCGAACACGAGCGTGTTCTTGACCCACTGTTGCGGGCGCAGGCTCAACAGCAACCCGCGCACTGCACTCGTCAAGCGAAGGCTCAAGGCCGGACTCTCTTCTGCAAGCTCTGTGCTCATCGTTTTAAAATCTTTCTAAGACAAACTCACAAGAGATGGACAGGATGAAAAGTTTTGGATTTAAGTCCTCGATTTGAGATTTCAAATTTGAGATTTAAAACTTTTGAAATTTCAAATTCTTATCATCCTTCAGTCCGCACGCTCCTCATCCGCGTCACGCGCGGAATGCCGAAATTGGGCTTGACCGTCGGTAACCTTGAAACTTCTGCCGTCAAATTCCGCGCGTAATCGCGCAAACCGAGCACGGTGTAATTTTTCGCCAGCGCGTCCAAAACTTTTCCGACCACTTCGAGCTTCAACGCGCTCTGCATTCTCATCGCCGGAAAAAACGAAAGCTCACTCATGTCGTCGTCGGCTCCCAAAAAATCGAGCGGATGCAGGAGCAGCGACGGCTCGGTCTTCGTCAAGCGGCAAAGCCTCATCGCGTTTTTGAAATACTGCACGGCGAGACGTGGCGCGAACGCGCTCAGGTACAGCACATAGCTGACGTGAATCGGGACTTTGAAGAGCGGCATCGTCGTGACAGGGATTTCCAACAAGCTCTGCTCGCCATCCGTCTGCCAGCGATAAGGCTTGACCGGGCGCAAGCCCTCGCTCATCTTTCCAAACAATTCCTTGCGCTCCTGCTTCTCTTCCTCCGACAGCTTCGTCGTCATGAAATAGTAAGCCCGCGCGAGCGGCCCCAAGTAAGTCGGAAAAGTCGAAGCGTCGTACTCGTAGCCGCGCCTCACAAGCACTCTTAAAATCTCGTTCGAGAAGATAAAGCCCGGCCCGCGAAACCCGACGGGACGCTTTCCTGTCACACGCTCAATCGCTTCTTCGGCCTCGGCCAGCTCCGCCTCAATCTCCGTTTCGGGATAGAGATGCAGCCACGGCTCATGATGAAACGAATGGTTGCCAATCTCATGCCCGCCCGCGCTGATACGCGCGAGAGCCTCGCGGTTCTTCTCAAGCGCGGCGTCCTGTCCGACGATAAAGAAAGTGATCTTCATGCCGCGCTCTTTCAAAAAATCGAGCGCGCGCGGCACGACCACATCGAGATACGACGGAAACGATTCCCAGCCCGCATCTCCATGCGTCTTCATGTAAGACCACTTGTTATCAAGGTCCAGAGACAGGCTGGCAAATGGCTTCGTCTTCATATTCCTCTGCGACTCGCTGACTCACCTCGCGCGAAACAAATCTCTCAGGCTGTGACAAAAGACGCGCCGCAGCTTTCTCCGCAAGCTGCACCGTCTCGTTGACATTCAACGTGCCGTTGACGATGTGAGCGGAGTTGATGACATGCAAGCCCTCTACGCTCATCTCCATCGCGGGCAGCTTTTCGGAATAGTTCAAAGTCGGAAGCGGAAACACGTAAGGCACGCGCGAGACGCGGAAAGCGACGACATCACTTCTCTCAAACTGCGGATACATCCGCGCAATCGCATTCAAAAAGCTCTCTTTAAGCTCTTCATCCGAGAGGTCGAACATGCCATCGTCCGGCGCGACGTACTTCGGCAAGTAGACGAGCGCGTGCCCGCCGAACTGCTTTCTATCCACGAGCGCGGACATCTCAATCACCGCCGTGAAAGGGACGAACGAATCCGTGATGTTCGTCACGTAAAAATTTGCGAGCGGCTTTTTCAAAAGCAGAGACGCGCACACGATGCCCTGATACTGCACGCCATTAAGTTTAGCTTGCTCTTCATCAGTCAACTCCGCACACACACGCGCCGCGACTGCTCCCGGCACAGTCAACACCACCTGATCGAAAGTCTCGCGCTCTCCGCTTTCAAATTCCAAACCGAGCGCGCCGCCCCTTTCCGTCTCAACCTTCCTGATTTTATGATTGAGTTTGACGCGCACGCCCTTCTCTTCCAACACCTCTGCGAATCGCGCCAGAATCCGCGCGTAGCCGCCGGGCACATAGCCGAACATCTCTTTCTTCAAGCCCGTCCGTCGCGCCGCGTACATTCGCGCAATCGTCGCCCAGATAAACGCCGCCGAAGCTTTTTTGTAACTCTCGCCGAGCTTCGCGCGCAGCAGAGGCAGCCAGATTTTCTCGAACGTCTTGCGCCCCGACAATTTTTCAAGCCACAACGCGACCGGAATCTTTTCCAGCCGCTTCCAATCCTTCACGCGCGAAGCATAAAAGATCGTCCCGCCCAAGCGCAGCTTTCCCATCAAGCCGAGTGGAGGAAATTTCAAAAATTCCAGCGTGTTCGACATCGAGAGCAAACGCCCGTCAGTGTAAAATCCCGTCCGCGTCTCGACCCACTGCATCCCCTTCTCAAGCCCCAACTCATCGAGCAACGCGCGGAGAGAAGTGTCCGACAGCAGCGTCACATGATAATGCCTGTCCCACACGACCTCGCCCAACCGCCACGCGCTCGCCAACCCGCCGAGCTGCGACGCGCTCTCATACAAAGTGACGCGCCTGCCCGCCTCCGCCAGACGCAGCGCGAGCGTCATGCCGAGCAGCCCGCCGCCGACAATCGCCCAATTTTCAGATTCAGCAGATATGGTCATCCAATTGTATGGGCCTCAACGCTCATCAACTCTCTGACTTCTCTATCTCTAACCTCATATCTCAAATCACACGCGCTGCACTTCACTTCATCCAGATTAGCTATTTCGTTTTCAGCAAACCGCATTAACATCTGCCCGCAACGACAGACGCAGCCGACGGACTTTGCCGGATGGCCGATGGCTAGATGAAAGTCCGGGACGGATTTGGTGACGAGCGAACCCATGCCGATCATCGCAAAGCGTCCGATGGTGAGATCGTTGCCGATGACGCAGCCCGCGCCGATGGTTGCGCCCTCGCGCACGAACGTCGGCAGCGTGTGCTCATCCGGTTCGGATGAACGCAAATGTTTTAAATCGGGAGTGGTCGCGCGCGGGAAACGGTCGTTGGTAAAAATCGTGCCCGCGCTAATCATCACGCCGTCTTCAACCGTCACGGCGTTGCAGATGTAAACCATCGCATTGATCTTGACGCGGTTGCCTATCTCAACGCCGTAAGCGATATAAGTTTTTTCGCCGACGATGCATTCCTCGCCGAGACTCGCAGAGTGACGTATATGCACGTTGTCCCAGACGGACGTGCCGCGCCCCAGACGGACGCCCTCTTCGATAATCGCGGTCGGATGAATGCGTACATCGCTCATACGATATTGCTGGCTTCGATGATATGCCCTGTGCCGCGCGTGCTTTCAAAGCTGTTGCCGTTAACAGTCGTCCAGCGATTCTGACGCAGAGCGGCATAAGCCGCTTCGACTACTTCGACGGACGCGAGCGCGTCTGCGGCTGTGATGAGCAGAGATTCTTCGCCCGCGATGGCACGCGCGAAATTATTTATTTGATTGCGAAACGCTTCGACCTTGTTGTAGCCCTTGCCGAAGACGACCCAATCGCGGCTCGAAGTTTGACGATATTTAGACTCTTTCCAGCCGACCGAAATCGTGCCGTGCGAGCCGTAGATGTTGATAAAGCTATCGAGTTCTTTGTTGATACTCCACGAAAGGTCAATCGCGCCCATCACGCCGCCAGTGCTGCGAACGAAGATATGCACTGTCTCTTCAACCGCCAAGCCCTGACTGCGCTTGCCTTCGACGACCTGCACGTCCGCGAGCGGCCCTAAGAAATATCGCATCAAGTCAACCGAATGCGTGCCGTTATCAATCAAGACTCCGCCGCCGCTAATCGAAGGGTTCGAGTTCCAGCGCGAAGCCATGTCCACGCGCGAAGTGAAAGCGTTTTCAAACAAGACTATCTCGCCCAAGATGCCAGAGGTGACGATGCTCTTGGCTCGCACTACGTCTTCGACATAACGAAACTTCGTCGCCATCGTCAGCGTCACGCCATGCTCTCTGGCTTTATCGAGCATCAGTCGCGCGCCTGCCGCGTCTATGCTCAGAGGCTTTTCGCAGAGTACGTGAACTTTGCGTTCGAGAAAATGAATAGAGATTTCGGGATGCGTCACCGGCGGCGTGCAAACGATGACCGCGTCAAGCTCAGTCTCGCTCTCCGCCATCGCCCGAAAAGAATCGTAACTGCGACAGCCCAAGCCTTCGGCCAGAGCGCGAGCAGCATCGCCGCGCACATCCGCGACCGCCACCAGCCGCGCCGTCTCGCATGCCTCAAAAGCCTGTACGTAAGCCTGCGCGATGCCTCCCGCGCCGACGAGTCCGAATTTGAGTTTGTCTTTCATCTTTTTCTTCAAATAAAAATTCAAATCGCCAACTGCTCAGCCGCTTCGCGCACGGCGTCCGCGATGTAGTTGACATGCTCTTCCGTGTAGCGTTCGTTCCACGGCAGCACGAGCACGCCATGCAACGCCTCGAACGTGCCGGGGTATTTCGCGGCGTTGTAATCAACTGTTTCGGGGCGCGCGAGGTTGAACGGGAAGTTGCTCTCGCCGAAGGTGCGTTGCTTTTGAAAGACTTCGCACATGAAGGCCGGCTTCTGTATGTAACGCGGCGCGGACGCGATGCCCTTCTCTTTCAAGAGCCGCGCCATGCCCGGCGCGCCGTCCCTGATTAAACGGTCGTCAACACGCAAGCAATATTTCCAGTAAGTGTGAAAGTTTTTCGCGCTCGTGTGCGGAGTCTCGACGCCGCGCACGCCCCGCAGCTTTCCGGTCAAATCATTCGCCGTGCGAACGCGGCTCTCGACCACTCCGTCAAGCTTTTCAAGCTGTGCGACGGCGACCGCTCCTTGAAGCTCGCACATGCGATAGTTGAGCGCGAGAAAGTAGTGATCCGGATTCGCGTCGCCGTAGCCCCAGGCCTTGTTGATGAAGAGGAACATGCGGCGAGCCATCGCGTCATCGTTCGTGGTGACGATGCCGCCCTCGCCCGTCGTCATGTGCTTGCCCTGTTGCAAGCTAAAGCAGCCGACCGCGCCGATGCCGCCGACACGTTGCCCCTCATGCTCCGCCATGAATGCCTGCGCGCAGTCTTCAATCACAGGAATGTTGCGCGCGTTCGCCAGCTCCATAATCTCGTCCATCTCGCAAGGGTTGCCGAACAGATGCGTGACGACGATGGCGCGCGTGCGTTCGCTCAAGACCTCTTCGATTGAGCGCGCGGTGATGTTGTAAGTCTGTGGGTCAACGTCTGCGAAAACCGGAATCGCGCCCTGATACAAAATCGGCGCGAGCGCGCCCATGTCCGTGATAGCGGTCGTGACGATCTCGTCTCCGGGCGTGGGGTTGATGGCCGCGACGGCTGTGTGGACTGCCGCCGAGCCGGACGCGCAGGCGTAAGCGTATTTGACGCCGAGCTTGCGGGCGAAGCTCTCTTCGAGCGTCTTGACGAAATTTCCTTTGGTGCTCGTCAGCGTTCCGCTCTCGATGACTTCCGAGAGCAAAGCTAACTCTTCTGCGCCGAGAGTTCTGCCGGATGCATCCTGATCCGACGGCAACTCCAAAAGCTGTTCGGGGTGCAATAATGTTTCTGTCATGTTCTGTATTTCTGTGTGGTTGCTACGGGTGTGGTTTGATAACCGGATTCGAGCGAAGCTTCCGCGAGCAGTTGTCCCGCGAGCTTGGCTCTGTGTGATGCGCTGCCGCGATGCATGACGCGCATCGTGAGCAGGCGTGAAAGCAGTCGTAAGTGTCCCGCGATGGTGCGCAGGATTTTCATTTTCGACCAACCAAAGAGACGCACTTCGAGCGTCGCCGGATATTCGACGATCTTCGCTCCGCTCAAATCAAGACGGCCAAGCAGTTCCGCGACGCCGAGAAAGCCGCCCTCTCTGACTTTCAAATCAACGACCGCGCTCTTGCGATAAGTGCGAAAACAGCTCGTGTAAGTGTAAAGCTTTTGTCTCAAGACCTGACGATAAAGAAACGATGAAGCCTTCGAGAGCGAGAGCCGCCACGACGGCACATTGCGAACCGCGCCCTGCGGGTGATACGGCGAAGCCGTCACCATATCCACTTCATCCGTCAGGAGCGGAATCATGTTGTGCAATTCGTGCGGGTCATACGTGCAATCGCAATCAATCGAACAGACGATCTCAGTTTCCGCATGACGAATGCCAGTCAGGATTGAGGCGGCGACGCCGCGATTGCGCTCGTGCTGCAAGAGCTTGCAATTCGGTTTCATTCCGAACAGCTCGTGCAGCGAGTTCCAGGTCTTGTCCGTGCTCGAATCGTCCACGAAGATAAAGCGCAGGTCGTAATCTTTTTCGAGCGTGGTCTCGACGCTCTTCAAAGTGTTCGAGAGATAATGCAAGGCCAGCTCTTCATTAAAGCACGGGACGATGATGCTGATGGGCGTGCGTCCATCCGTTGAGCCGACGACGGGCGCGGGCTGCGATGGCGCAGTCGTTGATGAAACTTCAGCTATCTCGACTCGCGCGGCTTGCGCCACAGCGCGCGGCTCGACATTCACAAGAGCCTCGCTCTCATCAGTCGCAGTGCTGAGTCCCAGATACTCTGCGCCGCCGACGAAGCTGTACTTGCTGAAATATTCTTCGAGCACCCATTCCATCTTGTCGAGCTTGCGGTAATGGCGCAGGCGCGTCAGTGGCGAGGCGGCGCTGATGCGCGGCTGTTCGGGGTCTAATTCCCAGACGTGAAAGTACATCACGAAGGGCGAGTCGTAAGTCTTGTGCCAGTGCTCGACGGCGTGCTTGAGCATCGTGTGCGGAATCTGGCGAAAATAATTTCCGCCCGCAATCGGAAGCATCCAGCGACCGAGCTTGAAGGTCGAGACGGGAAACTCCCAAATATCTTTTTCGCCGCAATGATGCTGGTGCGCAAAGCGCAGTCGCGGCTCTTGCTGCGTCGAGCGCACATTGGGCACGAAGCTCGAATCGTAGGCGTAACCCTCTTCGGCCAACACGTCGAGCGCCCACGTGTCAGAGGCCGCCGACAAACGATGAGCCGCGCGATAGCCGATGATCTTCGTTCCGCTCGCGCGCTCAAGAGCCGCGCGTGCGCGCTGCAAGTCTTCACGAAACTCCGTCGGCGTCATCTGCCGTATCGTGCGGTGATAATAGCCGCGAGACGCTATCTCGTGGCCGCGCCGCGCGACCTCTCTGACCAACTCCGGATTCTGATCCGCGATCCAGCCGAGGACGAAGAAGGTCGCCTTGATGTCGTAACGGTCTAAGAGGTCGAGAGCCTTGCGCGTGTTCTGCTCAAAGCGAGTCTCGAAGCGATACCATTGCCCGCGCTGGATGATTCGATTGAACGCTCCAACGTGGAAATAGTCCTCCAGAAGCACCGTCAAGAGATGCCTTTTGGAAGCTTGTTTGTTAAGGGTCTCGCTCATCTCAAACCGTCGCCGCCAGCGCCTCTCGCTCCGCGCGGATATTTAACAACTCCGCGATAATCTCTGCAATGCGTTCTCCGCTGTCCCCTTTGCCGAAAGGATTTTCGACGCGCAAGACTTCAGCCGCCCAGCTCTCGTCAGCGTAAGCCTCTTCGAGCATAGAAGCCAGAGCGAGCGGGCTGCCTCCGACCAGACGAGCCACGCCAGATTCCAAAGCTTCCGGTCGCTCCGTGTTCTCTCTCAAAACCAAAAGCGGCTTGCCGAGCGTCGGGGCTTCTTCCTGCACGCCGCCCGAATCCGAGACGATGAGCCACGCTGCGGAAAGCAGGCCGATGAAATCCTCATAGCCGAGCGGCTCGATTAAGTGTATGCGCGGATGAGAACTGAGAGCCGTGCGCGCGGCTGTGACGACCGCAGGATTCGGATGCACAGGGAAGATGAGAGCCACGTCCTCGCGCGTCTCGACGAAGCGACGAAGCGTCAAAAGATTCTCCGTCATCAGCTCGCCAAAGCTCTCGCGGCGATGCGTCGTCAACACCACTCGCTTGAGTCCCCTCGTCGCTTCAATCAAATTTTCAAGCGCGGGATGTTTCGGCGCAGCCCCTTTGATAATCTCCTTCAAGGAATCAACCACCGGATTGCCGGTCACGAAAATATTTTTTTGTTCAATGCCTTCGGCGAGCAGCGTCAGCCGATTGCGCGCGGTGGCCGCGAAATGATAAGTGGCGAGGCGCGTAATCATGCGGCGATTCATCTCTTCGGGATACGGGCTGCGCGGATTGCCTGAGCGCAAACCGGCCTCGACGTGTCCGACCGCGATCTTGCGATGAAAGCCAGCGAGCGCGCCCGCCAGCGCGGTCGTCGTGTCGCCCTGCACCAAGATCAAGTCGGGCTGCTCGTCTTCTAAAATTACATCCATCGCCTCAAGCACGCGCGCGCAAACCTGATTCGGCGTCTGATCGGGCGACATCACATGCAAGTCCCGGTCAATGCGGATGCCCAAAAGCTTGACGAAGGGATAGAGCAAATCCGTATGCTGGCCTGAAGCGACATTGATAGTTTGAAAAGCGTCGTGGTGAGCTTCGAGGCCGCGTATGACGGGCGCGAGCTTGATGGCTTCGGGGCGCGTGCCGAAGAGCGTGAGCGCTTTGCGGCGCGTCGCGGCGCGGGGGCGTCGCGCTCTGAACAGTCTCAGCCAGTTGAGCCGGGATATTGTCGCTGTGCTGCTACTCATGATTGGGGCACTTTTGCCAGAGGGGTCTTCCCTAACTTAAAAAGGTTCGGGACTGTGGAGTCTGGACTTTAGCAAACGAAGACGGCTACCCCTCCGACTATAAAGTAAAGAGGATTAAAGCCGCGCGATTTCCGCTAATCTCTCGATTTCTTCCCGCCCGCGAGAAGAATCTAAAGCAATCATTGGAAACGAATTACAAGAGATCGGAAATTTCAGGACGCCGAGAGCCACCGGCTGGAAAAGCTACTGGCGGCAAAGAAGTTGGACTGCGAGTCCAACATAAAGATATTAGGCCAAACGGATGGGTTTTGACAACTGTTTTAATCATTGTTTTATTCGTCGGGATGAAGACCTCAAGATAATCATCAGCCCCATGAGGGGCGATATATCAGTAGCCCACGACGCCAATCGTGGGTCACGCAGCAAATTATAAGTTAAGCCCCG
>DASWRG010000114.1:0-25969 GCA_036403295.1 Pyrinomonadaceae bacterium
GATTACAAAGGCTCTCGGCGAGCGGACGAGTATGGAAACATGTTTCGCTATCGAGCGAAAGTAGAGGACGTGAAGAAAGCGAAGGTTGGACGCTGGGCTTGGGATGTATTTATCATTACCGGGCCTTAGCGCCGGTATAAAAGACTAAAGCATCGCCATCCTTAAAGCAATTCGGACACTTTGCCCCGACACTTAGCATTTCGGGAAGTATAGCTCCCGCTCCCAGCAAAACGGATTGAGCAATTGATCTCATTCGTAGCGGAGGCATTCAATCGGGTCGAGGCGCGAAGCCTTACGGGCAGGCCAGACGCCGAAAATGAGGCCGACGCCGACCGAGACGGTGAGGCCCGACACGACGGCCCACAGCGGAATGGTCGCCGGAAGCGAGGGGATGAGAAAGATGATGAGCTTGCTGATGCCTATGGCGAGCAGGACTCCGAGGACTCCGCCGAGGAAGGTGAGCGTCATGGCCTCGAAGAGAAACTGGTTGACGATGTCGCGGCGACGCGCGCCGATGGCCTTGCGTATGCCGATCTCCTGCGTGCGCTCCGTGACGGAGACGAGCATGATATTCATCACGCCGATGCCGCCGACCAGCAGGCCGAGGCTTGAGATGGCGATGGCGATGAGTCCGACCATCGCCGTGATGCTGTCGAACTGCTCTATAAATTTATCCGCAGTCTTAATATCGAAATTGTCCGGATCGTTGAAGTTGACATTGCGACGACGGCGCAGAATTTCTCTGGACTCTTCGAGAGCGTCATTGAGTTGACCCGCGCGCCCTTGAATCACTAAGAGCAGATAGCCGCGAGCGGGAGCGAGCTTCTGCGCCGTGCGAAACGGCAGAAAGACGGCGTTGTCTTCATCATTCTCGCCGAAAAATCCGGCCTTTCTTTTCTCAAGCACGCCGACGATCTCAAACGTGTGGCCGCCCATCTTGACCAGCGTGCCGACGATGCCTGTGTCCTGACTCGGGAACAAAGCTTCGGCGGCATTGACGCCGATGACAAGGACGTTGCGTCGCTGCAAGTCGTCGGCCTCTGAAATAAAGCGGCCTTCCTTGAGCGTGATGTTCGTGATGTCCGCGTAGTTGGCCGAGACGCCCTGCGTGTTGCCCCAACGATAATTGAGGCCGTTGTAAATAATATTGTCGTCAAACGGGCCGCCCGTGTAGCCCACGTTCGGCGCGACGAGCGCGACATCTTCAACCGACGGACAAGAGGATTTGATGGCTTCGGCATCGCCGGGGGTCAAAGGCTTGCGCGAGCGTTCCGAGCGGTCTTCAGGCCCGAAGCCCGTCGAGAGATGAAAAGCGTAGATGTTATTCGTCCCGTACTCTTCGATGATGGCGACGATGTTTTGCCTGAGCCCCGTCAGGATCGAAGCGATGACAATCGCCGTCATCACGCCGATGACGATGCCAAGCACAGTCAGAAAGCTTCTGAACTTGTGCGAGCGCACGCTGTCGAGCGCCATCTTCAAAGTCTCTGTCGGAAAGAAACGCGGAAACCTCATCACACTTTCTCAATCACACTTTCTCAATTCATCTCAAATCTCAAATTTCAGATTTCAGATCTTTATGTGTTCTGCGTCAAAGCGACAATCGGATCGAGCCTCGCGGCTTTGAAGGCCGGATAGATTCCGGCGATGATGCCGATGACGCTGGAGACGATGATCGACAGAAAAACGTAGCCGATGGTGATCGTCATCGTGATTTCCGCCAGCGTCGTAATCAGCCAGCAGATGCCCGCCGCGAGCGTGAGTCCGATTAATCCGCCGCACGCGCAGAGCAGTGCCGATTCGATTAAGAACTGCATCAAAATCTGTTTCTTCGTCGCGCCGACGGCTTTTCGCAAGCCGACTTCAAAAGTTCTTTCGGTGACGGAGACGAGCATGATATTCATCACTACGATGCCGCCGACCACAAGCGTGATTAATGTAATCGGCACGACGACCGCCGCGATGCCGCCCGTGAACTGGTCTATCTGCTTATTCAAATCCTCGACGTTGACGAGGCCGAAATCGTCCTCTTCATTTCCCAACAGCTTGTGCTTGTTACGCATGGCGAGGCGCGCGTCTTCAATCGTCGGCTGAAAGTTTTCGCGGTTCTTCGCCTTGCCGTGAATCTGTAGGCCGGAGGCGCGACTGAAAATCTGTTGATGCGTCGTGAGCGGAATATAGATGTGACGGTCGAATGAATCGCCGAAGAACGAGCCGCGCTTTTCCTCCACGCCGACGATGCGCATGGGCAGGCCGCGCACTTTCAACTCCTGACCGATAGCGTTTCGGCCCGGAAAAAATTTCTCTTTAATATCCGCGCCGAGCACGCAGACCATCGCCGAGCGTTGGACTTCATCAGCCGAGATGTAACGGCCTTCGGAGATGGTCTTGTCTTCGATGTCAACCATGTTGGCGGTGACGCCGAAGACCTGCGCGGCTGGAAACTCTACGCCGTCCTGACTGAGATCGGTCTGCGCATTAACTTGCGCGCCGACCTCCGCGCACGAGCGGCAGTTATCTCTGACCCACTCGTAATCGTCCCAATGCAAACGCTTATTGCGCCGGTTCATCTTCTCGAACAGCTCGTCCGACATCTGCCCCGAAAAAGCTATCCGCGCGATCATGAAATGGTTCGCGCCCAAGACCTTCGTCACCTTGTCAACCACATAAGTATTGAGTCCGCTAATCGAAGCTCCGACGACGACGACCGAAGCCACGCCGATGATGATGCCGATGAGCGTCAAAAAGGCGCGCAGCTTATGCGCCAGAATGGATTGCAGCGCGATGCGTGCGGCGTCTATATAAAATGAGTAGATGTATTTCATTTGAGCAGTTGGAAAAAGTTTTGCGCGCGCGCGTGACCGGACACTTCGCTTGTACGCAGGTGAGCGCGAGAATGTTCTTGATAATTGTTGAGAACAGCAGAGAGCAAAGAAGTTTCCCGCAAAGGCGCAAAGGAAAGACGCAAAGAGCAAGCGGCACTCAATAACTTTGCGTTCCTGCTTTGCGCCTTTGCGCCTTTGCGCGCGACTTTCTTTCCGTAATCAAGCCCGCTTCATTTCAATCATAGCCTTTTCCATTTTTTCGGATGTCGTCTCTGCATCGGGGAACGAGCCGCGTCCGAAGAAGACGTGCCAAGCCAGCGAGTTCACGAGCGGCAGACGCAAAGCCGCGCACGCCGCTTCAAGGAGCGCGGGCTGCTTGAGCTGCGCGATGATGCGTCGCATCCAGAGCCGCGAAGTGAAACGCGCGCGAAAGGCGTTGCCCGAATAAGGCGCAAGCTCCGCCGCGTCTCCGCTCGACAGATAAACCGGGATGACGCGCGCCGCCAGACTCGACAGACGCATGCAAGGGTCTAAGCCTCCGGCGGTCAGAGGCGAGACAGCCCCCGCCGCGTCTCCAATCAAAAGCCCGCGCCGGTTAGCAATCCTTCTGAGCACGCCGCCGACGGGAATGCGTCCGCCTCTTCGCTCAACACGATGCGCGCGGCTGAGGTCAATGATGCTCCCGTCAACACTCAGGCGAAAAATCTCTAGCGCGCGCAAGGCGTCGAACTGCTTCGCGTAGCCGCCGACGCCGATGTGCGTCTCTTCTCCGTCATGCACGACCCACGCGAGATAGCCGGGCGCAATGCGCGGGTCTAAAAAACAATGAAAGCGCGGCGAGCCTTCGAGCGGCACGTTCTCATAAACTTCTTCGACACCGACGATCCATTCGTTGTTCGAGTCGAGCTTTAAATCCTGAGCCACGCGCGAGCGCGCCCCGTCGCCTCCGACCAGGTAGCGCGTTCGCGCAGTCCAACGCGTGCCCTCTGTCTCAAAACGGATGAGCGAATCCGCGCCCGCGCTCTCGCGTCCGGCATAACGCGTCGCGGGCGACCATTCGGCTCCCGCATTGACGCATTCTTCAAGATAATGCTTGTAAAGCTTTGCCATCCGCCCGACGCGAAACTCGTCGTGCTCGCTCTCCAAATGCATCACGCGGCGCGCGGGCGAGTAGAGCGTCACATGACGAACAGGCGTTCCCAAACATCCTTCCGGAAAATTGAAATCTTCGAGCGTGCGGCGAACAAAAATCCCCGTCGTGTGAATCCCATCCGCCAGCGAAAGCTTGCGATCCGCGAGCAGCACACGCACGCCCCGCCCGGCCAACAGCCGCGCGCACTGCAATCCCGCCAGCCCCGCGCCTATCACGATAACGTCATACCGCTTCATTTATTAACAACCTCCCGAACTCACGCAAAAGCGCAAAGACGCAAAGAAGAGATTTAAAGCTTTCCTTTGCGCCTTTGCGTGAAAAACTTCTTACGCAGCTTTCTCATCCGTCTCAAGCGGCTTGACCGCGAACTTGTCTTTCCACTTAATCCGCCCCGTGACCTGCATCACCACGAACAAAGTGATAATCGAGCCGATGGTAATCGCCAGCCCCGTAAAGCCTTTGAGGAAGAACGCATACGAGAACATCACCAGATAAATGAACTGCGCCACAGCCGCCTCGCCGCTCGCAAAGCGCATCCCGATCACAAGGCGCAAGTAACTGACGACCAGAAAGATCGAGACCGCAGAGCACGCCACGAACGCCACGTGAATCGAGACGTGGTCAACCAGATACGCCAGCAAAAGATGGAATGAGAAAAACGCTGCCGCCAGAAAAAAGTAGTTCATCGGATGCAGCTCTATGCCGCGCAGGGTTGTGATAATCAACATCAGGAAGAAAAAGAAGAAGAGCGAGACGGGCGCGAACAGGCTGATACGTCCCGCGAGCGGCCCCGGCTGCAATTTCTCCGGCATCACCATCGCAATCTGATAACCCGACAGCAAACTCTTGTACGACCAAACCAAATCCCATCCCTGAGCCGTCTCATGTTTTTCCGAAGGCGAGAGCGTGTTTTCCGGGAAGTCCACCTCCTTGAAATTGGTCTTCATGCGCAGAGTGAAATCGCGCACCTGCGAGACGTTCTGTCCGAAGTTGTAACGCCAGCTATCAAGCCCCTGCGAGCGATAACCGACCTTGAGCGTCACGGTCTTGCCGGGAGCCAAACGAGCTTTGCCGCTCACCGTGTTCTGCTCGTTCTGCAAAGTCATCTGAGCATCGTCAACCGTAAAAACCAGATCATCATAGATGGCCTGCGCGGTCGGATAAGAGAGCGCGAACTTGACCTCTTGCTCCTTGTCGCTCGGATTGCGAAAAGCGTAAATGCCCGCGAACGAAACCCTGTACGTGCTGTACCAGAGCAAGCCCTTCTGCCTGTGCTCAAGATCGAGCGCGACATCAATCCGGCTGCTTTCGAGCGGCAAAGTCTGTGTCACCTCTTCCGGCTGCGCGTTCACGACAGTCTTGATGTCAGCCGGAGCAGCCGCCGCCGCCGCGCCAGTGCCAATACCGTTTGTGGCTGGCGCGACGGCGACGCTTCTCCGCACCATCTCTGTGTAAGTGGCGACGGGCGGCGATTGATTGTGCGGCGCGCCCCACGTCGAGGCGACGCGCCCCGCAGAGGTCGTGTCCGAATCGTAAGTGCGCTGAAAGATCGTCGCGCCGAGGACAGCCCACGCGACAGTGGCGCACAGAAAAATGAATGCGATAGCGATAATGCGCTTGACCATAACTCACGTCTCCTTCAAGAAATGTCGAATCTTTTCGTTTACTCTTCCTGCCACGCTCACGGCTTGATTTAGTTCCCGCTCTCCGAGGCTAAAACAGCTTGATTCTTAACCTTCAGCATCACTCCAACAATGTGGCCTGCCACAGCTACCCGCCGTGCCTGAGCACGACTCAAGACCTTGACGCGGCATTGCAAAGAGCTTTGCACTACAAAGCCGACGCGCAAAAAAAAGCGCGCCCCCGATCAAGAGCGGTCACGCATGGCGCGAATCAGAGCCTCCATGTGATCCAAGTAACGTCCGAGCGCGCGGCGTCCCGCCGCAGTGATCTTGTACTCCGTCTTCGGCACGCGCCCGTCGAATGATTTCGTGCAGACGACATAGCCCGCGTCCTCAAGCTTGCGCGCATGCACGCTCAGATTGCCGTCAGTGGTGCGCATCAGATTCTTGAGATCGTTAAAAGTCAGCGCGTCGTTGGCCGCGAGCGCGCTGATGATGCCGAGCCGCAGACGCTCGTGTATCAGGCGATCAAGCTCAGGCGCACGCTCTGCCGCCTCAATCTCGCCCGCCCGCACGGCTTTCAGATTGCGCGAGCCTGCTCGATGCTTCTTCCCGTCTTTGAGTAACGCGCTTTGCTTAGCCACCGTGCTTCCTCGCAATGATGATGCCGAAAATGATGTGCAGCCCGCCGAAGCCGAACGCCATGAAAGCGTTGCCCCACGCCGCCGGGCAGAAGAGCGCGAGCGCGCCGAGCGTCATAAAGCAGAGGCCGAGAATCGGCACGATGCCGACCGAGAACATGCCGCCCGTGACCACGCCCGTCCCGTAAAGCAAGAGCCACATGCCCGGAATCACGCTCGCGCCGCTCACGCGATAGAGGACGATGGTCAGTAGCGCGCCGACGAATATCGGCGGGGCGAGGCCGAGCGCGAATTTGCGTCCCGGCCCCGACAGCAGGGGCAATTCTGCTGCGCGAGCCTTGCGGTCCATCGCCCATCCGCCGATCACAAAAGCCAGCAAGCCTTCGACCATCCACGTCAACACCCAGGCTCTGGCGGTCGCCTGTTGCGAAGCGACGTAGGCCGCGCACAGGGCGGAGACGCCCATCACGACGCCGCCCCAACCGGGGACGGCGGTGAAGGACGAGGCGCGCTCCATCGTCTCGCGTATGAAGCGCAGATTGTCCATCGCGCGCGTGTGCAGCGCGGGCGGCTCTTTAACGAGCCTCGGTTTCAAGGGATGAATCGAAGCCATGCGCGCATCATACAATAGTTCTTGAATCCGTCAAGTACTTTATTACGCAAAGCAGGCGACCAGGAAAATCTCACGCAAAGGCGCAAAGACGCAAAGGAAAGCATTCAAGCTCTTCCTTTGCGTCTTTGCGCCTTTGCGTGAGAAATGCGTTTTTAAGAATCGGCCTTGCCCGCGTACTTCGCGGTGCTGGCGTCCGAGATAAAAGCCGCGTCATCTTTGGTCAGCGATTGCTCGACGAGCGTTCGTTGCTCAAGCTCGTGAATCGTGTACGAGCCGGTCGCGGGGCTGGCCGAGGCCGTGCGCCCGACGAAGTACGGACGCGATGAGCGCGCCAGCAGGTTGAAGAGTCTGGGCTGGACGAAATGCCACCCGCCCATGTTCTTCGCCTCTTCCTGCGTCCAGACGAGCTGCGTCGCGTTCGGATAACTGGCAAAGATTTCGCGCAAGGCGGTTTCGGGAAACGGATAGAATTGTTCGAGCCGCACGATGGCGACATGATCGTCGCCCGATTTCTTGCGCGCCGCGCTCAGATCGTAAAAGACTTTACCGCCACACAGAACGATGCGCCGCACCTTCTCTTTATCCGCCACTTCGCGGTCATCAATCACAGGCCGGAAGCCGCCCGTCGTCAACTCCCCGACGGTCGAAGTCGCCGCCGGAAGACGCAATAAACTTTTCGGCGTCATCACGACGAGCGGGCGCACGATCTCCTGCCTGGCCTGCCGACGCAGCAAGTGGAAATACTGCGCGGGCGTAGTCGGATAACAGACCTGCAAATTATTTTCGGCGCAGAGCGTGAGGTAACGCTCAAGCCGCGCGCTCGAATGCTCAGGCCCCTGTCCTTCGTAACCGTGCGGCAGCAAGAGCGCGAGACGCGAACGCTGTTTCCACTTGTCCTCTGACGCGGCGATGTACTGGTCTATGATGACCTGCGCGCCGTTGCCGAAGTCTCCGAACTGCGCCTCCCACAAGACGAGCGCATCCTGAGATTCGACCGAATAGCCGTACTCGAAGCCGAGCACGCCCTGCTCTGAAAGCGAGCTATCGAAGACTTCAAAGACAGCTTGTTTGTTAACCTCGCTCCGCAACTCGGAGAGCGGCGACCAGGTCTGCCCGGTCTGCGTGTCATACATCACCGCGTGACGCTGGCTGAACGTACCGCGTCCTGAATCCTGACCACTGAGGCGCACGCGCGTGCCTTCCGTGACGAGCGAGCCGAAGGCGACGGCCTCCGCGAAAGCCCAATCCATAGGGACTTCGCCCTCGCTCATCTTCGCGCGACGCGCGAGTTGCCCGACCATCTTCGGATGAATATGAAAGCCTTCGGGCACGACTGCGATGTGATGCCCGATTTTTTTCACGACCGATGCATCAATGCTCGTCTCAATCACACTTGAGCCGTCCTCTTCGACGACTGCGGGCGGCGGCTCTTTGCGTTGCGGCTTCTCGGCGACAACTTTTTTGGCTCGTTGCCACGCGTCTTCGTAACGCTTGACGCGCTCGTCAGTCAGCTCCTGCACTTCGGTTTCAGTCATTACGCCTTCACGCACGAGGCGTTCGGCATAGATGGCGCGCACGCCCGGATGCGCCTTCACGCGCGCGTACATCAATGGCTGCGTGTAGCTCGGCTCGTCGCCTTCGTTGTGTCCGAGACGACGAAAGCCGACGATGTCGAGCACCACATCTTTATTAAATTCTTGACGAAAATCGAGGGCGGTGCGAACCATCCTGTACGCGGCTTCGGGGTCGTCGCCGTTGATGTGAAAAATCGGAAGCTGCGTCATCTTCGCCACGTCGGTCGAATAAATCGTCGAACGTCCCTTCTCCGGCGAAGTGGTAAAGCCGATTTGATTGTTGATGATGATGTGAATCGTGCCGCCCGTCGAATAGCCCTTGAGGTCTGCGAGATTCAGCGTCTCCATCACGATGCCCTGCCCCGCGAAAGCCGCGTCGCCGTGCAAGAGCACGGGCAGGAACATATCAATCACTACTTCGCGCTCTTTATCAACCGAGTCCTGTTTGGCGCGCGTCATGCCTTCGACGACCGGGTCAACGAATTCGAGATGGCTCGGATTCGGAGAGACTGTGAGTTTGACTTTGCGCCCCGACGCCGTCTCGCGCTCGCCGACTGCGCCCTGATGATATTTCACATCGCCCTCGTCAGCCGGAAAGTTCGGATGCACAGAGCCTTCAAACGAAGTGAAGATGCGCTCGCAGAAATGGCCGACGACATTGGCGAGCACGTTCAAGCGTCCGCGATGAGCCATGCCGAGCGTGATGTCATCAACGCCCTGCCCGCCCGCCCGCTCAATCAATTGATCGAGCGTAGGGATAATCGTCTCGCAGCCTTCGAGCGAAAATCGCTTGGCTCCCAAATATTTCGTATGCAGGAATCGCTCGAACTGTTCGGCTGAGATGAGCTTCCACAAAATCTGCTTTTTAATCTCGACCGGTATCGGCTCAGGACTGACAAGCTCCTGCCGTATCCGCTCGCGTATCCAGACCTTCTGCTCCTTGCTCTGTATGTGGCGATACTCGATGCCGACCTTGCCGCAATAGGCGCGGCGCAGAATGTCCAAAATTTCGCGCAAGGTCGCGCTCTCAAGCCCGCCGAGTCCGCCCGTGATGAACTCGCGGTCTAAATCCCAAATCGTTAAGCCGTAAGATTCGATGTCGAGTTCAGGATGATGATGAAGCGGCATCGCGTGCAGAGGGTCTATGTCCGCGATGAGATGACCGCGCACGCGATAAGCGTTTATCAACTCAAGCACGCGCGCCTGCTTCACAATCTGATCGCGCACGTGGTCTTGTCCGAGCAATGAAGGATTGCGGTCAATCGCCCAACGCATCGGCGGATAAGCTATCTCCAAGTTGGCGAAGATGTCATCGTAAAATCGGTCTGCGCCGAGCAGGAGTTCATGCACGCGCGCGAGAAACGCGCCGGATTCCGCGCCCTGTATGATGCGATGATCGTAAGTCGAGCTGATGTTGATGGTCTTGCTGATGCCGAGTTGCGAGAGGGCTTCGGGAGCCATCGCTTGAAACTCAGCCGGATACTCAATCGCGCCCGTGGCAATGATGACGCTCTGCCCAGACATCAAGCGCGGCGTCGAAGAGACTGTGCCGATTGTGCCCGGATTGGTCAGCGAGATGGTCGTGCCTTGAAAGTCAGGCAGTTGTAATTTTCCATCACGCGCGCGTTTGACCACATCATTATAGGCCGCGAGAAACTGCGCGAAGCTCATCTTGTTTGCGCCCTTGATATTAGGCACGAGCAGGCTGCGCGTCCCGTCCTTCTTCTCCATATCAATGGCGACGCCGAGGTTGACGCTCTCACGCTTGACGCGCGAAGGCGTCTCGCCAACAGTCGTGAAGCCATCATTGAGCTGCGGGAATTTTTCGAGCGCGCGAATAATCGCCCACGCGATGAGGTGCGTGTAAGAAGCTTTGCCGCGACCGCTCTCGCTCAAGTGCTTATTAATGACACGACGGTTTTCATCCAACAGCTTGACGGGAAGCTGGCGGTTGGAGGTCGCGGTCGGCACACTGAGGCTCGTCTCCATGTTCTCGACGATCTTGAGCGACGCGCCGCGAATCGGCAGAGCCTCTTCGGCTTCGGCTATGGCGGCTGGCGCGGCGGTTTTAGCCGGAGCGGCAGGAGTCGCGGCGGCCTGCTTCGGCGGCGCAGTTGCGGGAGCATTCGCGCGCGTCGCGGCCTGAGATGCGCCGTCGCTGATGATCGAGGATGAGGCTGTGCGCCCGTTCTCGGAAGCTTCGGAAGCGGGCGCGGGCGTCGGCGTCTGCGCGCCGGGTTGTGCGCCCAAAAGCTCTGCGAAATAGGCTCGCCACGATTCGTCAACCAGCGCGGGATCGCTGCGAAAACGGCTCAAAAGCCCCTCGACGTAAGTGGCGTTGGCTCCGAAATTTTCCGCGATGACCGCCGAGAGGTCTGTCTGATTTTGCTGTTCGCTCAATGCTTTTCACCTCATCTGTGAAAGAGCGGGCACTTTTGGAAAAGCAGAGAAACGGGCGCGCTCTTTCCATCTTTTTGAATGCTATACACTATCATCTTCCGATTCTCAATGCATCTAGTGTAGGCTGAACTTGTATGAGCAACAGGAAATGCGCCGCGTGCGGTTTGGTCAACTTTGCGACGGACGAGGAGTGCCGCCGTTGTCATGCTCCGCTCGATAACATCGAGACGCGTGAAGCTTCTCCTGCCGGGAAGAAGAGAAGAATCTGGCGGCGACTGCTCTTCACACCGATTCTGATTCTGTTCATCCTGCTCGCAGCCTATCTCTCTTTGCTCATCACTTCCGACTCGATAGATTCCAAACAGCGCGAGGCAGTCAACCGCGCGGTTGAGGTGCTGGAGCAGAAAGGATTCAGTCAGGAAGCGTTCATGCTGCGCCACGCCGTCAGCTTTCGCGCGACGGATAACTGGTGGAATCGTTGGGTCGGACACGCGGACGCTTACGCCGCGACCAATTTTCCCTTCGAGGTCGTCACGCTCTATCCTGATTTCTTCAATCTTCCCGTTGATGATGTTGAGAGGGCGGCAATCTTGCTTCACGAAACTTATCATCTTTACGGGCACGGCGAGGAGGCTGCGTTCAAAGGGGCTTGGCGCGACAAGCGCAGGCTCGGCTGGACGCGCGCCGCGTACGGCGAATCGGCGGTCTGGAAGAATGTGACTGAGTCCACGCAGAGCATCGCGCCGCAGTTTTTCCAATGCGGGACTGACCTCCACACGGATTGCTACGAATAGGAAATCCGATTTCTCGGAAAAGAAAACCCGAATAGCTTTCCTTTCATCTATCAAACATCGGAGATGTAATTTTGCGTTCGCACGAAAGGTTTGCGCCATGAACTCCCCCAAGCCGTTGAGAGCGTTTTTGCCGCTCATCACCCTTCTCTTTTTCCTTTCATCCGTAGCCCGCGCCGAAGAATTTCCCAAAGGCGTGTTGATCGAAAAGGTCGTCTGCCAGGCGGACGCGGAGCAGAGCTACGCGCTCTACTTGCCTGCGGCTTACACGCCGCAGAAGAAGTGGCCTGTCATTTACGCTTTCGATCCGGAAGGGCTTGGTAATCAGCCGGTCGCGCTCTACAAAGAGGCGGCTGAAAGATACGGCTTCATCGTGGCAGGCTCTTACAATTCGCAGAACGGGATACAGCCAGCGCCTTTACAGACGGCCATCGTCTCGCTCTTGAATGACACGCGCCAGCGTTTCTCGATTGACGAGCGACGGATTTACACGACCGGATTTTCGGGCGGGGCGCGCGTCGCCACGCGCGTCGCCTCTTCTTGCGCGGGCTGCATCGCGGGAGTCATCGCCTGCGGCGCGGGCTTTCCACCTGACATCAAGCCGACGGAGGCTGTGCCCTTCGCCTTCTTCGGCACAGTCGGGATGGACGATTTCAATTATCCAGAGCTGCGGCGGCTCGACGCCCTGCTCGCCTCATTCAATCTTCCGCATCACGTGGCGACTTTTGACGGCAGACACCAGTGGGCTTCATCCGAATTGCTGGCGGAGGCGGTCGAGTGGATGGAGCTTCAGGCCATGCGCGCGCACCGTCGCGAGCGTGACGAAGCCCTCATCGAAACTTTGTGGAAGAGAAATCTCGAACGCGCGCGCGCGAGTGAAGCCGCGAAGAAATTTTACGAAGCATACATGGAATACGTTTCGCTCGCCGCCGATTTCAAAAATCTCAAGGATGTTTCAGAGTATGAGAAGAAGGCGGCCTCGCTCAAGGAGATGAAAGAGGTCAAGCAGGCTCTCAAATCGGAACAGGAGCAACTGACAAAGCAGCTTGAGCTGGCGCAGCAGCTTATCAATCTCGGCGGCAAATTGCTGTCAGACCCTTCGGAGCGCAGCGACGCGATGAAAGAGATGCGAAACATCATCGCCGGTCTCAGAGAGAAAGCCCATGCGACGGAAGAGACGCCCGAACGACACGTCGCGCGCCGCGCGCTCGGTCAGGTACTCGCGCAAACCTACGAGGCCGCGACGCTCAACTATCATCCGGGCGGCCAGTACGACCTCGCCATCGTCAACCTCGAAGTCGCGGAAGAGATATTCCCCAAGGGAGCGCAAATTCCATACGAGTTGGCGCGCGCCTACGCCATGCGCGGCGAGAAGAAGAAGGCGATTGAATCATTAAAGCGCGCCGTCGCAAAAGGCTTTCCCGATTCGTCGGCGATAGAAACTCAACCGGACTTTGTCTCGCTTCGCGCGGAAGAAGAGTTCAAATCAATCGTTAAGAATTTGAAGGAAGGAAAGCCGCCGAAGAGTGATTGATATTGTAGGGGCAGGGCTTGTCCCTGCCCGTATCGTCCATGAGGACGATGAGCGAGATTCGCAATTATTCAAGCTTGTCTGTCATCCTAAATTGATTCGCGCCTTCGCGCGGCGGGCAGGGACAACCCCTGCCCCTACTTTTTTTCATTCTTCAGTTTGAGCAACGGATTCGGCAAAGTGAGCGAAAGCTCGACGGGGACGACGCGTTTGAATTTGAAGATAAATTTCTTGAACTGGCCGAAGACGTAGACGCGGCCTGTGACCGGCCACACGGGCTTTGCATCGTTCCATTCGCCGAGCGCGCCCACGAGTGCGCTCGTCGTGCTGATGAAGAGACGGACGGGCTGCGGCAGGCGCGTCGGCCTGTCGGTCGGCAGGTCGAACGGGTGATTGTAGTCTTCGATAGTGACGCTGATGTCGTTGACGACCATATCTTCAAAGGTCAGAAAATCCACATGCCCCTTCTGTTTGACGGCGGCGACCGTGACCGGAATTTCGAGCGTGATGCCGAGCGGCGTCAGCCGCGCGACGCTCGCTTCGCCAAACTGTATCAGAGCGTCCGCGTCGGCTGACGCCTCGTCCGCAGCCTTATCCTGCTCGCGCGGCTTCTTAATCTCGACCTTCGCGCGCTCCACCTTATAGCCGCGTATCTCCTTCGGATAAGTGCGGGCGGAAGCGTTCGCGACATCGGGCTTCGCGCTTGCCTGTTGCGCCGATGCCGAAGGGATGCAGCCCAAGATAAGCAATGTCATGAGCAAAGCTGCCAAGCGATGACTGAGCGTCTGATGTCTATTCATTGTTCAGCAAAAAATTCTTTCTCAATCGGACTCACTGCCGCTTTCATTTCAGACGGCGAAAGCTTTGATGCCGCCGGATGCAACAAGGGACAGTGGCGCGGCTGACTTTTTGCTCAATCACGAATCATTTTCGACCGGGCGCGGCGGCTCTAAAGTCGTCGGCAACAGCAGCTCAAAGCTTGTGCCCGCTCCGACTTCGCTCTCGACGTGAATCTCGCCGCCGACCTCTTCGACTGCGCGCTCGACCACGTCAAGGCCGACGCCCCTGCCCGAAACATTCGAGACCATCACGGCGGTCGAAAGGCCGGGAGCGAAAATCAGACGCAAAGCCTGCTCCTCGGACACTTCGCTCTGTTCATCAATCAGGCCGCGCTCTCTCGCCGCCTGCGCGACAAGCTGCGGGGCGATGCCGCGCCCGTCATCCGTGATGCAAAGCCGCACGCGATTGCCTTCGGCGAAGGCTTCGAGCTTGATGCGTCCGCGCACGCTCTTGCCCGCCGCCGCGCGTTCGTCCGCCGCTTCGATGCCGTGCGCCACGGCGTTTCGCAAGAGATGCAGAAGCGGGTCGGCCATCGCATCCGAAAGAGATTTGTCGAGCCGCACATCGCCGCCCGCGATCTCAAAATCAATCTCTTTCGAGAGCGTGCGCGCGGTCATCGTTCCGGCACGCATGGCTCGCGCGAAGGTTTGCGCGAGAGGAATCATCCGCATCCCCGCGAGCTTCTCTTCCAGCAACTCGAAGCGGCGGCGCAGGCGCGCACTGCGAGCCTCAAGCTCTGCGCGCACTTCGTCCGTCGTCTCTGCGTTGGAGCGCACAAGCTCAAGCGCGCTCATCGTCTCCGTGTGAAGCTCTTGAGCCGCAGTGATTATCTCGTCAAGCTGCGACAGCTCGACGCGCACGAGCGTCGTCAAAGGCTTGATGGTCGTCGGCTCAAAACTGAGAGCTTCTTCAGCCGCACTCTCATCCTCAACAGCTTGCCCTTCATCACCTTCATCAGTTGTCACTGCGGCCAGCTCGGTCAGCTTGATCGCGCCGAACACAGCGAGCCGCGCCCTCAACTCTTCCGCGCCGAGGTCTGTGGCATAGACGATACGAAAGTTGATCTGATCGGGCGCGGCTGATTCCATGCCGGGCAGCGTCGAGATGATCTCGCCGCCGATGGAGAGCGCGTCGCTCAAATCTCTGAACCGCTCGTCAAAGGTCATGAGGTCGAAATTGACTTCGACGATAAAGGCGCGCGCGCCTTCGCGCAGAGCTTCGCGCAGGCGATGCTCTTCGTATTCGCTGAGCGCGCGGGCGATCTCTGCGGGCAAAGCCGCGAGGACGTGGGCGAGCGCGTCTGACGAAGCGTTCGCGTTTCCGGCTCTGCTTCCGGCCAGATAGGCGAGGCGGCGCAGGCGTTGGATGAGCGCGGTCGGCGCGGCCGGCTGCTCTTCATTTGAGGCCGCGCGCAACATCTGCGAGAGAGCCGAGACAGTACTCTCGAACGTGTCGAGGACGGCTTCGTCCACCTCCACGCGCCCGAGGCGCACGCCGTCGAGCAGCGACTCGAACTCATGCGCAATGTCCGTCACGGCCTCAAGCTCGACCGAGGCGGAAGAGCCTTTGAGCGTATGCACATGACGAAAGATGCGCGCGACCAGCTCGCGCCGCGCGCGTCCGTCGCCGCGCCGCGCGCGCAAGGCTTGCAAGTCGCCAATCAAAATCTCGATTAGCTCTTCGGCCTCGCCCAGAAATTCGCGCAGCAGTTGATCCATAAAAGCGGTGATAAAAGTGATGAGTGATAAGTGATAAGAAAGAACCTGTTTTTATCTTATCACTTATCACTCGTCACTTATCACTAAATATTTTGGGGAAGGTCGGGAGGTTAAGCTGAAGAAGCGTTGTGCTGCTCGTCGCTGTCTTCGTCGCCGTTGTCGTCATCTTCTTCGTCTTCGGGGGAGTGTTTATCGGAGAGGTTTTGCGGTTGCTGTTGATCCAGGTCGCGCTTGATGGCGTCGAGGATGCCGTTGATAAACTGCGTCGCCTCGTAGGTCGAGAAGCGGCGCGCGATTTCCAGAGCCTCGTTGATGGCGACGGTGCGCGGCGTCGGCTCGTACAGGAATTCGTAGACGGCGAGGCGCAGGATGTTGCGATCCACAATCGCCATCCGCGAGATGCGCCAGTGCTCCGCGCGCGAGCGGATACGCTCGTCCAGAGCGACGCGGTTGGCGAGCGTACCCGTCGCCAGTCGCGTCGCAAACTCGCGCGCAGACTCTTCTGTCTCCGGGTCGGCCAATTCAGACCAGAACAGGCGCACCAGTTCGTCAACCCGCGCCTCGGATATGTCAGCCGCAAAGAGCATTTGCAAGGCGCACTCACGCGCCTTACGTCTGGAACCCATAATACTTTAAGTGACGAGTGATGAGTGATGAGTGATAAGAATAAGAGAACGGCTGTTAAGCTTTTCCCTCATCACTTATCACTTATCTCTTATCACTGCTTTAAGAGATAACCCCTTGCTCACTTCTCCAAAAATCAATTTAAGAGTGAATGCATTTCAGAGTATAGGTGAAGCGAGGGACGGGTGACAAGTGACCTAATTACCTATTGCTCTTTTAGCTTCAAATTGTCTTGGTTATTCACGAGCCATTCGGCTCCATCATCAGTTATCCTACAAATGTTATACCCGCTAATACTCTTTGTTATTTGGATCAGGTGCTTTTTCACAAGACTTTGAAGGCTAAGAGTTCCGGCAATATCGGTAAATCCGGCATTTCGCATATCTTGTAAAACTGAGTCCACACTAGTGTAGTCACCTGGAACTTTGGTTCTTTCCATGATAGAAACTATCGCAACAACTTCGTGCGCGCTCAATCCTTCAGTTTCTTTTACAGGTGATAAAGAAGCGACAGTTTGTAATTCTCTTTGTTTCTTTAACAATGCCTCAATGCGGCTAGTAATATCACTACTCAACTTCATAAAATCTTGCGGTGATTCTGGAGAATATTGGATGATGTTACGATGTTGTACGTCGAAGGGAAACTTAGTCGTGCGTTCTGTCGAACAGATAAGTACTACATCTTTTCCGTATGCAATAGCATAGCCAAGTTCATACCATACATTTGGATTATCGGTCGTGATGTCCGCCAAACATATACCTGCGTTCCGAATCTCGGATTCAATTGTTTCAATAGGTATGTTAACGCCGGAATCTCGATCAACCCTATATGGTTCTAACCCCCCTTCGCTTATGGCTGGCGCGAATACGGAGTCATATCTTTTATCAAATTTTCCTTTGTCAAATGGTTGGATGACGAAGCATCTTGACATGAATATTTTCCTTTACCTATAAGGTAACAACTTCAATCATTCAGCCTAACATCTCTTTGTTTAGCTGTCATCTGCCTTTGAATACAGGGGCGCGTTTTTCGAGAAAGGCGCGCGTGCCTTCGCGCACGTCTGCCGTCGCAAAGAGCTGGCTGAACAGCTCCGCTTCGAGCGCGAGACCTTCCGCGAGGGGCAAAGCGAGGCCGCGCGTGACCGCTTCGAGACAGGCGCGAATGGCGAGCGGAGCGTGCACGGCGATCTCGCGCGCCAACGCTTCGGCTTCAGCAAAGAGATTTTCTCTCTCCGCCAGGCGATTGACGAGGCCGAGCCGCAAGGCTTCGCTCGCGGTAAGCTTTGCGCCCGTCAGCATCAATTCCAGCGCGCGCCCCTCGCCGATGATGCGCGCGAGTCGCTGCGTCCCGCCGTAAGCCGGAATCATTCCGAGCTTTGTTTCGGGCAAGCTGAACACGGCGTCCACAGACGCCACGCGCAGGTGACACGCGAGAGCCAACTCGCAGCCGCCGCCCGCCGCGACGCCGCCGACGGCGGCAATCACTGGCACTGGCGACCGCTCGATTAAATCGCAAACTTCCTGCCCGCGCTGTGAAGCTTCACGCGCCGCCGCTTCGTCCAGAGCGGACAGCTCGCCGATGTCCGTGCCCGCGCTGAGAGCCTGCTCATTCGTGCTGGCGAGTATCACTGCGCGCACGTCGGATTCAAGCTGTTTGAAAGCTTCGCTCATCTCCTCAAGCATCCGGCGCGAGAGCGCGTTGAGCTTGTCCGCGCGGTCTAACCAAATCACCGTGACCGCCCCGAGCTTTTCAATCAGGATGCTCATGCGAAAGAAGGTTCAAGGTTCAAGGTTCAAAGTTCAAGGCGAGAAGAAATATTTTAACCTTGAACTTTGAATCTTGAACCTTGAACTTTTAAAGCAGATTCATCGGCGTCGGGTTCTTCGCGTCTGCCGTGTAGTCGTAGAAGCCGCGACCGGACTTGCGACCGTAGAGACCCGCGAGAAACATGCGTTTGAGGAGCGGCGGCGGGGCGAAACGCTTTTCGCGGAACTCGTTGAACATAATCTCCGCGATGTAATAGGTCGTATCCAGGCCGACGAAATCGCCGAGCGTGAACGGCCCCATCGGATAACCGCAGCCGAGCTTCATCGCGTTGTCAATGTCCACGATTGAGCCGACGCCCTCTTCCAAAGCGCGAATCGCGTCGAGCATGTACGGCACCAGCAGACGATTGACGATAAAGCCCGTCTTGTCGCCCGCGCGCACCGGAACTTTGCCCAAACGCTTGCCGAACTCGACGGCCTGCTCATACACGGCCTCGTCGGTCAGAATCGTGCGGACGACTTCGACCAGCTTCATCAGAGGCACTGGATTGAAGAAATGCATGCCGATAAAGCGTTGCTGTCGTTCGGCGGAAGTCGCGGTCATCATCTCCGTAATCGAGATCGAAGAGGTGTTTGAAGCGAAGATCGTCTCCGGCTTGCAGATGCCGTCGAGCTGCTGATAGGTCTCGCGCTTGGTCTCCAAATTTTCGACTATCGCTTCGATGATGATGTCGCAATCGTTGAGGTCTTCGAGGCGGGTCGTGCCGGAGAGGCGCGCGCGAATCGCTTGCTGCTCGTCGGCTGTGATAGTTCCCTTCTCGGCGAACCTGCCCAGAGATTTTTCGATTCCCGAAAAGCCTTTCGCGCACAACTCGTCCGAGACTTCGCGGACGATGGTCTCAAATCCGGCGGTGGCGGCGGTCTGCGCGATGCCCGAACCCATCAGGCCGCAGCCGAGCACGCCAACTCTCTTAATTTCCATGTCAGTTTTATCTCCTGTGATTAACTCTTTAGTCGAACGAAAGATTTTTAAGACTCGATCTATTTTCCGTCACCGGAATTTTGATTGGCCGACTCGTTGGTCAAGACGATCCCGTACTTCTCGCCGTTGGTCTTAGCCCATTGCCTGTACTTCTCTTTCCACGCCTGGAAGTCAGTCAAAAGCTGCCGCAGCTGCGCTTGAGCCGCACGCGTCTCGCGTTCCGGCTCAGAGAGAGTGATAAAGCTTCGGGCGCGGACGATCAATTCTTTCAGCTCATTTCTCAAACCGTCAGCCTGATCGTCAAGGCGCGGCGCGTCGCTCAGTTTATTGATGGCCTCATCAATATTCTTCGCGTCATTATCCTTGAGACCCGTCAGAAAAGCTTTCTGGCCGTCGTTGACCGCCTCAAGAAACGCTGAGGCATCCTGTTGCCAGCCACCCGTCAATCCTCTCTGCAATGATTTCGCGCTGAGCGAGAGCGGCGGCCCGTCGTAATGTCGCCAGACCATAAAGAAGCTGACGACGACGAGCGCGAGCGTGGCTGTTTGTAAGACGCGCCAGAAGATTGTGAAGCCGCTCCGCGCGCCCGGTCGCTTGTAGCCGACGACAAGAGCGAGGGCTGCGCCCGACACAAAGCCGCCGAGATGCGCGGCGTTGTCTATGTAACGCCGCGCGAGAAAGCCTATGAAGAGATTGATGAAGATGGTCGGCAGCATCCCCGCGCCGAAAGCGCGCTTGAAGCCTTCGGGCAGCTCATTGCGAAATTTGAGGCCGAAGACGAAGAGCACGCCGATAAGACCGAAGAGCGCGCCCGAAGCTCCGGCTGACGACGTGTCCTCAACCTTGAAGAGAAAGCTGCCGAGCGTTCCACCTCCCAGACTCGGGCGCAAAGTCAGATAACTCGCCACGACTCCGGCGATGCCCGTCACCACCCAGAAGACCACAAACTTGGCCGAGCCGTAGAGCCGCTCGACATATGGGCCGATCATCCAGAGGCCGTACATGTTAATAATGATATGCAGCGGCCCGAACACCGGGAGAGTAATGTGCAGGAAGATCGGCGTGACGAAACGCCACCACTCGCCCTGCTTAATTAATGAGTTGAGTTTCGCGCCATACGCGACCAGCGTCCCGTCATCCGCCCCGCCGGAAAAAGTCATGAGCAGGTAAAGGATGATGTTGGCGACGAGAAAGATGAGGGTGAACGGCGCGGGGCGCGTGAGAATCGCGCGGGCGAAGAGTATCGTCTCGCGGTCATAAACGGGAGGACGATGGCGCGCGTTTGCTTGCGACGCCTGCGCGATGAGCGGCGCGCCGCACTGCGCGCAAGACGTTTCGCCCGCGCCGACCAGCGCGCCGCAACTGCGACACACGCTTGGCCGCCCCGCATACCTGTTCGATTCACTGAATGACAAAACTCTTCAAGCCCCGAACGACTGTCTCTCAAAAAAGATGGTGCAGCGATTCTACACCGAAGACTAACGGGCGACCAATGCGAGCCACCGCAAGAGAAATTCGGTATCAAGCAAAAAACAGTTTCGCGCAAAGGCGCAAAGGCGCAAAGAAGAAGACGCCAGGAGCAAGCAGCGCTCAACAACTTGGCGGTCTTTCTTTGCGCCACCAGCGCCTTTGCGCGAGAGTTTTTGATGAATCTTTTCTCTTCACCTCTTCGCATTTTCCCGCCCATCTTTCCCTCCCCTTCTGTCATTCTGCTTGACCGATAGCTTTCAAGCTGACCGAATCAATCACCCGCCCGGCGGCTCACGAAATCACAGAAACGTTCAAATTTCTTAGGAAAATCGCGTTTTCGCTCTATTGAGGAGCGGCGGCATGGGGCTTGCCCAAGTGTTAGCGCGCACCTTTGTTGCGCATCAGTTGGTCACGCGAAAAGTGACCCCAGAAATTCCCGACTTAAATCAAGTAGGAGCTTTCAAATGAAACGGATCAAACGGTCACCCCTCGTCACATGGCTGACTCTCTTCTCCCTGTTAGTCTCTCTGTGTGGTAGCGCCGTCTTCGCCGTCAGTTCGCACGCCGCGAGCAATCAAGCCCCGCCGCGCGCCGGGCAGGCGAAGTTTCCAGTTCTCTCGCAGTACGCGACAGACCTGACCGAGATGGCGCGCAAAGGCCGTCTCGAACAGAGCGCGGATGCGGCGGCTGCCACCGAGAGCGCGATTCGGATTCTCTCGCGGGACGCGAATAACAATCCCGTGTTGACGGGCGAGTCGGCGGCAGAGACTAAAGCTGTGGCCGAGAGCTTAGCCATTCGCATCGCTACAAACGATGTGCCCCAGAGCCTTCGTCACAAGCGACTCTTCAGTCTTAATCTGGACAAGCTGTTCGCGGGTTTGAAGACGACGGAAGAGTTCACAGCGCGTCTGCAAACCGTGCTCGACGAAACAGCCGCAGCCAAAGGCGAAGTCATTCTCTTCGCGCCCGAATTGCAGCAGTTCGTCGGACAGCGTGCCTCTCAAGCGGCTTCAGCCGCGATGGCGAAAGCCATCAAGAGCGGCGCATTGCGCGTCGTCGGCTCTGCGAGCCGCGCAGCCTTCGCGCAGTACATCGCCAGCGACGCGGAAGTCAACGGCCTCTTCCTGCAAGTTCGGATGGACGAAGCGACGGCGCAGGCCAAATGGGAAGCTGGCAAGAACGCAGACGATTACGCCGGCGACAAAGTCTCGCCGGACTTGCGCGACGCCCTGCAAAAATCAAAAGCGACGGATCGCGTGACGGCCATCTTGCAGGTCGCTGATATTAATAGCGGCAAACTGAATTCTATTTTCCAACGCTACGACGTGAAGATCATCTCGCGCCTGCCGCAGCTCGGCGCATTGACGGTCGAGCTGCCGGTCAAGGCCGCCGAAGAACTGGCCTCGAACGCCGAGACGCGTTATCTCTCGCTCAACAACGAGACGCGCACGCTCGGCAACAGCCACGTCGAGAACACGACCGGCGCGGCCAATATTCGCAGCGGCATTCTCTCCGGCACGACACAGGTTGACGGCACGGGCGTCGGCATCGCCATCATTGATTCCGGTATCATGAGAGACCACAAGGACTTTTCCGGCATCATCACCAAGACGATGGACTTCACGGGCGAGAACAATCCCGATCAAGACCCTTTCGGACACGGCACGCACGTCGCCGGACTGGCGGTCGCTCCGACCTCCGTTCTGGGCGGGGCTTTCACCGGCATCGCGCCGAAAGCCAAGATCATTAGCCTGCGCGTCCTGAACGGTCAGGGCACGGGAGCGACTTCATCGCTCCTGTCGGCCCTCGACTGGGTGTTGACGAATAAAGCGACCTACAACATCCGCGTCGTCAACATGAGCCTCGGCGCATTCGCCGTCAGCTCTTATCAAAACGACCCGACCTGCCGCGCCGTGCGCCGTCTGGTTGACGCGGGCGTGGTGGTGGTCGCCGCCGCCGGTAACAACGGCAAGCGTGCGGACGGCTCGAAAGTTTACGGCGAGATTCATTCGCCCGGCAACGAGCCTTCGGCCATCACGGTCGGCGCAACCAACACGATGGGCACGGACGTGCGCTCGGATGACACGATAGCGACCTACAGCTCGCGCGGCCCGACCCGCAGCTATTACACGGATGCGGCGGGCGTCAAGCATTACGACAATCTGGTCAAGCCTGACCTGGTCGCGCCCGGCAACAAACTCTACTCCGCCCAGTCGGAAGATAATCTGCTGGTCAGGAATAACCCGTCGCTGGATCTGCCCAGCGTTGACAGTGATACGAAGGATCAAATGCAACTGAGCGGCTCTTCGATGTCGTCTCCGATTGTGGCTGGCGCGGCGGCTCTCTTGCTTCAGGTTAATCCGAAGCTGACGCCGAGCATGGTCAAGATGATCTTGATGTACACGTCGCAGCCTCTTAACGGCTACAGCCAGTTCGATCAGGGCGCAGGCCAACTCAACATAGACGGCGCGGTTCGCCTCGCCAAGCTGGTTCGCCAGGACCTGACGAACGCGACGCCTGTCGGCTCGCCTCTCTTGACGACGGCCACGCCGCCCGTCCCGCAGAGCACGATTGCCGGGCAGACCTTCACGTGGGGTCAGGGCGTGATTCTGAACTACACCTTCTCGACCGGCACGGACTGGATCACGAAATACCAGGGGACTTACCGGACGGGCATTATCCTGACCGACGGCGTGCTCTTGAGTGATACGGGCATGAGCCGCAACGGCGTCCTCTTAAGCGACGGCGTGCTCCTGAGCGACAACGTGGTCATCTGCAACGGCGTCCTGTTGAGCGACGGCGTGAGCTTTATGTCTCGCACTACGCTCGGCAGCAACGGCGTGCTTCTGAGTGACGGCGTCCTCTTAAGCGACGGCGTCCTGTTGAGCGACGGCGTGCTTCTGAGTGACGGCGTCCTCTTGAGTGATTCCGTCACGCAAGCCTACTCGTCAATGATGGGCGGCGATAACACGCCGTCAATGTATCCGGTCATTCCGCCGGAGAACAACCAGCAATAACAGAATGCAGAGGGACACTCTTCCCCTCGCTGTCCCTCTGCAAACTCCTTTTAAAGACTCTCCCATTCATGTGACCTGAGAAAGCCCAGAGCCATGACACTCTTAACACTGCAAGACAAACTGACCGCCGACAGAGACGCCTCGCCACACGTCTCTGAAGATGAGTTGACGATTCTTCCGCTGATGGAAGAAGAGGAAGCCGAAGTCCTGGAATTTCTAGCCGACCGCCCGATTCACACGGTTTTTATGGCGGGCTTCATCCGGGACAACGGAATCATCAGCCCTTTTAATCGCGGCACTTTCTACGGCTGCCGCGACCCGAAGGGACGACTCGAAGGAGTCGCCATCATCGGCCATGCGACGCTCGTCGAAGCCCGAACCGATGCCGCGATGTCCGCCTTCGCTCGTCTGGCGCAAGCCGACGCGCGTGCGCACATCATCATGGGCGAAGAGACGAAGATCGAGACCTTCTGGCATCACTACTCGGAATCGGGACGCGAGCCGCGCATGATTTGCAGAGACCTCTTGATGGAGCAGCGTTGGCCGGTCGACAATTTCTCGGACGTGCTCGCGCTCAGGCAAGCGACCTTGGAAGACCTCGGGCACGTCGTCTCGGCCCACGCCGCAGTAGCATTTGAAGAGTGCGGCGTCAATCCTTTGGAGAACGACCCCATCGGCTTTCGCATTCGCACCGCCCGCCGCATAGAGCAGGGGCGCGTGTGGGTCTTGATCGAAAACGACAAGCTCATCTTCAAAGCCGACATCGTCTCCGACACGCCCGAAGTCATCTACCTCGAAGGCGTTTACGTCAACCCGGAAGAGCGCGGCAAAGGCTACGGCTCACGCTGTTTGATGAAGATGGGGCGCGTCTTGCTCTCGCGCGCCGTCTCCATCTCGCTCCTCGTCAACGAGCGCAACGAAGCAGCCCTCGCCCTGTATCGCAAGGCCGGCTATCAACTGCGCAGCTACTACCACACCATCTTCTTGCAGGACAAGCAGCTGCTCAAAGAAAAAGCTGTGCCGGTTTAAATTTCAATTGCCCGGACTGTTTTCTTAACGTCCTGCCGCTCATTCGGGCTTTCTCCCCTGACTCGTCTGTCTGACCGATAAGTCAAATCAATCGGTCAAACAGACGAGTTGTCATTTCCAGCCCCCTCGCTCAATGTAATGTTTTCAACAATTTAGCCGTCGCAAAACTCCGGCACGCTCCTTGTTAAGTGAATCTTCGACGCACGTGTTTTGACGCGTGGCGGTCAAATAACAGCCCCGACAGTTTGCACGCCTGACATTGCCGCGATTGAGTTTTTTTGAACAAGGACGATGGACGCCACTTTTTGCCAGAGGGTGCGGATAATGGCTAAGACCAAATTCAATAAGAAGAGCCGCCGGTTCCAGATCGTGGTCAGCGCGATTGGCATCATGGTCTGGCTCTGCGCCGTCGTCAGCCTGTTTTCGACGCGCACGCCGCGCGAGCTTTCCATCATCGCCGCGCTCGTGCCGCTCGCAGTCATCGTCGGCATGTTCTCGCACACCTTCAAGCTGCCCGAAGGCATGAGATTCACGAACGATAGATTCACCTTCACGCTCGTGGACTCGATCATCCTGCTGGCCGCGCTCTGGTACGGCCCGGCGGCGGCCATCTTCATACACGGCATCGAGGGCTATACCTCTTCGTGGCGCATACACAGGGTCAAGGGCTATGACATCGTGCGCGAGCTTTTCTCTTCGAGCATGATGTCTCTGGCGACGACCGCCGCCGCCCTGACGCTCAATGCAATGCTGCATTACGGCTTCAGCCAGGCGCAGGGCAATTATTCGCTGCTCGCCGTGGCCGTCTCGCTGCTGGTCGCGAGCCTCGTTCACAACGTCGTCAACATGGCTCTGGTCTCGACGGTGATCGCGCTCAGGTACGACAATCCGATTCTCAAATCCTGTAAAGAAAATTTCCTGTGGGTCGCGCCGATGTTTCTCCCGACGGGGACGGCGGCGTCGCTCATCTACTTCGCGCTGCAACACGATCTCTTAATCACGGCCATCATCGGCGCGCCGATTTTTCTCGCCATCTATCTCGGACACAGACAGTATCGCAACAGCGTTGACCAGCGCATACGCATTATGGAGAAAGGCCACCGAGAGACTATCGAAGCCCTCGCCGTCGCCATCAATGCCAAAGATGAAGTCACGCACGAGCACGTCCTGCGCGTTCAGATTTACGCCGCCGGAGTCGCGCGTCTTCTGGGTTGTTCAGACACGGAAGTTGATGCTCTGAAAGCCGGAGCTTTGCTCCATGACATCGGCAAGATCGCCGTCCCCGATTACATCTTGAACAAGCCGGGCAAGCTCACCGCCGCCGAGTTCGAGAAGATGAAGATGCACACGATTGCGGGCGCGCAGATACTCGG
>DASWRG010000115.1:0-64449 GCA_036403295.1 Pyrinomonadaceae bacterium
CGATTGCGCGCCGCATCAATCGAGACGACATACAAAGGACGCTCGTTTGAGATTCCGATGCCGCGACGTTGACCGACCGTGTAACGATGTATGCCTTGATGCCCTCCGACGATTTCGCCGCGCGTGTTCGTAATCTCGCCCGCGCCCGGCAAACGCTCCGTCGCGCCTTCGGCTTCGAGATAACGATCAATGAAGCCAGCGTAATCGCCGTCGGGGACGAAACAGATTTCCTGCGACTCAGCTTTTTCCGCGACCGCCAGGTGAGACGCACGCGCGACAGAGCGCACCTCAGGCTTTGACATCTCGCCGAGCGGAAACAGTGAGCGCGACAACTGCTCCTGCGTCAGCTCCCAGAGAAAATAGGATTGATCCTTCTGCAAGTTTCTTCCGCGAAAGAGCCTGTGACGATGAGCACGGCTGTCAAATTCCACGCGCGCGTAATGCCCGGTCGCAACCTTTTCACAGCCTAAGCTCAACGCAAGGCGATCAAGCGAAGCGAATTTGAGGCGGCTGTTGCAAGCGACGCACGGAATCGGAGTCTCGCCTTCGAGATAGCTCGTGATGAAGGGCGCGACCACATCACGCTCAAAATCCCGCTCAAGATTCAGCACATAAAAAGGAAAGCCAAGCTCTGAGGCCACGCGCCGCGCGTCATACACGTCGTCGAGCGAACAGCAGCGCGACGGCAAAGGCTCGCCATGCTCGTCCACACTGATGCCGCGCCGCTGATTCCAGAGCTGCATCGAAAAGCCGACTAACTCGTGCCCCTCTGCCTTCAAAATCGCCGCCGCCGCGCTCGAATCCACGCCGCCGCTCATCGCTACTGCAATTTTCATAAATCTAAAAACGGTCTTTGTGCTTTGGTCTTTGCACGCGGCTCAACCTTGAGCTTTGACACCCAACGTAGGCAACACATTAAAGACCAAAGGCCAAAGAACAAATTCTTAATCGTTTGCCGCCCGTTTGGAGCGAATGTTAAGATGCTCGCTCTGTTGACGCGGGCAGACTTGCCTCAAACATATTAGGATACCTTAAACGAAGCGAAACGTCAGCCAGCCGGAATTGGTTCAAGGTTCAAAGTTCAAGGTTTAAGGCTCATCAACTTTGAACCTTGAACTTTGAACCTTGAACCTTAAGCTTATGGAAAGAGCAATCGAAGAATACAGAGTCGCGGACGAGCCTTATTACTTGGCTGTGGCGAGCGAGGTCGAGCTGTTTGAAGCGGCGCACGCGGCGCATCTGCCTGTGATGCTCAAAGGGCCGACGGGTTGCGGCAAGACGCGCTTTGTCGAGCACATGGCGTGGCGTCTGAGTCGTCCGTTGATTACCGTCGCCTGTCATGAGGATTTGTCCGCGACCGATCTCGTCGGGCGTTTCCTGCTCGAAGGCGACGAGACTGTCTGGCACGACGGGCCGCTGACCGCAGCCGTGCGAAACGGCGCGATCTGTTATCTGGATGAAGTCGTCGAGGCGCGCAAAGACACGGTCGTCATCATCCATCCTCTGACGGATGACCGCCGCCGCCTGCCGATTGAAAAGCGCGGGACGATTCTTGACGCGCCGCCGGAATTCATGCTCGTCGTCTCGTACAATCCGGGCTATCAATCGATCCTCAAAGACCTCAAACAATCCACGCGCCAACGCTTCGTCGCGATGGAGTTCGATTACCCGCCGCCGGAGCTTGAAACCGAGATCGTCGCGCGCGAGGGCGCGGTGGACGAAGGCACTGCGCGCGATTTAGTTCTAATTGGACAGAAAGTGAGAAACCTGCGCGGACACGGTCTTGAGGAAGGAGTCTCGACACGGCTTCTGATCTACGCCGCACAGATGATCGCGCGCGGCATCCCGCCCATTTCCGCCGCAGATGTCGCGCTCTGTTCGCCGATTACGGACGACAGAGAATTGCAGCGCAGTATTCGAGAGATTATTACGACCGTGATTTAAACTAAGCAAAGAAAATCTCACGCAAAGGCGCTGGTGGCGCAAAGGCAGAACGCCAAGCTGTTGAGTGCTGCTAAATTCCTGAATGCTTTTCTTTGCGCCTTTGCGCCTTTGCGCCTTTGCGCGAGACGTTCTCTTTAAAATGTGGATACTGATACTGACAGTGCTGGTTGTCATCTCGGCGGCTCTCACCATCTCTGCCGAATATCATGGCCCGCAACGAATAGTTTATCTCTGCAAGCCGCTCACGACTTGCTGTTTGATTCTGCTCGCGCTCCTGCCGAAATATCCGGTCGCGCCGTTTTATAGATACATGATCGTCGCTGGCTTAGTGTGCTCGCTCGCGGGCGACGTGTTTTTGATGTTGCCTGCGGATCGCTTCGTGCAAGGCTTAATCAGCTTTCTCGTCGCGCATCTCTGTTACATCGCGGCCTTCGTGTGGATGGGAGCGCGTGTCCCGGCGCATGTGTGGGCGGGGCTGCCGCTTCTGTTTTACGGGGGCGCGATGCTGTGGCTGCTGTGGCCTTCGCTCGGCAAGATGAAAGCTCCGGTGATTGTTTACATGCTGGTGATTCTGTTGATGGGCTGGACGGCTTTGAGCAGATATTTCGAGACGAAGCAGAGCGGAAGCTTGTTGGCTGCGCTCGGCGCGCTCCTGTTCATCGCTTCCGATTCCATCCTCGCGGTCAATCGGTTCAGAGTCAGATTGCGCCTCGCACAGCTTCTCATTCTCGCCACCTACTTCACAGCGCAATGGCTGATTGCCCTTTCGACCTGAATTCTCTAAGCTGATAACAAGATGAACGAGAGCGAAGAAAGAGCGGACGCCGAAGCGTCGAAGAGCGAGGACGCGCCGCCGTTTGAGCGGGAGTTTCGAGAGCGTCTGCGCTCGGTCAAAAGCGTGACTGAGCGGCGGACGATTGGAGCTTTGGCGCGCGAGCTTGGGCGTCTTCCGGGCGACTTTGCGCGCGCCGCGCTTGAGACGAGCGCGGCTCTGGCGGGCGTCAGTTTAAGGGCGAGCATAGAATTTCTGCGCGCCGCGCCTGTGGCCGCGCGCGTGCTCGATGCCGAAGAGCTGCGCGCGTGGGGCGAGATGGGGCGCAGGCTGGCGATGGGCGACGCGGAAATCGCCTCCTCTTTTTTCAATCAAGGCGTAGAGGATTTAGAGCTAGTGCCTGCCCCTGCACGCGCGCCTCTCTTTCAGGTCTGCGCCCGTCAGATGACGCTCTCAAGCGCGGTGGCGACGGAAACTTTTCGCCGCGCGCCTCTGCTGGCGCGAACCATCGGTGACGCGCAGCTCTTGCGTTCGGTCTTTGAAGTCGCGTCGGAAATCTCGCGCCGCTCGGCCAAACACAGCGCGGACTTTTTGGAAGCGACGCCGCGCGTGGCCGCGTGCCTCAGAGAGTTCGGCGAAGATGAGCCGCAGGTCGCGCTCGCAGCCGTCACATTGGCCGCAGCCTTCGCGGCACGCGCGGGCGGCATCGCCGCAGACGCCTGGGCTGCTCTGCCCGAAGCCGTCGCGGGCTTGAGCACGACGCGCACGCTCAAGCTGTTGCAAAGCGCGGGCGAGTTTTTGGAGCGAGGAGGAGGCGCGAGCCTGCACGTCCTGACTGCCGGCGGAGAGGCTTTGCGCTGTGTGCCCGAAGCTTTCGATGCGTGGATTGAATTGCTGTGGACGGTCGCGGCGCACGGCAACGCCGGTCTCGTCGCCTTCGTGCGCGTCAGTCCGGCTTTCTTTCAATCTCTCGCGGGCGACAAAGATCGGCGTCGCGCCGTAGAGCTTGCCGCGCGCGCCATCAAGGTCACGCGCGAAGTCGCAGAGGTTGACGGCGAAGCCGCGCTCGCCTGTTTTCGCTCAAGCCTGAGAGCTTTGCGGAGCGTCTCAATCGAACAGTTTGAAGAATGGGCGCGCGACGGCCTGATGCAGGAGCGAGGCGCGGACGCGCGTGCGCGCCGGAGCTATTACGCGCTCGAAACCAGACGCAGCAACGACGCGTTACACAGCGTCGGACTTGGCCTCGCGCTCGAAGAGGTGCAGCACACTTTAAAACTTTACGTCGAAGCGTTGACGGGACGCGCGGTCGAAGTCGCGCCGCTCGCCGCCGTGCCTGACGAAACGCGTATCGGCGACGGGCGCACGATTCACCTGCCCTCAATCGTCGCGGAGTTTGATGACGAGGAGCTTGATTTTCGTCTCTACAAAGTCCTGGCCGCGCACGCCGCAGGCCAGATCGAATTCGGCACGCACGCGCGCGAAGGCAACGGCTTGAGCGCGGCTTACACTGCGATTGCCGAGTTGTATGCCGAAGAGAATGCAGACGCGCGTGACGCTTTCGCCCTCGACGGTTATATCAACGAGCTTGAAAAAGGCGAGCGCGCTCTTTCTCCCGAAGAAGAAGCGAAGCTTCAAGCTCAAGCAAAGCGAGTCTTGCCGGATGACGCGGATTATCGCGCCGTGCTCGCGCTCTTTCCGCAGAGGGGCTTAGCGCGCAGAATTTTCGGGACGCTTGAGAACGGTCGGATTGATCGTCGCTTGCGCCATATTTATCGCGGCCTCCGGCGCGATCTGAATCTGACGCGCGAACATCTCAGGCTCAATCGCCCGCGCATCATAGACCTGCCCGTCACGCTTGCTCCCTTCGAGCTTCTTTTTCAAATTACGCTCTGCGGCGGCGCGCTCGATGACGCTCGCCATTATTATCATCAGATCGTCACGGAGCTTGAAGGCATCGTCGCGGATTATTTGAGCAGCCCTGAAGCGACCGTCGCTGACACCCTGATGGCGACGAGCCGCGTCTACACGCTCTTTCAATCCATCTCGCCCGATCAGGCAGAGCAACAGGTAGAGGCGGGCGACGCGGAGTCGCAAGAGGGCGACGAGGCTGGCGAGCAGCAGGACTCTCTCGAAGCGGAGAGCAACGCCGCGCGCAATCGCCAGCAGAGACGCGACGCGCGCGAGCTTTTCAATGCGTGGGCCAATTCGAGAGACGAGGGCGAGCCGGACGAGCTTGACGGCGACGAGGCATGGATGCGCGCCGAGACGCCCGAACAGGATTTGGAAGAGGGCGAGGTCGCTTTCAATTACGACGAGTGGGACAGAGAGTTGACGGATCATCGCCTGGGCTGGTGTCGCGTCATCGAAAAGCGAGTGAGGCGCGGCGAACGCGCCTTCGTCGAAATGACGCGCGACCGGCACAAGGGAGTCATCTCTTCAATCCGTCATCAGTTCCAGTTGATGAAGCCCGAAAACTTGAAGCGCGTGCAGAACGAGCTTGACGGCGACGATTACAACTTGAGCGCGGTCATTGATTACGTCATTGATCGCCGCGCGGACGGCCAGCAGTCTGAGAGGCTTTACACGAAACGCCTGCGTCGCCAGCGCGATGTCGCGGTCTCTTTCCTGCTCGACCAATCGTCTTCGACCGCGCGCACCATCGGTCGCCATCCTTTGCAACCGTACACGCATCCCGGCAGGCGCATCATCGAAGTCGAAAAGGAAGGACTCGTCTTGATGAGCGAAGCCCTCGAAGCCGTCGGCGATGTCTATTCGATCAACGGCTTCACGAGCGAAGGACGCCGCAATGTCAAGTTTTACGTCGTCAAAGATTTCGACGAGAAATATTCCGAAGAGGTCGAGCGACGCATCGGCGGCATCACTTATCAAAACAACACGCGCCTCGGCGCGGCCATCCGCCACGCCGCCGCGCGCCTCTCCCGTCAGGACGCCCGCACGCGTCTCTTGATAGTTCTCTCGGACGGTCGCCCTTACGATCACGACTACGGCGACGCGCGTTACGCCCGCGAAGACACGCGCGAAGCCCTACAGCAAGCCAAGCAACAGGGCATCACGCCCTTCTGCATCACGATTGACCGCGAGAGCGAAGCGGAGCTGCGCGACCTCTACGGCGACATCGGCTATACGATCATAGACGATGTGCTCTCACTGCCCGAACGCATGCCGGGTATTTATCGGAGGCTAACGACTTAAACCCAGCATGCATGCTACAATCAAAGCCTGGCTTGTCCTCTTTAGCAAAAAGATAATTGCAGGATAGTGATGAGTAAAGAATACGTTGTGCAGCATGAGGGAGCATATCGAATTGCTGGGACTCGCGTCTCGCTGGACTCAGTTGTCTATGCCTTTCGTCGCGGGGCTTCGCCGGAGAGCATTCAACGCTCTTTCCCGACGCTCACGCTGGAACAAATCTATGGCGCAGTAACTTTCTATTTAGCACATCAGGAAGAAATAGACCAATACCTTCTGGATGGGGAGGCGGAATCTGAAAAGCTGCGCGCAGCCTCACGCGCCGCACACCCGAAATGGTATGAGAAACTTGATCGTGTACGGAAAGAAGCCTTAACTCCACGCTCATGAAAGTCAGCTATCAGGCAGATGCCGACCTCAACGAGGACATCGTTGCGGGCGTTTTGCGTCGTGTGCCGGAGATTGATTTTCAAACTGCAAGTGAAGCTGAATTGACGAGTTTATCTGACCCGGAGGTGCTGTTACGCGCCGCGCGGGATGGCCGTATTCTCGTGTCACATGACCGCAGAACAATGCCAGCCCACTTTGGACGATTCATCGAAAATCACGAGAGTCCCGGTCTCCTTATCATCTCGCAAAATGCGGAACTGTTGGTGATAATTGAAGAGTTGATTCTGATCTGGTCGGCTTCAGAAGCCGAAGAGTATGTGAATTCAATTCGCGCGCTTCCAATATGAGTTAAAGCCGCGTGACCTTTGCGACGTGGGCGTGTCAGGCAAAACTCCTGCTCTGCTTAAAGAGACCTTACATGACTTTCTTTCATAAAAATTAAGGCAACCTCACTTCTCTGTTGCCAAACAGAGTCGTTTTGACTTTTCTAACTCTACACTTCAGACTCCAGACTAATATGTATGACTGCATTGTGATTGGCGCAGGCCCGGCGGGGCTTTCGGCTTCGCTTTTTCTGGCGCGGTATCGGCGGCGTGTGTTGACGTTTCATCATAACAGCCCGCGCAATCTTTATTCGCACGGCGTGCATGGGTTTTTGGGGCATCACGGCATCATGCCTGAGGAGCTTTTGGCGCGCGGGCGTGATGAGGTGACAGAGCATGGCGGCCTCATCGTGGAAGCTTGCGTGACGGGAGTCGAGCGAGTGGGCGATGAATGTTTCCGCGTCGTGGCCGGGGATGACGGTGCGTCAGAGCCGCAAACGTTTGAGGCGCGGCGGTTGATTCTGGCGACGGGCTTGCGTGACCTCACGCCCGATTGTCCGGGCTTCAGAGATTTTTACGGCATCTCGGTTTTTCATTGTCCAGACTGCGATGGTTTTGAGGTGACCGGAAAACGCGTCGTCGTGCTCGGGCGCGGGCGCGAGACGGTCGGGTTTACGCTCGGCCTGTTGACTTGGACTGACAAGCTGACGCTCGTGACCAGCGGCGACGCGGGCGACATGACGGACGAGCATCGAGAGAAGCTCGCGCAATTTAATATTCCGATCACGACGCAGAGCATTGCGAGTCTCGAAGGCGAAAAGGAGACGAATCAATTACGTCGCATCTGCTTTGATGACGGCGAGGCGATGGAATGCGACGCGCTCTTCTTCAATCTGGGCGTCGAGCCTGCCTCGGACTTCCACGAGATGCTCGGCTGCAAACTCGATGAGGAATGCGGGCTGGTCTGGGTTGACGAAGAGCAGCAGACGAGCGTGCGCGGAGTTTATGCGGCGGGCGATCTGACGCCGCGCTCGCAACTCGCGGTCGTCGCCGCCGCCGAAGGCGCGATGGCCGCCATACATCTGCACAAATCTCTCATCCCTGACGAGCAGAAAATTTCATAAGCGAAATAAGGTTCAAGGTTCAAAGTTCAAGGCCAGATGCCATATCTTGACCTTGAACTTTGAACCTTGAACCTTGAACCTTATAATATTATTCGCAACTTGAGACTTAAGAATCAACGCATGTCACTTGAAACCGATTTCATCGTCGTCGGGAGCGGCATCGCCGGTCTTCGCGCCGCGATTGAGCTGGCGCACGCCGGGGCGCGCGTCACCATCCTGACCAAAGACCGCACGGACGAATCGAACACGGAGTACGCGCAAGGGGGCATCGCCGTCGCTCTGTCGGAAGAGGATGAGGTCGCGCTGCATGAAGAGGACACTTTGAATGCGGGCGCGGGACTCTGCGACGAGCGCGCCGTGCGTGTGATGGTCGAAGACGGCCTGCGCTACATACAGGAACTGATCGAGTGGGGCACTGAGTTTGACCGCGAGGGAGGCCGATTGGTCTTCACACGCGAAGCTGCGCACTCGCGCCGCCGCATCCTGCACGCGCACGGCGATTCGACCGGCAGAGAGCTCGTGCGCGCTTTGATTGCGCGCGCCAAGGGGGAGCGCGGCATCGCTTTCCTCTCGCACGCGGCGACAGAATCTCTGCTCATGACGGACGGGAGATGCGGCGGCGTGCGTTATCTAGACCCGCTCGTGCGTGCGCCGCGAAACTTGCGCGCGCGCGCAGTCGTGCTCGCGTCCGGCGGCGCGGGACAAATCTTTCTGCACACGACTAATCCGCAGGTGGCGACGGGCGACGGGATGGCGATGGCTTACGAGGCCGGAGCGGAATTGGCCGACATGGAGTTCGTGCAGTTTCATCCGACCGCGCTCAACCTAGAGGGCGCGCCGCGTTTCCTCTTGACCGAAGCCATGCGCGGCGAGGGAGGCGTGCTCAGAAACGAGTTGGGCAAGCGTTTTATGTCGCGTTATCACGAGCGCGCGGAGCTTGCCCCGCGTGACATCGTGAGCCGCGCCATCGTGGCCGAGATGCAGCGCACGGCCACGCGCACTGTGTATCTCGACATGACTGCGTTCGACAAAAAGTTTCTCACGGGTCGCTTTCCGCAAATTTACGAGACGTGTTTGCATTACGGCTTAGACATTTCGCGCGACCTCTTGCCCGTTTCGCCAGCCGCGCATTACTGCATGGGCGGCGTGCGCACAGACCTCGAAGGGCGGACGACTGTGCCCGGACTTTACGCGGCGGGCGAAGTCGCTTGCACGGGCGTGCATGGCGCGAATCGTCTCGCCTCAAACTCTTTGCTCGAAGGCTTGGTGTTTGGCGCGCGTGCCGGAAGCAGCGCGGCCTCTGATTGTTTGAAAGCAGGCGCGAGCGTTTCTGAGACGGCGAAGCTTGAAAGTGATGCCGAGCAGAAGCAGAACGCAGGCACACGCGCGGAAGAGATCGCGTTCGCGTTGCGCAAGCGCGTCCGCCGCTCGATGTGGGAGCGCGTCGGTATCCTTCGCACGCGCGAGAGTTTGGAGCGCGCACTGCGCGAGTTCGAGCAGATCGCCCGCTCGCCTTTGAGCCGCGCCTCGCGCAATTTTCTGAACGTCGCCACGCTCATTACGCGCACGGCTCTCTGGCGCGAGGAGTCGCGCGGCGCGCACTTTCGCATGGATTTCCCGAAGCCCGACGACCAGAACTGGCGCGTTCATTCGGTGATTCGCAACGGCGCGGAAATTTCAGCGAGCGAAGAGATAGATTTTAATTTGGTGATAAGTGATAAGCGATGAGATAAAAACTAAAAATTCTTTCTCATCACTTATCACCTATCACTCATCACTGTTTTTAATATGGCTAAATACGAGAAGCTTCATGAATGGAAGATGACGCCGCGCGAGGCGGTTGGGCTTCAAAAAAGCTTGCGCGAGCGCGTGCGGCTCAGGCCGCTTGAGCGTCCGGTCGAGACGATTGCGGGCGCGGACATCTCGTTCAATAAATTTTCGGAGACCATTTACGCGGGCATCGTCGTGCTGCGTCTGCCCGCGCTCGAAGTCGTCGAAGAGGTCTGCATTGTGAGCGAGACGCGCTTTCCGTATGTGCCGGGCTTACTCTCTTTTCGTGAATCGCCCGCCGTGCTTGAGGCCTGGGAGAAATTAAAGACAGAGCCGGACGCGGTGATGTTCGACGGGCAGGGTATCGCGCACCCGCGCCGCGTCGGTATCGCGTCACACGTCGGCCTCTTGATTAATCGCCCGACGCTCGGCTGCGCGAAATCGGTTTTAGTCGGAAAGTACGAAGAGCCTCCGCTTGAGCGCGGGGCTTGGACTGAGTTGATTGATAAAGGCGAAGTGGTCGGCGCGGCCTTGCGTACGAAGTCGAAGGTGCAGCCGATCTTCGTTTCGCCGGGACATCTGATTGATTTGGAAGACGCGATCAGGTTGACTCTCGCCTCGGACGGCGGCTATCGCCAGCCCGAGCCGACGCGACGCGCGCATCATCTCGTCAACGCTCTGCGTCGTGGCGAGAGAGAAGCGACGAAGTAAGACAAAAAACATTTCACGCAAAGGCGCAAAGAAGAAATCGAGTCTCTTCTTTGCGCCTTTGCGCCTTTGCGTGAAACTTCTTCTCTTCGCTTTACTGCACGAGCTGGAATTCGGCAGAGGGCGTGAGCGTCTGGCCTGAGACGCGGTCGTGAATGCGAATCTCGACCTTGTAATTGCCGGGCACGAGTCCGTTGGTCGGGAGCAGGCGAGCTAAGGTCAGTCGCTGTCCCGAATCCGACATGCCGCGCCAGTCTTCCGCCTGCTTGCCGATCTCTTTGCCGTCTTTGGTCAAGACGTACATGACATCAACCGAAGGTCTGAGAGTCGTCTGGTCAACTCCGGCGTTGTAAATCTGCATGTAGATGCCGACCTCGTTGCCTTTGTGATAGACGCCCGAAACGTTCGGGATGACTTTGTTCTGCCCGATCAAAAACATCTCTGACGGCAAACGATCTCCGACCGCTTCGAGACGCGAGGCCAGAACCAGCGTCGAGGTCGAGAGCTTGGCGGTATCGTACTTCGGCACTTCAAAGCCCAGATTGCGGATGCCGGTCGCGCCCGAAGCCACGTCGCGCACGATGACATCCACTTTGTATCTGCCGGGCGGCAGCGCGACCGCTTTCTGATAAGCGGACTTGCCGGTCTTCGCGGTCGTCAACTCATCGGTCGTCGCTTCCGTCGTCACGGGGTCTTCAAAGATTCCCGCGCGCCTGCCCGAGAGAGCCGTGATGCGGCCAAAGATATTGAGCGTCGCTTTCTGCAAGCCGCCGCTGTCCTGAAAGACAAGGTCTTTGTTCTCGGTCTGAATGGTAAAGGTCGTAATCACGCGCTCGTCCGAGAGGCGGAAGAAGTCCACGCGCATGTTGAAATCCAACGGGTTCTCTTCGATTTTACCCGAGTTGGTCAAATCCGCCTGCAAGTCTGTGAACTTGACCTGCGGCGCGCGGTCGAGGTTGATGAGCGTCAGTTGACGCGTGAACGGATTGTCCTGCTCGCGCGTGTAGGCCGTGCCGTTGCCGTATGCGCCCTGACCCGACATGCGATCAAATTTGTCCGCCAGCCCCAAAGATTCCGCGAGCGTGAGTCCCGCGCCCGGCACGTTGAGCATGGCGTCCTTCTCTTCGGGAGAGCGCGCGATGCGATACTCGCCGGAGCTGGTCGGGTCAACGAACTCGATCTCGATGCCTGAGCCGACGCCCTCGATGTAGCGATAGAACCAGACCTCGAACGGATAGGTCACGGTCGAGCCGCCGCCGTAATAAGACGGTCGCTCGTAAGGGCCGCCCGTCGGATGCGATTCGATCTCGTTGGGCTTGCCGAACTTGATATAGATACGACCACGATCAGTCAGCCAGCCGGGTTTGCCAGAGCTGAAATGCTCGTTGGCGTAAGCGATGCGCTCGTAATATTCTTCCTTGTACTCGTTCTCATCGGTGTCGGGGTCTGGATCGCGGCGACGCCAGAAAGTTTCTATGAACTGCTCGCGCTCCTCATCGGTCGTCAGCTTGTTAAAAGCTTTGCGCTCTTCATCGGAGATGATGTACCTGACATCATTATTGATCCAATCCCTGTAAGCCTTCTTCAGTTCAGGCTTGACATTGCGCGGCTTATCCTGCGGGTCTTGCCCTGACTGCTCTTTCTTCTTCTGCCCGAACGCTGTGGGGGCGATGACGAAAGCCAGCAACAGACACAAGACCAGGCTGCGGGCGAATTTACGATGAGACATAATGGAGAACTCCTGTTGAAACACTTTCGGAAAACAAGCGGCTGCGCGCGAATGAAATGGCGCACAGCTCAATCGCCGGGGAGACTGTCCCTCATGACAGGCTCGATATTATAAGTGAACGCCGCACCAAAGGCTAATACAAAACGAGTTGCAAAACGACTTAATGCTTGCTCTTCACAAAAAGGCCGCGCCTTTTTAAGTTCAGCACGGGAATTTTAAAGCTCCGACCGGAACACAGTCAAGATGCTCAAAATGTGCGGAAAAGTTGCCTGAAAAGCAGTAATGAGTGATGAGTAGAAAGCAAAAACAGCTTCTCTCTCATTACTCATCACTCATTACTGTTTTACCCTCTTCTTCCCGAAAATCCACGCGATGAAGATTGAGACGACGTAGAGGACGAGCATCGGGGCGGCGAAGAGCATCATGTTCGGAATATCGTTGGTGGGCGAAAGCACCGCCGCCGCGACCAGAATCACAATCAGAGAAATCTTCCAGACGCGAATCAGAAAACGCGCCGTGACGATGCCGATTCGCGCCAGCACGTAAGTGATCGCGGGCATCTGAAAGACAATGCCCATCGCCAGCATGACGAGAATGATAAAGTCGAAATAGTCGTCCGCCTTGAGCAGCAGGCGAAAGTCCGAACCCAGGCCGAGCAGGTATCTCGCCGCAGGCGGAAACAGGATGTAGTAAGCGAAGGCCGCGCCGAGGACGAACGAGACGGTCGAGAGACCGATGAACGGCGTCACATACGCGCGCTCGTGAGGGTAGAGGCCGGGCGAGACGAACGCCCAGATTTGCCAGAGCAGAAACGGAACCGCGAGCGCAATCGCCGTGTAGAGCGAGACTTTGACGTAGAGCGAGAAAGGCTCCATCGCCGTCGTCACGATGAGTTTATCGTCGAGGCCGCCGCCCGCGTCCGGCTTCGCGCTGAAATCGAGCGGCAGGCGCACGCCCTTCGGAATCACTGTGTTGCCCGCGTACAAGGCTTCGTCCGTGAAGAGTCCGAGCTGGCCTTGCGCGTCGCGCCCCATCCTGGCCTGCACGGACGCGCCCATCGGAATCACGCTCGTCCCGAGCTTCGTCTCCTGCCCGAAGACGAAGCGTCCCGCGTCTCCCTCCTTCAAAGAGCTGAGCGGCAAGATAGCCTCGCTGCCCGTCAGCCCGCCGATGGGAACTTGACGACGCTGAGCTTCGGCCAGAGCGCGTTGCACCGGAATAGCCAGAAAGTTGTAGATGTAATCGGAGACAAACCAGCAGGCCATGAAGACTACAAAGACGAAGAGGATCGAGCGAATCAGGCGACTCCGCAGCTCGTCCAAGTGATCCAGAAAAGACATCTGGCCGCCGAGCCGTCCGTCGCGCTCCTCACCGTCTTTATCTTTGTCACCTAATTCTAAAAGAGATGCCATCCGGTTTTTTTCAGGAGGAGAAGTTTACGCGCGCTGTTGTTAGAGCCAGTCTCGCTTGCGCGTCGGGGCGACGAGGGCGGGCGCGTCCGTCGAAGCTTGCGTGGCGGGTTGCATGATCGCCGGATCAACCGGAGTCACAGACGGCGCGGGCACGCCGGTCTCAAGAGCTTCGCTTTCATCTGCCGAAGCGTTGTGCTCGGTCGTCAAGATTTCCGCTTGCCCTCGTCCGATAGTCGAATTGAGGATGGAGTTTTCGGCGGGCGGCAACATCACGCCCTCAAGCCGCGCGTCCTTGCTCGCGCTCTCCATCTCAATCTCACGCTCCCACGTGCGCTTGAAATCTTCCGACGCGCGCTTAAACTCCCCCAGACTCTTGCCGAACTTCTTGCTCATCTCCGGCAGGCGACGCGGGCCGAGCAGAATCAGAGCCACTACCAGAATGACGAGCAGCTCGTTCGTTCCCAAGAATTCGAAAATTAAGAGATACAAATCCTCTCCGTCTCCCGCTTCGCGTGCTTCTCGAAATCTATGCTACGCCCGCGCGGTGCGCCATCGCAAGCATTGCAAGAGCAATTCACCGCAGAGACGCGAAGACGCGGAGATGAAGAAGCATGAGAAATCTGCTCAGGATACTCTGCATGTCTGAGGCTTCCTCTGTCTCCTCTGCGTCTTCGCGTCCCTGCGGTGATGATCTTCGGCTTGCTACTCGCTCAAATGGCTCATGAAGATATTCTTGTCCACGCTCGCCGGATTGCCGAGCACGACAAAGCGCATGTTGCGCATGTATTTTTGCGCGACGCGCTGGACATCATCGGGCGTCACCGCGCGCAGGCGTTCGAGCACGTTGCTCGAATTGCGCCAGCCGCCGCCGATTAATTCATACTGCGCCAGCTCCACCGCTTGCGCCGCGTTCGTCTCCTGACCCAAGTAGTAGTCGGTCAAGTAACTGGCTACGATGATCCTGATAAACTCCGCCCTGAATGTCCCGCTCTGCATCTTCGCAATCTGTTCGAGCATCACGCTGACGGCTCGATTGGCGTCCACTGCGGTCACCGAGATGCCGCCGATGTTCGCGCCCTGACTGCGCAAAAAAGCTTCGGGCGCATAAGATAGATTCAGCTTGACGCGCACTTCCTCATAGATGAGCTGGTTCAAAATCTTCGAGGCGATTCTGAGAGCGTAGATGTCATCAGCCGTCAGAGGCGGCGCGACGAACACGCCCTGTATGTAATTGGTCGGCAGGTTGCGCTGAGTGATCTCGACCGTCGGCGTGTTGAAAGAGAGTTGCTGCACCGAATCCGGCTGGTAATTGCCGCGCGGCAGTTTGCCGAAAGTCGCGGCGACGCGCGCTTTGACCATCGCCGGGTCGAGATCGCCCACGATGACCAGCAGCAGCCGCGACGTTTGCATCATCTGCGAGTGATAGCGGCGGACATCTTCCAGCGTCAGCTTGCCGATAGTCTCCGCCGTCCCGTTCGGGTCGTTGGCATACGGATGCCCCGCGTAGATCATCTTGTTTTGCAGTTCCTGAATGTAGCTGTCGGGCGTGTCCGTGTCGTTGCGCAGAGAGATGAGCATGCGGCTCTGCTGGCGGTTGAAATCGTCCGGCGCGAATGACGGATGAAGCGCGACATCGGTGAAGATTTCCCACGAGCGATCAAAGTTGTCGCGCGTCGAAGTGAGCGAGAGCACAGAGTAATCGTAGCCCGCGCTTGACGTGATGAACGTGCCCATCCGCGAGGTCTCTGCGCGCAGACGCTCGCGCGGAAAAGCCGTGCCGGATTCGGTCGCCACGTCGAGCATCAGGTCTTCGATGCCCGCGTTCTTCTCGTTGAGGTTGCGCGAGCCGCCGCGCAGGAAAAGTCCGGCGGCGACCGTCTGGCTGCCCGTGCGCTTTTTGACCAGAACCTTGAGGCCGTTGACCTCAAACTCCGTGACGAGGGCGGCCTGCGCCGAAGCGAATTGAGCCGCCGTCCGTGGCTGCGGCGGCGTCGCCGTCTTTTGTTCCGGCGTGGCGGCAGGCGTTTGCGCCGTGACGCGCGCCGCCGGGACGCTTCCTATCGCGCACAGCATGATGAGCGCGGCCAGGCTCGATAAATATTTTCGCAGCATAACTTTTAAGTTTCTCTTTCTCATTGCCCGATCAATTCTTCCGGCGTCAGTTGCGCCTGCGTCTGCGCCTCATCCGACATCATGGCGAGACCGACGTGCGGCTTGCCCATGATGTATGTCATGACGTAGCGGCTGATGTCCGCGCGCGAGGTCTTGCGCAGGTTGTCCTGATAGCCGCGAAAATAGTCGAGGCCGGTCGAAGCCCACCAGAAGCTAATCGTATGCACGTAATCGCTGAGCTTCTCTCGCTGGTACAAATCTTCGGCGGCGAGCAAGGCTTTCGCGCTCTCAAGCTGTTCGTCCGTGTAGTAGTCCTTGTCGTTAAAGTGCGCGACCTCGGCGTAGATGGCCTTCAAGGCGGCGCGCGCCTTGTCGGGCGTCGTCTGCGCGAAAATCTGAATGGGGCCGACGTTGCGCTGTGTTAAATAGCCGATGCTGACATCCGTCACGAGTCCGGTGTCAACGAGGGCGCGCTGAAAACGCGAGTTCCCTTGTCGCAGGATGTAAGAGAACACGTCCGCCGCGTAAGTCGCCGGATTGTCTTTGCCGATGGACGGGCCGTGCCAGCCGATATTGATGATGACGTTCTGCACCGGCTGCTTGACGATTGCGCCCTCGCTCTTCGTGAGGGGCGGATGCTCGACCAGAGGGTATTTGATGAAGGGGTCTTCGGCGCGCGGCCAGTCGCCGAAAAAATCCTGCGCCTGACGAAACACATCTTCGGGCAAGACATCGCCCGTGACGACGAGCGCGGTGTTGTTCGGGACGTAATATCTCTGTTGAATCATACGCATCGTGGCGGTCGTCGCCTTCGAGACCGTCTCACGATTGCCCGCCGGATTCTTGCGGCTCGGATATTTGTAAAAGAGACGATTCGTCATCGCTTCGATCAAGTAAAAGCCGGGATTGGAGAGATGACGGTCAAGCTCGCCGATGACGACCTCTTTCTCGCGCGCGAACTCCTCCTCGTCGAACATCGGATACCGAATCGAGTCGCGCATGAAATGGAGCGCGATGTTGAGATTCTGGCTCGTCGTCGTCATGTAATAGTTGACCAGCTCTTCCTGCGTCTGGCCGTTCATCCCCGCGCCGCTCTCGTCAAACTGATCCAGATATGACTCGTGGTTGGCGACGGCGCGGTTGGTTCTGAAGAACATGTGCTCGAAGAGATGCGAGAGGCCGTTCAGCTCAGGCGGCTCGGTGTAAGAGCCGTTCTTGACGGCCAGCTCGACCGTCACGAGCGGGACTGAATGGTCTTCGAGGACGATGACCTCAAGGCCATTCGAGAGCACACGATTGGCGAGCTGCATCTGCTGCGGACGCGGCGCGGGCGCAGTAGTAGTAGTGGCGGCGGTCGCCGCAGGCTTTGACGCAGCCGTGCGCTCTCGCTGTTGTGCGACGACGCTCGCGCCCTTTTGCAAGCCTGTGAGCGGCGCGACGAGCGACAGGATAAGCGCATAAATTAAGAGATAGCGTTTCACAGAAAAGCTCCATTCATCGGTTCAATTGACATCCGAGCTGTCTCAAATTCAAAGAGTTCAGATGTTGCCGAAAGCGCAAGGGATGTTCCAAACGCTTGTACTTTGTACTTAGTTCTTCGTGCTTTGTTTGTTTTGCCGAGCTTGAGCTTTGTCATTCAAGGCCGGAGTCGCGTGCAAAGACCAAAGCGCAAAGCACAAAGAACCAAGAACGTTTTATCTTGACACGGCGCAGAGGTGCGCGACAAGCGTCGGGCGCGCTCTTCTTTATCGTTGGCTTCACGCGAAGTTTGAGATGTGAAAAGCCGAACCGAAATTTTGGACTGTTCATCCCTCTTCTCGGATGGTCTATCCCGATTTTCGGACATTTAGTCACATTATCGTTGTTATATTTTTGAAATCTGCAACCATGTAATCCACAAAAGTATCTGATAAAAATCTTCGTGACTACAAGGGGCATCAAGTTATGGGCAGCTTTTCATCGCCACCGCGACGGCTCGGTCGCAAGTCGGCAGCCAATCAGAAACGCATGGAGCTTGCCCGGCCTGAGCGTCGGCTGGCGTTGGTCGAGGAGCACATGCAAGCTCTTTCCCCGGAACTAATGACGGGCGTCGCCATTCTCAACGCAGAGCTGCGTTATGTGGAGGTCAGCGACGGGCTGGCGAAACTGCACGGCCTCTCGCCGGAAGAGCACTGGGGCAAGTCCATCCGCGACATCATCCCGCAACTGGCTCCGATGGTCGAACCCCTGCTGCGAAAAATCATCAGTACCGGAGAACCCGCTTTCAATATCGAGTTGACGGGAAACTTGGGCGGCGACCCGTCGGTCTCGCACCATCTGCTCATCTCTTACATCCCCCTTTACGGAGCGGATAACAAGCCGGAAGGCATCTGTGCGCTCGTCGCCCAGGCGACCGGGAGAGGAGCGCGCCCCGGATTTGAACGCCCGGCGGTTTCGCTGCCGCAGCGCGAAGAGATTGTGAACGACAAAGTCAAAACGCTTAAGGATGTGGCCTCGGCTCTCACTATGGCGGCGGAGGTTTTAGAGGAGGCCGGAACGAACGGCCTGATGTTGAATCAGAACATTGAGGACGGCATTGACTTTGACGAAGAGGTCGAGCGATTTGAGATTAGTCTGATTCAGCGCGCGCTCAAACGCACGCACGGCAATCAGAAACGGGCGGCGCGACTCTTGAAGATGAAACATACGACGCTGCACACGAAGATCAAGCGTTACGGCATCACGCCTTCCGCCATCGCTTGAGAAAAACGATCTCACGCAAAGGCGCAAAGGAAGAGCACGCCAAGAGCAAGCAGCATTCAACAGCTTAGCTTTCTTCCTTTGCGCCTCTGCGCCTTTGCGCGAGACGTTTTTGTGTTGATGCCATTCACCGGAATTTCAAACTGAACCTCCACCTCGATTCATTCCTCCGAATCATCATTCAAACTCTCGAATCGCTTAAATTTTCGAGAAAAACGCACCCGTTTTCTCCTCTCTCCAAAATTCTGGAAAATCATCCGAAACTTTTTAGGCGCAGATGAAAAGAGGTGACGCCGGAGCTGTGCGCGTCCCTCGCCGTCAAAAATTTTTTCTCAATCCGCTTGAACCAATTACGGGCTTCGCGCCGCGCGTCCCGCTCGCGTGTGGCCTTTGAATTGCGCCTCACATGCGCGAACACCGACACGCCATCACGGCTCTGGCCGAACTCGTGCGCGTGAGTCGCGCGTGTGATTCAAAATCTTGAATCGCGCGCCTTGAGATAAACATAGAAATTTAGCAAGAGGGAGTTCCAATGAGTAAATATCGCATCAGGGGCTTAGCAGCTCATGCCGCCGCCGTGCTCGCTCTCCTGTGTTGCTTCGCGTCGCTGGTTGCGGCGCAGGTCACGACCGGAAGCTTGCAGGGCGTCGTCAAAGACCCGAACGGGGCGGTCGTCACCGGCGCAGCGGTTAAAGTGACCAATGTCAACACGGGCATCACCCGCGAGACGACGACCAATGATGAAGGTTTTTATCGCGTCACCAACTTGATTCCCGGTGACAACTACAGAGTCGAAGTGACGGCTGCCGGCTTCGGCACCGCGACGATTGAGCCTGTGCGCGTGCTGCTCGCGACCGAGAACAGCACGGATGTGGCGCTGGCCGTGGCGCAGACGGGCGCGAACGTAGAAGTTACTTCAAATAACGAGCAACTGATTAGCTCGACGCAGAACCAGCTCTCACAGGCTTACACGCAGCGCCAGTTGACGGAGCTGCCCTTCAACGGCTCGATTGATAATCTGGCACTTCTGACGCCGGGCGTGGTCACGCCGGGCGATGCGGACTTTACGAACGGCGTCGGCATCTCTGCCAACGGCAATCGCGCCCGCTCGAACAATTTCCAGATTGACGGCCAGGACAACAACGACAACTCGGTTTCCGGCCCGGCTCTCGGTTTCACCAACGCGGAAGCCATCGGTGAGTATCAGGTCATCACCAATAACTTTTCAGCCGAGTTCGGCAGAAACTCCGGCGCGCAGGTCAACGTCGTGACGCGCTCCGGAACGAACGAGTTTCATGGAGCTTTGTTTGAGTTTCATCAGAACTCGGCCTTGAACGCGCGCAACAATATTGATAAGCGTTCGTCTGCGGCTTACAACTTTCTGGCGACCAACGGCTTCACGCAGTTTGCGAGCCTCGTTGATCGTTTCCCGAATCCTTTCCGCGACAATCGCTTCGGCGGCAGAATCGGCGGCCCGATTGTGAAGAACAAAGCCTTTTTCTTCTTCACCTATCAGCGCGACGTGAATCGCGGCGAGTCGATAGTTGACAACCTCGGCAGCGGCACTTTTACGCCGACGGCGGCGAGCGCGGCTTTTCTCGCCACTCGTTTCCCGAACGCGGCGACCGGCGTGCTGACTTCGGCGGGGCGTCCGGGCGGGCCGACGACCGCAACCGGCGCAGGCGCGCTCTTGATTGCGCCGCCGACGCTCGACACCAACGGCGACGGCATTCCTGATACTTTCCCCTTCGCGGGCAATCCGGGCAATCTGGCGATCCTGGCCGTGACCAACGCCGCGCCGGGCAGCACGACGCTCGTGCCGATTTTCGGCGGCGAAGGCGTGCGTATCTTCCGGAACAACAACGTCGGCAACCAGTTCATCAGCCGCGTTGACTACAACCTGACAGACAAAGATGCCATCGTCGGTCGTTTCATCTTCGACCGCAACAGCTTTCCGATTGGCCTGACGGGCAGCGGCTCGGTGGCGGGCGGACGGCTTGATTATCGTGACCGGACGGCGAATTTCGGCGTGACCTACACGCGCACCATCTCTTCGCGCACGGTCAACGAAGCGCGTTATAACTACTCGAACCTGTTCGTGACCTTCGGCGACACGACGGCCACGACGATTCCGAACATTCTCTTTTCCGGCGGCACGAGCAACCTGGCGGGCGGCATCAACAACCTGAACTTCGGAACAGACGCTTCATTCCCGCAATCGCGCAGGGTCGTGACCAACCAGTTGCAGGATACTGTCTCGACGACGCTCGGCAACCATGCTCTTAAGTTCGGCGCGGACATACGCTTCCAGCGCGTCAACGACTTTTTCCTGCCGTTCTTCCTCGGCGGCTTCACCTTCACGGGCGGAGCTTCGGGCGGAACAGTTCCGGCGGACACCTTCTTTGCCTTGAACGGAACTCCGCGCACCGGAATGAGCGCGACGCAGATTGAGAACTTCATTCTGGGACGCCCGCGCACGATCAACTTCACTTTGGGCGACCCGAATTCGCGCAAGGAGCAGAACGATTACTTCTTCTTCGTGCAGGACGACTGGCGCATTCGCCCGACCCTGACCTTGAACCTCGGCTTGCGTTATGAAATCTCGACGCAGCCCTTGAACAAGCTGATCGACCAGCTCAACGCGCGCGAGTCCGATCCGAGCACCGCGCTCTTTGATCCGTCGTTCCCGCTTTCGGCGCGCACGGCGACGAAGCTGCCGCTTGACAAGAACAACATCGCGCCGCGCGTCGGTTTCGCGTGGTCTCCGAATCTGCATTTTCTGGGCGAGCGTTTCACGAACGGCCGCACGGTGATTCGCGGCGGCTTCGGCATCGCTTACGATCCAAGCTATTTCAATCTGGTCTCGAACACGATTACGTCTGCGCCTTTCGTCGCGCGCGGGACTTTCCTGCAAACGCCGGGCGGAGCGGGCGCAGTAAGCTATCCGTTCCTGCCGACGACGACGGCTCAGCTCAACACGACGCCTTCGACGGGCGGCGGAGACCCGCGACTCTTCAGCCGCACGCTGGTTGCTCCGGACTTCCACAATCCGTACACGATGTCCTTCAACTTCGGCATTCAGCAGGAGCTGTGGAAGAACTCAGTGATTGAAGCTCGCTATGTCGGCTCGCGCATTGTCGGACAGTTTCAGACCGTCAATGCCAATCCGAACCTGCGTTATCTGGCGATTGCCGGACAGACGCTTTACGGCGATCCGGGTCGCTTCACGCACGGCGTCCTGCCGGGAAGCTGCGTCGGAGCTGCCGCGAACTGCGTCGCGCCGACGGCGGCCAACAACTTCACCAGCCGGACGGCTGCGGCGGCCAACGGTAACGGTCGTCTCGACCCGAACTTCGGCTTCGTCTTGCAACGTCAGAACAGCGCCTCTTCGACCTACAACGGGCTTCAGCTCAGGTTCGACACGCGCTTCCGCAACTCGCTCGCGCTCAATGTGAACTATTCGTTGAGCAAGACGATTGACAACTCTTCTGAGGTGTTCGCCACTTTGGGCGGCGGACAGACGGTCGCGGTCTCGCAAGACCCGTTCGACACTTCGAGCGGCGAGCGCGGGCTTTCGGCCTTCCACCAGAAGCACATCTTCAACACCAACTTTATCTATGACCTGCCGTTCTACAAAGAGCAGCATGGATTCATCGGCCACCTGCTCGGCGGCTATCAGCTCAACGGTCTGATTCGCCTCGGCTCAGGGCGGCCTTACACGCCGGACGAAGCTTTCGGTCGTTACGACCAACTTGCCTCGTCTGTCAACAGCGGTCTGCGTCCGTTCAACGGAAATCCGAACGCGCCCATCGGCACGATTGCTTTCGGTTACGGCGCGGCTTGCGACGTGCTCTTCGGCGGGCCTGAGTGCGATTACAATGGCGGCACGGCCACGCCGGGCAGCTTTATCATTTACAACACGCTGAGTCCCGGCTCGGTCGGACAGGTCGTGTCGGGAGCGAACGCGGGGCAAATGGCTCTTCAGCAGGCCCGGTTGATCTACAACGACTTCGGCCTCTTCCCCGCCTTCGGCGAGCCGCTCGCGGCGCTCGAAGCGTTCCAGCTTTTCCGCACTCCGTTCGGCGATGTGGGACGCAACACGTTCACGGGGCTGCCGACCTACACGGTCAACATGGCGGTCTTCAAGACGACGAGGGTCACTGAAAAGACGAGCCTTGAGTTCCGCCTGGAAGCGTTCAATCTGCTCAACCGTCGCAACTTCGGTGTGCCGGATGCGATTACGGAGGACGCCTCGAACGGTTTCACCGTCTCCAGCTTCCAGAATCCGGGCTTCAACGCGGGCGACGCGCGCAGCCTGCGCTTCGGCCTCCGCTTCATCTTCTAACTCGCCCCTTCAAAGGGCTTCACCAAAAGAGGAGAAAGTCTTGACAGGCTTTCTCCTCTTTTTGCTAATTGCTATAAAAGCTCGCGTGCTTACGCCATAAGCACGCGAGCTTCTAAAGATACTTCATACCAAGTTGCAAAATAAAATAACGTCAGTTCGACGTAAAGCCTTCAACCAGCCTGCGCCAGCAGGCGAGAGAGTGTAGCCCCACGCGTCAGCGTGGGGTACAAGGAAGTTAAGATGTTGAGCCTGCGTGAGCAGGCGACAGATGATTGCTCATCCTCTCATCTGTCGCCTGCTCACGCAGGCTCTTGAGAATCTGATGTATCGTGACCCCATGCTCACGCATGGGGCTAGACTCTTGCCGCCTGCTGACGCAGGCTCTGTGAGTTTCCTTGCTTATCTCGAACTGACGTTAAAATAAGGCAGAGCGGGGGCAAGCCCCTCTTCCTGACCTTAGAGACATTTGAATTTGAGAGCTAAGCTTTCATGCTTGAATGTCTCAAGGGTTGGGAAGGGCGGCTTGCCCCCGCTCTTCGTGCCTCATGCTCAAACTTACTTTATTTTGCAACCAGGTATCAGATTCGACCTTTCAGAAAGAGCCGGTCAAAGCTCTTGCTCTCTGTTGCAGCAACAAGCGATAGGGCGCGGCCTCCTGCGTGAGGGCGTTGGCTGAGAGCGTGATGCGCGGGCGACCTGCGACGCGCGCGTCCGGCTCGCGGCGCAGGCTGTACGCCTCGCGCGTGCGCGGCACGTAAAGCAGCAGGCGAGTGGCGGCTGAGGAACGCTTGCCCTTCGTCCCAGTGCAGAGAACTTCGTCATAACCATCGCCGTCGCTGTCCACATTCTCGAACGTCCACGACGCGCCGCGAAAGTCCGGCTTGTCGAGCAGTGCGCGTCCCGATACGCGATACTGCCCGTTCAGCTTTTGCATCATGAAGAGATGAGTCGTTCCCGCTTCATGCTCATCATGAATCGCGGCAATCGCCGTCTCGCGTCCCAAGCGCACGAGGCGCACGTCGTTAATCGAATGATGCGAGGCGGAGTTGACGATTCTGCGCGCCGCCTCAATCGAGAGAGTCTCCACCGGCGCGAAGCTCGCGGCAGTCACGGGCGCGTTCTCAGCAGGAGCCGTCGCCACGACCGGATTTGCAGCGTCGCTGGTTGCGGGCAGAGCTGTTTGAGTTGTGTTTGCGTCTTGAGATGGAAGCAGCGCGGCCTGTGTCATCGTCGCGGCTTGCGGCGTGTCGGTCACGCTGCGCCCCCAGACGAAAAGCACCGTGCCCAAGACCGCAATCAGAAAGAGCGGCGTGATGGCTCGAAAGAGTATGCCGGGGCGGCTGCTCAAGGCGGCGACGGTAGAAGCGAAAGGCTCTGCGTCCGGCACGTCAATGTCGGGACGCGTGAGGCTTCTCTGCAAGAGCCTCTGCGCGGCGGCGGCGTCCATCGGTCGGTCGTCAGGCCGCTTGGCGAGCAGTGTGTGAACCGCCATCGCAAGCGGTCGCGGAATGTCCTGCCTGAGCTTTGGCAAGGGCGGCGGCTGCATCGTCGCCTGCTTGACGAGCACAGCCGAAGGCAAGGCGTCCGTGAAGGGCGGCTGTCCCGCGAGCATCTCAAAGAGCAACACGCCGAGACTGTAGAGATCGCTTCGCGCTCCGACCTTTTGCCCGAGGCATTGTTCGGGCGACATGTAACGCGGCGTGCCGACGATGAAGCCGGAGCCGGTCGTCGCGTGCGTCGAAGCGGCTTCAGCCGCAGCCGATGTCGCCAGGACTTTCGCCACGCCGAAGTCGAGCACGCATACGCCCCTGTCGTTGAGCATGATGTTCGACGGCTTGAGATCACGATGCACGATGCCGAGGCGATGAGCTTCGCGGAGCACGTCGCAGATGTCGGAAGCGATGGCGACCGCGCGTTCAGCCGTGAAGCGGCCTTCGCGCAGGAGACATTCCGAAAGCGTCGTGCCTTCGACGAACTCCATCACAATGAAGTGTCGCCCGTCGGGCAAATTGCCAGCGTCAAAGATCATCGCGGCGTGCGGATGACGCAGCTTAGCCATCGTCCGCGCCTCGCGCATGAAGCGGTCGGCCACCTCCTGATCCGAGGCGAACTCCTGTTTGATGATTTTGACCGCGACTGGACGTTCGAGTCCTAAGTGTGTGGCGCGATAGACAGTGCCCATGCCGCCTTTGCCGATTTCGCACTCGATACGAAATCGCCCGGCGATAATGTGGGGGACATCCATGATCTGAACCCTCTTTAGTCGGGATCAAGGGTCGCTCGAAGAATTGGCGCGCGTGACAGCAAGGGGACGAAGGGACGCGCGAGTCCCAAGCGGCGCTCGAAAAGTTATTCTGTTTCGGTCTTAAACGGGAGAGGGGTGTCCCGGCCTGCCCTCTAGTGGAGCCGGTAACCGCGTAGTTTAGCACTTTTGCGCGATGAGGCAAGCTTTTTGTGAGGCGAAAAATTATGTCTTCAAAGAAGGGGGATTTTCATAGCGGCAAATAAACAACTTGGTTTTGCCAGTCGCTTATCTCACTACATACAACAATGATTGCGAGTTCTTCAATCACTTGGCCTATCGGTAATTCATCATCAATAGCAATCACGCCGGGCATGAGCAAGCTTGCGACAACTCTTTCGTAAGCGAATCGCGAAATGGTTTTCAAATCGTGAGTAACGAGAACAAGGTTTTGTTCAGCAGCCCAAGCCAATATATTGGAGTCCGATTCTCCACTGAGACCTGATTCTTGGACAACCGAATAATCCAAGTTGTGGATGCGACGTTCGAGACCGCGCAAAATGCGTTGGTTAAAATTTTCGTCTAGTAAAAGCGGAAGCACGATTTGTGTGAGCTACTTGTTTACTAACTGTTTACGCTTTGTGCGAATTCGTTCACGCAACATCTTGCTATCAATTTTACTTTCTATAAATTTACGAATCTCATCGGCAGCGTCCTTCTGTTTTGTCAGATACTCTTCAACTTCTTCTTCGTGATCTAGGTAATAATAAATAGTTCCGTACACGTCACGTAGGTTCAATGCAGGAAAATCTTCTAAAATCTGCTCTGCCGTCGCTCCTTGCTTAAACTGACGCACAATAACGTCAAGCGTGACGCGCGAGCCTTTAACGCGAATCGTGCCGTCATCGCTAACCGTGAGCGGAGTATTTTGCATGTCTTCCATCATTGTCTAACTTAACTCCTGAGCTGCTCCTTTGACATTATATGACATATCGCTTTGTTATGACTCCCAGTCGAAAGAGATTTCGGAGATGGCTGTGTCTTCGGAATCAACCGAGCCGGGATACATGTCTGAGATGACGAGGCGGACGAAGCGCGTCCGGATGCCCGAGGTGTCGAGCGGTTGCCATTGCATCTCGTCGGGAAAAGTGAAGCGGCGCGAAGTGCCGTCGGAAAAGTAGAGCGTGGCGGCGGCTAAACGGTTGTTCTGTTTCCAGATCGAAGCGTTTTTGAAATAGCCGGGCGTGAGGCGCACGCGGTTGAGCTTGACTTCGCGGTCGAAGTCACAGCGAATCCACTCGCCGAGGCCGGGGCCGGGCACGCCTTCAATCCAAGCCGTCTGCAAGTCGCCGTCAAGCACATGCGCCGCGTCATATGTGAAAGCCTTCAAGGGCACGCGCGTCGAAGAGGCTGTCGCGGTGATGTGCAATGGTGCGTCCGCGCTCGACTTGTTAACGGATGAGTCGTTCGCGTTGGCGCGGTTCACAGAGTTGCTGTTTCCTCTTTCGGCAGCAGCGTTGTTGTTGTCGCCACTCTGATTCGTGTTAGTTCGACTGCGCGCGTCTTCAGCAGGCTGTGTGCCTGTGCCGCGAAAGAGCAGAGCCGCGCCGATGCCGACCAACGCGAGGAGCAGAATGACGATGGCCGTGACGCCGATGATGAGCAGCGTGTTTGAAGATTTTTGCGGCGTCGGAGTGGCCGACGCGAAGTGTGCATCGCGCGCCGTCTCGCGCGGTGGCTGGACGGGCACGGTCGGAGCGGTCTGCGGCAGATGCTCTGTCTGTGCGCCGCGCGGGTCTAAGGCTTCGGTCGGAAGCTGCGCGAGATAGTTGGCCGCGTCTTCCGGTAAAATCAGCGTCGCGTCACCGCCGCGCGATGATGACGACGACTCTCCGACCATGACGAGCGTCGCGCCGTCCTGCAAGCAGAAGTTCAGCGCGTCGTCGTCGTAAGTCGTCTGGCATATCGGACAGCGTTTCATCACTTAATCAAGAGCAGGACATCTCTTTACGTGCTGTGCGAGCTTTCCTTTGCGCTCTGTGCGGTTAAGTTGAACTCTAAACGCAAAGAGCGCAAAGAAGGAAGACGCAAAGAAGCGCAAAGAAAAGCAAGAATGAATTATCGCCCGCTCATGCTCTATCTGTAATTCTTCTCTTCCTTATTATTGTTGACGTAGTAGACCTGCAAATCTTTTTCGCCCGTGATGCGCCAGCGTCCGCCGATTTTGGTGAGCCAGATTTTCTGATGCACGGAGCCGGACGAATATTTCTCGCTGCCTTCAAAAGTCCAGGTCTTATCAAAGGTCGCGGTCGCCTTCTCGCCCGACGGGTCGGGCGTGATCTTGAGATTGCTCAGCTCGACATCGAGCGTCGTGTAGATTTTGTAAGCGCGCGCGCGGTCTGAGCGGACGCGGCTTGAGCTGACGTTCGTCGCGTTGTAGTAAGTGTCGAGCGTGTCCGCATAATAGCTCAGGTGTTTATCCAGATCGTGCGTTCTCGATGCCGAAGCCCAGCCGTTCAAAACGCTCGTCACCTGTTCGCGCACAGCCGCCACATCCACCGGCGCGGGCGTCGCGGTTGCAGCGGGCGAGGGCGCGAGGTTGGCGTTCGGCGTCGTGGTGTAGCTCTTGAGATTCGTGTTATCCGGTTTGGTCTGCGCGTTCTGATTCTGGTTCTGATTAAGCTGCGACTGAGTCGTGCCCGTCGGCTTGTCGCTTCTGAAAAAATACCACGCGGCGACGCCGCCGAGCGCGAGCAAGATGAGCATCGCAATCACCGTTAGGCCGACGACGAGCGCGGTGTTCTGCGTCTTCGGCGGACGCGGCGTCGGCGCGGCGTAGATGTCACGCTCGGTTGCGCGCGGCGGCGCTTGCGCGAGCGTCGGCATGGACGGCGGCATGCGCTCGGTCTGAGCCGCGCCCGATGCGCCGAGTATCTCGGTTGCCGCGTTGCTGCGATGTGACGGCGGATTGCTGCTGCTGTCGCGCAGGGTCGCGTTCGGATCGAAAGAGGCGTCCGGCGCGTCGCCTTCTCCGCTCAAGAGCAGCGCGCCGTCGTCCAGACAAAATCTCAGCGTGTCGTCAGCATACGTGCGCCTGCATGTCGGGCAATATTTCATTCTTGCTTGCAAAGCCCTTTCACCCGCTTCAGAATCCGTACACCAGTCGCACCACCCACCACGCCAAGACCAGCGCGAGCATCAACATGCTCGCCGTCATGTTCGGACGCAGGCGCATCACGGCCTTTTGCACTCTTTCGAACTTGAAGACGGTCGCCGCCGCGCCGAGCCAGATGACTATGAACGAGAGATACAGGAGCGGGCTGAGCGCGTTGAAATGAATGGCGCGCAGCAGGTCGCCGTGTCCGAGAGCGCAGAAGGCGCGCGTCATCCCGCAACCCGGGCAGGGCAATCCGGTCAGTGCGCGGAACGGGCACAGAATCACAGTCGGCTCGTCCGGCGGTCGCCAGAGCATACTGATGACGAAGACGGCTGAGAGTCCGATGAGCGTCGTCCACGCGAGATGCCTCTCGGCGGAAGCGTAAGGCATGGCGTGAACATGCGTCGCCCTCGCCGCAGTTGCCGCTTCATGCCTCTCTTCCGATTCCGCTTGCCGCTCGATACTGTGCGCCATGATGCTCCAACTAACTCAAGTTGCCAATTATCTTTTCACCGCAGAGACGCAGAGAGAAGCATGAAGGATTCAGACAAACCAAAGCGGTTCAAGTGTTTCTTTAATCTAAGTTCTCTCTCTCTCTCTGCGTCTCTGCGGTTTGATGTAATTTGATAACTCGCAACTTGAGCTAATCACCCCTTTTACTTATCTCTGTCCGGCGGCGGCGTTCCAGATAGTGTTCAGTTGGTCTTGAATCATAAAGATGGAGACCGGGCTGAAGATGAAGACGAAGATCAGCGTCATCGTCGAAATATCGTTGACAGGCAAGCCGACCCTCTGCTGCATCTCCACCATCAGCTTCGGATATTTATAATAGAAAGAGATGATGCCCCAGATGCCGCAGGTCACGAACATCAACAGCAAGTCCGTGCCGGGGTTCAAGTCTTCGCGTCCGAGCGCGTTCTTGACCTCGGTCGCATACGCGTAATACCACCAGATAGCATAGATGCCGCACGTCACCAGCGTGAGCAGGAGGACTGTGATCGGCTCGCGTTTTTCGCCGATGGCGAACAGGCCGCCGCCCGGTCGCTGTTGCATCGGCGCGCCGTAAGCGGGCGTGCCCCACGGAGTCTGTCCCTGCTGCTGCTGTTGCTGTTGTTGTGATGGGGGCGGCGGAGCTGAGAAGGGAGTCGAGCTGCCCTGTCCTGTGAACGCCTGGCCGCAGTTCATGCAGCTTCGCGCATCATCGGCATTTTGTTGACCGCAGTTGGTGCAGTAGATCATGGTTCGGGGGTTCTCCTTTAAGTTAAGGGATGAGGGCGGAAGGATGAGGGATGAAAGGGATGCTATTCAAGCTTGAGCGGTTCGGCTTCAGTTGAACTGTTCATCTTGATATGAACCATTCAACTTTGACAGCCGAGCCTGCATCCCTCATCCCTCCGCCCTCATCCCTGCTGTTCTACATCCGGTATCCAAAATTCCTGCTCGCCCGACATCACGGAATGAAGTCCGAGCGAGGGCAGCTCTGCTTCGCTCACGCCCAGGTAGGTGAAGTGCGGCAAGTCGCTCTTGACGGTTTGAAACCAACCGTGCCGCGCGAGAACCTTGCGGACGCGCGCGTCTGCAAACTCCGTCACGTCGAGCGCGAGCATGGCGATGTGCTGCGACGTGCCGGGCGCGGCGATTGAATAGAGAATTGATTTCGATAAATCCTGACTGAAATAGATGCCGTTCTTCTCCAATTCAAGCACTTCTCTGACCTGCTCATGAAGCGGCAAAGCCTTAAGCCGTGCGACCTCTTCCTCTGAAAGCTTGCCCTGCTCCTGCCAGTATTTGAGCGCGGGCAAAAATCTTGTATCCCAGAGGCGGCGCGTGTCGTCGTAATTGCGGCGCGCGGCCTCCGTGCCTCCGCGCGGCGTGATGTCAAGACCTTCGGCCTGCGCCTCCTCGCGCGCCTCAAGCAGAGCCTTCATCGCCGCCGGTTGCAGCTCGATGGTCGCGCCCTCTATCTCTGCGGCGCTGAATCCGGCGCGCTGCTGAAAATTCGTGACCTCGCCTTCGCTCTTGAAGATACAGGTCGGGGGCGGGAGCACCGTCTGGCTCGCCACGAACATCGCGCCGTAGTCTTCCAGGATGCGGCGCGCGACCGCATCGTTCGGGTCGCACACGGCTTCGGGTCTCAAGCCGCGTCGCGCGAGAGACTTCTCGAAAGCAGCATAGAAGGGAGCTGGCGCGCCCGTCTTCGGTTCATTCGTCATGCCGTTGTTATTCTCGTTTCCGGCCACGCGCGGGCGCGTCTGTCCGGCCTGCTGCTGCGCCGCCGTATTCGGTCTGCGCGAGCACCCCTCAAGAAAAAAGAGTCCGCCGCTTGCCAGTGCGAGCGAGCACGCCGCCGCAACCAGCCGTGCGGGACGCGTGCGTTCGAGCGCGAAGTGCGAAAATCTTTGAAGCAACAGACTCCTCATCAAGCCAGGCGAGAATCATAAGGGTCGGCATCATGTGCGGTCAACAAGAGCAAGGCGGAAGGATGAAAGGCATGCTATTTAAACTTGAGCGGTTCGGCTTGAGCCGAGCCACGCATCTGTCAATAGCTTGCCTTTCATCCTTCCGCCTTCCGCCTTCATCCTTGCTCTTGATTGTTGTATACTGCGCCGCTCCTCTTTGCCGAAGTTTATCAATCAGTCATCAAACTTTTCAGGAGATTATCATGACAGACAGAAAGTTTAAGTTGCTCGGCCTCGCGCTCGCCTGTGCGGTGATGCTCGCAGCCGCGTGCGGGGGCAGGGCGAAGGGCGGAGATCAATCAACGCCGACGCTCGCCTACAAAGCTCTCTATGAAGCGGTCAAGAAAAAAGATTCCGAGGCCATCAAAAAGACGCTCTCCAAAGGCACGCTGGAGATGATGGACACTTACGCGCAGATGCAGAAGAAGACGCTCAACCAGGTGGTTGAAAACGGAATCACGGAGACGACCTTTGCGCCCAAGCTGCCGGAGACGCGCGACGAGAAGATATGGGCGGACAAGGTAGCCCTTCTACAGGTCAAGAACGAGAAGACGGGACAGTGGGACCCGTTGCCTTTCGTCAAAGAGGACGGGCAGTGGAAGCTGGCGATTGACACTTTCTTCAAGGGCACGATGTCGCCCACCGGGCCGGCCAACATGGACAATCCGGGCGAGTTGCCGCCGGGCGCGCAACCGGGCACGCCGCAAGGCGCGCCGCCGCAGCCGGGAGCCGCGCCGGGCGCAAACCCTTCGACGAAGCAGGGCGCACAGCAACCGGGGATGCCGCTTGCGCCCGGAGCCAAGCCGCCGACTGCGCCGCCCGCGCCCGCTCCCACGCAGAGCGCGAAGCCTGAGAAGGGAAAAGACATCAAGCCGCCGACGCGGTAGAGAAGATAAAAGAGGTTCAACGTTCAAAGTTCAAGGTTCAAAGTTATCACTCTCGAACCTTGAACTTTGAACCTTGAGCTTTGAACCTTAAGATGAATCAGCTTGATCGTTTCAGTGAAACTGTCGCCGCTTATCAAAAGCATAGTTGGGAGTTGCGGCGTGTGTTGATGCGCGCGGAGACCATGCGTGAGTCGCGGGCGGAATTGATAGAGGCTGCTTTCGCGGGCATCGCGCCGGAAGAGGCAGGGGTTGACGCGTTGTGGTTTTCGCGCGCATCGCACGCCGGGCGCGAGGCTTGGGAGTTGCGCCTCGTGGGCGAAACTCCTTACGCGCTCTTTGAGACTTTCGAGGCTGATGAAGACGAAGAGGCCAGAGAAGAGTTGAGGCGCGAGATGCAGGCGCGGCTCACGGAGTATGCCGCGCCCGACTAATCATCTGCCGCCAGCCTTGATGTCAAGCTCGACGCGCTCTGCGCCGCGCATGACGACGGTCTTGATAATGCTGTAAGGCGTGGCGCGATGAATGCGCTCGGTCAGTTCATCGGGCGTGCGAATCGGGGTGCCGCCGAACTCGATGATGATGTCTTCGTCCTGCAAGCCAGCCATGTTGGCCGGAGCATTCTTGGTCACATCGCCCACGCGGACGCCGTAAAGGTTTGTGTTCGGCACGGCGACGCGCTCCATATCGTCAACGCCCAAAAATCCGCGCGGGACGTTAGATGCAATCTCCGTGAGCCTGTCCATCTCGTCCTCAGAGACGGTCGTGAGCGTCGTCTTTTTAGTCTCGCCGTCGCGCACGTAGATGACTTCGACGGGCTTGCCGACCGGAGTCGCGGCGATCTGTTTGCGTAATTCGCTGTCGGTGGCGACCGCCTTGCCGTCAAAGCTCTTGATGATGTCGCCGCCGATGAGTCCGGCCTTGTCCATCGGAGCATTGGACGGAGTGACGGACTCGATCATCGCGCCGCCGCCGTCGGCAGTTGAAAAGCTGCTCGCGCCGACTTTGGATAGCGAAGGGGCTGGCGCGTTCCCTGCGCCCGGCCCGCCGATGTTGAGCCTGAATGGCCTGATAAAGCTTCCGCCCGCGACCGACGAGATGACGATGGCGAGAATCACCCACACGACCCAGTGCGGCCCTTTGCCCCTGCGCCTCCTTCTGCCGAGCGCGACTGAGGACGCGCCCGCAGGCGACATCGCGCCCCACTCTTGTGCGCTGCTGAATGGCGCGCGCGGCTGTTGCTCAGCTCCGGCGGCGGACGCCGTGCGCGGCTGACTGCCGAGGCGGACGGTCTCTGTGTATTCCTCTATCCCTTCACCGAGGCGAAAACCGCAGAGGCGGCAGAAGCGCATCCCTTGCGGCATCAACGCGCGACAGTTAGGGCACGACGTGTTGTCCTGCGCGCCGCTCGCGCCCTTCGGTTCTTTAACGCTTTGCGATTCAGATGACATGAGCTGCTTTTTCGGAAAATCTAAGATCAATAAAAAGAGAGCTGTGATTCAAGCTCCCGCGACCGCTTCAGTGGCTTTATACGCCAAGTGTTGCGTCGCGGTTGCATGTTCTTCGGACGCGCGGCTGAAATTTATCCGCGTAATCAATACACCGCGCACACATTACGGCGGCGCGGCCTTCAAATCCCGCTTGATTATCAAAGGGGAGCATGGATGGCATGCTTCATGCTAGACAAAAACCAAACCGGACGGCGCATGCGTCCTTTGCTTTATCAGAATGCAGGCGAAAAGGCAACGGCGCATCTCTCAAGGGCGGTCTGATCGTAACCGATTTCAAGAAAGCACGGTACACATAAAGTGGAAGTCACCAAAGCCCTCGCGGCCTTGCAGCCGCTCTACGGCAAAGACAATATAGAGATCGTCACGCTCGACGGCAAACACGTGCGCGGCATCGTCCGCAGCATGAGAACCACGCAGGCTCTCACGACTCCGACCGTCAAGATCGAACGCGCCGACGGCGAGATCATCAAAATCCCCTTCACCGTTATCAACGAGATCATAGACCACAATCCGGCAGCGCAGGAGTAAAAGCGGATGTCAGAGGTCAGAGGTCAGATGCTGGTAAAAAACAAAAAACCGGCATCTGACTTCTGACCTCTGACCTCTACGCTTTCATGGTTCGCCCTCCGCCACGCTTTATAGTAGACTCATGGCAGACGGGGAAGGCTCGCATCCCCTTATTTTGCGCGAGTCTGAGGAGCGAATTTTTGAGAATGATGATTGAAGATTTCGGTGCGCGCGTGGCCAGCGTCTGGGAGGGCTTAAGCTCGACGACGCGCAAACTCATCGTCGGCGCGCTGCAAACACCCACCGCGAATCCGACGGCAGCCGCACCACCACACGGCGGCGGCGCGAAACATTACGACGCGCGCTCGGACTGGGAACTGAGCCGCCTGCTCTCCGCGCTGGACGAGCGCGTGGCGGAAAACGGCAAGAGCTTGAGCGTGGAGCAGTCGCGCGAGATGCGCCGCATGGCCGAGACCTGCGCCGCTCTCTTGCAGAATCAAACGCAGTCGGCGGAGGTCTTCGCGCAGCTCGTCATGCGCGCACATCGCGCACATGATTTCGCGCGCATAGACCAACTGGCCGACACGCTCACGACCGCGCGTTTCACTCCGAGCGAGATGTGCGAATTGGCGCGCCACGACCATCCGGTCATCCGCGCGCTCGCGCACGAAGCTCTCGCGCTCTCTCCGACCGGCATGCTCGTCGCGCTCCTCACGGACGAGGTTGACGCAGAGATCGCCCGCGACGCCCTCGAACGTCAGGCGGACGAATACGGCAACGAAGAGGCGCGCCAGCTCGTTTATCTACTTGACCAGGCGGACATGGCGGATGAAGTGGACGACGACGCGTGAGATTTGAGAGCGGACAGGCGATCTTATCCGGCTTCCTTATTGTGATGAAGCAACTTCAAAGCCTGCTATCGAGGCATTCGAGGACTTGGTTGATGAGTCGGTCCGGGATTTGAAATGAAACGGGAGACGCTGGCAAGACTTGCCGGAAGAAACGCGCCTCCCGCATTTGTGGTTCAAGCTTTAGGCGCAACAGGTGTGCGTGTGGGTCGTTTGCGCTCGCTCTTGCGGACGCCGCCAGCCTTCTCATACTCGTCGCTATCCTTGCCGTATTTGGCAGCGACGCCAGCCAGCATGCGCTCAGACAAATCGCGCACGGTCTCTTCGGCAGGGCTTTGCCTAACGATCCACTCTTGCCCAACAGAACGTAAGTCTGCCCAACAATTCCCTATGCACGCTCCCGTGCATTGTCGACGTGACCCGTCTCTCTATCGGGCGTATGGTCAAACTCTCTAGTATGCAAATAGCTTGAAAAACCTTCCAAGAGGAGTATGATGTCGCCGCTCAAACACCTCTGCCCATAGTAGAAAGGCTTGCTCCCATGAAATGCTTAATCACGTTTTACTCCTAAATTATTACCTTCGCCTGCTCTCTGCCGCTACCTCTGTTCAATGGCACTTCACCTAATAACAAGGAGCAACCCTTGGCACCCAAGATCGCCCTGACCTTTGACGATGGCCCATACACGGCACAAAACGCACACCAGACGCTCGATCTACTGGACATCATCAAGGACTGTAACAGTAGTTTGAAAAGTATTCCTTTTATTAATGCCCCTCAAATCAAAGTCACCTTCTTTTTGCAGGGACAGCATGTCAACTCCGGTACGAAATCTGCCGTCAGCCGGATGAGGGAAGAAAAGCATGAAGTCGGTAATCACTCGTGGAGTCATGAACCCGGCGTCATTAAGCTCGTGCCTGACGACAAAAAGGGAATGCACGGTTTGACAGATGAAGAGGCATTGTCGAGTGTGACGAAAACACATGATCTGATTAGCCCTCTCTATCCCAATCTGTCTCTCTTCCGCCCGCCGTTTGGCAGAATCAAACACTCACAGTGGCAAAAAATCAAAGCGAAATTCCCGCACTATCGGCTAATCGGATGGGATCGCTCGCCGGAAAGCGATAAGCTCGGTTTCAAGAACATGAGGGAAGGCGCAAGTATCGTGCTGCTCCACGATAAGATGATCAATAAACAGGGTGAGGTGACGGTCAAGAATGTCAAGCAGTTTCTCGACCTCACGCTCGTTGATATACGCAAGCGCGACTTAGAACTTGTCACCGTCTCGGAAATCATGAGAGCCGGAGACTTCATGAAAGGCATCTACATAAGGTAAACGGACGGAAGCAGAGAAAGCCCTTTATTTCATCTTGCCCAACAATTATATTTCTTGCCCGGCGGAATCCTCTTCAAACACTTTCGTTGGGCAAAGCCCTTACGGGGCGAACATCGCCAGTCATTCTTCGAAACCTAAATCACGTTCACTGACAGTCATTTTGTTGCTCTTCGACCAGCCTTTGGGAAGATTTTGGGAACCGTACTTGGTCAGAGCGCGATACAGGAACGGCTTGAGCACCTCGTCGAAAATCCTATGACAGTTAGGGCACAACGGAATTCCGTTGTCCTTGCTGTCGTGTCCTTTTGCGGACGCCTTCTTCCATTCCTTCTGATCAATGATATGAACCGCATCCGGCAAAGGATAGGTTTTCCCGCACATGACACATGGTCGGTGCTTGCCAGTGCTCTTGTCTATGACGATCAATCTCTTGACCCCTTGATTGAACGGCATTGATTTCTCCCGACTATGCTGGATGACTCTCGCCCGCTTAACTACTGATTATCCTATTTCGCGCAAGCGTTCAACGACTTGATTGATGAGCCAGTTGGGCGTGGAAGCTCCGGCGGTGACGCCGACGCGTGAGAGGCCGGCGAGGTCAGTCGGGTTTATCTCGGCGGCAGTCTCTATCAAGTAGCTGCGCTCGCATTGCTCCTGGCAGACGGCGAGAAGTTTGACGCTGTTGGATGAGTGGCGACCGCCGATGATGTAGAAGGCTTCGACCTCTCCGGCGAGGGCGCGGGCGGCGTCCTGACGGTCGCGCGTGGCCGAGCAGATAGTGTTGACGATCTGCGGCGGCGCGTCGGCCTTCAAGCGCACGGCTTCGGCTGCGTCTTGAAAGGTTTTGAGTTTCAGAGTGGTCTGCGAGACGACGAGAGGCTGGTGAAGCGTCGGGAGCTTTTCGACTTCGCTCGCATCGCGCACGACGTAAGTGTTGTCGGGAGCATAGCCGACGACGCCGATCATCTCAGGATGGTCGGGGTTGCCGACGACGACGACATCGCGCCCCTCGGCGGCGGCTCTCTCGGCCAGCTTTTGAACTTTGGTGACGAAGGGACAGGTCGCGTCAACCACTTTGGCGGCGCGAGATTCTAATTCGCGCTGCACCTGCGGCGTGACGCCGTGCGCGCGAATCACTGCGGTGACGCCCTCGTCCGCTTCTCCGGGCGCGTTGATGGTCTGGACGCCCCGCTCTTCGAGTCGCTTCATCTCCTGCGAGTTATGAATCAGCGGGCCGAGGGAGCGCACCACGCCGCCTTCGGCCACAGCCTCTTCGACCATCTCGACGGCGCGCTCGACGCCGAAACAGAACCCGAACTCTTCAGCTAATAAGACTTCCATTCTTATATCTCTCAAGCTAACAAATCGTCGAACCCGAAAGCATCTCGCGCAAAGGCGCAAAGGCGCAAAGAAAAGCACGCAACAAATAGGCGGCACTCAATTCCTTCGCGTTCTTCTTTGCGCCTTTGCGTGAACACGTCTTTCCTTCGTCAAATTCCGCTGCCGACATCTTCGCTCGCGCCCGTGCCGCGCCGCCACTCTTCGCGCAGGCGGTCGCCGCCCTTGACGCGCTCGTCAATCCACTTAATCTCTTTCTCAAGCAGCCAACGCATGCCGCCCAACAAGTTCTTCTTAAACTCGCCGAGCTGATGCGCCACGTCTCGCGGCAGCACAGCATAAGACGCGTCGCCCAAATATCGCAAAGCATCGCACACCGGATTGCCCGTGCACTCAGGAGCTTCTTTCGTCTCTTCCATAATTCTTACTACCTCCGCGCCCGTTATTCTAACACAACGGGAAACAGTTGGCAGTTGGCAGTGTGCAGTTGACAGTCAAGACAAGCTGAATTGCTTTTGCTGTCAACTGCCAACTGCACACTGCACACTGCCAACTGCCAACCGTTCTATCTCACAGGCTCGCGCAGGATAGCTTCGGCGGCGATGGAGGCCGTGCGCGCGGCGGCGGGTTGCGCTTTGTGCAGGCTGGCGATTTGCAATAAGGATTCGCCCGTGCGCGAGAGCATACGCACAAGGTCGCCCTCTTCGGCCCGCGTCTCTTTGACCAACTCTTCCCATTCAATGCCGCCAGCCCAGCGCGCGGCGGTCGCCGCCGCAGAGAAATTCATCTCCGGCGCAGGCTCTAAGCCCTGCTTCCATTCTTCGTTGGCGACGGTGTAAGCCACGCGGTCAAACTCTTCGAGCTTGCCGATTAAATCATCATCCAACTCAAGCTCGCCGTAATCGCGCTCGGCGTCAGCCGCGAGCGCAGCCATCAGGCCAGCCGCGCGCGCCGCATCAAGTGAGGCGAAGAGGCCGTGCCTCACGGCTTCACCGACAAGTAACGGGCGATCCACATGCAAGTCAGCGAGCCAGCGTCCGCGCTCTGTGACGCGCTCAGTTTGTAAATCCAGATAGCCGAAAGAGGCGAGCACGCGCGCACGGCGTTCAAACGGTTGCCAGATTTCCGCCCTCAAAGATTCAATCCGATGTTCTGCGCGCTCGACCGCTTCGGCGTCTTCGAGGACAGACCACAAAGCTTCGGCGCAAGCAGACCTCTCATCATCACTCAAGTGTTCGGGCGCAAGCTCTTCGATCATGTCGTTGATGAGATTGACCGCTTCGTCCTCATGCTCGCGCGCCTCGCGCAATTTCGGCTCGGGCAGAATCTCATCTTTGCCGGCCCGCACATTCGCAAACGCGGCTTCAATCGCGTCATCACGCAGAGGATAAATCCCCGCGTAAACTTTGCCCACGCGGTCAAGCGCAAAGCTTGCGCTGCGTCCGTCTTCGCGCAAACCGATCACGCCGTCGCCGCGCCTGCGTGTCACCAGCACAAGACGCTTTCCCGCACGTCCGACGCCGACGATGCGTCCGGGCACGACGACTTCATCGAGCCAAGTCATGATGACTTCAAAGCGCGTCTGCGGCAGTTTTTCCAAGAGGCGAGCACGCGCGCTCGCCAGCCGTTCAAGCCCGCGCGCGACGGACGAAGGCAGCGTGCATCCGACCCTGTCCAGCTTTTCTCGTATCCGCCGCTCGCTCTCGTCGCGCTCTCTTTCAGCGCGAGCCACGCGCCGCGCAGTCTCCCTGTAAGCGAAACTCTTTTCCGCGATCTCGCGCACGTGCGCGAAGCTCTCGTAAGCGTCGAGCAGATTGAGCAGCGTCGAATAGGTCGCGCGAAACTGGCTCTGTAAAGGATCGGGCGCGGCTTCAAGTAGATGCGCGATGCGTTCGGGGTCTTGATGCAGGCCGGGCGCGACGACGATGAAGCCGACGCGGTCGCGCCCGCGCCGCCCCGCGCGTCCCGTCATCTGCTGTAACTCCGAAGCCGAAAGCGCGCGCCAGCCGCCGCCCGTCCGCGCGTCAACATTCGTGATGACGACTGTGCGCGCGGGAAAGTCCACGCCCGCCGCGACCGTCGCCGTCGCAAAGATGGCGTCGAGCAGTCCGACCTGCATTAAGCGTTCGATGACGAGCTTCCAGGCCGGAATGTGTCCGGCGTGATGCGAGGCGACGCCGCCTTTGATGATCGTGTTCCAGTGGCGATGGCCGCGCACCTCGGCGTGCTCTGCGGCAAACTCGCGCAGGATGTCGCGGCGTTGGTCTCGGCGGCGCGCGTCGCGGTCGTCGCGTCTTGACATGGCGGCTTCAGCCGCAGCCTCGTCGCAACGCCTGCGCGTCGGCAGAAAGATGATGGCCGGAAGTAGGTTGTAAGACTGAAGCGCCGCGAGCAGCTGCGCGGGCGGCATCTCAGGCATCTTGAGTTTCAAGACGTGACTCCAAAAACTTTTCACGCAAAGGCGCAAAGAGAAGCAATCAAGAAAGCTTGTCTCTCATGCTTCTCTTCTTCGCATCTTTCCTTTGCGCCTTTGCGTGAAACTTCTGCTTTTCACCTGTAGCCTCCTCTTCTCGATCTCCAGGAAGCGCGCGGCTGCCTCTCTTGCTGCTGGCTCAGGCGTTCGATGTCTGGATGCAGGTTGCCGTCTTCGTCAAGGAGCGGCGCGAGCAGTCCTTCTGGATGGAGAAACGCGGCGCGCAAAGGAACTGGCCGCGCGCCGGGACGTGAGACGACCGTGCAGCGCACGCCGCGCACTTCCTGCATCCACGCGGCAAACTCTTCGGCGTTGCCGATGGTCGCCGACAAGAGCAAGAGACGCACGCGCGGCGGCGAGAGGATAATCGCCTCTTCCCAGACGTGCCCGCGCTCTTCGTCCGCGAGGTAATGCGCCTCGTCGAGCACGACCAAATCCGCGCGCAATTGGCCGCCGCCTCTGAGCGCGTCAAAGAGTTGGTTGCGATAAATCTCCGTCGTCCCGACGATGAGCGGAGCGTCTGTATTCTCTTTCCTGTCGCCCGTCAGGATGCCGACGCGCTCTTGCCCGAACTCTTCCGCGAACTCCTGATATTTCGAGTTGGTCAGAGCCTTCAGCGGGCTGGTGTACCAAGCCTTGCGCCCCTCTCCGAGCAGGCGACGAATCTCTTCGCGCGCGATCCAGGTCTTGCCGCTTCCGGTCGGCGCGGTCACGAGCGCGTCTTCATGTTCGAGCGCGGCGAGGGCTTCGAGCTGAAACGGGTCTGGTTTAAAAGGAGCGGGCGCGGGCGCGCCGATGCCTTCGAGCAGTTTGCGCAAGGCGCGTGGCATGGGTCGCCCTTCGCCTGCGCGAAGCGGCGCGGCCTGCGCTACGGCAGCGCGCGACGGCTCATCCTTTTTCCGCACGTCGCCCTTGCGGCCTGCGCCTCTTTTATCTGCGGACGCCCCTTCTTTCTCGCGCCGCCCGCGTCGCCCTCCCTTTTCGCGTGAACGTGGCATGCGCGCCATTCTAGCAAAGAAAGGGATGGGGGGATGAGGGCGGAGGGATGAAAGTGTGCTTCTCAAAGATGAAGGATTCAAATAAAGCTAAGCCGCTCAAGTTTCAATAGCATCCCTTTCATCCCTCATCCCTCCGCCTTCATCCCTTGCTTTTCCCCCTTCATCCTTTATACTAATCTCGCAACGCGGGGAGTGTTTCCTGCGTCTAAACTGGAAGCCAAAAGGCGGTTTTTCGGGGTTTTAGAGCGATGATGGAAATGCCTGAGCTGTTCGAGAAGTTTGAAGTGGATCGCGTGCCGCGCTGGCCGATTATGTTAAAGCTGGCGGGCGGCTCAATCGTGCTGCACGCCATCATGCTGGCCGTCGCTTTTTACGTGCCAGCCGTGCGCGACGCGCTGAATCTGGCTTCGACCTTTTCCGATTCAAATTTTGTGGACAGGAATTATAAGAAGACGCAGATCGGTGATGATGTGCAGATTCTCAACCTGCCGAAATTTCAGTATCCGGAAGGCTATTTTCAAACGGTGAGCGGCACGCCCATGCCTGACCCGCTCGCGCCGCAGATCATCGCGCAGGCTCCGCCCGTCGTGATGACGCCGCCCGTTGTCGCGCCCAGGATGTCCAAAGTCAGGGGGCCGCGCGCGGCCGGCATTCCGCCCATCGCGTCTGCTTCGCCCAGCCCGTCGCCGAGCGCGATACCGGGCATCCCGAACACTCCGGCGGGAGCGCAAACCGCGAACGCCGCGCCGCCGAAAACGGCAGCCGAAGCTGACGCGGAGATCGCACGAATCGCTCAACAGAACAACCTGCCGCAGGTCAGCGATGACGAGATAAATAAGAAGCCTTTGAAGGACTGGCTGAAGACTGCCAACGATTTGAAGACGCAGGGCAAGCTCGATTTGAACAAGCCGGTCGAAGTCGTGATCGTCGCGGATTTTGATGAGAACGGTAAGTTACAGGGCGTGCCGAGAGTGACTGATAAGAAGGGCGATCCTGTGTTGATCGATCTGGCTAAAGGATTGGTCGCCGCCATCATAGATAGCAACCTGACCAAGTTTCTGAGAGACCCCAAAACCAATCAGTTCGAGACAAAGCAACTGACGATTACCATCAGGCTTGACGATCAGCAGTTGGCCGGCAAAGTGCAGTACGACGCCGCTTCGCCGGAACGTGCAGATCAAATATCCAGGGGATTAGGCTTGTCGCTTCTGGCGGGTACAGTCGCGAGACAGGGCAAGGATGAGGAGCAGTTGCTCAGAAACACAAAAGCGACTTCGGATGGCAAGCAAATTATTCTTAACTTTACCATGCCGCGACCGGAAGCCAGCGAGCTGATTAAAAAGCAACTCGCGCAGCCCGCAACCTGATCGCGTTTGATTTCGTAACAGACATCGGGAATTGAAATTTTTGCAAACGACACGGACTCACAACTTCTCGCTTTTCGTCACGGTGCTCTCGGCCTGTCTTTTGGCCGTCGGCACGCCCGCGCAGATTTACGCGCAGCCTGCGCCTTCAGGGGAACTGTTTTCCACTCCCACTGAGAGCAAAGAGGAAGTTGACGAGAGTAGGCAGAAGTTCAAGCGCACACAGTATCCGAGTATCCTGCTGAGACCTGCCGCAGCTTTTGTCTTTGACCGCGCTTCCTGCGAACAGGGCTTTGTTGAAAACACCAGGTCGCTTGCCGGAAACAACAGCATTCTTCTCGTCACACGCCTTCCGCGAGCCGCTTTAGCCAGCTAGCCTCGCGGAGTCGCCTTCAGAGCAGCCCGTATTTTGCACAGAAGTTCTCACACGCACGGCTTCAAACTGCACTCGCTTGCCTAAGGCTTTCACGCTCCATTACAATCGCACGTTTGGCGCAGAAGTGCGTCTGCCATCGTTTTTGACCGTGCGCTCCGGCGCGTTTTCGATAGGAAGAGATTATGGGTTTCGATAAATTTTTGACCAAAGTTTTCGGGAGCAACAATCAACGCTACCTGAAGAGCATTCAACCGATCATTGATCGCATCAACGAGCTTGAGCCGACCGTCCAAAAACTCTCGGACGAAGAACTCAGGGCGCGTACCGTTAAGTTCAAAGAGCAGGTCGCACGCGCCGTCGAAGGCGCACGCGATCCCGAAGACCTCAAACGGCGCGAGCGTGCCGCGCTCGACGAGCTACTGCCTGAAGCTTTCGCCACCGTGCGCGAAGCTTCTATCCGTTCGACCGGGATGCGTCACTTTGACGTGCAGATGATCGGCGGCCTCGTCCTGCACGAAGGCAAGATCGCAGAGATGCGTACCGGCGAAGGCAAAACGCTCGTCGCCACGCTTCCCGCTTATCTCAACGCCCTGACCGGGCGCGGCGGCGTCCACGTCATCACCGTCAACGATTACCTCGCCTCGCGCGACGCAGAGTGGATGGGGCAGATTCATCGTTTCTTAGGGCTTGAAGTCGGCTGCATTCAGAACGACATGGACGACTTCGAGCGTCAGACGGCTTACGCCGCAGACATCACCTACGGCACGAACAACGAGTTCGGCTTCGATTACCTGCGCGATAACATGAAGTTCGACCTTGCGACCTGCGTTCAGCGCGGGCATTACTTCGCCATCGTTGACGAGGTGGACTCCATCCTGATTGACGAAGCCAGAACGCCTTTGATTATCTCAGGCGCGTCGGACGAAGCTACCGACAAGTATTACAAAGCCGACGCCATCATCCCGCAGCTCAAGAAGGGCAATAAGGATGAGGTGACGGGCAAGACGACCGGAGATTATCTGGTTGATGAAAAACAGCACACGGCGGTTCTGACCGAAGAGGGCGTTGACCGCGCCGAACGCTTGCTCGGCGTCGGTAATCTGTACGACCCGTCGAACATGGAGATGCTGCACTGCGTCGAACAGGCTTTGAAAGCTCACACGCTGTACAAGCTCGATCATCAATACGTCGTGCAGGAAGGCGAAGTGATTATCGTTGACGACTTCACCGGACGCTTGATGAAAGGGCGGCGTTGGTCAGACGGCTTGCATCAGGCCGTCGAGGCCAAAGAGGGCGTCAAGATTGAGAAAGAGAATCAGACCTTAGCGACCATCACGCTGCAAAACTATTTCCGTCTCTACGAAAAGCTGTCGGGCATGACGGGAACGGCGGAGACCGAAGCCGCAGAGTTTCACTCGACCTACAAGCTGGATGTCATCGTCATCCCGACCAACATGGACATGATTCGCAAGGATCATTCCGATGTCATCTATCGCACGTTGCCGGAGAAGTGGGACGCTGTGGTCGAAGAGATCAAGGATTGTTATGAGAAGGGACAGCCGACGCTCGTCGGCACGGTCTCGGTCGAAAACTCAGAGCTGATTGCGCGTCGCCTGCAAAAAGAGGGCATCCCGCACAACGTCTTGAACGCGAAGTATCACGAGCGCGAAGCAGAGATCGTCGCGCAGGCCGGACGCAAAGGCGCGGTCACCATCGCCACCAACATGGCCGGACGCGGCACGGACATCCTGCTCGGCGGCAATCCCGAATTCATGGCGCGCGAGTTTTTGAAGCGCGAAGAGATTGACCCGGACGAGGCGACCGATGAGCAATGGGAGAAGGCTCTCGCGGAGGCCAAGCGCATCGTCGAAGAAGAACACAAAGAGGTCGTCAATATCGGCGGTCTCTACATCATCGGCACGGAGCGACACGAATCGCGCCGCATTGATAACCAGCTTCGCGGTCGCGCAGGCCGCCAGGGCGACCCCGGAGCCTCGCGCTTCTTCCTCTCGCTCGAAGACGATCTGATGCGAATCTTCGCGGGCGACAAGGTGCGCTCTTTGATGGAGCGTCTGGGGATGGAGAAGGGCGTCGCCATCGAATCCAAGATGGTCTCAAAGCGAATCGAGGGCGCGCAAAAATCCGTCGAAGGCCGCAACTTCGAGTCGCGCAAACACCTGCTCGAATATGACGACGTGATGAACAAGCAGCGCGAGACGATTTACAGCCTGCGCCGCCAGTTGATGGAAGAGCCTGACCAACGCGAGTTTCTCATCGGCGAGACGGGCGTGGCGCGCGACCTGCTCTCGGATTTGACCAAGCAGTACATCAACCCCGACGCTTCGCCGGACGATTGGGATGTTGAGAACTACACGATTCAATTGAAGTCCACTTATGACTTCGACCCGATTGCCGAAGGCATGGATTTCGCGAACGCCACGTCTCAAGAGATTGAAGACGCCATCTGGGAAAAGCTGAAGGCGAAGTATGAAGAGAAAGAGGCGGCGGTCGGCGTCGAAGCGATGCGAACGTATGAACGCTTCATCATGTTGCAGATCATTGACACGCAGTGGAAGGATCACCTGCTCTCGATTGACCATTTGAAGCAGGGCATCGGTCTGGTCGGCTACGGGCAGAAAGACCCGCTCGTCGAATACAAGAAGCAGTCGTTCGATCTCTTTCAAGAGATGCTCGACCGCATTGACACGACGACGATTCGCTCGCTCTTCAACCTGCAAATCGTGACCGAGCAGCCGCCCGAAGTCTTGCAACAGCGACGCCCGCTTCGGCGTCCGTCGAATTTGCAGTTCACGGGGCCGAATCAGGGCGCGGCAGCCGCCGGCGAAGAGGCCGGAAAGGTCAAGACCATCACGCGCGACCAGCCGAAGGTCGGACGCAACGAGCTGTGCCCGTGCGGCTCTGGCAAGAAATACAAGAAGTGCTGCGGCGCGGGAGTTTAACCGCCGCGCTTTCAGGAGAAAGATATGCTTTGCCCTCGCCACACGCTCACGGCGACGCTCATCGTCACACTCTCTCTCTGTCTCTCAACGCCCGGCGGCTCGCGTGCGTCCTTCGCGCAGACGAGCCGCCCGGCAACTAATCCTCAAAGCGCCTCCGCGCAGGATGATAAAACGCGCGGCATCGCTCTTTATCAAACGGGCGAGACGAAGGAGGCTATTAAGGCTCTGCGCGCAGCCGTCAAGGGAAATAAAGCTGACGCGGACGCCTGGCATTATCTGGGGCTTGCGCTGAGCGGCGAGCGAAAGCTCAAAGATGCGCGCGAGGCGTTTGAACAGGCCCTCACCTTGCGCCCGGATTTCACAGAGGCGCGAGCCGCATACGCTGACGCTCTGATGCTCGACGGCAGATGGGCTGAAGCGGAGAGAGAGGCCGTGCGCGTCTTGAAAAGCGACCCGCGAAATGCGGAGGCGCATTACGTGCTGGGCGAAGCGCGTTACAATCAAAGACGGTGGCGGAGCGCGTTTGACGAAGCCGCAGCCGCCTTGAAGAGCAAACCCGATTTCACACAAGCTCTCTTTTTGAAAGGCGATTCTTTGCGCGCCATCGTCAACGAAGAGTTTCCTGCGGCGACGAAAGAGCAGCTTGAGGCTCTCATCTCTTTGCTCAAAGAGACCGTCGGAGAGATGGATGCTTTGCTCAAGCGAAATCCGAATCCGCCACAGGCCGAACGCTTTCGGCAAATCTTGACCATCCTGCGCCCTTACGCGGCGGGCGATTTTGAGAATTTTGTTTACAAGCCGACAGTCGTGATGAGCAAGGCGAAGATTTTATCCAAGCCTTATCCTGAGGGCGGCGGGCAACAAGGGACTGTGCTCTTGCAGGTGGTGCTGCGCGCCAACGGCGAGGTAGGCGACATCCACGTCCTCTCCGCATCTAATGACAAGCTGGCCGAGCTTGCCGTCGAGGCGGCGCGCAAGATTAAATTCACTCCGGCCATGAAGGACGGTCGCGCCGTTTCGCAATACATCAGAGTTGAATATAACTTTCTCTAAAGCGGGCGCGTCGAATAGATAAAAGCGGTTTTCGTTCTCCGGCAGTCAAAGTATTTCATGAGCGCAAACGTCACATCCACGAATCCGATTGTACAGGCCATCGTCGCGGGCACGGCTCCGCAGGCGGCGCGGATGATGGCCGCGCGGGGCCTGTTGCCGCTCGCGCAGGCAGACCTCCTGGAAGCTCTCGTGGCTTTGCGCACAAGCGACGACGGGGAAGTGGCACAGGCGGCGGAGGCGACGCTCGATGCGCAAGAGACGGATTCGCTGCTGGTCGTGGCGAAAGATAGCGAGACCGCGCCGTCCGTCCTCGGTTATCTGGCCGCGCGCACAGGGTTAGAGCGCGAGATACATGAGGCCGTCACGCTCAATAAGAGCACGCCCGACGAAGCCATCGCGCTGCTCGCCTCCATCACGCCTGACGGCGCGCTGCTGGAATTGATTACGGTCAACCAGCAACGCCTCATCCGCGCGCCTTCGATCATCGAAGCCGTCATCAACAATCCGGCGCGCACGCCCGAAGCCGAACGCCGCGCCCGCGAAACCAAACGCGAGTTTTTTGAGAAAGAGCGCGGCGCGCAACAGATCGCCGAAGAGCTTCGCGCACAGGGAAGAGTCGCCGCCGCAGAGTTTATCGAGAGCGCAGAATCGGTCGGAGCGGCGGGCGGCCTCGCGCTCGAAGACGCCTGGCTCATCGCGCAGCACATCGAAGTCGCTGATGTTGACATAGACGATTCGTGGCTCATGCCCGAATGGATGGAAGATTTTTTCGACGAGAGCTACGAACAGCGTGTCGCCAACGCCGAGCGCATCATCGGCGAGGCCGCACGCGAGGGCGACATGTCGCCCGAACGCATCTCTCTCATTCGCCGCATTATCCTGATGTCGGTCAAGGATCGCATCAAGTTGGGGATGAAAGGCGACCGCGAGGCGCGCGGCATTCTGATACGCGACGCGAACAAGGTCGTCGCCACCGCCGTCATACACAATCCGCGCATCACGGATCACGAGGTCGAAAACATCTCTTCGATGCGGACGGTCTCGGACGAAGTCCTGCGCCTCATCGCCATCAACCGGGCTTGGGCGCGCTCCTATTCGATCATCCACAATCTCGCGCGCAACCCGCGCACGCCGATTGCGACCGCGATGACCATCCTGACGCGCATCCGCAACAAAGACCTGCAACACATCTCGCAGAACCGCAACGTCTCGGAAGCCGTGCGCCGCCAGGCTTACCGCCTCGTCCAAACACGCTCCGGTCACTAAAGAGGTCATTTTAAAACTCAAGCAGTTGAATCACTCAGCTCTTTGCGACTTCGGTTTTATCTTCGCGCCACCAGCGAGAACCATCGACGTTTCACGCTGGTGGCGCAAACAAAGAAAGACTCAAGGCGCAAAGGGTTGCGGGTTTTGAAATGAGGATTGATGAAAAACATCCTGCCTTTCATTCCGCAATCTCATTGACACTCTGCGAACGTCGCTCGTAGAATCTCGCTGCCGATTACAAATCCCTCGTCCGTCAACTTTTAGCAGCTTTCATTGCAGAGCGCATCAAGCCTTCACGTGTCTCTGTGGAAAAGAGAGGTCACATGATTTACAGCTTAATTTCGTGGGCAGTCTTCGGAGTGATCGCAGGCGTCATCGCCAAGCTCTTGATGCCGGGCAAAGACCCCGGCGGATGCATTATCACAATGATGCTCGGCATTGCGGGCGCATTGGTTGGCGGCTTTATTGCGTCACGTATTTTCGGATTCGCAAGTAACACGCGGAGTTTTAATAACAGTGGATTCTTAGTTCCACTCCTCTTCGCCGTCATCGGCGCGATCATTCTGCTAGCCATCTATCGCGTGATAGCCAAAAAGAGAGCATAAAAACAGTACGCCAGTTCGACATAAGCTTCAGGACTCAAAGAGCCTGCGCGAGCAGGCGAGAGAGTGTAGCCCCATGCGTCAGCGTGGGGGATAGAGCCAAGTTAGAGATTGAGCCTGCGAGAGCAGGCGACAGATGAGAGGCACAGGAGGCATCTGTCGCCTGCTCTCGCAGGCTCAGCCACTGATGCCCGCTCTGTCCCCATGCTCACACATGGGGCTACACTCTCTCGCCTGCTCGCGCAGGCTGGTTGAAATCTTTATGTCGAGCTGACATTAAAACAGTGGCAAGTAATGAGTGATAAGTGAAGACAGACAGCTTGTCACGTATCACGTATCACTGCTCTTAAAAAATCTCAGAGCCTTTACGCAACATAGACCACGCGACATCGGTCAGCGTGTGGCTGGCCGCGCCCCACCACAGTCCGGCGAAGACGGCCAGCGCGGCATGTTTGCCGACCGTTTGCGTGATGCCAGTCTCAATCGCCTGCCACGCTTTGAAAATCTCTGTCAGAGACGGAGGCGCGCCGCCGACCAGCATGGCTCTCAAATAGACCGCCGCCGCCACGAGGAGCGCGATGACGAGTCCAAAGTAGATGACGCGAATCAGCGTGCCGAAGAGGAGGCCGTGCGACCATCTTGAGCGGTGGCGAAAGAGCATCCGGTAGGGCAGCCAGAGGAAACGAAAGACGCCCCAGCGCGTGTACTGACGCGATTGAATATCCAGGTCAGGCCCGAACATCAAACCGCCGAACAGCGTCGCGCACGTCACAATCGTCGCCAGCCCGACGCTCCCCGACACCACCCACGCCGCCACAAACGTCGGCGCGGCGAGCATGAAAGTAATCGTATCGTGCGTCTTTCCTGAAGGCATCACTTTTATCCGACTGGCAACAAGCTCGCTTGAATTTAAGGCTTTTGCTCCGAACAATTCAACTGTTCGATGATTTTCTGAAACTGTTTGTCGCCGCGCAAGTTTTCCCACTCGGGTTTTCCCGCCATCCGGCTGCAATCTGTCAGGCCGTTGGCGATGGCCTGTGCGAGCGTGGCGAGCGCCTCTTTTTTTCTTCCTCCGAGGGCGAAGGCGCGTGCGAGTTCCAATAAAGCAATCGAGTTTTGCGGATTGATGAGCCGCGTCAATTCCAGATTGGCAATCATCATCCGGTAATCCTTCTGCTGGCGATTGACGAACAGAGCCGTCTCATAAGCTTCGACGAAAACCTGATCCAAAATTCTGCGCGCCAGTCTCCTCTCGCCCGAATCGGCGGACGCTTTCGCCTTCTGCTGCCAGCTTTCGATCTCGCCGGACACTTTTTGCAGCGACGCGTTTTTGGAAGCTGAATCGAGCAAGTCCGCGTCCAGAGAGAAAATACGCTGCACCGCTCTTTGCTGTTCGGTAAAAGAATGTTCTTCGTTCGTCAACGCTTGCTGATAAGACTTTTGAGCGCGAATTTCGGAGAGCTTATCAGCCGCGCTTTGCGTGTCGGAAACTCCCTTGAAATCATTGACCATCGCCTCGTAAAGCCGCGCCGCTTCCAACGTCTCGCCCTGCTGTAAAAGCATCTGCGCCTGATTCATCTGCTTTGCCAGTAGCTCTTCGACAAAACTTTGCTCGGTTGTCATGCGTCCGGCTTTCATCGCTTGCAGCGTCAGCCATGCAAGCGCGTCGAAGGTCAAATCTTTCGGCAGCCACCCGTGCCGACCGTCGAAGACCGCGAGATGATTCGTCGTGCCGTTCTCTTTCAGCTTCTTAAAAGTCTTGACCAGTTCGGGGTAGTTGAAATCGTCAACGCCTGCCGTGCCGTAGATGGCATAGGGAAGCGGTTTGTCGAGCGGAAACTTCGGCGTGAAAGTCGCGCTGCAAGCAATCACGCCCGCCAGACATCCGCCACACGAGATGGCGAAATAATTAGCGACTCGCGCGCCGCCGGATAAACCCGCCGCGTAAACTCTTTTTTCGTCAATACTGAATCTGGCGTGGCTGTCTTTCCAAAGGCTTGTGATGATCTCAGACAATTTCTCCGCGCTCAAATCGTTCTCCGAATTATTCGAGCCGATGACGATGACTCCGTACTTTTCGGCGGCTGCCCGGAAAAGTTCGACCGGGACTTTGCTCCGCGCGAACGGGTCAAAGATGTAGAGCGCCGCCCATTTTTTCTCAGGCGTGTAGCTTGACGGAAGATAGAGCGCATAACTTTGCGCGGCATCGTTTTGGCAAGCGACCTTTTCAATCAACGTGCCACGCGGCAGCGTGCCGGTCAAAGTCGTCTGCGCCACACTGACTGTCGAAACGAGCAATAACAGGCTCGCCAGAAGAAAAAATTTCCGGTAGCGGGTCAGTATCGAATATGACGAAGAAAAGACCTGTGCGCGCAAAGGCGCAAAGGCGCAAAGAAAAGCATGCAAGAAATAAGCAGCACTCAATAACTTTGCGTTCCTGCTTTGCGCCTTTGCGCCTTTGCGCGAGATTCTCTCGTGATAGATGTTCACCGTAGTTTCAAACTAACCTGCTACTAAATTTCCCAAGCGGACTCGATCTGGCCGGTTGATGAACTCGTGAACCTATCATATACGCGTTTGCGACGATTCGCACAATTCGTTGATGCGTCCCGCGATTGCAATTAGTTATAGAAAGAGACGCCCGAACCGTCACCAGCCGGGCGTCTCTTTCAATTTGCCGCGCTCATCCTTACGGTACGTTATCAACTCTCGCTTCAATCACGCTCTGGATCGAAGCCGGAACGGTCGAGAAGAAATCATACCCGGTCACCGACTCCACCTGATCCACACTCACGCGGTACGAGTGCCAGTCGTTGGCTCTGATGCCTTGCTGGTTCGGCATGAGGACCGCGATGGCGCGCGTCGCAGTCGTCACACGCCCCACGTCGTTGCCGCTCGCGTTCGGCAGAACAATGATCACTTTCCATGTCTGCGACGGCACTCCCACATGACCGCCGGCGATGGTCGTCGCCGACCCGTTTGAGCCTGTGCCGCCGGAGCCTGAGCCTCCGGCCACGATATACAGCTCATTGCCCGAACTGACCAGCGTCCGGCAGTAACTTTCCAGATTCGCCCACGGCCCCTGATTGTTGTCCGGAGCTTGCGGCATCATGTTGGTCATCAGGAAGGTCGCGGAGTTGTCAGCCACCGTAGCGGTGCGATCCGCAGACGGGCAGTTGTGACCACGGTCAAAGCCAGAGCCGGAATAGTCCGTGCCCAGCACTTGATACCAACCGGCGGGCAAGGTCGTGTCGTTGCGGAAGTCGTCCTGTCTGGGAGTGCTGCCGAGCCAGTTTGAACTCAGATGCCAGCTCACCCAGTTCGGGCGACCGAGGTCGCGGTTATAGGAGACGGCATATTGCGGCTTGTCGAGCAGGTAGTTGGCGGGCTGTCCCGTGTTGACCGTGGCATTGCTCGGGTTGCCCATCGTCAGATGTTCGCTCCCTGACCCGCCGCCGCCGCTTGATGGGTTGATGGTGATGTTATCGAAGTTGATGCGATTGGCTCCCCCGCTCACTTTCCTGAACGAGAAGCGCACCGGCGTTGACGAGTTGACCGTGAAGGTCGCCGTCGCCAGTGAAGTCGAAGTCGTGCTGACGGTGCTGCCGACTTTGGAATAGGTCGAGCCGCCGTTGGTCGAAGCCCACAACTCCCATGTGGAGCTGCCATCGGTGCCGAAGATGGCGTGCTGGATGGTCACGGTCGAGGCGCTTGCCGCGTCGAAGCTCATCTGAATGCTGCCGGTGTTGCGCACGCGAGCCGAGGCTGTGCCGGTCTTGCGATCCGTGCTGAGATTGCCGATCAGGGCGTCGTCGAAATACCAGATGCCGGTGGTGAGAGTGACACTACCGGCAGCATAGCTGGTCTTAGCGCCCCTCTCGAAGGTTTCGGTGGTGGTTTGCGCCTGTACATGAAGCCAGGGCAAAGAAGCGAAGGCGAGCAAGCTCAGCAGGCAGCCGAGCGCGAAGATGTAACGAAGTTTTCTCATTGATGAAGTTCCTCACAGTGATAGGTAGGTGAAGAGAGGCAGACGGGACACAACCCGCCCACACGGACTGGGAAACTATTCGCTTGTGTTAGTAAAGATGCGTGAAGAATATTAACGCATCAGGCAAAGTGTCAAGCGTGGGAGAAAGAGGGTCGTGGGTCAGTGTCAAAAATCAGTGAAGAGAAAGACAGTTTCGCGCAAAGACGCAAAGGAAGAACGCCAAGCTGTTGAGTGCTGATTGCTCTTTGCGGTCTTCTTCTTTGCGCCACCAGCGCGAGCTTCTTGTCTTGATTCTCATTCACTGCAATTTAAAACTGACCCACGACCTACAAATTGGAGTGAGCTGTTCAAGTATATCACTTCCGTGTATTGCTCACACTCCTATCTCTCAATGGCGTCAGAGAAAACCCCTCCCGAAATTTTCTTGACTCGGCTGTCTAATCCGAGTAGATTGCCCGTCGACCCCCGTTACATTTGATTTGCACTGACGGAATGCGCGGCACCCCCAACGTCGCTTTCGCCGGCTTCACAAAGAGGATTTAAAGAGTTACACGACGCGCCTGTTTTCTGTTAACAAGAGTCTCGCTCCCGACTGAGAGCCTCTCTCCTGTTAATCTCACGCAAACCCTAACTATGATGACGCGGCTCTCCCCGGCTTGAGCGTTCATTATTCTTTCACAACTCACTCGCTCCTGCGGTTAACGAAAGTTATCCGGCAGCCGAGTCTTCCCGGCATTCCAACAGCACGACACGTCTGCGTGATCGGGTTGAAAGCCGGTCTATTTCTCAGTAGCCCAAGAGCGCCGCCCGTGGCTCTCATTGGACTAACTCTCGAACGACATCACTTTCGCATTAACACCTCGCAGGAACTACTACCACCCCGCTCCACTTTTCTAGGAAGTGGATTCGAGTAAGGAGGCGATATGAGAATTCTCAAACTTTTTGTGATTGCGTTCTTCGCGCCTGTGTTAGCCCTCTCGTTCTGGCTGACGCCGACCGCCAAAAGCCAGTCAGGTCCGACCGAAGCCCCGGCGGGCTTTGACAATATGACCAACCATTTTGAAGACCAGGGCACAGACCCAACTGTTCCCGGCACCTTTGTCGGTGATAAGACGGTCTTTGAAAAGCGGGACACGCCGGAGACCGGACTCGGCCCCGTCTACAACGCGCAGTCGTGCGCAGAGTGCCATCAGAATCCGGTCACTGGCGGCATCAGTCAAATCTTCGAGTTGAGAGCCGGACACGCCATGCCCGACGGCACGATCAATGGCATATTCATTGACGCGCCCGGCGGCTCGCTGATTCAGGCGCGCGCGGTGAACGCGGAGATTCAGGAGCGCGTGCCCGACGGCTCTCGCATCATCTGCTCCAAGAACGCCGACCAAATCTTCGTCATGGGTTTCGACGGCGGACAATACGGCGAGGTCAACAACGACCCGACGGGCGTCAACTTCGCTTCGTTCTCGTTCGACTCGAAGAAGATACTTTTCTCCAAAGCGGTGAGCGGTATCAAGCAAATCTTCGTGATGGATGTGGACGGCACGAATGTGACCCAACTGACCAGCAGCTCGACCGCATCCTCGATTCACGCGGTCTGGTCGCCCGACGGTCAGACCATCGCGTTCGCCAACAACAGTGCGGGCGGCTTTCAAATCTGGACGATGAATCCGGACGGCAGCAACCCGACGAACATCACTAACGACGGCGTCGGCGGCAACGATTTTCCGACGTGGTCGCCTGACAGCCAGCAGATCGCGTTTCAGAGACAGAACGGCGCGAAGACCGATGTTTGGATCATGGGCGCGGACGGCAGCGGCCAGACGAACATCACCAACACCACGGGCTTCAACTTCAACGGCAATCCCTCATGGTCGCCCGGCGGCAAGTGGATCGCCTTTGCCAGCACGCGTGACGGCAATTCTGAGATATATGCGATCAGATATAACGGGACTTTCCTGACGCGGCTGACGAACAACCCCGCGAACGACGGCGCTCCGGCGTGGTCGCCCGACGACACCACTATCGCATTTCAGAGCACGCGGTCTGGTGGCTCGTTCAGAATCTTCACCATGGCAACGAACGGCAACAACCAGACGATGCTCGTCAAACAGGGTTTCGCCTCTTATACCAATCCGCAGTGGTCGCCGGACTTTGGCGAGAACATACGCACCTTCCGCTCTTCGCTCAATCTGCTCGGCGACGGATTCGTCGAGGCCACTGATGACTCGACGCTCCTCGCTATCCGTGATGGTCAGCCGCTCGGCATGCGCGGCACGGCTATCTCCGTTCCGCTTCTTGAAGCGTCAGGGCAAGAACGCATCGGTCGTTTCGGCTGGAAAGATTCTATTCCCAGCCTGCTCACCTTCTCGGCTGTGGCGTACAAAGGAGAGGTCGGCGTGACCAGTCCGCTCCAACCCACTGAATCAAGCTCGCTCGGACGCTCCGTGTTTGCTTTTGACCTTGTGATGCCAGACCCGGAGGATGACGGAGGAGCTCAGGGGTTCGGCGCAGATGTCGAAGCCTTCACGCGCTTCATGCGTTCGCTCAAAGCTCCGCCGCGTGACCGCAACCTCGTCCCGAACGATGCGACAGACCCCGGCTCGGCTCTCTTTGACACCTTGAGTTGTTCGGTCTGTCACGTGCGCTCGATCACCACCACGCCCGTGCCGGGCACTGTGCTCAACGGCGGGACGTTCACTGTGCCGGACGCTCTCGCCAACAAAACGTTCCATCCCTTCGGCGACTTTCTCCTGCACGACATCGGAACCGGAGACGGCATCGTCGAAACCAATGGCGAGTTGACCAGAAACATGGTTCGCACAGCTCCGCTGTGGGGAGTCAGAACTCGTGACCGGCTGATGCACGACGGAGGCTCAAGCAGTCCTCCGACGAATAACGGAGCACAGTCGTTCACACTCAATGAGGCAATCCTCCGTCATGGCGGACAAGCAGCGGCCAGCCGAACTGCTTTTCAAGCGTTGACGGATATGCAGAAGTCGCAGTTGTTCAAGTTCCTCAAATCTCTGTAACGAAGCGGCGCAGAACACCGCACACCGGAACCGACCGGCTGACCATCAATCAGCCGGTCGGTTCTTTGTCGCTTCACCCAAGCCGCGAGCTAACCAGGCTCTCCTTAATCCTTTCCCGTCTTTATAAACTTTTTATGAACTCTTTACACCCTCTTTATGCGCGGGGTCGTAATCTGTTCGTGTTGACCCCTTGCGCTCAGCGTGGCGACGAAAGGTTAAAGGCGATGATCGAGACTTACGAGGAAGTGAAAAAGAGGACGGCTGATGAAACGCAGGTTGATGAGTATCTGGTCGGGCGGCAGGGCTGGGACTGGCTCATGGTCGGCGCAATCGCCGGACTGGCGGGCGGCATCATGGTGGTTGTGATCGGTTCGCTGTTGACGGCTGGCTCATGGTTGACGGGCGGGGGCAGCTCTTACATTCGGACGCTGGGGACGATTTTTCTAATCATGACAATCCCGCTCCTCGTCTGCGGCGCGCACTGTCTCGATTTGATGGAGAAGCGGAAAGACCAGGCGAGAGAGATTCGATTTCATGACAAAAGTTAAGCGGCAAGCAGGCATTGAAATTTTGTTGAAGACGCTTCCAACATTTCCGGCGAGCTTGGTTTTGATGATCGTCATGATGTGCAGCGCTGGCGCGGCTCATGCACAGCAGACCATCTTCAACGTGCCGACGACGGACGTGCTCGATGAAGGAAAGGTCTACGCCGAACTGGATGTTAGTTTCAAGCCGAATGATTCGGAGATGGTGAACAGGTTTTCTTCATTTGTGCCCCGCGTGGTGATTGGAGTGGGCGGGCGTGTCGAAGTGGGTTTGAACGTGACGGGGAATATTCAGCCCGGAGCAGACACGACGACGCTCGTTCCGGCTGTGAAGTGGAAACTGTATCAAGGCAAAGATAACGGCGTCGCAATCGCCGTCGGCGATCAGCTCTTCCTTCCCGTGCGCCATCGCGCTTACGACGCGGGCAACTACGTTTACGCGGAAATCAGCAAGACTTTCAAGACGGGCACGCGCCTGACGGCTGGAGGCTACGACTTCACCCGCAATGTGGTCGCGCGGGCGAATCGCGCGGGCGGGCAATTCGGATTTGAACAGCCGTTGAGCAAGCAGGTGACGCTCGCCGCCGACTGGTTCACGGGCAGGCACAGCTCCGGCTATTTCACGCCCGGCTTTGTCTTCAAGCTCAGCCCGAAGGCCACAGGCTACGCGGGCTATTCAATCGGCAATCAGAATCCGGCGCGCGGCAACCACTTCTTTCTTTTAGAGTTTGGTTACAACTTCAACTGATAAAGGTTTTGGCATGCTGGCTCTTAAACAAAATCAACCCGAACCGGAAGCGTCGCCGCGAAAAGCTAAGCTGCGCTGGCACGTCCTGCTCGGAGACTTGAGCCTGCTCATTTCACTAACCATCGCGCGCTTCATCGTCTGGCGCACGCTTCGCCGACGCGAGCATGCGCGCACCGCGCGGCGCAAACAGTTCCGCCTCATACGGGGCGGCGATTATCAGGCGGAGAAGAAAGCCGCTTCTTAAAAATCGAGAGACGCGAAATGCTTGATTTAATTTTCATCGCTTTAACTGTCATCTTCTTTCTGCTCGCCCTCGCGTATGTGCGCGGGTGCGAGAAATTGGGGCGCGGGGAAATCAGATGAGTCTCGAATCCATCATCGGCTTGCTGGTCTCGGCATTGCTGCTCGTCTATCTCGCTTACGCGCTCTTGCGCCCGGAGAAGTTTTGAGATGACCGCGGACGGCTGGTTACAAATTCTCTTTTTCTTCGCACTGGTTCTCGCGGTGACGAAGCCTCTCGGCGTCTTTATGGCGCACGTCTTTAACCGGGAGCGCACGTTTCTCGATCCCGTGCTGCGTCCCGTTGAGAAGTTTATTTATAAATTGACGCGTGTTGACGAGAGCCGCGAGATGCGTTGGACGGAATACGCCGTCTCGATGTTGATCTTCAACGCGGTGGCGATGCTGCTGCTCTATGCCATGCAGCGACTTCAAAACTTCTTGCCGCTTAACCCGCAAGCCTTGAGCGCAATCGAGCCGGGATTATCTTTCAACACGGCGGCCAGTTTCACGACCAACACGAACTGGCAAGCTTACGTTCCCGAAACGACGATGAGCTATCTCACGCAGATGGCCGGGCTAGCCTTTCATAACTTCATCTCGGCAGCGACGGGCATCGCGCTCGCCATCGCGTTTGTGCGCGGCATCGCGCGCCGCGAGATGCAGACCATCGGCAACTTCTGGGTCGACCTGACGCGCGCACTGCTCTGGGTGCTCTTGCCATTCTGCATCACGGGCGCGCTGCTGCTCGTCTCGCAGGGCGTCGTGCAGAACCTGCGCGCTTACGACCGGGCGCAACTCGTCGAGCCGCAGACAATTGAGCGGACGGCAGCCGACGGCACGACGAGCAAGGTGACGGTGACAGAGCAGGTCATCGCACAGGGGCCGGTCGCCTCGCAGGAAGCCATCAAGATGTGGGGCACGAACGGCGGCGGCTTCTTCAACGCCAACAGCGCGCACCCGTTCGAGAATCCGACTCCGTTCACGAATCTGCTTGAGATGTTCGCCATCTTCGCCGTCTCCGCCGGACTGACCTACACGCTTGGCCGCATGACCGGCTCGCAGAAACACGGCTGGGCTGTTTTCGCGGCGATGTCCGTCCTCTTTTTCGCCGGAGTGTGTGTGGCTTACAGAGCGGAGGCGCGCGGCAATCCCTTGCTCGCGGGGACAGACCAGCAGGCGAGCGCGATGCAGGCGGGCGGCAACATGGAAGGCAAAGAGGCGCGCTTTGGCATCGCTGGTTCTGCGCTCTTTGCGACGGCGACGACCGACGCTTCGTGCGGCGCAGTCAACTCGATGCACGATAGCTTTACGCCGCTCGGCGGTCTGGTCACGCTCGCCAATATCATGCTCTCCGAGACGATCTTCGGCGGGGTCGGCGCGGGGCTTTACGGCATCCTGATTTACGTCGTGCTCGCGGTCTTTATCGCAGGGCTGATGGTCGGGCGCACGCCCGAATACTTGGGCAAGAAGATCGAAGCCTATGACGTGAAGATGGCGATGCTGGTGACGCTCGTCTTCCCTTTGACGATTCTGGTTTTGACGGCCATCTCGATTGTCTCGCCTGAGTTCGGCACGTCACAACTGAACAACGCCGGGCCGCACGGCCTCTCGGAGATTCTCTACGCGTTCACCTCCGGCACAGGCAATAACGGCTCTGCGTTCGCGGGGCTGTCGGCCAACACGCTCTGGTACAACACTGGCCTCGGCATGGCGATGCTCGTCGGACGTTTTTTCATGATTATTCCGATGCTGGCGATTGCCGGAAACCTTGCGCGCAAGAAGAGCGTGCCGCCGTCATTGGGAACTTTTCCGGTGACGACGCCGCTCTTTACCACTTTGCTGGTCAGCGTGATCGTCATCGTCGGCGCGTTGACATTTTTCCCGGCGTTGAGCCTCGGCCCAATCGTCGAGCAACTTTTGATGAACGCAGGACAGACGTTTTAACTCATGGCTGATAAGAAACAGGCTCTCTGGAACATGCAGCTCGTCAGGCGCGCGGTGTTGGATTCATTCAAAAAGCTGAACCCGCGCGCGATGATGAAGAATCCCGTGATGTTCGTCGTCGAGGTCGGAAGCGTCCTGACGACTTTTCAACTAGTGCGCGGCATTGTCGCGCCCGTTCGGGGCATGACCGATACCAAGTTTGAATTACAGATTACGCTCTGGCTCTGGTTCACAGTCTTGTTCGCCAACTTCGCGGAAGCGATGGCCGAAGGTCGCGGCAAAGCGCAGGCCGATAACCTGCGTAAAGCGAAGACCGAGACGACCGCCAATCGCTTGCTGCCGAACGGCGAGATTGAGCAGGTCAACGCGCCGCAGCTTCGCAAAGATGATGTAGTCATCGTCAGCGCGGGCGAATTCATTCCCGGCGACGGCGAGATTATCGAGGGCGTAGCTTCGGTTGACGAATCTGCAATCACGGGTGAAAGCGCGCCCGTCATACGCGAAGCAGGCGGCGACCGCTCCGCCGTCACGGGCGGCACGCGCGTCCTCTCGGATCAAATCAAAGTGCGAATCACGTCGAACCCCGGCGAGACTTTTATCGACCGCATGATCGCTCTGGTCGAGGGCGCGGAGAGACAGAAGACGCCGAATGAGATTGCGCTCAACATCCTGCTCGCGGGGTTGACGATTATTTTTCTGCTGGCAGTCGTCACGCTGCAACCGTTCGCAATTTATTCAAATGCGACGCAAACCATCTTCGTGCTCGTCTCGCTGCTGGTCTGTCTCATCCCGACGACCATCGGCGGATTGCTCTCGGCCATCGGCATCGCGGGCATGGATCGCTTGATTCAACACAACGTGCTCGCCATGAGTGGACGCGCGGTCGAGGCGGCGGGCGATGTCAACACTTTGCTACTGGACAAGACGGGCACGATCACGCTCGGCAACCGTCAGGCGACAGAGTTCATTCCGCTGCCCGGCGTTGACGAGCGCTCTCTGGCCGATGCTGCGCAACTCTCTTCGCTCGCGGACGAAACGCCGGAGGGACGCTCGATCATCGTGCTTGCCAAAGAGAAGTACGGAATGCGCGGGCGCGACCTCGCGCCGCACGAAGCTCACTTCATAGCTTTCACAGCACAGACGCGCATGTCCGGAGTTGATTTCGACGGTCGAGAGATACGCAAAGGCGCGGTTGACGCGATTGAGAGTTATGTCGCCTCGAACGGCAGCGCGAGCGCGCCCAAAGAGCTGCGCGAGATAGTCGAGCGCATCTCCAAACAGGGCGGCACGCCGCTCGTCGTTGCCGACGGCAAGCGACCGCTCGGCGTCATCTATTTGAAAGACATCGTCAAGGGCGGGATGAGCGAGCGTTTCAAACAACTTCGGCAGATGGGCATCAAGACCGTGATGATTACGGGCGACAACCCTCTGACCGCCGCGACCATCGCGCGCGAGGCTGGCGTGGACGACTTTCTGGCCGAAGCTAAACCCGAAGACAAGATGGCTCTCATCAAGCGCGAGCAGACGGAAGGCAAGCTGGTGGCGATGACGGGCGACGGGACGAACGACGCGCCCGCGCTCGCGCAAGCTGATGTCGGCGTAGCGATGAACACGGGCACGCAGGCCGCGAAAGAGGCGGGCAACATGGTTGACCTCGACTCGAACCCGACGAAGCTGATTGAGATCGTCGAAATCGGCAAACAGCTTTTGATGACGCGCGGCGCGTTGACGACATTTTCGATTGCCAACGACGTGGCGAAGTATTTCGCCATCATCCCGGCGATGTTCGCGACGGCGTTCCCGGTCTTGAACGCGCTCAACATCATGGGGCTGAGAACGCCGCAGTCGGCGATTCTCTCGGCGGTGATTTTCAACGCGCTGATTATCGTCGCGCTGATTCCGCTCGCGCTTCGCGGCGTCAAGTATCGCCCGATGTCTGCGGCGGCGTTGCTGAGACGCAATCTTCTCATTTACGGCTTCGGCGGACTGGTCGCGCCGTTCGTCGGGATCAAGCTCATTGACGTGATTATTCACGCGGTCGGATTGGCTTAAGAGCAGTTTTCAGTTTTCAGTTTTCAGCAGGAACTAACATCCGAGAATCGAAAGCTGAGAGCTAAAAACTAAAAACTAAAAACTGAAAACTGAAAACTGAAAACTATGATGAAGAATTTAATCACGGCGATTCTGATGACGATGGTGATGACGGTGCTGCTCGGCTTGATTTACCCGCTCGCGGTGACGGGACTGGCGCAGGTGATTTTTCCGGAGAGGGCGAACGGGCAGCTTATCAAGCGCGCGGAGGGCGGCGTCATCGGCTCGCGTCTGATCGGTCAGCCGTTCTCGTCGCCCGGCTATTTTCGTTCGCGTCCCTCTGCGGCTGGCTATGACGCGGGCGCGTCTTCGGCGTCGAACTACGGCCCGACCAACCGGAAGCTGATTGACCGCGTGAAGGCGGACGTGTTGAAGGCGCAGGCCGAAAATCCCGGCCAGCCGATTCCGATTGATCTGGTGACGGCTTCGGCTTCGGGACTCGACCCGCACATTTCTCCGGCGGCGGCGGAGTTTCAAATAAAGCGCGTGGCGCGCGAGCGCGGCGTGACTGATGAAGAGCTGCGTCGCCTCGTGGCTCTGCACACAGCAGGCCGACAGTTCGGCTTTCTCGGCGAGCCGGTGGTGAATGTCCTGGAGCTTAATCTTGAGCTCGATAGCAAGTTGCCGATGAAGAGATGAAAGAGAACGGGAAACGCCCGACGCCGGAATCCCTGCTCGCCAGACTCAAAGAGGGCAAGCAGGCGCGGCTGCGTGTGTACATCGGGGCTGCTCCGGGCGTCGGCAAAACCTATCAGATGCTTGAGGACGCGCACCAGCTCAAGCGGCAGGGCATTGATATTGTGGTCGGCGTGGTCGAGGCGCACGGACGTGAAGAAACGCAGGCGTTGATCGGAGATTTGGAGCGCGTTCCCGTGCGTCGCATAGAGTATCGCGGCGTCACGCTCGAAGAGATGGATGTCGAAGCAATTATCGCGCGCCGTCCGGCCATTGCGATTGTCGATGAATTAGCTCACACGAACGTTCCCGGCTCGAAGCATCACAAACGCTTTGAAGATGTGCTTGAGCTGCTTAACGCGAACATTTCAGTCATCACCGCCGTCAACATCCAGCACCTCGAATCGTTGAACGATGCTGTGGCGCGCACGACCGGCGTGCGTGTGCGCGAGACGATTCCCGATTACTTTCTGCGACGGGCTGATGAAGTCGTGAATGTTGACGTTTCGGTTGACACGCTGCGGACGCGACTCCGTCAGGGCAAAATTTACGGCGTCGAAAAGATAGAGCAGTCGCTCAATAACTTCTTCCGCAAAGGCAATCTCTCGGCTCTGCGTGAATTATCGCTCCGGCAGGTGGCGGCAGATCAGGCCGCCAAAGCTCATGACTATCGTGAGCGCGAGGGGCTTGAACAGGCAGTCATTCCGGAGAAAGTGATGGTCTGCATGGCTTCGCGCGGGAGCGCGCGAAAGCTCTTGCGGATGGGGTCGCGCATCGCCGGAAGATTGGCGAGCGATTGGTACGCCGTCTATGTCGAGACGCCGCGCGAAGAACTCGGAAGAATCAAGCCGGAGGATTACGCCGCGCTCGAAGAGAGCATACGGTTCGGCGAAGAACTCGGCGCAAAAATCGTCAAGCTCAAGGCGCGTCGCGTGGCGGACGCGTTGATTGATTTCGCGCGGCGCGAAGGAATCACACACGTCGTCTTCGGCCAGTCCTCGCGCTCGCGTTGGGACATCCTCTGGCGCGGCTCTGTGATTAACCGTTTTTTGGACGAAGCGCGCGACGCGACTGTGCATGTCGTGCCACTAAGTCAGGAGTCAGGAGTCAGGAGTCAGGAGTCAGAAGAATATCGCTGACTGCATTTTCTTACGGCGTCTGACTTCTGGCTTCTTGGATTCCGTTTTTTGTTATGAGCTTACGCGCGAAACTCTTGGTCAGTTATCTGGTTTTCGTGGGCGCGCTGGTGGCACTCGGCGGGTGGAGCGCGTGGCGGCTGAGGGAGATGGGCGACGTTTCGCGGCGCATCATCTCGAACAACTACGATTCTGTCATCGCCGCGCAGGAGATGAAGGAGAGTCTGGAGCGACAGGACCCGGCGGCTCTCTTCGCGTTGCTCGGCGCGCGTGAACGCGCCGCCGGGCAGATGCGCGAGCATCGCACGCGTTTTGACGCCAACTTTCAGAAGGCCGCGCACAACATCACGGAGCCGGGAGAGCCTGAAATCATCGAGACGATTCGCAACGACCGTGATGCTTACTATCTTATGTTTGACGCTTTTCTCACGAGAGTAAATTCCATCTCCGACCTGCGCGATGAAGAGTCGGGGGAGCGTCGTGAATACTTCACACAGCTTGAGCCGCAGTTCAACAAATTGCGCGCCGACTGCGATCAGCTCTTGCAGGTTAACCAGCGCGCGATGCTCGCCAAATCCGAAGCCGCAGGTCAGGTCGCGCGACGCTGGTTCTATCTCACACTTCTGATGGCCGCTTCGCTCGTCGGCGCAGGACTGGCTCTGGCGTTTTTCCTTGCCAACCGCATCGTCAGACCATTGCTCCAACTCACGGCGACGACCGCCAGAATCGCGGGCGGCGATCTCAATGCCGAAGTCTTGGTCGCTTCGCACGATGAGGTCGGCGCGCTCGCAGCCGAATACAACCGGATGGCCGAAGCGTTGCGCGTCTTGCGTCGTTCCGACACGGGAAAGCTCGTCGTCGCTCAGCAGACGACAGAGGCAGCGATAGATTCTCTCTACGATCCAGTCATCGTGACGGGCGCGGACGGATGTGTGACGAAGCTTAATCCGGCGGCGGAAGAGATTTTCGGCTCGGAGCAAGAGAATGCTGGCAAGCACGTCGGCGACATCTCACGCGACACGCTGATCGCAGGAGCGGTCGCAGAAGCCTTGCGCTCACAGCGTCCCGTCGCGGGCGAAGGCGCAGTCTCTATTTTACCGCTCGCCGTCAACGGCTCGGAGCGCGCGTTTCGCCTGCGCACGACGCCGATGCGCGACCATGAGAAACATCTGCTCGGCGCGGTCACGCTCCTTGAAGACATCACTCACCTGCGCGAGATTGATCGTCTCAAATCCGAGTTCATCGCCACGGCTTCACATGAGCTGCGCACGCCTTTGACGAGCGTGCAGATGGGCGTCTACCTCTTGCTCGAAGGCGCGGTCGGAGAGTTGACGGACAAGCAACAGGAGGTGCTTCAGGCGTGCCGTCAGGATTGCGAGCGGCTCGATAAGTTGATGCGTGACCTGCTTGACCTCTCCAAGATCGAAGCGGGCGAGAGTCAGCCTCATCTCGTTGCCGTCCGCACGCGTGATTTGATCTCTGTCATTGCCGAAGAGCTGCGCCCGCAGGTGGAGGCCAAAGGCTTGGAGCTGCGCCTTGAGCTTCAGGCTGAGCTCCCATCGGTGATAGTTGATCGCACACAGGTTGAGCGCGTGATTAGCAACCTCGTCATCAATGCTATCCGTTTTACCAGGCACGGCGAAATAAGAATCAGCGCGGAGCGGCGCAACGGCCACGTCGCGGTGTCTGTGTGCGACACGGGGAGCGGCATCCCGTCCGAATATTTGCCGCACATCTTCGACAAGTTCGTGCAAGTGCCGGGCGCGCGTGCGGGCGGGGCGGGCTTGGGACTCACCATCTCGAAGTCGCTGGTCGAAGCGCACGGCGGGCAGATGTGCGTTCAGTCTGAAGTCGGGCGCGGGACGACTTTCACTTTCACTCTGCCGTTGGCGGCAGAGGTCGGAGCGAAGAAGTAGGGGATTTTGAAATCATGACGAAAAGAATTCTGATTATTGACGACGAGGAAAACATACGCCGTGTGACGCGCCTGACGTTGGAGGCGGCGGGCTACGAAGTGGGAGAGGCTGAAGACGGACAACGTGGCCTTGAAGCTTTCGGC
>DASWRG010000116.1:0-30023 GCA_036403295.1 Pyrinomonadaceae bacterium
CTCTGCGTCTCGGCGTCTCTGCGGTAAATTATAGATAATGGCTCAACCTTCAAACGGCTCAACTCCAAACACGCTGCCCGCGCTCTGTCTTGATGCGATTGTGCGTCACGGCAAAGCTGATGCGCTCAATCAGAGGCAGGGGGGCGAGTGGCTTCACCTCTCGGCTGAGGCTTTCGTCGCGCGCGTGCGCCGCATCGCGCTCGGCCTCGCGGAGCTTGGCGTCAAGGCCGGTGACCGCGTCGCGATTCTCTCCGAAAATCGTCCCGAATGGTCTATCACAGACCTTGCTATCTTGAGTCTGCGCGCCGTCAATGTGCCCATCTACACGACGCAGGCCGTCGAGCAGGTGCGTTACATTCTGGAAGATTCGGGAGCGCGCGTGCTGTTTGTTTCGGGGCGCAAAGTTTTCAAGCACGCGCTGCCCGGCATCGAAGGCGTCGAAGCTCTTGAGACTCTGATTTTCTTTGACACAGAGGCCGCGCCTGAGATTGAGCAGGCGATGACGCTCGCGGAGCTTGAACGTCGCGGCGCGTTGCTTGACGAGCATGACAGGCGTGCTTTTCAAAATCTTTTGGGCGGAGTTCGTTGCGACGATCTGGCGACGATCATCTACACTTCGGGGACGACCGGAGAGCCGAAGGGCGTGATGCTGACGCACAATAACTTCGTCTCAAACATCCTCGCTATCTCAAGTTCGCTCCCTATCCTGACCTCTGACATCGCGCTCTCCGTCTTGCCGCTCTCGCACATCTTCGAGCGCACGGTGTTTTACGTCTTCTGTTATAGCGGCGTCTCCGTCTATTACTCGGCCTCGTTCGATCAGGTCGGTGAGCATTTGAAGGAAGTGCGCCCGACGATTATGACCGCCGTGCCGCGCCTGTTTGAGAAGGTCTATCACAAGATCGTCAAGAAGGGGATGAGCGCGGGCGGCTCGAAGACGAAGCTGTTCGCGTGGGCGATGAAGGTCGGCTTGCGATATGCGGAGTTGAAAGACAAGCGCGAGCGTGTCCCGCCGCTTCTGGAAATTAAACAGAGAGTGGCGAGCCGCCTCGTCTTCTCGAAATGGAGAGAAGGCATCGGAGGCCGCCTCCGCTTTTTCGTGTCGGGCGGCGCGCCGCTCTCGCCCGTCCTCTCTTACGCCTTCTGGGCGGCGGGCATTCCAATCCTCCAAGGATACGGGATGACGGAGACTTGCATCGTTTCAGCCAATCGCCCCGAAGACAATCGCGTCGGCTCGGTCGGCCTGCCGTTTCCCGGCATCGAAGTGAGGCTCGCGGACGACGGCGAGATTCTGGTGCGCGGCGCGAACGTGATGCGCGGCTATTACAATCACCCGGACGCGACCGCCGAAGTCATCAAAGACGGCTGGTTTCACACGGGCGACGTGGGACGCATGGACGAGGGCGGGCATCTCTACATCACAGACCGCAAGAAGGATTTGTTCAAGCTCTCTAACGGCAAGTACGTCGCGCCGCAGCTCGTCGAAAGCCTGATTCTGCAAAGCGAGTTCGTCAATCAGGTGGTTGTCCTCGGCGCGGGACGCAAACATCCCGCCGCCCTCATCGTCCCCGACTGGGAAGCTCTGAGAGAAGCGGTCGCGCAAACGGACGCCGCCGCGCCGAAGTCTCAGCAAGAGCTGAGCCAGCATCCAGCCGCCGTCAAAATCGTCCAACGCGACGTGAATGCGATGACGACCGAGCTGAACGATTACGAACGCGTCAAACGCGTCGCCCTCCTCCCCGCAGAATTCACCATAGACGGCGGCGAACTCACGCCCACGCTCAAAGTCAAACGTCGCGTCATTGACGAAAAATACAGCGCGTTGATAGACGAATTATATGGCGGGTCTTAAGAGGTAGTAGCTTTAGCTGATATTATGCTCAATGAGGACATAAATGAAAATCTGCCCAAGCTGCAAGCGCACTTATGATGACGATACCTTGAGCTTCTGTCTGGCTGACGGCTCAGTCCTTTCCGCATCGCCTGATCCACATGAAACGCAGCGTATCCCTGCGCCTCGCAGCACTAATGCTGCTCCGACAGAAGTTTTATATCCTGCGTCGCGGCAGGACGATCCTCCGCCACTGCTACAGCCAACAATACAATCCCCTCAGCCACCGCCTTTTTATTCAGCGAAACCACAATATCAATTGCCAGAGACTCGAAGCAGTAGAACGGGATTGTTTATCAGCGTTGCCGTGTTGCTTGGGATTATTTTAGGTGTGGGGATTACGGTAAGCATCTTGAAGTCCGGCAAAGATAACGCTGAAGATGGTGGTTCTCAGTCTAAGATTCCAAATACTAATCCAACCCCAACCAGTACGCCCGTTAGTGCCCTCACTGAACTACCCGGCGAGCGGTGGGAGGAGTGCGAAAGAGGCGCGGCAGAGTATTGCGGAATCTGGACTCGTGTCTCTAACGGGCGGTGGCGCGGTCAGTGGAACGGCGTAGAGGCTGAGCTCGCCATGACAGTCAACGGCAAGAATGTGACCGTCACGCGGCATGACCTGACCGCATCCTTGCAAGCTACCTATCGTGGCACTCTCAACGCAGAGAATACACAGATCACGGGAACAGTAGATTGGTGCTGTGACAGGTGGGGCAACCGCAGCGGCACATGGCGCGCACAGATTAGTAAGTCAGAGGAATAATATTATTCCTCCTCGCAGAAGTCTTGCTTATCGCCTGCCGCTATAAAATTGATTGTCGGTGGCAGCATTCGGGGATAGAATCTCGCTCAGTTAAGGTTCACCACATCAAGGGGTCGGCTGCATTCATACTCCTCAGAGGAGAAATGTGATTATGAGTTTCCGTCCCACCATTATCCTTGGTTGCCTCCTGCTTGCAATATCTACAGCTCACGCAGTTCCCCAGTGTGCGCGCGTGAAGGCGCAGCCCGACGCGTGGGTCGCGGCCAGAGTTGATGCGCTGGTCGCTGCCGCGCATGCGGCTTATGAAAATGACGACGCTCTGCCTGCTTATCAAAAAGTGCTGGGCGGCATCACGGGCACGCTCCGCCAGTGCAAGCTCATTGACGATAAGGATTTTGCGAGCCGTCACAAGGAGTTCATCGAGTACGTCGAAGCCGCCGGGCTCGATCAACAGCCGGATCATGAGCTGGGCTTCAACGTGCCCGACAAGCAATACTTCGATGAGACGCGTGCGTTTGTGCAGGTTCCCGATTTCCTGCTGGCGCAAAACTTTCTGCGTTTGGTGAGCCGCGACGAGACGCTTGAGCAGGCCAAAGCTTTCCTGCGCGAGCTGAACTCGAAAAGAGGCGCGGACGAGCAGCTTATCTTTTTCAGCTACAGGTCGCGCCACCTGGGGACGCCCGACAACGACGACAGCTATGAGCGGCTGTTGGTCGTCGTGCCGGGAGACTCCGCGAAGGGCGTGCCGGAGAAGTGGGTTCAATTCGGCATCACAGACCCGCGCGTGCGCGTGCGGACGCGCAACGTCTCGGTCGTCTCGGCCATCGTCGGGACGGACGGCACGTACAATGCTTACTTCAAAGATTTTTACCGGACGTATCGCCGCGACGGACAGATCAGTCTCACGGGGCGTTGGGAGTTGGGTTACGGCGATGACAACTGCGTGCAGTGTCACAAGAGCGGCATCCTCCCCATCTTTCCGGAAGCGGGCAGCGTGAGCCGCAATGAGAAGGCTTCGGTCGCGGCGGTCAACGAGCTATTCATGACTTACGGCTCGCCGCGTTTTCAAAATTATCTGGACGTGAGCAAGTTCGGCCCCGGCCTCGGCGCGGCGAAGTTTGTCGAGCACGAGCAGCGTGCGGCGGAAGCGGCAGGCGCAACGGTAGCGGCGAACGCGAAGAGCTGTGCCGCTTGTCATCAGGCACAGAGTCTAGGCTCTTTGAGCTGGCCGATGGACAGAGTCTTAATCAGCTCTTACGTCAAAGGCGGACAGATGCCGTTCGGCGTTGAACTCAAAGCGAGCGAGCGCGGGGCGTTGTATGAAAGGTTGATTCAAGACTACTTCGCCACCGAATCCGCTCATCCGGGCATTTTGAAATCCTGGCTCTTGGGCAAGCTTCATTGATAAAGAAAAACATGTTCGCGCAAAGGCGCAAAGGCGCAAAGAAGAAGACGCCAAGAATAAGTAGCACTCAACTTCTTAGCGTTCTTCCTTTGCGCCTTTGCGCGAGATTCTTTCGTGATAGATATTTCACCAGCAACTAAAATTTAGGAGACACTAGATGCGCAGACTCTCCCCGTTCAGACCCGCATTATCGCTCGCACTGCTTCTCTTATTCGCTTTCGTCTTGCAAGCGCAGACGGGCGGCACGCCGGAACAGAAGACCGCGCGTTTCTTTGACTCTCTCCGCAAGCTGCCGCCACAGCAATTGGCTTTTCTCTTAAAGATGCCGAAGGGCGGCGACCTGCACAATCACCTGTCGGGTTCGGTTTACGCCGAGCGTTATATCGAGTGGGCAGCCGACAAGGGCTTGTGCGTCAATCAGACGACGCTCGCGCTCTCGCAAGCTCCGTGCGATCAAGGCTCAGGCCAGTTGCCCGCGACGACCGCGCTCACCAACGGCGTCTTGTACCGGCAGATGATTGACGCCTGGTCAATGCGCTACTGGCAGTTCTCAGGCCAGAACGGGCACGACCATTTCTTCGACACCTTCGGCAAGTTCGGCGTGGCGACTTACGGGCAGACTGGCGGAATGCTCGCCGACGCAGCCGCCCGCGCCGCGAGAGGCCGTGTCAGTTATCTCGAACTGATGCTCACGCCCGACGGTGTGATGTCGAGCCAGCTCGGACAGAAAATCGGATGGGACGGAAATTTCGAGGGGACTTTGAGCAAGCTCAAGAGCGCGGGCATCGCCGACGCCGCGACCGCCGGAGTCAAAGCCTTGCAGGACGCAGAGGCCGAGAAAGATAAAATTCTTCAGTGCGGGACGCCGCAGGCCGACGCCGGATGCAACGTGACGATTCGATATATCGCGCAAGTCTCGCGCGGAGCTTCGCCGGGCGCGGTCTTCGCGCAGATGGTCACGGGCTTTGCGCTGGCGAATGATCCGACTTCAAAAGTCGTCGCTTTAAATTTAGTGCAGGCCGAAGACGCTCTCGTGCCGATGCGTGATTTCGAGCTTCACATGCAGATGCTCAGCTTCCTGCGCCCGCTCTATCCGAAGGCGCACGTCACCTTGCACGCGGGCGAGCTTGCGCCCGGCATCGTTCCGCCCGACGGCCTCGGCTTTCACATACGCGAGTCCGTCATGCTCGCCAAAGCTGACCGCATCGGTCACGGCGTTGACATCATGCACGAAGACGAGCCTTATGAGTTGCTCAAAGAGATGGCGCGGCGCGGCGTCCTCGTGGAGATTTGCCTGACGAGCAACGATGTCATCTTGGGCGTGAGCGGCGAGCAGCACCCGCTCGCAACTTACATGCAATACGGCGTGCCCGTCGCACTCGCAACCGATGACGAAGGCGTCTCACGCTCCGAGATGTCGCGCGAATATCTGCGAGCCGCAGAGGATCAGGGCTTGGGTTACGCACAGCTCAAAACGATGGCGCGCAACAGTCTGCAATACTCATTCCTGCCGGGCGCGAGCCTGTGGAGCGACGCGCGAAAGTTCCTCCCCGCGACCCAGTGCGCGAGAGATGCGCAAAGCATGAAGCTCATCTCCGATGGCTGTCGTCAATTCCTTGCCGGCAGCGAGCGTGCGCGGCTGCAATGGAAGCTGGAAGAAGATTTCAAGACGTTCGAGAGCCGCTATTGATATAAACTCGGCCACAGAGCACACAGAGGACGCAGAGCAAGTTAAGCAGATGAAAAAGAAGCTAAATGAAATGTCCTTCCCTTATCTCTGTGTGCTCTGTGGCTAATCTCCTTTTTAGTCATTCTTAAATATCGTATGAGCCTGACGGTTTATTTCCTCAGACACGGACAGACTGAGTTGAGCCGCGATGATAGCTTCTGCGGCTCAGGCTTAGACCCTGAGCTGACGCCCGATGGTCTTGAGATGGCGCGAGCATTCGCTACAGCTTACCTCTCAAAAACATGGAGCGCGATTTACACCAGCCCTTTGCGGCGAACGGTCGCCACCGCCCGACCGCTCTGCGAAGCTTTGAATATTGAGATGCAGTTACGCGACGGCTTGAAAGAGATAGGGTACGGCGAGTGGGAAGGGAAGACCAAAGAGACTGTCGAGCGTGAGCATCACGACGATTACTTGAGCTGGCTCGCAGACCCCGCGTGGCATCCTCCGACGGGCGGCGAGCGCGCCGTCATGATCGCCCGTCGCGGCCTCGAAGTCACGGAAGAGATTAGTCAGCGGCACGAAGACGGCAACGTGCTGGTCGTCTCGCACAAAGCAACCATCCGCATCATCCTGTGCAGCCTGCTCGGCATAGACGTAGGGCGTTTCCGCTATCGCCTCGTCTGCCCCGTCGCCTCCGTCAGCACGGTCGAATTCACCCCGCAAGGCCCGCTCCTGCGCGCCCTCGCCGAGCGTTCTCATCTGAGTGAACATTTAAAATCTCTGCCGGGCACTTAGCTTATCTATTGCAGGAGCTTAATCGAATAGGCGGAGAGTTTTGAATCCGCGCTCACTAGCGTTGCATCTTCTTCAATGCTTTGAGCAATCAGCAAACGGTCGAATGGGTCTTTGTGATGAAAGGGTAGGACATCCAATGCCAGAACATGCGCCAATGTGACGGGTAAGATTTGCAAGTCGTTAGCGGACTGCTGGCTCTCTACCAACTCTTTTAGAGTGAGGCTGAGTTTCAACTTACTCAATTGAGTTTTTATCTGAATTTCCCAAAGACTGACGACGCTTAGCATGAGGACATTGGTTTCGTCTTGCAGAGCGGCACGCGCGGCTGATGAGAGTTTTTCCGGTTCATCTGCCCACCAGATGAAAACGTGTGTGTCGAGTAGCAGCTTCATTCCTGATCTATCCAGAACTCATCCGATAAAGGCTCGTCGAAATCTTCGCTCGCCCAGATTGCGCCTCGATTGAGTCCCGCGACACGCTTCTTCTTGAGTTGAACATTTGTCACCGGAACTAAACGCGCCAATGGCTTGCCGCCTTCCGTGATAATCACTTCGTTGCCGTCTAAAGCCAATGCCAATAAATCCTGTAACTGATTTTTGGCTTCATCTATATTCACGGTTCGAGTCATGCTAACTTCTCCTGACGCAAGTATATCATTGTAGTCTGAGAAACATAGAGACATCCTATTGAACCGTTTGTCTGAAGGAATTCAAGAAGCGGTTTTCGTCTGAGCAGGTGATGCGGCAATCAGTAGGGGCAGGGCTTGTCCCTGCCCGTATCGCCCGAAAAGGACGATACGGGCAGGGACAAGCCCTGCCCCTACAGTTTTATTGAACGACCTAAATTCTTTTGCGACCTGTTCTGGTTAACGCAACCTCGTGCTTTATCCGCTCGCGCCGGGCTAGAGAGTTGTTTCGGCCAGATTGGATTTATACTTGGTGTTCGTCTTCCGGTCGTTCATCTCCATGTAAATCCAGCTTGGCGGGATAACGTCTTCTTCCAGAGCGAACCAGAGTTGATTCAGCCCGTCGTGATTGCTCAGAGCACAGAATCCGTAGAGCCGTTTCCCGCTCTGATCGTAGAGGTCAACCCAGGTGCGCGAGGATTTCGTGTTCTTGCCGCAGGGCGGCAGTAGCGGCGAAGCAGCGAACATGTCGTTCGGATAATCCGTCCGGTTCATCACCTCGTACTTGTATCGCATCCAATGCTTGCCGCCGGTTTGATAGGGTTCCACCCCTACCAAGATAAGCACGGGATTAGGCAACGGGGGTGGTTGCGGCGCAGTCAAAACGCGGTTAGTGGTGAGCGTCATCAAAATCAGACCGGCGAGCAACGCTATGGCTTTTCTTCTGGCACTTAAGTTCATGGTCGTGTCCTTTCTGCCAAGAATGAAGGAGAGACGCTGCGGGGTCTCTTCCCTGATTAATGTGTGAAGCCGATTTTGAATCTTAAAGCCGTCCCGAGTTCGCAATGCTTGAAAGCCTTGAAGAACCTGCCGCGAGCGAGCAGCATAGAGCCGAGAATGGAAGTGAGCCGGGGTAGATATTACCTCAGTTTTACCAAACTGTGTATATCGAAGTGCGTGGAAATAATTAAGGCGCGAGTGAGAGTCGTCGCAGGAAAGAGGAGTTTGCAGTCCGTCTGGTGAAACTTTTAAGCGTCGGTCAGCGTGAGACGCTCTTTCTCGTAGGCTGCTTCGCTGAACATGTCTGCGGTCAGGAAGCTGCCCGCGAGTATCTCTTCGGCGAGGCGACGCAATGACAGTGGGATTTCTGCGGTCGTGAGCGTTTCGCATTCGTCCGCCTGCGGGCATTCGGCCAGGAGTTGCAATTCCGCGCCGCAGAAATCGCAGGCCGCCAGATGCTCTGTCACGCGCGAGTCCGTCTCGCTCTCCAGAGCGAGGTCGCGGTAAGTCAGCAAAGTTTCTGCGGAGGGGCAGCTTGCCTGTTTACAAAACGAGTTTGCGTTGACTCTCTTCATTATTTCTCTCCCCCTTCAAGCTTCTCGCGCACCTGTGACGCTGCTTCCGGGCAAGGCTCGTGGCGGCTCTCATCTGGTTTAAGTGACAGGCGAAGCGTCGTTTATCTCATCAGGGCTTGCGAGGCCGAAGGGCAAGAGCTTTGTTCGTGAGCCGCAACTATTTTTGAGTTCCCTGAGCCGGCGTTTCGCTGGTTCAACAAAAATAAAGAGACAATAACCCCCCGCTTCCATAACTCCGGCCTCCTCCCGAAAGATTTTTATCTGTGCTATATCAATATTTAGCCCCAAGTGTAAAAAGATGTTGCTCATTTCCCGGTTTGCTGATAACATCTTTTTTGTCAGTCAGGGAGCTTGACGGTTCCCGGACTTTCCCCTTCAAAGGTTGGCCGCGCCCATTCCCCTTTTGCGGTCACAAAATCGGCGCGCGTCTTTCAGCAGCGAGGGGTCGCATAGGCAGCAGACCTGTGGAATCGAGAGAAATTTCCTCTTTGAATTCATGCCCTTTCCCCGGACGTTCTCACAAAACATTAGCCTGCCGAGGCCGCAAACGCTTTGCCTCATCAATCTTTTAAGTCTGCGAACGGGGAAGCACAGCAGCAAGGGTCGCGCCTGTTTTGAGGTTCTCCGACGAGCGGCAAGCAGTAAAATAATTTAAGACTGTGAAATCTACCAGCAATCATAATCCGAAAGGTTCCATGATGAGCGCAATCAAAGAGCAGCCGCGCTCGCTCAAGCGTCGTGACACAGGTCGCGCTTCTCGCGGGCATCAGTGGGTCGAAAGCTTACGCTGCTCGGACGTGAATCGTCTCTGGACGGAACTGCATCGTCTGGTCTGTCATCATCCACTCGTCCGCGCTTCCAGGAGCGCGGGACTCCTCGTCGAAGAAGGCTCGCACAACGCTTACACAGACCTCACGCAAGAATTGTTTGTGCAGCTTCTCAGCAAAGGACGCTTTCAACATTATCTCGACACCGAGATGACCGACGCCGAGATCGAATGCGAGATCGGGCAGATCGAGCTGACGAATCTCTTGACGGCTGAGCTGCGCAAGCGTCACCCGGAATCTTATCGCCTCGCCCGACGCATCTCGACCCTCATTCAATCGAGCGCAAACTTTCGCCGCTTCGACTCTTCCGGCATAGATAACGAGCCGCATCGCCGTCTCGCAGATCGCGTCTACGGCCTTAGCGAATGGTCAGACCATAAGCCGGGACGCGAGATGCCCGAACTCGAACAGCGCATACAGATGATCCCTGTGCGCCAGCGCGACACGCGCCTCGTCGGCTGCACGGGCGATTCGCAGATCGTCATCAGCAATTCGGATTTGGAAGATTTGATTATCTCAGTCCTCGAAGCAGGGGATGCGCCGGTTGACGTGCGCACGCTCCGCAGCCTCGTCATGTCGCGCCTGCCCGTGATGGATATTTATTTAGTCCCCTTGAGCGGCGACGACGGCGACGAGCACGCGCACCAGTTCGAGCCGGTGGACGAATGCGACACGCCCGAAGAGGGACTCTTGAGGCGCGAGTCAGAGCAGGAAGCAGCCGGATATGTGGACAGGTTTCTCAAAGGATTACAGACGGCGGTGCGCGGCAAGGCCAAACAGTATAACCGCATGCTCGGCGTGCTGTGGCATTGCTATTTGAGCCAGGATCACGGCACGCAGCTCGAAGTCGCGGCCACGCTCGGAGTCTCAGACTCGCTCGTCTCGGATTACCGCCGCCGGATAGAGCAGGAGCTGCGCGCGCTGGCCTTCTCCGAGATCGAAGAGGCGCGCCGCTTTGAGATGGCCTTGCGCGAGAGAGTCCGCGCGCTGGTCGGCGATCAGGAGAGCGTCACAGTCTGAAAGATAGTTAGCAGTTAGCGGTTGGCAGTTGGCAGTCAAGACGAGGCGCGAAAGATGGTTGAACCGCTTTTTCTGCCAACTGCCGACCGCTAACTGCTAACTGACTTGAAGTCTCTTAACTGTGGTATCCTTCGGCTTACCGGCGCACGGATTTGCCCCGTGCGCGCCGGGAATTTTGTGAACCGAAGGCCGGAGAAGTTGCAAGAGATCGGGCGGCTGCCGGCGCAAGCTGCGGGGCCGAGAGTGCCGCGAGATGTCATACCGGAATCAACGGGCTTTAGATTATGAACCTGTGACGAGACGCGGGGACGCAGGGGCGCGCTCTGCTGGCGAAGAATTCGCCGCGCCTCCCGCTTTTGAATTTCCAGCCCCGCGCTTTGCTGACGAAGAAACGCCTGAGAATTTCACCGGAGCAACTGCCAGAGCCACGCTTGCGGCTCAAGCGGAACCCGAGCGAGTGCGTCGCCTGCGTAGACACCAGAAGCCCGAGAGCTGGATCGTCAAGCGCGGCCACGCCTTCACCTATCTCGGCATCTTTCTCTTCACTTTCGTCCTCTACTTTCGTCCATACGAATTAATCCCCGCGCTGTCCGGCTTCTCGCAGATAGCGATGCTGCTCGCGCTGGCGACGCTCGCCATCTACCTGCCCTCGCAGCTTGCGCTCGAAGGCAACCTGACGGCGCGCCCGCACGAAGTTCATCTGATCCTGCTGCTGGCCGTCGCCGCTCTGCTCTCGATGCCGACCGCGATCAATCCGGGCGAGGCGTGGGAGACCTTTAACGACACTTTTCTGAAGGCCGTCCTGATGTTTATCGTGATGGTCAACGTGGTGCGGACGGAGTGGCGTTTGAAGGGACTCATCTGGCTCTCGCTGGGCGTCGGCTGCCTGCTCAGCCTGAATGCTCTGGATAACTACTGGGCTGGAAATTTCACCGTCGAGGGTTATCGCGTAGAGGGAAACATGGGCGGCATGTTCGCCAACCCGAACGACATGGCCTTGCATCTGGTGACGGTGACGCCGCTCGCTCTGGCTCTCATGCTGACGACGCGCAAGATTACAGGCAAGCTGCTTTACGCCTCGTGCGCCGCGCTGATGCTGGCGGGCACGGTGGTCACTTTCTCGCGCGGAGGTTTTCTCGGCATCGCCGCCGCGCTGCTCGTGATGGGATGGAAGCTCGGACGCCGGAATCGCCTGGCCGTCATCCTCGCGGGCGCGGTCGTCCTGATAGCCTTTCTCGCGCTCGCGCCGGGAGGCTACGGAGTCCGGCTGCTCTCGCTCTTCAACTCGAATCTCGATCCGGTCGGCTCTTCGAGCGCGCGGCGCGAGCTGCTCATCAAATCCATTAAGGTCGCGCTTCAGCATCCCCTGTTCGGCATCGGGATGGGCAACTTCCACATCGTTTCGATTCACGAGCACGTCAGCCATAACTCTTACACGCAGGTGGCCGCCGAGATGGGCATGGCGGCGGCGGCGCTGTACACGCTCTTCATCGTGACGCCGCTCAGGCGGCTCTGGCAGATCGAGCGCGAGACTTTCAATGAGAGGCGTAAGTCTCACTTCTATTACCTGACGGTAGGCTTGCAGGCCAGCCTCTTCGCTTACATGGTCAGCAGTTTCTTCGCGTCCGTCGCTTATCAGTGGTACGTTTACTACCTGGTGGCCTACGCCATCTGCCTGCGCCGGATTTACGACATTGAGCATAAAGAACAAGGGCGCGTCGCCGCCGCCGAAGAAGCGGAGCAGGAAGCGGGCGCGTCTGTGGATAAAGAGAGCCTTGCTGTCTTCAATCAAGCAGGCGAAGGGGTTTTGGGCAGATAGCGGGATGAATCTGAGGCTGATAGCAGAGATTGTTTTCTGGTCGAGCGCAATCGCGCTCTGCTACACCTATGCGGGTTATCCTCTGCTCCTGCTGCTGATGAGCTTCGCGCGGGCGCGCGTCGTCAAACGAGCAGCCTACGAGCCGCAGGTCAGCGTTATCATCACAGCTTACAACGAGGAGCGAGATTTGAGAGCCAAGCTCTTGAACACGCTCGCGCTCGATTACCCGAAAGATAAGCTGGAAGTGATCGTCGCTTCCGATTGCTCGACTGACAGCACGGACTCCATCACGCGCGAGTTTGCGGGAAAGGGCGTGCGCCTGCATCGCCAGACGGAAAGGCTTGGCAAGACCGCCGCGCAGAACGCCGCCGTCGGGTTGGCGCGCGGCGAAGTCATCTTGTTTTCCGATGCTACGACTCTGTATCAAGCCGACGTGCTCAGAGTGATGATGCCGGATTTCGCAGACCCTTCGGTCGGCTGCGTCGCAGGCCGTCTGGTTTACGTTGACCCGGCGGAATCGAGCGTCGGACACGGCGCGCGCTCCTATTGGAGTTACGAGACATTTTTGAAAAAGCATGAGAGCCGCGCGTGCTCGCTCATCGGCGCGTCGGGCTGTCTGTACGCCGTCAGGCGCGCGGCCTATGTGCCGATGTACGATGAAGCGTGCAGCGATTTTCTGATTGCGACGAAGATGGTCGAGCAGGGCTTGCGCGCGGTTTACGAGCCGGGCGCGGTCTGCACTGAGGAGACGAATCGCCGCGCGGGCAAAGAGATGCGAATGCGCGTCCGCGTCATCACGCAGACCTTTACCGACTTGTGGCGTCATCGCGCGATGATGAATCCTCTGCGCACTGGCTTTTACGCCGTGCAGCTTTTCTCTCATAAAGTCCTGCGCTATTTCGTCCCGGTCTTTCTGCTCGCGCTCTTCTCGTCTTCAGCCGCGCTCGCCGCGCATTCGCTCTTTTATGCGATCACGCTCGCGGCGCAGCTTCTCTTTTACGCGTTGGCCGCGCTCGGCTGGCTGCTTGAAAGAGGCGGAGCGCGGCGCATGCGTCTGCTCGCGCTGCCGCAGTATTTCGTCCTCGCCAACGTGGCGTCGCTCATCGCTTGTTACAAGTTTCTGCGCGGCGAGCGTTACGCGCGCTGGGAGCCGATCCGCGAGCCTGTCAACACCGCACAGCACGCTTCGACTGTGGCGACCGCCTCGCCGCATGGGAGAGACTGATGAACACGGTCACGGAAACACAGGCCGAGATGCACGCGCCCGCGCGGATCGCGCGTCACGCCGCCGTGCCGCCCGCCGTGAGCGTCATCATTCCGGCTTACGAGGTCGCGCCCTACATCAACGAAGCTCTCGACTCCGTGCTCGCGCAAGAATTTAAAGATTACGAGATCATCGTGATTAACGACGGCTCGCCCGACACGGCGGAGCTTGAGCGCGTGCTTGAGCCTTATCGCGAGCATCTCGTCTATCTCAAGCAGAACAATCGCGGGGCGGCGGCGGCGCGCAATGCCGGACTCTACGTCGCGCGCGGCGAGTTCGTCGCCTTTCTCGACGCGGACGATTTCTGGCAGCCCGACTTCCTCGCCTCGCAGATGGAATTTCTCAAAGCTCATGAAGCATGCGACCTCGTGTATGCGGACGCGCGGCTCTTCGGCGAGACGCCGCACGCTGGACGCACTTACATGCAGACCACGCCTTCAAAGGGCGCGGTCACGTTTGAGAGTCTCGTCACCGCGCGCTGCAACGTGATTACGTCGGGCGTGGTCGCGCGCAGGCAAGTGATTTTGGATGTCGGCCTGTTTGACGAACAGCTCAAACGCGCGCACGACTTCGATCTCTGGCTGCGCGTCGTGCGTCATGGCGCGAGCGCGGCTTATCAGAAAAAAGTGCTGCTCAACTATCGCGTGAGGTTGGACAGTTTGTCTGGCGATTCGATTCAGCGCATCGAAAGGGAATTGAAAGTCTACACTAAGATTGAGAGCCAGCTTGATCTGACGCCGGACGAGCGCGAGTTGATTAGCAGAGAGATACAGCGTATTCAGGCGGCATTGAAGATTGAGCGCGGCAAGCTTTGTCTCGCGCGTCAAGAGTTTGAAATGGCCGCCCGCGAGTTTCGTGAGGCGTACCGGCTTCGACGAAATTTAAAGCTGGCTTTAATCATGCTGATGTTAAGGCTCGCGCCTCACAGCTTGCTTCGCATGTATCAAAAACACAGAACGCCGGAGACTCAAATCTGAACAGGGAAAGAGACGCGCGCGCGTCCGTTCGCGCTCGATGAGATTTAAAGCTCAAACACATTTGGTTTTATGAAACTGACCGTCGTCATCCCGACCTTCAATCGCGCCGAGCTTCTGCGACGCACGCTCCGCAGTCTCGCAGAGGCAGAGCGTCCGCGCGGCCTTGAGACGTGCGTGCTCGTGGTCGACAACAATTCGACGGACGAGACGCGCCGGGCGGTCGAAGAGTGCCAGCAAAAGTTTGATCTTGAGATTCGCTATCTCTTTGAAGAGCGACAGGGAAAATCACGCGCCCTCAACACGGCCATCGAGCATGCGTCGGGCGAGTTGTTGGGGATGATTGACGACGATGAAGAGGTCTCTGCGGGCTGGCTCGCGGAGGTCGCGCGCGTCTTTCTGAATCGCTGGCGGGAAGTTGATTTTATCGGCGGTCGTTATATTCCGCAGTGGGAGACTGAGCCGCCCGCGTGGCTGCCGAAGCAGTACACGGGCGTCGTCGGCTTCAGCAATCCGGGCGAGGAAGAGTTGCAGTACGGCTCTTCATTCGAAGGGATGCTGCCGGGCGGCAACGCCGTCATCAAACTCGCAGTCTTGCGCGAGCTTGGCGGTTACAACGAGAGCCTCGGGCCGGTCGGAAAAAATCTGATGGGTTGTGAAGACGATGAGATGTACCATCGCCTGCTCGATGCCGGAAAGCGCGGCCTGTATTGCCCGCGTCTCAACATACGTCATCGCGTGCCCGCGTATCGCTTGACCAAAAAATATTTTCGCAGGTGGTGTTACGGGTGGGGCGCGTCGCAGTCCGTGATTGACCGTCACCGCGCGGATTATACGGGGCCGCGAGTCTTCGGCGTGCCGCGTTATCTTTACGGCAACGCGACGCGCGGGGCTTTCAAGATGCTGCGCGCGCTCCTCAAGCGCAATCGCAATCAGGCTTTCGCCGAAGAGCTTTCGCTGTGGATACTCGCGGGATTTTTCAAGGAGCGAAATTTGAAAGGGAAGCAAACGAACGGACGCCCGCGCGAGTTTAAGAGTAAGAGAGCGGAGGCCGTGACGAGATGAGAAAAGCGGTTTCACGCAAAGGCGCAAAGACGCAAAGAAAGGCATTCAAAAAAAGGAATCACTCAACGCCTTTGCGTCTTTGCGCCTTTGCGTGAAATTGTTTTGTACGGGAGCAATGAGTTCTAACGTCTTACAAACTGATTCGATGAGCAAGCCGCGCCGCGTGCGTGTCTTGCGTGCGCCGTCGTTTTCGCCGCTCGGTCTGATTAGCAGCCTGCTCACGCTCGCGCAGTACCGTGACCTGCTCGTCACGCTCACTTTGCATCGCATCAGAGTGCGTTACAAACAGTCCGTCCTCGGCATCGCGTGGGCTATCCTGCAACCCTTGTCGCTGATGTTGATTTACACGCTCATCTTCTCATTCATCGCAAAGGTGCAGACGGACGGCGCGCCTTATGCCATCTTCGCCTACGCCGCGCTCTTGCCGTGGACATATTTTTCGACGGCGGTGGCGAATGCGACCAACTCTCTGGTGAGCCATTCGGAGCTGGTCACGAAGGTCTATTTTCCGCGCGAGATATTGCCCTTGAGCTACGTCATCGCCGCGCTCTGCGATTTTCTCATCGCTTCGAGCGTGATGGTCGGCCTGCTCATTTACTATCACGTCTCGCTGACAGCGAACGCGCTCTACGCCGTCCCGATTATCTTCGTGCTGACGCTCTTTATCATCGCGACGACGCTCATCCTGTCCGCGACGCAGGTGCGCTTCCGCGACATAGGGGTCGCCGTGCCGCTCCTCTTGCAGCTCTGGATGTTCGCCACGCCGGTCGTGTATCCCTTGAGCGCAGTGCCCGAAAGATTTCGCCCGCTCTACGTGCTCAATCCGATGGTCGGGACGATTGAGAATTTTCGCCGCACGGTCTTGCAGGGCGTCGCGCCCGATTTTTACACGCTCGGCCTGTCGGCAGCCGTCGCAGTCCTGCTGCTCGTCGTCGCTTACGTCTACTTCAAACACGTCGAGGCGACGGTGGCCGATTTGGTTTGATGAGAGGAGCGATTAAAATTTTAGCCACAGAGGACACAGAGCACACAGAGATGAAGAAGGAAAAGTCTAAAAGGGAAAGGGTAAGATTATGGAAGCAGCAAAGCTCTCTTCACTTTGTCTTCTCTGTGTGCTCTGTGTCCTCTGTGGCAAATTCTAACGGGGAATTGATTGGTGATTGATCTCAAGTTCAATCATGTTTCCAAGCGGTATCGCCTGCGGCGCGAGGTCGAGGCGGACGCGTCGCAGCATGTCTTGCTGCGCAAGCTTCAGAGCCTCAGGCGACGCTCTGAAGAGTTCTGGGCTGTGCGCGATGTGTCGTTCGAGGTCGCGCGGGGCGAAGCTCTCGGCATCATCGGGCACAACGGCGCGGGCAAAAGCACGATTCTCAAACTCCTCTCGAACATCACCGCGCCGACGAGCGGCGAGATTACGATTAACGGTCGCCTCTCGGCTCTCATCGAAGTCGGTTCGGGCTTTCATCCCGAATTGACGGGACGCGAAAATATTTACCTCAACGGCTCAATCCTCGGCATGCGGCGACGCGAGATCGCCAAGAAGTTTGACAGCATCGTGGACTTCGCGGGCGTCCGCCAGTTCATAGACACGCCCGTCAAAAGATTTTCGTCAGGCATGTACGTGCGGCTCGGCTTCTCCATCGCCGCGCATTTAGACCCCGACATTCTCCTTCTCGATGAAGTGCTCGCGGTCGGAGATGCGAGCTTTCAAGCCAAGTGCATTCGCCGTATCAGCGAGTTGAAAGAGGCCGGGACGACCATCGTCTTTATCTCTCACGACCTCGGCGCGGTCGAGCGTTTGTGCGACCGCGTCATCTTGATGCGGCGCGGCGCAGTGGCCGCGAGCGGCGACACGCGCGAAGTCATCGCGGAGTATCAACACGCCTCGACCGAGAGCGATTCGCCCGCGACGAAAGATGCGCGCGAATCATTCGTTGATCGCAAAGCGAAAATCTCGGCGGTCGCTTTTTATGACGCAGAGGGGCGCGAGCTTGTCGCCGCGCGGACGGGCGACGCGCTCACCGCTCGAATCAATTACGTCGCGCACGAAGCCGTGACGGATGCAGTCTTCGAGCTTTTCTTTTACATCGGAAACCGCGAGCTGCTGTGCCATCTCTCGACCGAGTTCGACGCGCGACAGATTGACCTCGACGCCGGAGCCGGAATAGCCGAATTTTCATGCACGGAGTTGGGCTTGAAGCCGGGCATTTATTACGCCGACGCGACCATCAAGCATCGCGGCGCGCTCGACGACCTGGATTGGCAAAGACACTGCGCGACGCTGCGGGTTGATCCGGGCAAGATGAGTCGCGGCCAATTTTTCATGCCGCACGAATGGCGCATCACACAACGCAGCAGCAATAGTGAGCGCGCAGAAAGTCTCGACGCGAGCGTCGCAGGTCTCTTTGACGCGCTCGACGAAGAGCGCGCGACAGTCGAAGTGAAACCCTCCTGAATGTCGTCCCGAATTTTAAGATGAACATCACCGTCGCCATCTGCACCTGGAATCGTTGCGCGCTGCTCAAAGAGACGCTTGAGCAGGTCGCGCGCCTGCGGATTCCGTCAGGCGTCGAATGGGAGCTTTTGGTCGTCAACAACAACTCGACGGACGCGACCGCCGACACGCTCTATTCATTCTCCGCGCGGCTTCCCCTTCGCGCCGTCTTTGAAGCCGAGCCGGGACTTTCAAACGCGCGCAACCGCGCCGTCAGCGAAGCCGCAGGCGAATATATCTTGTGGACTGACGACGACGTGCTGGTTGACGAAAATTGGCTCGCGGCTTATTGGGAAGCTTTCGCGCTGTGGCCTGACGCAGCCGTCTTCGGCGGCAACATAGAGCCTCGGTTTGAAGGCGAGCCGCCCGTCTGGCTGCCGCGCGTCTGGCCGCGCGTGGCGAGCGCGTATGCCTCGCGCGACCTGGGCGATGAATCAATCGCTTTATCAACCGAGGTGATTCCCTTCGGCGCGAACTTCGCCGTCCGCGCGAAAGAGCAGCGCAAATATTTGTATGACCCGCGACTCGGCGTGCGTCCCGACAACATCATGGGCGGCGAAGAGACGACCGTTATCCGAAACATGCTCGCGGACGGCATCAACGGTCGCTGGATTCCGCAGGCGCGCGTGCGCCACTACATTCCGCAGGCGCGTCAGTCAATCGAATACCTGCGAAATTATTTCAAAGGCTACGGCGAATACTGCGCGCGGCAGGATGTTGACAACAAAGACGCCAGGCTCTTTGGCCGCCCGCGCTGGCTGTGGCGCGAGGCTTTCGCCTCCGAGCTGAAATATCGTCTTCGCCGCCGCTTCTCGCAGCCCGAAGTCTGGATCGAAGACCTCATCGCCTCAAGCCAGGCGCGCGGACAGTTGCGCGGTTATCACTCGCAGGCTGAAAGCGCGGAGACGCCGAAGAGCGTAAACGGAAACCCCGCAGTCGAGAGTTAAGAGATGACGCTATTCGCCGGAATTTTCAGTCGCACGCAAGAGCAGCCGCTATCTGATGCGGTCTGTGATGAGCTGCGCCGCGTCATCTCGCGTCATCCGTCGGACGAGGCGCGTGTGTACAGGGATGCGCGCTGCTGCCTGGTCAAGACGGACATCGGGGCTTTCGGCGAAGAGGCGTTTCTGGTTGATGAGAGCCAGGCTGTCTCGATGCTCGCGGGCGAGCCGTTGCTTGACATGAATGAGAATGTTTCACGGCCAAGCCGGGCGAAAGAGCTTCGGTTGCTTCATGAAAGCTGGAAGCGCGAAGACCTGCGGCTTCTCAAACACGCGCGCGGAGTCTTTGCGGCTGTGCATTATCAAATGAAGACGGGCAAGCTGTTTTTGATTTCGGACAAGCCCGGCATACGTCCTCTCTATTATTGGGCTGACGAAAATCTCTTCATCTTTGCGAGCGCGTTGCGAATTTTAGAAAGCCTCGAAGTGATTCCGAAAGTGTTGGACTTGCGCGCCGTGACGGAGATGACCGGACTCGGCTATCCGCTCGGCAGCCGCACGCCATACGCTGGCCTCTCGCTCTTGAAAGCCGGGGAAGTTTTAGAGGTCGAAGCTAAAAATATCATGCGGCGTCGTTACTGGCGTTGGGATGAGATAGAGCCTTCGCGCGGCAACGAAGATGAGATGCTGCGTGAGACGCGCGAAGCTTTTATGCGCGGCGTCGCGCTTCGTCATCGCGCGGACACGACGACCGTCGCCTACTTGAGCGGCGGCCTCGATTCGCGTTGCACGGTCGCGGCTCTCGCAGAGCTTGGCGCGCGCGTGCATACTTTTAATTTCGCTTTGCCGAACACGCTGGATTTCATCCTGGGCAACGAGTTCGCGCGCGAGGCGGGGACGATTCACGAGGCCGTGCCGAAGAGTGAGGGCGATCTGACGCCGGATTACTCGTGCCTCATGGCGCGCGCGTGGGAGAAGTCGGAAGCCCGCCCGAAAGAGCCAGCCGAACGCCCGTCTCTAATCTGGTCTGGCGAGGGCGGCAGCGTCGCCTTCGGGCATGTTCACCTGAGCCGCTTGATTGTCGAACAGATGCGCGCGGGACTGACGAGTGAAGCCATCGAGACTTACCTGCAACGCGAAGGCGCGAGCATCACGCGCAGGCTTTTGCAAAATACAATTTGTCATGAGCTGGGCGATGTTTTGCAGGCGGGCATCAGCGAAGAGCTTGACGAATTCCGCGCCGCAGACCCCGCGCGGAGTTTCTATCTCTTCCTGCTGCTCAACGATCAGCGTCGGAAGCTCGCAACTCATTTCGAGAACATTGACCTGCATCGCCTTGAGTTTCAGCTTCCTTTCTTCGACTCCGAATTTCTCGCGCGCATCATCTCGCTTCCGATTGACCTCTGTCTCGGCCACAAGTTTTACGTGCGCTGGCTCAAGCTTTTCCAGCCGGTCGTGACACAGGTCGCGTGGCAGGCTTATCCCGGACACGAGCCGTGCCCCGTGCCTGCGCCGGGCGGGGCGACTTATCAATGGGACGATTCTTATCAGGCGGCGCAGGCGAGCGTGCTCAAACGTAAGCTGCTTGAGCAATCGCAAGCGATGCTCGCGGCCAGCGATTTCCCGCGAGAGATTTTGAAGCGCAATTATCTGCGGATGGCGACCTTGATTTATCGCGCGGGCTGGCGCGACTATAGTTACGTCATCCAGTCGGCGTGGAAATATTTCACGCACTGGAAAATCTGCGGAGGCAAATACGCTTTGCCGAATTGGAAAACAACAGAAGAGCGGGGGCAAGCCCCTCTTCCCAACCTGAGAGGCATTCATGCTTGAAAGCCTGCCTCTCAAACATCTTTATCGCACAGGTCAGGAAGGGTGGCTTGCCCCCGCTCTTGTGTAGTTTAACTTCGGCGTAAAAATTTATGTGCGGCATCACCGGATTCATCGAAAGAGAGGCGAGCGGCGCGGCGGCTGAGAGGGCTGCGCTGCTTGATCGCATGTGCCGCGTTATCAAGCATCGCGGGCCTGACGATCAGGGCATGTTCGTCGAGGGCTGTGTCGCGCTCGGCATGCGCCGTCTCTCGATTATTGATCTGGCGGGCGGGCATCAGCCCTTGAGTGGCTGCGACGCACGGGTGACGGTCGTCTTCAACGGAGAGATTTACAACTACCGCGAGTTGCAACGCGAATTGGAATCGCGCGGCCATCGCTTTCAGACTCATTCGGACACGGAGACCATCGTTCACGCTTACGAAGAGTTCGGCAAAAATTGCGTCGAACACTTTCGCGGCATGTTCGCTTTCGCGCTCTGGGATGAGAAAGCACGCGTGCTTTTCATCGCGCGCGACCGCGTCGGCAAAAAGCCGCTTTACTACACAGTGACGCACGATGGCGCGCTCGTCTTCGGCTCTGAATTGAAATCGCTGCTCGAATATCCGTCGGTCACAAGGGAAACAGACGCGGACGCGCTCGACGCTTATCTCTCGTTCGGCTACGTGCCAGACCCTTTGTGCATTTTTAAGGAGATACACAAGCTGCCGCCCGGTCATCATCTGACCCACGCCGGCGGGCGCGTCGCGGTCGAGCGTTACTGGGATTTCAATTTTGAGCCGGTCGAGATTAAGAGAGAAGAGGAATACTTGGAAGAGCTAAATGCTCTGCTTGACGAAGCGGTGCGTTTGCGGCTCGTCGCGGATGTGCCGCTCGGAGCGTTTCTGTCGGGCGGCGTGGATTCGAGCGCGGTCGTCGGCCTCATGTCGCGCGCCATGTCGCAGCCCGTCAAAACTTTTTCCATCGGCTTTCACGAAGACACTTACAACGAGCTGAAATACGCGCGCGTCGCCGCCAAACATTTCGGCACGGAGCATCACGAGTTCATCGTCACGCCCGACATCTGCGACATCGTTGACGAGCTGGTCTGGCACTTCGACGAGCCGTTCGCAGACTCTTCCGCGATTCCGACTTACATGGTCTCAAAGCTGGCGCGCGAGTTCGTGACGGTCGCGCTCTCCGGCGACGGAGGCGACGAGCTGTTCGCGGGCTACACGCGATATGTTTTGGATAGAAAGCGAAGCGGCCTCGCGCGTCTGCCGCGCGTCGTGCGCGAGGGAGTGATGCAGCCTTTGAGCGCGAGTTTGCCGCACGGCGCGTGGGGACGAAACTATTTGCGCAATGTCTCGCTCGCGCCGCTCGCACGCTACATTGACAGCATCTCGATTTTTACGGAGCTTAACAAACAAGCTCTTTACGCGTCGGATTTGAAAGCGCGGCTCAACGGGAGAAGCGCGGGCGCGGAGATGTTTCATGAGCTTGCCTCTCATGTGAAGACAGATGACGCGATAGACCCTCTGCTCTATCTGGACAGCAAAACCTATTTGCCGGGCGACATCCTGACCAAAGTTGACCGGATGAGCATGGCCGTCTCGCTCGAAGCGCGCGTCCCTTTGCTCGATCACAAGCTGATAGAATTCGTGACGCGCATCCCCGCGTCTTTGAAGCTGAAAGGACTTGAGACCAAATACATTTTCAAAAAGGCGCTCAGCGGCCTCGTGCCCGAAGAGATTTTGCATCGCCCGAAGCAGGGCTTCGGCGTGCCGGTCGCGGAATGGATTAACCTGCAACTGCGCGAGCGCATACATGAGACGCTGACTGAGCGGCGCACGCGCGAGCGCGGCCTTTTCGACGCGCGTTATGTCTCCCTCCTGCTCGAAGAGCACGAGCGCGGCAGGCGCGATCATTCGACGCCGCTCTGGACTTTGCTGATGCTCGAACTCTGGCATCGCAGCTTCGCTGACGGCGCGAGCGTTAACGCTCATGCCGATACTGAAACGATCAAGCTCGCGCCCGTAGGTGTTTGATGAAAGAGAAGCGTCATCCGAAATTGATGAAGAAGCTGGCGTGGTCGCTGCCGTGGCTCGCGCGTTATCCGTTCTGGCGTGCGCGGGAAGCCGCGACGCGTAAGGCTGCTGATGAAAAGAGCGCGCCGCAGCATTTGATCTTCGTCGTCGCCAATCATTTCGAGCCGGCCTGGAACGAGCAGGGCGCGCAGCTTGATTGGAACACGCAGCTCGCCAAGCTTGATCGCTGGTGCGAGCAGGCTCGCACCATCGGCGAGGCCGTGCGTGATGCGGACGGAACTCCGTTTCGTCACACCAACTTTTACCCGGCGGAGCAATATCACCCGCGTCTCTTGCAAAGGCTCGCGGAATTGCAGGCCGCAGGCTTCGGCGAAGTCGAGGTTCACCTGCATCACGGCGTCGAAGAGCCGGACACGGAAGAGAATTTGAGACGCGCGCTGACCGATTTTCGAGACGCGCTCGCGTTGGAGCATCAATGCCTTTCGCGGCTTGATGAAACGGATGCTCCGAAGTATGCGTTCGTGCATGGCAATCTCGCGCTCGCCAATTCAGCCGGAGGTCGTTTCTGCGGAGTCGATGCGGAGATGCGCGTGCTGGCCGAGACGGGCTGTTACGCAGACCTGACGCTGCCGTCCGCGCCGGATCAATCGCAGGTCGCGCGCATCAATGCTCTGTATCAATGCGGGCATGATTTGAACGAAGCGAAGCCGCATCGCTCAGGCCCGTCGCTTCGCGTCGGAGCGAAAGAGCCGCCGCAGCTTCCGGTTATTTTTACCGGCCCGCTCGTCTTTAACTGGCGACGCAGAGTGCGCGGCCTTCCCGTCCCGCGTCTTGACGACGGAGCTTTGACGGCGAATCAAACGCTCGATCTGGCGCGGCTCAATCGCTGGCGCAACGCGCGCATACATGTCGAGGGGCAGCCGCGCTGGATTTTTATCAAGCTCTACTGTCACGGCTTCTTTCAGTTCGACCAGCCCACGACCATCGGCGAGAGAATCCGCAGGTTTTGGGAAGAGGCCATCGAACACGGCGAGCGCACGGGCGAGTACAAGATTCACTTCGCGTCCGCGCGCGAAGCCTTCAACCTCGCGATGGCCGCGATGGACGGACGCACGGGCGAGCCGGGACTTTATCGCGATTACCGCCTCAAGCAGATCATGCGGCGCGAGGCGAAACGCTCGACAGGCACAGAAGGTTGAAATTTATAATTTAGCCACAGAGGACACAGAGCACACAGAGGAAAAGAATTGAGCAATAATCATGGAGGCTTTTTTTTATATCTCTGTGTTCTCTGTGTCCTCTGTGGCTAAACCTGATTTTGATATTCGAGGGATTTAGTGAAGCCAAACGTTCTACATCTCATCAACAGCTTTCATCAGGGCGGCACTGAGCGGCAGGCCGTGCAGCTCGTGCGTTTGCTGTCTGAGAGCGGTCGTTACCGCGTGCATCTCGCGTGTCTCGACGCGGGGGGCGTGCTGCGCGCGGAAGTGGAACGTCCGGGGTTTGGCGAGATTCCTGAATTTCCTCTCAATAGCTTTTACGACCGCAACATGGCCGCGCAGCTCAGCCGCTTCAAAAGCTTTCTGCGCGAGCGCGAGATTGACGTGTTGCACACGCATGATTTTTACACCAACGTCTTCGGCATGACGGGAGCGGCGTGGGCGCGGCTTCCGCTCGTGCGTATCGCTTCGCGCCGCGAGACGGGAGGAATGCGCAGCCGCGCCCAAAAGTTTGTGCAGCGTCGCGCCTTCGCGCGGGCGCACGCGGTCGTGGCGAATGCAGAGGCCGTGCGGCGCGAGCTAATCGCGGAGGGCGTGAGGGCTGATAAAATCGAGACGATTTATAACGGGCTTGACCTCAAGCGTCTGACGCCGCCGGAAAATTACGAGCGTGATGAAGCACTCGCGCAGTTTCATCTTGAGGAGGTCGCGGGGCGACGCCTCGTCACGATTGTCGCCAACATGCGGCATCCGGTGAAAGACCAGCGCACGTTTTTGAGAGCGGCGCGGCGCGTGAAAGCGGAAATTCCCGACGCGGCTTTCGTCCTCGCCGGAGAAGGAGAGCTTGAAGCAGCTCTGCGCGCCTTCGCCGCAGAGTTGGAGCTTGAAAGGGATGCTTTTTTTACCGGCAGGTGCGAACGCGTCGCGTTGCTTTTGGCTCTCTCGGAAGTGTGCGTGCTCAGCTCTACGCACGAAGGCTTCTCGAATTCGATTCTCGAATACATGGCGGCTTCGCGTCCCGTCGTCGCAACCGATGTCGGCGGCGTGCGTGAGGCTCTCGTCGAAGGCGAGACGGGTTACGTCGTCGCGCCCGGCGATGATGAAGCGATGGCCGCGCGCATCATCTCGCTTTTGCGTGACGCAGAGAGAGCGAGAGAGTTTGGACGCGCGGGGCGGCGCGTCGTCGAAGAAAAATTTTCGCCCGAAGCGCAGCTCGCGCGAACTGAAAAGCTGTATGAGCGATTGCTTGAAATGAAGCGCGCCGCAAGAGTTGCGCCGCGCAGAGAGGAGGAGGCCGAGAGCCGTCGGCGCGCGGCGGCGAGCGAGCGTTTATGAGTAAGCTTCTGTCCCGATTGAATAAGCTCAAGGGGCGCAGCACGGCGGAACTTCGCGTGCGCGGCGCGCAGGCTCTCAACGCTTACGCTGAGCGTCGCGGCCTCTCTCTCGCCTCGCGTCTTCCGACGGATAGCGCGCTTCTCAAACTGCTCGACAAAACTCGATTCGCTCATCCTCCGAACTCCGCCGCCAGCTTGCTTGAGCATTTTCGTGCGCGCACTTCACCGAAATTCTTCGCGGCCTTTGACGACGAGCGCGCGACTCGTGAAGCGTTGAAACATCACTTCGGCCTTGAGCGTCAAACGCTCATCAAACGCGCCGAAGGGATTCGCGCGGGACGCTTTCAACTCCTGGGCTTTAACGATCTCGATTTTGGCGAGCCGGTTGACTGGCATCTTGAGCCTGTTTCGCGCAAGCGGTCGCCGCAACCGCATTGGAGCCGGATTGACGTGCTGGATGCGGAAATTTCCGGCGACAAAAAGATCGTCTGGGAATTGAACCGTCATCAATATTTCGTGACGTTCGGACGCGCCTACTGGCTCACGTCGGATGAGCGATACGCGGAGACTTTCGCGGCGCATCTGTCGGGCTGGATGGACGCGAATCCGCCGAAACTCGGACTGAATTGGAGCAGCAATCTCGAAGTCGCTTTCCGCGCCATCTCATGGCTCTGGGCTTTGCATTTTTTCAAAGACTCAACGCATCTCACAGAAAAACTTTACGTGCGCGCGCTGAAATTTTTGTGCTTGCACGCGCGCCACTTGGAAACTTATCTCTCGACCTATTCCAGCCCGAACACGCATCTGACGGGCGAAGCTCTGGGGCTTTTTTATCTCGGCACGCTCTTGCCGGAGTTTCGTGCAGCCGCGCGCTGGCGCGAGAAGGGAGAACGGATTCTGCGCGATGAGTTGTCGCGGCACGTCCTCGCGGACGGAGTTTATTTCGAGCGCGCGAGCTATTATCACCGCTACACGACAGACTTTTACACGCACTTTCTGATTCTGTCGGAACGAAATGGCGAGGCGGATTCGGAAGAGTTGAAGTCAAAGCTGCAATCGCTGTTAGATCATTTGATGCACCTCGCGCGGCCTGACGGGACGACGCCTTTCATCGGCGATGACGACGGCGGGCAGCTCTTGCCGCTTGATGAAAGGGAGGCTCAGGATTTTCGCGCGGCTCTTGCGACGGGCGCGGCTCTCTTCGGGCGCGCGGATTACAAGTTCGTCGCGGGCGATGAAGCGGCTGAAGCGACGTTGTGGCTTTTGGGCGAAGCTGGCTTGAAGGAATTTGAAAAGCTTGCCTCTCAAACTCCCGCCGAAACTTCGCGCGCGTTTCCCGACGGCGGCTTTTACGTCATGCGCGACGGCTGGACGCGCGAGGCGAATTACCTCGTGCTCGATTGCGGCGAGCACGGCGTCTTCAACTGCGGGCACTCGCACGCCGACGCGCTCTCGTTCGAGCTGGCCGCGCGCGGGCGCACGCTGCTCGTTGATCCGGGCACGTACACTTACACCGGCTCGCGTGAATTGCGCGATTATTTTCGCTCAAGCGCGGCGCACAACACGCTCACGATTGACGGCGAGTCTTCGTCCGTCCCGGCGGGAACTTTCTCTTGGAAGCAGAGCGCGAACGCCAAAGTCATAGCCTGGAAAACTTCGGCGCGTTTCGATTATTTCGCGGGAGCGCACGACGGCTACATGCGTTTTGAAAAAGCTCCGGCGATGCACACGCGGAGTCTGCTCTTTTTGAAAAACGATTACTGGATCGTGCGCGATTCCATCGAGACGAAGGGCGAGCATCGCTACGATTTGCATTTCCATTTCGCGGCGGGCGCGCGGCCTCGTCTTGAAAATTTGAGAGGCTCTCTCATCTCTTCAACCGAACGTGAGGCGGACGCGCCCGGTCTTGACATCTTCTCTTTCGGAGACGGCGGCGAGTGTAGCTTGAAAGAGAGCTGGGTTTCGAGTTGTTACGGCGAGCGCGTGAGCGCGCTTGTTTGCAACTTTTCCGCGAAGCGCGCGGGCGCGCAGGAGTTTTACAGCTTCCTGATTCCGCGCCGCGCCGCAGACGCGAACGCGCGGGCGTGTGAGATTGAGACTTCTCGCGGGCGCGCGTTTGAGATTCGAGACGAAGCCACGCGCGACCTGCTGCTGGCAAGCAACGGGGCGTTGGTTGAGACTGAACGCATCTCTTCGGATTTCAAATGGACTTGGACGCGCTTTGCGAATGACGCGGAGACGTTGGAAGAGTTAGTGCTGATTGATGGTCGTCGTTTCAGCTTTGACGGACAGGAGATTTTGAATTCGACTGACCGGATTGCTTACGCGGTCGCGCGCCGCGTGGATGATAAGCTGAGAATAGAGATTGATGACAGGACTTTCGATGTCAGATTGATGGTTGATGAACTCGTGACTGCTGCTTCTTCTTCAATCAATCGCAAATCTGAAATTTGAAATCGCAAATCTGAAATTAACAGGCATGTGTGGAATTAACGGAATAGCTTTTTCGAGCCGGTCGCGTCGCACGATTGACGTGCGCGTGCTTGAGCGCATGCGCGACGTGATTGCTCATCGCGGGCCGGATGAGGCGGGGCTATTCGTGGACGACAATGTCGGCCTCGGTCATCGCCGCTTGAGCATCGTCGATGTCGCGACGGGGCAACAGCCGATGACGGTCGAGGACGGCAGGCTGCATATCACTTACAACGGCGAGATTTACAATCACGCCGATTATCGCGCGGAGCTGGAAGCGAAGGGGCACGTTTACGCCACGCATTGCGACACGGAAGCCATTCTGCATCTGTATGAAGAGCATGGCGCGAGATGTGTCGAGTACTTGCGCGGGATGTTCGCGTTTGCGATTTGGGACAGAGCGAAGCGTGAGCTTTTCATCGCGCGCGACCGTTTGGGCGTCAAGCCGCTCTATTATGTTCATGACGAGGACGGCTCGCTCTTCTTCGCTTCCGAGATTAAAGCTCTGTTGGAAGCTCGCGCGATCAAGCCGGAAATCAATTTCGGCGCGCTGCCGGATTATCTGGCGAATCATTCAACGTCGGGCGAAGAGACGCTCTTCTGCGGCGTGCGGCGGCTCTTGCCGGGACACACTTTGCTCTGGCGCGACGGCCAGCTTGAGCTTGAGAAATACTGGGACGTGCATTTCGCGCCGGATGAAGAGGACGCGCGCCGTAGCGATAAAGATTACATAGACGAATGGCGCGAGCTGTTCAAGGAGTCAGTGCGCCTGCGCCTGATGGCGGACGTGCCGTTGGGGATGTTTCTGTCGGGCGGGATAGATTCTTCGGCCATCGCCGCGATGATGAGCGGGATGGTGACCGAGCCGATTAAGACTTTTTCCGTCGCTTTCAAAGAGCGTGAGGCCAACGAGCTTGAGTACGCGCGCCTCATCTCAAGGAAATTCAAGACCGAACATCACGAGGTCATCGTCAGCCCGCAGCAGTTTTTCGCCGCGCTGCCGAAGCTTATCTGGCACGAGGACGAGCCTCTGGCTCATCTGGCGAGCGTGCCGCTCTATTTCGTCTCGCGGCTCGCGCAGGAGCATGTCAAAGTCGTCCTCACGGGCGAGGGCAGCGATGAGATGCTCGGCGGCTACGAGCGTTACCGGAAGACGATTTATAACCTCGCGCTCGGCTCGCGTTATCAGAGCATGACGAATGAGCGGTTGCGCCGGACGGTTCGCAGGCGCATCGAAAATCTGCCGCACGCCTCTGTGATGCGCCGCAAGCTGACGCGCACATTCCTCTGTCTGCCTTCGGACATTGAAAGCATCTACTTCGACAACTTCGCGGTCTTTCCGCGCTCGATGCAGGCTGTGCTTCTGACGCCTGAGACGAAAGCGCGCGCGGGCGCGCTCGATCCTTACACGGACGTGCGCCGTTATCTGGCGGAGACGGATGCCGCGACGCTGCTCGACCGCCTGCTTTACGCGGACACGAAAACTTACCTGCACGAGCTTTTGATGAAGCAGGATCAGATGAGCATGGCCGCGTCAATCGAGAGCCGCGTGCCGTTTCTGGATCACAAGCTGGTCGAATTTACCGCGCGTCTCCCGCAGCGTTTGAAGCTGCGCGGCTGGACGACGAAATATGTGCTCAAGCAAAGCATGAAAGGCATCTTGCCGGACGTTATTCTGAAACGTCGCAAGATGGGATTTCCGGTTCCCGTCAGCGCGTGGTTTCGCAAAGAGTTTCGCCCGGTCATCGAAGAGTACGTGCTCGGCGAGCGCACGCTCGGTCGCGGCTATTTCGACGCCGCGTTCGTGCGCGGTCTGGTCGAGCGGCATCAAGCCGGAGAGAATCACGCCGAGCGTTTGTGGTCGCTCGTCAATTTCGAGATGTGGCTGCGCCGGTTCATAGACGGCGAAGAGGCGCGCGAGCCGGAAATCGAGCTGGCTGAGACTGTGAGCGTGAAATGAGCGGAAACGAAGATGCAAGCTGTGGATGAAATGTTAGCGGCAACTGATTTGCCAGACCTCTCGAATGTCCTGCGCGGGCGAGACATCCTGTGCTTCAGTCATGATTGGAGCGGCGACCCGCTCTCGAAGACACACGTCATGCGAATCCTCGCGCGTGACAATCGCGTGCTGTGGGTTAACTCAATCGGGTATCGCGCGCCGACCGCTTCAAAGGCCGACATCAGCCGCGCCTTCAAAAAGCTGGCGGCGGTGGCGACGCCGATTCGTGAGCCT
>DASWRG010000117.1:0-22035 GCA_036403295.1 Pyrinomonadaceae bacterium
TGCTCTGAAAGCCGGAGCTTTGCTCCATGACATCGGCAAGATCGCCGTCCCCGATTACATCTTGAACAAGCCGGGCAAGCTCACCGCCGCCGAGTTCGAGAAGATGAAGATGCACACGATTGCGGGCGCGCAGATACTCGGGCGAGTCGAGTTTCCGTATCCGGTCGTGCCGGTCGTGCGTCATCATCACGAGCGTTGGGACGGCAAAGGCTATCCCGATGGACTCTCAGCCGAGAACATTCCGCTGACGGCGAGAATCTTATCAGTCGTGGATTGTTTCGACGCGGTGAGGGAAGACCGCCAGTATCGCAAAGGGATGTCGCGTGACCAAGCCATCGAATTTCTGATGACGAATAGCGGGACGCAGTATGACCCGAAGGTGGTCGGGACGTTCATCACGCACCTGCCGGAGTTTGAAGCAGAGATTTGCGCACATCGTGATTCGCCGATGCCGACTTTCGGCATCGAGCCGGTCGAGCAATTATCCGAAGCCGCGCGCGAAGTCGCGCCTGCGGCAGGACTCGCAGAAGCTATGAACACAGAGACACAGAAACAGGAGCTCGCGCTTGACGAGCTGCGCGCTCTTTACAAGCTCGTGCAGTCGCTTCACAGCGCGGGCGGGCGCGATGAGGTCATCACCGCATTCGTCGAGGGATTGCGCGACATCGCGCCTTACGACACCTGCGCCGTGACTCTGGCGGACGCGTTGAGCGGCGACTACGAGATCACGCACGCGGCTGGCGAGCACGGAGCATCGCTCGTCGGACGCAAGGTCATGCCGGGCGAAGGCGTCGCGGGCTGGGTCATCGCCAATCGCCATCCCTTCTGCAACACAGACCCCAGACTCGACCTGCCGCCGACGCTCGCGGAAAAGTTCGCCAGCTATCGCACGCTCGCCATCTTTCCCATCATCAAAGGCAAAGAGCTGTTCGGCACAGTCGCGCTCTATTCATCCGTCCTCGGCGAATACAGCTCGAATCTCCAAAGACTGTTAAGCGAAGCCACAAGCCTTCTGGCTCTCGCCCTCAACGCGACACCCAAAGCCGCACTGCCAGAGCCGCGCGAGCGCGCCGAAGCCAAAGAAGGTTCAAGGTTCAAAGTTCAAGCCTCAAGGTTAGAAAGCCAGATGCCAGCTCTTCACCTTGAACCTTAAACCTTGAACCTTAAACCTTCTTCAGTGTCTCGGCGTGGATTCCGATTCGGCCTCGTCGTCATTGTAAGGCTGGTGCGGGCGTTGCACGTCGCGGAGGCGGGCGACGGTGTCGCGGATGCGCGCGGCTAGATGCTCGATGGTTTCGACGCGGCGACGCGCCGTCTCGTCCAATTCACTTCTGAGGAGAAGCTGCGCCTGTCCGAGCACGCCCGTCAAAGGGTTATTTATCTCGTGACGCACGTGCGCGACGAGGTCTGCGATCTCCGCGAGCTTGGCTTCGCGTTCCGCGATAAGGCGGCGCAGCTCTTCTTCGGTCTCGCCCTTTTTTCCGGCGCGCGTCCCGTCTTTGCTCATCTCGCTCAAATTTCCTTTATCGGGAAACAGCTCCCTCGAATGACAAAGCTCGACCGGTATTGTGCGTCCGATGCGTGGCCGAGAGCAAGCTTAATTTATCGTCAGCCTCAAGAAAAGTTGATGACCGCGCAGCCTCTGCTTAACCTGCGCCCGCGCCATTCAGGGTCAATTCATGCCCCGGTTTTTAAGCCACAGAGGACACAGAGCACACAGAGACGGAAAACGGCGAAAGCTGATAACGTCTTGCCTCTGTGCGCTCTGTGTCCTCTGTGGCTAATGCTTTGCGCACTGAATGAATAGACCCCACGCGCCATTTGACAACCGTTGCGCGGGCACGTAAATTTCTAAGCTCGCGCGCCGGGGTCATCCTGAGCGCGAAGAGCTTCTTCGGGGATCGTCTAATGGTAGGACATCTGACTCTGGATCAGAGAATTGGGGTTCGAATCCCTGTCCCCGAGCCAAAATTTTAGAACAAACAACTTACAGAAAGTAACAAGGGTCAGGTAGCAATTAAATGTTACCTGACTCATACTTTTTGGAGGTCGTGATGGAAAACATATTCGCCCGGTCTTTCTTTATTATTGACTTGCCATCCAGAGTAGAATAAAAGCGGGTTGTTCAACTTAATCATCAATAGGAGTCCTCCAAATGAAACTCGCAGCCCTAGCCATCATTCTCCTCCTGATACCTAACCTCAACGGGGTTAACCGACAGAATCAATCAGGTTCTCCTAAACCTGCTCAAGTAAAGACCACAGATCTTCAAATGTTTGAAGAACAGCTCAAGCAAATAGACGAACAATCCGACTCGGTCGAAGTCAAGATGATGGGGGAGAATAAATTCTCTGGCTATCTACATATCACTGGCGAGAAAGAAGTAAGTTCCACAGTGACCGCTACAAGCTCAGATGAAGCTAATGCCCCGAAGTCAAAAAAGCAGCAAGTAACATTACTCAATTATAATTTAAGCACACTCAATATAACTGACGAGTATATTGACCAAAAGATTTTTGACGTATTCTCTAAGCAAAGCGATAGCGGGACGCTTCCCGGAGTTAAAGTGAGGCAAATTGGGGCCACTAAAAATTACGAAGTCGTTGAAGACTACACTTATAAATCCGGCGCGTATAGCATCACTGTTCCGAAGGGTTTCATTTATGACCGCGCAAGTATTCCGCGCGTCTTTTGGGTGCTCATAGACAAGGATTCGCTCTCGAATGTCGCCCCATTATTTCATGACCTACTTTACCGCTATGGAGGCGCGCTCCCGACAAATCAGGTATCACCATACAGAAAGTTTTCACGCGAAGAAACTGATGATTTATTTCTTGAATTGATGACGAAGTGTGGAGTGAACAAGTGGAGACGTGAAGCTGCATATCAGGCTGTCAGAAGAGGTGCAGGAATCTATTGGAAGGGGCATTAAGCGCGATTCCAACTTTGCTATCTTTCCCCATTCAATCACCGCTCAAATCGCATCTCGCTCTGGCTTTGAGAGCGGAAACAGAATATACTGCGCTTGTTTGCCCCCTTCAGAAATGTTTGGCCGGTCCGAATTTCTTGACGCACCTACTTGTCCTCAAGTATATCCATCAAGTTCAGCACGTCTGTCACAGTTGGTCAGCAATTATCCCTCTGCTATTTGCAGACGGCAGGTCAAAGCGTCATGCGCGGACAGCCATCGCATGTGTCACATTCCGGCTTCCATGAGGGGAGATAAAATTTGGCTACAGTCTTAAATAATGAGGCGTCAGTGCGTGAGATGCTTCAAGGCAAGGCGAGCGACGGCGGCTTGCACGAGTTTGCGCCGCGCATGGATTGGGGCGCGATGAGCGAGTCGGAGCACTTCGTACAGTTCTACGAGCAGGACGCTTTTCTGATGAACTCGCTCGGCGGCTTCGTCGGCGCGGGACTCGGCGCGGATGATGCCTGCATCGTCGTGGCGACGAGAGAGCACAGAGACACGCTCGAAGAGTCATTGCGCGCGTCCGGTTTGGACGTGATGAGCGCGATTGCTTCCGGCCAGTACATCGCTCTCGACGCGCATGAGACTCTGTCGAAACTGCTGGTTGACGGAGAGCTTGAGCCGCGTCGCTTCACAGAGATTATCGGCGGCATCGTCGGGCAGGCCGCGAAGGGCAGGCCGCGTCTCAGAATTTTCGGAGAGATGGTCGCGCTCCTCTGGGCTGACGGAAAGCACGAGACGGCGATTAATCTCGAAGGACTCTGGAACAAGCTGCGCGAAGAATATCCTTTCTCGCTCTTCTGCGCGTATCCGATGGGCGGCTTTAGCGGCGAAGAGTTCACAGAGCCGCTCGGCCACGTCTGCTCAACGCATTCGCGCGTCATCCCGACCGAGAGCTATTCCGCGCTGAACAATGTTGACGACCGTCTTCGCACCATCATCCAATTACAGCAACAGGCCAGATCGCTCGAAGCCGAAATCGCCGAGCGCAAAGAGGCCGAAGATCAGCTTCGCGCGTCGCTCATGCGCGAGCAGATGGCGCGAGCCGAAGCGGAGCACGCCAATCGCTTGAAGGACGAATTTCTGGCGACCGTCTCGCACGAATTGCGGACGCCGCTCAACGCGATAATCGGATGGTCGCACATGCTGCGGCAGGGGCGGCTCGACGAGCGGACTGTGACGCGCGCGATTGAGACGATTGAGCGCAATGCTCAATCGCAGGCGCAACTGGTCGAAGACATTTTGGATGTCTCGCGGATGATTACGGGCAAGCTGCGTCTCAACATCGCGGCGGTTGACGTGGCGTCGGTCATCAACGCGGCGATTGATTGCGTGCAGCTCGCGGCGGATTCAAAAGACATTCAACTGGAAGTGACACTGGACCCTTCCGCGCGCCGCGTTAACGGCGACGAGAGCCGCCTGCAACAGGTCGTCTGGAATCTGCTCTCGAACGCCATCAAGTTCACGCCGCAAGGCGGGCGCGTCTCGGTCAGGCTCGAACGCACAGGCTCTTCCGCGCAAATTCGTGTGAGCGACACGGGCGAAGGCATCCAGCCAAACATTCTGCCGTACATCTTCGACCGCTTTCGCCAGGGCGACGGCACGAGCACGCGCAGACACGGCGGATTGGGGCTAGGGTTGGCGATTGTACGACATCTGGTGGAATTGCACGGCGGCACGGTTCACGCGGACAGCGCGGGAGAAGGCAGCGGCGCGACCTTCACGGTCAGGCTTCCGCTCACGCCCGCGCCGGAGCTGGCAAAAAAGCGTAGGCCGGAGCTTGAGACTTTGCGCGCGGATGAAGAGGCGGGCGGGCGCGCGGCTTCCCTGCCGACGCTCGAAGGCGTGCGCGTGCTGCTGGTTGACGATGATCCGGATACGCTTCAGATGTTGACGGCGATGCTCTCCGCATACAAGGCCGAAGTGCATGCCGCTTCTTCTGCGGCTGAAGCTCTCGAAGCTTTGCAGTGGCACAAGCCAGACGTGCTGGTCTCCGATCTGGCGATGCCATGTGAAGACGGCTACACGCTCATCTCTAAAGTCAGAGCTTTGGAAGCCGCGAGCGGCAGACATGTTCCGGCTGTCGCCCTGACGGCGTATATCAGAATCGAAGATCGCACGCGCGCCCTCTCTGCGGGCTTCAACCTCTTCGTCCCGAAGCCGGTCGAGCCGCACGAATTGCTGACGGCCATCGCCAACCTGGCGGAACACCACGCGAGCGAATTGACGACTTAAAGCCTGCTTCTCAAATAAAAAAAGATTCAACCCCTTGCGCCTTCGGTTTTTCTTTTCTTGCGCCTTTGCGAGAAACTCAGTTTCTCGCAAAGGCGCAAAGTTAAGACGTAAGGCGCAAAGGGTTGAATTGCTTTTGTCTCTTGAAACCTTCCTTCTAAACCTGATTCACTCACGCGCTAAATAATCTCGCGGACTTTGTTCTCAATCACTGTCTTGATAATTTCCCAGCGATCTTTCTCGCCTCTCGCCAGAGCCTCTGCGAAGTGTAGAGCTTGTGTGAGATTGATGTTGCCGGGCAGGGGCGGCTCGTGCGGGTCAACGACGGCTTGCACCACCGCCGGACCGTCGTGCGCTAAAGCTTCGCTGAGAATGGCGGCGGCCTGTCCCGGCTCTTCAATCGTGTAGCCCCGCGCGCCGCACGCCTCCGCGAAGGCCGCAAAGTTAATCGGCTGCAACTCGACGCCGAACTGCGGATTGCCTTCCATCGCAAGCTGCTCCCACTTAATCATCCCGAGCAGATCGTTCTTGATGATGATGACTTTGACGGGCAACCTGTATTTGACCATCGTCGCAATTTCGCCCATCAACATCGTGAAGCCGCCGTCGCCGATGATGCAGACGACCTGCCTGCCGGGATGCGCGACCGCCGCGCCGATGCTGTACGGTAAGCCGTTCGCCATCGAGGCGAGCGTCCCTGAAACGGAGAACTGCATCGCCCCGCGCACCTGTATGTACCGCGCAGCCCATGTCGTGTTAGTGCCGCTATCGGTCGAGACAATCGCGTCATCGTCGAGCAGCTTGTTCAATTCATAGACGACGACCTGCGGCTTCATAGGCATGTCTTGGCGCGTGCCTTGCTCCTGCATCAAGCGATTCCAGGCGCGCATGTCCTCCTGCGCTTTCTCCAAAAAGCTGCGCTCATCTTTTTTCTGAATCAGTGGCAAGAGCACGCTCAAGACGCCGAGGCAATCGCCCGCGAGGCCGACGGACGCCGGATAGCGCAGGCCAATCCGCGACGGGTCAACGTCAATCTGCACGGTCCTGGCCTGGCCGGGCTTCGGATAAAACTCAAGGTATGGAAAGCTGCTCCCGGCGATTATCAAAGTGTCGCAGGCGGCGAGCGCGTCCTGCGAAGGGGCTGTGCCGAGCAGGCCGATGCCGCCCGTCGTGTACGGGCTGTCATCCGGCACGACCGCTTTGCCGAGCAGAGGCTTGATGATTGGCGCGCAAGCTTTTTCGGCTAACTCCAAAATCTCCCGTCGCGCATTCAGGCAGCCTTGACCGGCGAGGATAGCTACCTTCTTTCCTTCATTGATAATCTGAGCGGCCTGCTCGATCAAAGCTTGCGGCGGCAGAGGATAAGCTGCGGCATAGAGCGGGGCGCTGTGCTCAGGGATATTGGCCTCGGAGGGTTCTTCATCCGAAGCAGTCCAATCCTGCATGTCCTTCGGAATCGTGAGATGCGAGACGCCGCGCCGCGCGAGCGCGATCTTGACGGCTTTGTCCACAAGATTGTTGACGTGCGCGGGACCCATCACGCGCTGGTTGAACTCGGCCACATCCATAAACAATTTGTCCAGGTCAACATCCTGTTGATACTGCGTGCCGATTAAATCATGAAAGGTGTGTCCGGTGATGGCGAGCACGGGCTGGCCGTCGCACTTCGCGTCATAGAGTCCGTTCAAGAGATGTATGCCGCCGGGGCCGGAAGTGGCGATGCACACGCCGAGCCGCCCTGTGTATTTGGCATAGCCGACGGCGGCAAAGCTCGCGGCCTCTTCATGCCGAACCTGTATGAAACGAATTTTGTCCTGCCGCGTTCTGAGAGCCTCGAAGATGCCGTTCACGCCGTCGCCCGGCAATCCGAAAATCGTGTCCACGCCCCATGCTATCAATCGCTCGACCAGCATGTCGCCCACTGTTTTTGACATCGCCTTCACGCTCCTCTTCCAAAATATTTAAGCCACAGAGGACACAGAGCACACAGAGGGAAGAGGAGATAAACTTCTGCGGTCTTCTTTCTCTGTGACCTCTGTGTCCTCTGTGGCTAAAAACCAGAGAATGAATTGACCCTGCTGCTTTTCATTTCAACCGAATTCAGTTTCTTTTTGATGTGCTATTCTTTGCATATCATTAATTTCTTTTCAAAAGGAGCAGGCACGATGCGTATCGCCATCGGCGCAGACCACGCGGGTTATCCGCTCAATGAAAAAATCATCGCGGTCTTACAGAGCGCAGGCCACGAGGTCATAGATTTCGGGACGCATGACGGAGATGCGCCGGACGATTATCCAGATTACGCTTTCAAGGTGGCTTCGAGCGTGCAAAGCGGAGAGGCCGAGCGCGGCCTGCTCATCTGCGGGAGCGGCGTCGGCGCGTGTGTCGCGGCCAACAAAGTCAAAGGCGTGCGCGCCTGCCTCTGCCACGACACCTACTCGGCGCATCAGGGCGTCGAGCATGACGACATGAACGTGCTCTGTCTCGGCGCGCGCATCGTCGGCAGCGAGCTGGCTTTGGAGCTATTGCGGGCATTCATCAATGCAAGCTTTTCCGGCGAGGAGCGACACCGGCGCAGGCTGGCGAAAATCAACGCGATAGAAAACCAGCAGTTCCAAACTTAACCATTCAAAACATCATGTTCAAAAAAGTCTTGATCCTCTCAGCCTCCGCAGGCGCGGGGCACATCCGCGCGGCTGAGGCCGTCGAGCGAGCCTTTCATGAAATGCGTGCGGCTGAAGAGGTGCGCCATGTGGATGTCTTGCAGTACACGAACAAGCTCTTTCGTCGTCTCTACTCGAAAGCCTACATCGAGATGGTCAACAAGATGCCGGAGATGCTCGGCTGGCTTTACGATCAACTCGACAAGCCGTGGCAGAACGAGCGCAGGCGGCTCGCGCTCGACAAGCTCAACACCCGACCGCTCGTCAAATTTCTGGAAAAGTACGAGCCGGACATGATCGTCTGCACGCACTTTCTTCCGGCGGAAATCATCTCATGGCTCAAAGCCAAAGAGCGCATCACCTGTCGTCAGGCCATCGTCGTGACCGACTTCGACGTACACGCGCTCTGGCTCTGTCATCACTACGAACGCTATTTCGTCGCCCTCGAAGAGACGCGCGTCCACATGGAAAAGCTCGGCATCCCGCCTGAGAAGCTGACCGTCACGGGCATCCCCATTGACCCGTTGTTCGCGGAGCGGAAAGACAAACAGGCCATGCGCGCCAAGCATGGCCTCGAAGCAGATTTGACGACCATCCTCGTCTCCGCCGGAGGCTTCGGCGTCGGCCCCGTCGAACATCTCCTCCAAGCTCTCTCGGAGATGCAGCATCCGGCGCAGGTCGTCGCTCTCTGCGGTCGCAATCAGGAATTGAAAGGCAAAGTCGAGAAGCTGGCCGCTAAACTTTCCGCCAACGGCAGAGTTCACATCAAGGCGATTGGGTTCACCACCGGGATGGACGAGCTGATGTCGGCCTCAGACATTTTGCTCGGCAAGCCGGGCGGGCTGACGACCTCCGAAGCTCTCGCCAAAGAGCTGGTCTTCGTCATCGTCAATCCGATTCCCGGACAGGAGGAGCGCAACTCGGATCATCTCTTGGAAGAAGGCGTCGCCATCCGCTGCAACAACCTGCCCGCGCTCGCTTACAAAATAGACCGCCTGCTCGACGACCCCGCGCGCCTCGCCTCCATGCGCGAACACGCACGCCGCCTCGCACGCCCTCACGCCGCACACGAGATCGTCAACAATTTACTCACGACGAACTGAAGCTGCATTTATCGCGGAGACTTGTTTGATTCAAGATAGACGCCGAGCTGCCTGTCATGCAGTCTCATAAAGATAGTGAGCGCGAGGATTGCGCCGACGAGGGCGAGGAGCATGTCCCAGTGTGTGTCCCAGATGTCGCCCTGTGTGCCGAGGAAGGCGTCGCCGAGTTGCGGGCTGACCAGAAGCGATGTCCACCATTCGATGAACTCGTAGAATGCGCCGATGGCGAGCACGATTGAGGCCGTGATAAAAGCCATCCACTTGCGCGACGCGGAGACGAACTGCAACAGAATCTCTCTGATCGGAATCGCCATCAGAAAGCCGAGCATGAAATGCGCCACGCGGTCGTAATGATTACGCGAGAGATGAAACTCGTCGCGCAGCCAGTTAAAGGGCGGCGCGAGCGCGTATGTGTAATGCCCGCCGTAGCTCTGCACGAAGAGATAGACGAAGAGCAGATAGTAAGAGAGCCGCGTGAACTTGTAATGCGGATATGCGATAACGGCGGCGAGCAGCAGCGAGACGGGAAAGAAATTTTCCAACGCCCAGTCCCATCGGTCATAGGGACGAATCGCCAGCACAGCGAAGCCGATGAGATAAATTATCAACAGCATTAGCAGCTCACGCTTTGATGGAATTTGCGGCTCGTGTCTTGTCATAGTAGCTTTTCGACACCTCTATTATAGAATCATTTTATCTCACCGCAGAGACGCGGAGACGCGGAGACGCAGAGCTAACAAGATATAGGGATAGAGACACTGCGTCATATTTTTATTCAATCCGTCTCTGCGTCTCTGCGGTTAGTTATAGCATTCTTAACAAGATGAGCAAGTCAAACACAGTTCTCATCTCGAACCCGCGCGCGGGACGCGGCGGCGCGCGGCGCGCACTTGAGGTCACGCGTTTTCGTGAGGCGATGCGTGCGCGCGGCGTCGAGCTTGAGGTCTTGAACACGACCGCGCAGGACGAGGCGACGCGGCTGGCCGCGCGCGCCGTTGAAAATGGCGCAGAAACCGTCATCGTCTCTGGCGGCGACGGGACGATTAACGAAGCCGTGCAGGGAATCGTCGGCAAGCAGGCGCGCCTCGCCATCTGGCCTCGCGGGACGGCCAACGTCTTGGCGAAAGAGATTGGGATGCCGTTCCATTTTGAAAGGGCTGCGGAGATTATCGCGCGCGGAAAAACTAAAAGAATTTATCCGGGCTGCGCGACGTTGGAAGAGACGGGCGAGCGTCGCTATTTTATCTTGATGGCCGGAATCGGGCTTGACGCTTCGGTCGTCGAAGGCACGCGCCCCGAACTCAAAAGGCGTTTCGGCAAGGCCGCTTTCTGGTACGCCGGACTCGAACATCTGGCACGATGGCAGCCCGTCAGGTTCAACCTCGAAGTCGGAGGCGAAACTTTTCCGGCCACCTTCGCGGCCATCGGCAAAGGCTCGCGCTACGGCGGCGGCCTGCGTATCACGCCGCGCGCGCGGCTCGACGAGCCGGATTTTGAAATCTGCATTGCCAATTACGAAGGCCGTCTCAAATACTTGAGACTGCTGCCCGCGACCCTCAGCGGCAACCTCGCGGAGCACGCGCCCGATTTGCGCTTCATACGCGCCACGCGCGCACGCGTCACAGGCCGCGTCGCAGTGCAGGTGGACGGCGAGTTAATCGGCAAGCCTCCGATGTCTTTTGAAGTCGTTAAAGAGCCGATAGAGATTATTTGTCCCTGATAATATTCCCGCAAAGGCGCAAAGACGCAAAGGAAGAAGGCTAAGCTGTTGAGTATTACTCACTCTTTGCGTCTTCTTCTTTGCGCCTTTGCGCCTTTGCGCGAGAATTTCTTTTCCGACTAGCTCTTCATCCACGCCACACGAAGAGCGAGCATCTCGGGCGTCGCGTCTTTTCTCTCTTCAATGCGATAGTTGTTGCGGTCGAGTGTGTTGCCAAGCGAAGTAGACTCGCGCACCAATCTCAATCCGACATAGCCGAAGGCTTCATCATAAGGCGGCGGCTCGACCCCGCGCACGTAGCGGCGGAAGAAATCGCTCATATCCTTGCCCGCGACTTCTGTCGTGACGCGCTCGAAATCCGCTCCCGTGTAGCCGCGCCCTTTCAGGTAATAAGTCGCCTGCGGACTTTTGACATAAAACTCGTCGTACATCCGCCGCATCACGTCGTCGAGCGACGCGCGCCCCTTCGTCCGACCGCGCAGCAGGAGGTCGAGCACGACGGCGAGCGTTTCGCCCTTGTTGTAATAGCTGACGGAGGTGTTTTCCAGATTGGTTTTCTGCGTGTGAGAGCCGCCGTCCATGAATGAGGCTGACAGTGAGGAATCCTCCGCGCTCATCAGGCGACTGCCCGGCGCATTCTCGATACTGGCGATGTATCTTGCGAGCATGCGATAAAACTCTTCGTCGTTCCACAAGCCCGCGCGCCTGAGCATCAAGTGGCCGTAATAGTTTGTGACGCCTTCGGCGATCCACATACTGCGCGTGCTGAGTGGCTGCGTGAAATCCCAGGGGCCTAGCTCGACCGGCCTCAAACGCTTGACGTTCCAGACGTGAAAGAACTCGTGCGCGGCTGTCTCAAGCGTGTCGGCATAGGTCGCGGGGTCTGCGAGCGCGCCCGTCTCTATGATCTGCGTCGAGGTCAGATGCTCCATCCCGTCGCCCGAACTAACACCCGGCGCAAAGTGTATGAGAAAGGTGTAGGACTCGAAATCGGGCGCGCCCCACATGGCCGTTTCCGCGCGGACTATTTTTTCTATGTCGCGGACGAGCGCGGGACGCTTGCCGCCATCCGCGCCGAGCGAATGCGCCATCACGCGATACGTCTTGCCGTCCACCTTGAATTCATCCAGCGTCAAATCGGGCGCGATCTCCGTCGGCGTGTCAATCAAGAAGTCGTAATTGGGAAACTCCCAGACGCGTTGACCCGCGCTCTCCATTCGCCCGTTGACGATGCGCCAGTTGGCTGGCGGCTCGATCTCAAGCGAGACCGGGTCTGGCTTGTGCCCCGCGATGTACATGAAAATCGAGCCGCCGTTAAAGTTCGCATGTCGCGCGTCCAATTGCGAGAAAGTGCCCGACAAATCGTCGCCGAAAACTTTGTACGAGACGGTCAAGCTCTGCGCGCCGCGCGTCTCGACGCGCCACGTCTGATTGTCCGTTCGCACAATCGCGGGAGAGACCGACGCGCAGTTCACATCTTGAAGACAGGCGAGAGAGGCGCGAAACTCCTGCACGTTCATCGCAAAGTCGAAGACGGCGTAACGTCCGGGCGACCAGCGCGGCATCTGAAAATCGAGCGTGTCCGTGGGGAATCCGTTCTCGGTCTCAATCTCGATGCTGACCTCGAAGAGATGCGAGGCCGGATGCGTCATCGCCAGCCGGTACGTGATGCGGCCAAGCGTTTTGTCCCCGGCGAACGCGAGCGAAGACGCGCTCAGAATCAGAGCCAGGAGGAAAGAGAAACGAAGAATGCGGTTACGGCGACAGCTATTCATAAATGCTTGCTCCAATAATAAAAATGATGCGAGGCATCTCATGGGCTGGGAGATTAAAAGGTTCGAGCGATTATCTGTTTCTTCCATCTCCGATGTCAAAGCTTTTAAAAGGTTCAAGGTTCAAAGTTCAAGGGTGATTAGATTTCAAACCTTGAACCTTGAACTTTGAACCTTGAACCTTTATAAAAAGCTGATGAGCATGACTGAGCGTCTTTATTATCAAGATTCACATCTGACCGAGTTCGAGGCGCAGGTCGTCGCCGTCACGCCGCGCACGAGCGGGTGGGCGACCGTGACGCTCGACCGCACGGCTTTTTACCCGACGGGCGGCGGGCAACCGAGCGACACCGGCACACTCGATGACGCGCGCGTCGTCGAGTGCATAGACGAAGAGGCAGAGGGCGTGCTGCACGTCATACACGGCGCGTCGCCGCAGGTCGGCGCACTCGTGCGCGGGCGCGTGGACTGGGACAGGCGGCAGGATCACATGCAGCAGCACACAGGCCAGCATCTACTCTCGCAGGCTTTCATCGAACTCTTTCGAGCTGAAACGCGCGGCTTTCGCATGATGGAGCAGGCGTCGGAAATTGACTTGGCTCTCGATCATCCTTCGGACGAGAAGATCGAGCGCGCTGTGTCGCTTGCCAATCGCATCATCTGGGAAGACCGCCCCGTCATCGCGCGCGAGGTGACGAGGGATGAGGCTGCGCGACTTTCTCTGCGCAAGGAATCTGAGCGCGAGGGCTTGCTGCGCTTGATTGAGATCGAAGGCTTTGACCTGACGCCGTGCGGCGGCACGCACGCACACCGCACGGGCGAGGTCGGCATTCTTGCAGTGCGCTCGTGGGAACGCGCCAAAGGCATGACGCGTCTTGAATTCGTCGCGGGACAACGTGCGCTGACGGATTACCGCCGCGTCAATCGCGTCGCGCGCGAAGTGGCCGCGCAGTTCAGCGTCGGACTCGATGAAGTATCGCCCTCGGTCACGCGTCTCTTTGAAGAGAACAAGTCTCTACAGCGTCGCGTGCACACACTCGAAGAGATAGCCGCGCGCGTCGAGGCCGAAGAGCTTTTGCGTGATGAGAAGCAACGCGTTGATAATGTGCGCGTCGTCGCGCGCGTTTTTGAAGGACGTGATGCGGAGAGCTTGAAGCAGCTTGCGTTCGCTCTCATCTCTCACGAGCGGACGATTGCGCTGCTCGGCTCTCGTGACAAAGAGGCGGCGCGGCTCATCTTCGCGCGCTCGTCAGAGACGGAGGGCGATATGAATAGTTTGATGCGCGAAGCCTGCGCGATGCTCGACGGGCGCGGCGGCGGACGCCCCGAGTTGGCGCAGGGCGGCGGTCATGCTGTGGACAAGCTCGAAGCCGCCATCGACGAGGCCGCGCGCAAGCTCGGCGTTCATTAATCCCTTAATTGAAGGAGAAGCAACATGCCAAAATATATTATCGAGCGAGAGATTCCCGGCGCGGGCAATCTCACGACAGAGGAGCTACAAAATATCTCGCAGAAATCGTGCAATGTCTTGCGCGGGATGGGGCCGCAGATTCAATGGGTGCAAAGCTACGTCACGGGCGACAAGGTCTACTGCGTCTATATCGCGCCCAACGCAGAGATGATCCGCGAACACGCGCAACAAGGCGGCTTTCCGGCCAACAGCATCGCCGAAGTCAAGTCTGTGATTGATCCGACAACCGCCGAAGAATGAAGGTTTAAGGCTCAAAGTTTAAGGTTCAAGGTTAAGAAATCGGCTCTCTCTTTTAACCTTGAACTTTGAACCTTGAACCTTGAACTCAATGATTTCCCCGATGCCGGAAAAAAGATTGTTGACATTCGGGTTAAAACAGTTTATATCCGAAATAGCAGGTTTATGCTGTGCGAGCGCAAAACCTGCCCGAACAGGGTTTTGTCTCATTGTTTTTTGCTGTTCTCCCTCAACAGAACTGAAGAGTGAGCGACTCATCACATACGGCTCTGATGCGCCGGAAACAACTCCCTTTGTTTCAGGCCGCAGCGTCTCCTAACATCACAGTCCGGCCTCTTCTCATCGCCGGTCTTACAAACACCTCATTCATTGCCAAACCCGACGACTTTATTATCTTGTTCGCCCACACAGGAGAAGTCACCCAATGGCCGCAGGCTTGAATGATCTATTCAGATCTGAAACGAATAACTATTTTCTTTTAAGACTACAGACAAATTACAAGTTCAAGAGAGCGGCGCAAGACGATTCGGCGTGCGCGGTTGCCGTGCATAGCTCTCTTCGGCGAATGGCCTGGCGCGTGCTGCTCGTCTGCGTGTTGGCGTTGCTGTGCGGCGCGCAGCTTCGCATCGCGGCGCAGACGTGCGCGACGCCCGGCCAACAAGGCAACGGCGGCACGCTAACCGGAGTCGTCAACGCCTATTTTCCGGGCACGGCCACGGCCAATGCGGGCGCGACTTCGATCACGCTCGGCGCGAGTCGCGGAGCAGCGACGGCGATTGCTTCGGGCAATCTGCTGCTCGTGATACAGATGCAGGACGCCGGAATTGATTCGACGCAAACGGGAGCTTACGGCAACGGCGTCGCCAACGATCCGGCCACAGGCTACAACGCGGCGAACAACACTGGACGTTACGAGTTTGTCAGAGCGACCAATGCCGTGCCCATCACGGGCGGCTCCGTGACTTTCGTCGGGACGGGCGCGGGCACTGGCTTGCTGAACACTTACACCAACGCGGCGGCGACGGCGACTCAGGGGCAGCGTCGTTTTCAAGTCGTGCGCGTGCCGCAGTACACAGTGGCGATTCTCAGCTCGACTTTGACGGCGGCGGCCTGGAACGGCGCGACCGGCGGCATCCTCGCTCTGGATGCGAGCCAGCAATTGACGCTCGGCGGCACGGTGAGCGTCAACGGTCTGGGCTTTCGTCCCGGCGGCGCTCTGCAACTGGCGGGCGGCGCAGGCGGCACGAATCTGGATTATCGCGTCGTGGCGACTTCGGCTTTTCACGGCTCGAAAGGCGAAGGCATCGCGGGCACGCCGCGTTACCTCTACGATGCTGCGACCGACACTGTGACTGACACCACGATTGACGGTTATCCGAACGGCAGTTCCGCGCGCGGCGCGCCGGGCAATGCGGGCGGCGGCGGCAACGACGGCAACCCGACGGCCAACGACCAGAACTCCGGCGGCGGCGGCGGCGGCAACGGCGGCGCGGGCGGCATGGGCGGCAACTCATGGTCAACGAATCTGGTGGTCGGCGGCTTCGGCGGCTCGACCTTCGCACAAGCCTCTGCGTCTCGCCTGGTGTTGGGCGGCGGCGGCGGCACTGGAACTCGTAACAACGATGATAACGTCACGGCTGCATCGAGCGGCGGAGCGGGCGGCGGCATCGTCATCATACGTGCGCGCAGGGTCGCGGGCACAGGCACGATCACGGCTAACGGAGTGGCTGCGTTCAACGACACTTTGAATGACGGCGGTGGCGGCGGCGGCGCGGGCGGCAGCATTTTGATCTCTACTTTGAGCGGCACGCTGACGGGCTTGACAGCCAACGCGGTGGGCGGTCGCGGCGGCGACGCCTGGCGCACGCAAGCTCCGGGCACGCCTGCTCCCGGCGAGAGACACGGGCCGGGCGGCGGCGGCGGTGGCGGCGTCATCTTTTTATCAAGCGCGCCGACGGCCTTGAGCGTCGCGGGCGGAGCGACCGGCATCACGACGACGGCCAGCGATACCTTTGGCGCGGTCGCCGGAAGCATCGGCACGAGCGCGACCAACCTGACGGCGGCGCAAGTTCCCGGAACGCAATCCGGCGCGCAATGCTCTCCGACCGCCGTGCGTCTCAGATCATTCGAGGCTTTCAGTTTTGACGACGCGGTCATGCTGCGCTGGCAGACGGGTTATGAAGTGGACAATCTGGGCTATCAGCTTTACCGCGAACAGAACGGCGAGCGGGTGCGCGTCACTCCTTCGATCATCGCAGGCTCTGCTCTGCTGACGAGAGCGGGCACGGAGCTGACCGCCGGATACAGTTACGCCTGGAACGACCGCGTGCCGAAAGATGCGCGCACAAGCGGCATGCAATACTGGCTCGAAGCCGTAGACCTTGACGGCACGAGCGAGTGGCACGGCCCCATCACGCCGTACAAAGCGAGCGGACTCTCGCCAGAGCAAAGAAGCGCGCTGCTCTTGAACGATATAAACTCCGCGACTCAGGCGGCAGCGCAGAGCGAGTGGCCTGCGTCTCAGAACAGCGCGTTTGAAGTGAACGCGAGCCGCGCGGCTTTTGTGACGAGCGCGAAAGCAGGCTCTTCAGCAGAGCAAAGGGCTTTGAATCAGCAATGGATGTTGGCTTCGATGCCCGCCGTCAAGATCGCTGTCAGGCGCGACGGCTGGGTTCGCGTGAGCCGCGAAGAATTGCTCGCGGCTGGACTTGACGGGGCTGCGGATACGCGCCGCCTGCAACTCTTCGCGGACGGTATCGAACAAGCAATCGTCGTTGCGTCCGACGGCTCGGTCGAATTTTACGGGCGCGCTCTCGACACCACCTCGACGGACACGCGCGTCTACTGGCTCGCGGTCGGTCAAACTTTTGGCAAGCGCGTACAGGCTTTCAAGGCCGGTGATTTTGATTCGAGCATACAGCCTTCGAGCTTCACGGATACGGTCGAGCGGCGCGACCGCGTGCTACGGTTTGCCGCGCTCACGAACGGCGAGGCTGACAACTTCTTCGGCGCGCCGATTTCGCAATCGCCCGTCGAGCAGCATTTGACTTTGCGCGGGCTTGATACGGAAAGCGGCGCGGGCGGCTTGCTCGAAGTCGCTTTGCAGGGACTCACTTCGCACCCGCACGAAGTTCGCGTGCAGCTTAACGGAATGGAAGTCGGCAGCGTCATCTTGCAGAACCGCGAGCACAAGTCGATTACGTTCAACGTGCCCGCGTCCTTGCTGCAAGAGAGCGACAACGTCATCACGCTCACGCGCGGCGGCGTCGGCGCAACCGATGTCACGCTTCTTGATTATGTGCGTCTGAATTACGCCCGAAAATATCGCGCCGAAAATAATCGCTTGCGTTTCAGCGTCGAGAGCGGGCGCGCGACGCGAGTCGAAGGCTTTACGAATGAGCACATACGCGTGCTCGATTTGACGAACGCGGACGCGAGGGAGCTTTCGGTTGACGCGCGTGCGGTTGATGGCGGTTATGCTTTCACCTTGCCGCCGATGGCGGGCGCGCACACGTTTTTAGCCTTCGCGGACGAAGCGGATCATCCGTCGAGCGTCTCGCGCAACGAGCCTTCCAACTGGAATGACGCGCAGCACGCGGCGGACTTCGTCATCATCACACACCGCAACTTCCGTCAGGCAATCGAGCCTCTGCGCACATGGCGACAGCGTCAGGGCTTAACGACGGTCGTCGTTGACGTGGAGGATATTTTTGACGAGTTCGGTTACGGCGCATACAGCCCGCAAGCGATAAACGCTTTTCTCTCGCGCGCCTCTCGTGTGTGGCAACGTGCGCCGCGTTATCTACTGCTCGTCGGAGACGCGACCTTCGACCCGCGCCGCTACCTGGGCGGCACGGGCGAAGGCGAGCTCGTGCCGGGCTTGCTTCTCGACACGAACTTTATGGAAGCGACTTCGGATGACGCGCTCGCAGATTTCAACGGCGACGGGTTGGCGGAGATGGCTGTCGGTCGCCTGCCTGTGAGGACGGAGCAGGAGGCCGCGACGCTGGTCTCCAAGATTATCGCTTATGATCGGATTCCGCACGGCGACCTCTTCGAGCGCGGGGCTTTGATCGTCAGCGACAGAGCCGACGGCTTTGACTTTCAGGACGCGGCGGGAGAGATCCGCGCGCAGCTTCCCGCAGGGATGTCCGTGCAGATGATTAACCGCGATGACGGAGATGCGGCGACGGTTCATAATCAGATCGTCACGGGCATCAATCGCGGCCCCGCGCTGGTGACCTACCTGGGGCACGGCTCGGTCGGCGTGTGGACGGGCGACGGCTTGCTCTCAGTCGCGGACGCGCCCGCTCTGACGAACGGCGCGCGGCTTCCCTTCTTCGTCATGACGACGTGCCTCAACGGCTCTTACATGGAGCTGGGCGCAGACTCTCTGGGCGAAGCTCTGGTCAAAGCCACACAGGGCGGAGGCGTCGCCGCTTGGGCTTCATCAGGATTGACGGAGCCGGGCGCGCAGGTTCAAATCTCCGAAAGGCTCAATCAGACGCTCTTCGGCACGGAGCAGGTGAGGCTCGGAGACGCCATTCGCAGAGCCAAAGCGACCACCTCGGACGCGGACATTCGCCGCACGTGGATACTGCTCGGCGACCCGACGATGAGCATTAAGTGAGACGTGACTGAGGCGTCAAAGCGATGACAGAGCCGCGCGAGCAAATTATGTTCGCGCGGCTCTGGTCTGAATGGTGAGGCCGAGTTGGATAAAGCTTAAGTCTCGTCGTTTGTGCGCGGACTCATGTTTATACTGATGCTAACCTGCCCGGAGCTTTCAGTTGCTTTACCCTGACCCGGCTTAGAGGAATCAAGCATGGTGAACGAACCGCCTTGCGGAGCTTGACCAAAGCCCTCTCCGGTCTTTGATGTGCGGAATGATCTCTCAGACCGGGATGGATCAGCCGCGCCGGACAGAGCGTTTGCAGTTCCCATCATGAATGTAGAAGGGATGAGCGACAGGCCGCCCGACGCTTCACCGGATGGCTCGCCGGAGGGATAAGCAGTAGAAGGACTTTCGTCCATCGAAGGCTTGTTTTCCTCCTCAGATGTGGAAGGCGCACTCCCTGCGGACGGAGGGCTGGCGGGTTGGGCATACACATAGCACTGGATGCCTTCATAACCCCAGCCGTAATTGCCGTAGCCCAGTTCCGCCCAACTGGTGGTGTAGAAGTGATCGGCGTTGCCCGCATTCCAATAGCGATAGAGCGGCACGCGTCCCGCAGCCTGCGTCGGATAGACATAACATTGAATCCCTTCATAACCCCAACCATATCTGCCAGAGCCCAGCTCCGCCCAATTGGTCGTGTAGAAGTGATCGCCAATGCCGGGATTCCAGTAACGATAGAGCGGGATACTGCCTGTGCGTTGCTGCGGAAGGACGTGACACTGCACGCCTTCGTAGCCCCAGCCGTAATTGCCAGAGCCCAGCTCAGACCAATTGGTCGTATAGAAGTGATCGGCGTTGCCCGGATTCCAGTAGCGATAGAGCGGCACAGTGGTGATTGATTGGGTTTGGCTAATCATCTGGCGCAGGTTTGGCCGATTGCCGATGCGCTGGGTGCTCGGTCCATTGGGGCCGTCTTGTTGCGGCGAGCCGGTTGTGCGGAGCAAGTTCCTCGCCGTCGCCGGAGTGAGCAAAGCTTGTCCGGCTGCGCGGCGTGCGCCCTGCGCGCAGCCCACCGCGCCGACGATAATGGGTGAGGCGCTTGACGTGCCGCTGAAAACATCCGTATACCAGAGGTCTTCATTGCTGCCGCCTTGCAAATCGCCGTAACCGGTCGTCGTCACCTCGCGTCCCCAACCTTGAGCATCAACGCGCGAGCCGAAATTCGAGAAGCCCAAACGCGAACGGTCTGCTCCGTAGTCGCGTCCATGTGTGCCGGGAGGAGGCGCGCCCGCGCCTACAATAATCGCTCCCGATTGCGGGTTGGCGAGATTGAATGGATTACGCCACGTGGTCGGGAAACCGTTCGGGCGCGTGTTGTAGAGCGGGTCGTCAAGATTCTCCATGCCATTCCCGCCCGCTTCGACGACAATCACGCCGCGCACAGAGGTGGCGTAAACTATCGCCGCGAAGTCTGCCGGCCAAAATTCGATGGCGATGAAGCCGAGCTGACCGCCTACGTCCTGAAAATTGAAGCGCGGACCCGGCGCATGCAATTCGATGAGGATAATGTCACCGGGACTCAGGGCATTGGCGGCGTCGGTGACCGCCTTCGAGGATGATTGTCCGCCGCCGAAGATTGAGATGGCGCGCACGTTCGCTTGCGGACAGATGCCCACGATACCGAAACTATTCTCATCGCCGCCGAACTCGCCGGTCACAGCCGTGCCGTGATTGCGCCAGCCAATATCTGTAGATGGCGTTCCTCCGACCACGCCGCCTTGATTCTGCGTCAGGTCTTCGTGGCTGAATCTCCACGCGCCTTCGATGTCAATAATCCTGACTCCTTGCCCTTTGCCGCCGGGGACAGTCCAGGCAAAGCGCGCATCAATGCCTGCGGGCGCGGCGTTCAGATAAATTTGCCGGGAATTGAAATCGGGAGAGGTGGGCGGCGCTTCTTCTGAAGCCGGCTCCGGCTCTTCAATGACGACGGGCGGAAACATCTGCGGTTTCACATACGCGCCGTCAACCAGGTTTTCATTCAACAACTTCTCAGCAATCTTTTCGAGTTTATCTTCATCCGCTTCGACTTTGTAGAAAGCCGTCAGGTCTGGCATCCCTTCTCTGCTTTCAATGGACGCGGATGACATCGCGCGCGCAGTGCGTTCTTCGCTGCCGAACACGGGCGTCATCCTTGCGCCGCTTGATTTCAACAATGCACTGAGCGACGCAACGCTTGCGCCGCTCATGGCGGACAAGCCCTCACGCGTCGCGCGCAATCCGACTTCCGCCTTGGTGACCACGATCAATTCGGGGGGCGTCCCCTCCATACGTGATGAGGGTTGAGCGTCCTTCGGTCTCGATGTTTTTCTTCTGGTTGGCATAACTCATGCTCCTTTCCTGAGGATAGATCAAGGAGTTGCGTCTTCTGGTCGAAGATAAGCTGCCTCGACTATTTTGTGTTGACTTAATCGGTCAATGACACGCTCCGCAGTTTGGCGGTCGGGGACTTCGATCATGAAATAGGGGGCCAGCAACGGGTGGGTTTGGCCGGGATGGACTGGCTCTAATTTCAAGCCCAGCGCCTCGACCTCCTTTTTAAGCTCAGCCGCGCCCGAACTGCTTTGCGAAGCGCCTTGCTTTGACTCGGCTTGCTGCCCGTGCAAGTCAAGAGCCGCGTCCGCTTGTACTTGAATTTCTACTCGCACACTAATTGTCCCCCCGTAAGTTCCGTCGCCCCGCTCATGAGAGATAAGCGGGAAACGCGCGAATTCTAATTCGGACGTTTGGAACAAGCTTTAAAAGACGGCTTCACTGCTAGAAGCGGCAAGCTTCTGTGCGAAGGTTAAAGTGAGACTGACTCAGAGTGTTTCTCGTCAGTAATCAGATTGTGGAATTAGACGGCTTCACTTCTAGAAGTTGAAAGCCTCTCTACCAAGATTAAAGTGAGGCTGGCGAAGAGTGGTTCTCGTCAGCAGGCAACAACGTATGAGACGCGGGGTACATTATGCCTCTCCGCGCCGCGTGTCAATAGAAAAATCACTGACCTCCTGTAAGCCTTACTCTTATCAATTTACCCCCTCTTAAATCGTCTCCTCCAAAGCATTCAGAGAGCGTGCGCTCTTGACACAAACCGAGCGCGCTCCTTATCATCACTCTCGCCACAAAAGGCGTGGGGCAGTAGCTCAGTTGGCAGAGCGCCGCGTTCGCAATGCGGAGGCCAGGAGTTCGACCCTCCTCTGCTCCACCAA
>DASWRG010000118.1:0-17844 GCA_036403295.1 Pyrinomonadaceae bacterium
AGGCTGCGATGGCTGACCAATCGCTGCTGCTGGCGGTCACTTTGTCGGCGGAGATTGCGCCGTCCAGCGTGAGCATGATATTCGCAGAGCCGCCGCTGTTGATCGTCATTTCATTTTCGCTGAGAGAGATGTTGCAGCTCGCTTCGCCGACGCGTCGCGGACGTTGTGACGTGTTGCTTGATGACGACGATGCAGCCGGAGGCGCGGCCTGAGTCGTTGATGGTGTGGGAGACGGTGAAGATGGCGGCTCGTCGTTGTCGGCTGGCTGCGCCGGGCCGGGCGGAACTTCTGCGGGTGATGCTGTGGGAGAAGGCTCGGGCGTCGGCGCAGGAGTTTGAGAGGGAGGCGTCTCAACCTTTGGAGGCGATGCAGCCTCTGACGCGGGCGTCGTTGAGGGCGTGGGCATGGCCGTAGCTTTTGAAGCATCAGCGGCTTTTGAAGCATCGGGTTTCGGCTCTGTCACCGCGTCGGTTTTTGGCAGAGCTTCGACGGGCTTCGCTTCTACCGGCTTCGTTTCCGTTGGCCTCGCTTCTGCGGGTTTTGTCTCTGCTGGCTTCGCTTCCTCAGTCCTGTTAGCTTCGTTGCCCGTCACGCTCGCAGGCGTTGAGGAGTTCGCGGCGTCGGAAAAAGAGTTGGGCGTCGTCGTGTTGGCAGTCGCCGTGTCCGTGTTGGCGTTGGCGACGAGGACTGGCGACGGGCCGATCTTGTCTTCGAGGCCGTCGAGCTTGCCGTTGACCCTGCGATACAGGGCTTGGATGACTGCGTAACGCGACGTGTCCGGGCGCGAGTTGCTGTTGTAGCTCTTGAAGTATGCGTCGAGCGCGTCCTGCGGTTTGCCGCTCGCTTCGAGCGACGCGCCGAGATGCCACATGGCATTGCGCCACCAGATGCTTTTTTCAGGGAGCACGCTGATCGCGCGGCGCAGGCGCACAATCGCGTCCGCGAATTTGTCTTGATTGTACAAAGACCATCCGGCGATGTCTTCCATGTTGCCGCGCATGATTCGTGAGAGCGTCTGGCGCGGAATGTCCGGCACGTTCAGGGTCGAGCCGTAAGTGTTGGCCGTCGAGCGCGCGCCGCGCAGCTCATCCGCCATCACCGCAATCGAAGCGTTAGAGACGCTCAAAGCCGTTTCGACTTCCGCAGTCGCGGCGTCAAGCTGTTCGAGCGATTTGGGCAGCGCGATTTTGTATTCGACCAGACGGCTCGCCACGTAAAGCCGACGAAAGGCGCGCGTGTCGTCATCGCCCGCGTTGATAAAACTCTGCGCGGCGGCGACCGTCTCCGCTTCTTTAATCGCCTCGCGGCCTCCCGTTGGATTGAGCGCAGACGTGAAGGCGAGCAAGGCTTTGAGCGTCCGCGCGCTCGTCTCGTTATCTGCGGCGGTGAATTGAAAGATGCTGGCGCGGCGTTCGGGCGCGAGCAAATCCGTGAAGCTTGCGGCGTGCGCGGGCGTGCGTCCCGCGAGCAGGGTTTCGATCTGATCGTCTTTGACAGTGAAAGCGGGAGTGAGCGACGCAGCCGCTTCGCCGTAGAGTCCGGCAGCCGCAAGCACTGTCGCCAGCTCGTAATCGAGCGTCGGAAATCTTCCGTACTGCCGCGCCACAATCAGTGCGCGCTCGGCTTCGAGCGGACGTTTTTGCGCGAGCAGGCCGCGCGCCAGAGCGATGTGTCCCCACGTGTAACGCGGCTCGAAATCAACTGCTCGCTGCGCCAGCTCGACCGCCCGCGCGCTCTCGTGATGAGCGGCGAACCAGTAGGCCGCGCCCGACAGGAGCGCGAGGCTCGTCGGCATATCTTTCAAAGCTGCGTCAAGCTCGCGCTCGGCTTCCTCCTTTTTCCCAAGCTCGAACAGCGAGATGACCATTCCGACGCGCGCAAACTCGTCCGCCGCGTTAACTTTCAAAAGCTCACGATAGAGAGGCAGCGCCTCTTCCGTCTTGCCCGTCGCGCGGAGCAACTCCGCCAGACTCCGGCGCGAGAAGTCGGACTTCGGAGAAAGCTCAAGCGCGCGCGCATAATCCGCCGTGGACTCTTCAAGCTGTAACGCGATGCGATGGGCAGCCCCGCGTGCCTCATATGCCGCCGCCGCGTCGGGCGCGAGTTTGATAACCAGATCGGCGGTACGCAGCGCGTCCTCAGGCGATTCGATGCCGAGGTAAAACGCGGAGAGCGAGAGCAGACGCATCGGGTTATCTTTGACGTGCTCTTCAATCTTGCGCGCCAGCTCAACGGCAACCCCGCTCGCGCCGCGCAGGAACAGATTGTTCGGAATCTGCGCGACCACTTCGGTATACAGCTTGTCCGTCATCGGCTGCGGAATGGCCGCGACCGCCTGTCGAAACTCTTCAGCGCCGCCCGCCTCATCGCCCGCCTTCAACCGCTCCTCGCCCAGCACAGCGTGCGCGGCGACAAGCGATTCCTGTGCGCGCGACTTCAAGGTCGAGCGCGGATGAGCTTCGATGAAAGCCTTTAATTTCTCAATCCGCTCGGCGGGCGCGAGGGCGAGCGCGGCCTCAAGCTCATCCTTGTCAGTCTTGACGAAGGCGGGCGCGTTGTCAGACTTTCCCCCGCGCTTCGGCTTCTGCGCGCTGGCCGTCTGGACGACACTGAAAATCAAAATAGAGAGCAGGCAGATGATTGATAATTTTATTTTCATCATGAATAAGAAGGTTTTACCACAGAGGACACAGAGAACACAGAGGGTTAAATCTGATTTTATTCTTCCTGATTTCCTCTGTGTCCTCTGTGGCTAATTAAAACTCCATCACCTTTTAATCCCCTCGACCAGCACGCGCCCGGTCGCGTTGCTCGGAGCCTGGATGCCTAAAATATTTGCCAGCGTCGGCGCGATGTCGGCGGGCGTCGCTGTTTCTATGTAGCGTCCGGGCTGCAAACTGTTGCCCATGATAATCAAAGGCACATGCGTGTCGTAAGAATAAGGCGAGCCGTGCGTCGCGGCGTCGCGCGGGTCTGCGGGGTCGTCGGGGTCGCCGAAGAGGATGCTGAACGGCTGATAGAGAATCACGAGGTCGCCGCTCCTTTGCGGATGAAAGCCGTGCAGCATTCTTCGCGCGACTACATCCATCGGCGGGATAGAGCCTGCTTCCAATTGCCCGCGCGTAAAATATCTGGCCGTCCCCGCGACAGACATCGCCGCCTCTCCGGCGACACGCGCCAGTTCTTCCATGCTCACTCCGTCGCGCTTCAAAGCCGACTGGTTGAAATAGATGTTGCCGTTGATGAAGCCGTCGAGTTCAGTATTATTGTACTTGAACTTCTGTATGTAATCGTCAGCCGCGCGACCGCCGCGACCGTAACGCTCTTTGATGGCCGCGTTGATGGCCTTGAGCACGTCATCCTTCTTGATACGTCTGCCCGGCAGATTAATCGCGGCGGCGTGTTCCGGTATCGGCGCGACGCCGTGATCCGCCGTGAAGACGACGAGCGTGTTTCGCAAGCCGACGCGCTTATCAACCTCTTCGAGCAGTTCTGCGATTTGCCTGTCCACGCGCAACGTCACGTCCATCATTTCCTGACTGTACGGGCCAAAGCGATGCCCTATGTAATCGTTACAGGAAAAGCTGACGGAGAGAAAGTCCGTGTCGTCGTCCTCGCCCAGGCTCTCATTTTCGACAGCTTGCTTCGCAAACGCGACGAGGATGTCATTCGAGAACGGCGCGTAATCCAGTGCCTTGTAAAAATTTTTGTCGGGCGATTTGGCTCCGCCCGTGACGATGTGCGGGAAAGTGTTCGTGTCTTTCGCGGTGTCTATGTCTTCCCACGCGGGAGCGTCCGCGCCCGCGCGTTTGAGATATTCGCTTTCGGGCAACAGGCGATCCCAACGCGCGCCGTAAAACTTGTCCGCCATGTGCGCGGCATTGAAACGCTCGACCCACGCGGGCAAACGGTTGAAGTAATAACTGCTCGAAACCATGTTGCCGTTGTTGAGGTTGAACCAGTAGGCGGCGTTGGCGCGTCGACCGGCGGGCAGAATGGCCGACCGATTTTTGACTGAGATGCCGATGACCTTTGAGCGATCATTGCTCGCCAGTCTCAGCTCATCGCCGAGGGTCGAAGAGAGCAGGCGGCGCGGGCTTGAGCCTTTCTCTCCCTCTTTGCCGCCGAGCAACAAAGTGTCGTCATCCGTCACGCTCGACACACGCTTGCCCGTCTCGCGCTCGAACCAGTTGTTGGCGACGATGCCGTTCTCGCTCGGCCAGGTGCCCGTCATCAGTGTCGCATGTCCCGGCGCGGTGTAAGTCGGAGAGTGATCGTAATTCGCCTCGCTCCAGGACGCGCCCTCGCGCGTCAATCGCCGGATGCCATTCGCCACAAAGAGGTCGCCGAAGCGTTCCAAATAATCATAGCGAAACTGATCCACCACAATCAGCAAGACGAGCCGCGTGTGTGCGTTTTGAGCGCGCGACGGCGCAGCCTGTACGCCGCGCGTCCTCTTCTGCGCGTTCGAGGTTTGAAAGAAATTTCCCAGCGACAACGCACAGACGACGAGCAGCGCGAGCGCGAGAAAGATATTGCGGCGGGCGTTCGGTTTTTTCATACCAAAAAATTGTAGGGGCAGGGACAAGTCCTCAGCCCGCCGCGCGAAGGCGCGAATCAATTTACATGACAGGCAAGCTTGAATGATTGCGAAGCTTGCAGATCGTCCATGCGGATGATACGGGCAGGGACAAGCCCTGCTCCTACAATCATCAGAAACCTCTCAAAGTCTCTCTTCTTTTAGCCGCCTTCTCCGTATCGGGAAGATTCTTGTAATCGTAGATGGCGTTCTCCCAATCTCCGTACATCGGATTCGGAATGACGATAAAGCGCGAGCCGAACTCTTCGCGCATCTGGTCAACCCTGGCGTTTCGTTCGGCGATGGGTTTCTTCTCAAAGACATTCGTGAAGTCGTTCAAATTGTCGCCGCAGAGGAGAACGATTCTGTACTTCTCCGCGATCATCTGTCGCCTTTTCTCTTTGCCCGAAGTCTCGTCCCTCAACAGCACTGTCTCGTCGGACACGTCAGGAAAGCCGAGTTTTTTCAGATTCTCCGAAGTGCATGCTCTCTCAGTCTGTTTGCGATTCGAGACGTAGAAAATCCGCGCGCCCTTCGCCGACGCGTACTTCAAAAACTCAAGCGCGCCGGGCACCGCGCCCGCCTCCTTGCGCATGCACCAGTCCGTGAAATCGTCCGCGTTGTAGCCCTTGTGTTTCAAGACCTCCGAGGCTTGATAACGGCTGTTGTCCATCACCGTCTCGTCTATGTCCACGACGACCGCGCGAGGCCGCTTGCTCTTCTTCGGCGCATTCTTCAAGTCCAGATCGAAACGCATCCGAGCCAGATTGTAAGATTGATAAGCGAGCGCGCGATACTCGCCCCCCGTCTGTACCCACAGGGTTGCGCCCGTCAAGTATTCTGTATCGGCTGCTGCGGCTGCGGTCTGCAACTGCGCCGCCGTCTGACCGAAGAAAGCCGCGCCCGAATAGGCCGACAAGACCAGAGCCGCGATGAGCCCTGCGCCCCTCAGACCTCTACTCTTCCTGATAGATTTCATAAGTCGCCTCTGACCGAAAGATTTTGCGGGGTGAAATCGAGCGGCATCATAACACCAACGGAAAGACAAAAGGAAAACACAAATAGCCCCGCAGGAGCATGCTGTTTAGCCATTAACATCACGCTCGAACGAAGCTAAGTGTAATTTTACATTCTTCCTCTCGTTTCAGAGGTTTGACGACTACCGCTCATCGCCGGGAATCAGCACGAGCTTGTACAGTCGCCCGCCTTCAACTCCTCCGAAAGTTGACGAGGCCAATGACACCGTGACTGATACCGTAGCAGCCGGGTCATCGTTGTTGTCCAACGTCTGGTACGTCACTCCGTTTTGAATAACCGCATAGCCTGCCGTCACGTCGCCTTCAAAAACAGGGTCTTCGATGGCGGACGCGGCATGTGTTCCGGTCAGGTAAGCGCCCGCCCCAAACGAGAGCGCGCAGAGGATAAGAGTGAGCAGAATTTTTCTCATGTCAGTGTCTCCTTTGAGCAAGTTGCTGAGAGTGAAAACAAACCGCTTAGTCATGCAGCGTCAGGAAAGAAACGTGCAGGCGATTTTCCTTTGTTGCCGGAGTCGGTTCGTTTTGAATAAGCCGCATCGAGAGGTGCAGGGCTGAAGTAATGAGACGCACCGCGAAGATATAAGCCTTCTGTCTTGAATGTCAATAAATCATTGACACACATCCTGCATAAGTATATCTTCCGTCCGCGAATTACTGGCTCTGCCGGGCAGAGCTTCCTTACAATGAACCCGCCACGACGAACGAGAGAGGTGATGAAAGATGATGCCCCGAAAGTCTCCAACGCAAATAGTTTTGATGATACTGGCAGCAGCTTTGCTGTTGACGACTGCGCTTCAGGTTGTGGCACAACAGACGCGCGGGATGGGACTCCAGCCCAATGCCGCGAACACTGAGAAGCGCGTCGCGCTGGTCATCGGCAACAGCAATTATGCAAGCTCGCCTTTGCGTAATCCTGTCAACGACGCCAACCTCGTCGCAACCACTTTGAGCCAGTTGGGCTTTGAGGTCATCAAACGCACGGATGCCAACCTGCGGGAGATGCAGTTGGCCGTGCGCGATTTCAGCCGCAAGATTCAGGGCGGCTCTGTCGGCCTCTTCTATTATGCGGGGCACGGGATGCAGTCGAGCGGGCGCAACTTTCTGATTCCCATCGGCGCGCAGATTGAAGTCGAAGGCGATCTGACGTTGGAAGGGCTGGATTTGAACTCCGTCCTCGAACAGATGGGCAACGCGCAGAATCGCCTCAACATAGTCATCCTCGACGCGTGTCGTAACAATCCTTTCGTGCGCAGTTCTCGCGGCGGCGCGCAGGGCTTGGCGCAGGTCAACGCGCCCGCCGGGACGTTCATCGCTTACGCCACCGCGCCCGGCCAGACCGCGAGCGACGGCAGAGGCCAGAACGGACTCTACACGCAAGAGTTGCTGGAGAACATGAAAACGCCCGGCCTTGCGATTGAAGAGGTTTTCAAGCGCGTCCGCGTGCAGGTCAAACAACAGAGCGGCGGTCAGCAAGTTCCGTGGGACGCGTCATCGCTCGAAGGCTCTTTCTATTTCGTTCCCGGCAATGGCACGACTGCTGCCGCGCCGCCGCCAGCGCAGCCGCAGCCGAACACTTACGCACAGCCGAACGCTTACTCGCAGCCGACGACGACCGCCGCTCCGACGATGACGCGTTCGAGCGTCAGCGCCGAATTGATTGAGAGCAACTTTCAAAGCAACCTGCTCGACGAAGTGATTAAAGACGGCTCGAACTTTTTGGCGGGCGATCCGAATAACGCGCGCGTCAACCTGCGCGTCGGCCAGAGCTATTTTCGCAAGAACATGTACGCCGACGCCGTGCCCTATCTGGAAAGAGCGATGGTCGGCGGCGAGCCGATTAGCCTGCTTGTCAAAAGGCATCGCAAGTCGCTCGGCATCTACGACGCGCTCGAAGACGGCGTCATCAGCGTGACCGCAAGCGGTCTGCAAATGCAGTTCGGCGGCGACGCTTACACGATGCCCTTCGCGCAGATCGAAAGAATCGAAGCGCAACAAGACCCGATTCGCGGCATGTTGATTTACCTGAAAGGCTCTGTCACCAACAAGAAGGGCAAGACCGAGAACAAAGATTACAAGCTCTTCGCGCCGACGGCGGGCATCGTGCAGGCGCGCGACAACGCCGGAAACCCGATTCCCGTCGCCGTCTGCAATGGCTGCGAATCGTGGACGGCAGAGGTCGTCAAGTTTATCAATCGCAGCAAGGCGGCGAAATAGAAAAGAAGGTTCACGCAAAGGCGCAAAGGCGCAAAGAAAAGAGTCAATCGCTTTCTTTGCGCCTTTGCGCCTTTGCGCGAGATGTCTTGTCGGATTTATGCTTAAATCGTGAGCGAGCTTGACGAAGCATGGGCGCAGGCTTTGGCCGAGGCGGAGCGGCGTGCGCGGGCGCAGGGGCGCGGCGACATCGCCGAGTACATAGCCCTGCGCGCCTCCAATGATCTGGTGCGCGCGACCGGAATCGAATGGCTGCTCAAGACCTTGACCGGGATGGCGGGCGAGGCCAATCGCAGAGGCGCGAGCATTCGTCTTGAGAAGCATGAAGGACATCGTTTCAGCGTGGGCAGCGCGACGATGGTCGGGACGCGCCTCGTTTTTCGCGCGGGCGTGCGCGCGCTGACGATTGAGGCGGGTTGGCCGCGCGAGCCGCGCGACGGATTCGTGCGCGGCGGCGGCCTCGCCTGCGGACGTATCGGCCACTTCGGCAAGCGCCCGCCCGATGAAGAACTCCTGCTCGTCCGCTCCACCAGCGGCGTGCCCGAATGGCACATCATAGACAAATCGGGCGCACGCACACCGCTCCTCGAAGCGCGCCTGCGTCAACATCTCTCGGCCTGCATCGGTCAATAAGAAGTGGGCAGTTAGCAGTGGGCAGTTAGCAGAAAAAGCGGCGACTCACAACTTCTGCTTTATCTTTACTGCCCACTGCCTACTGCCCACTGCCCACTGTTTCACGATATGCGATATGGGCTGCACGTTTTGGGAGAGGATGGATGAGAGGCAGGCTTCTCCGCGTCGGCTCTTCCGTCTCGCGTGACGAATCTTTAAAGCCGCTTTTTCTCTCAATCACTTACGCCGCTTCATCTCTCGCTCTGCGCCTGCTCACAAGTGTGCGCGGCATGGATTTTGCCATCGCTGCTTTTCAACGAACGCCGCATCCATAGCGTCGTCCCCGGATAGCGGCACAGTTGAAAAAGGCAGATCAGTGGCAAACGGCTCTCCCGGTTTGTTAGAAAGCGCGAGGATCGCCTTCATCTACAAAATCTTTCGAGGAGAGAAATTTCGATGATTAACCGACGCACACTTACCCTTATTTTCGCAGTCTCCCTGATCGCTCTCGCTTTGCCCGCGCTGGCTGCGGCGCAAGGCAGCTCTGACCCGAACGGCGATTACGGACGCAATCGAGATGATCGTCGTGACGACCGCCGCAATGATGATCGTTACGACCAACGCCGCCTGCGCGACAGCACGCGGCGGCTCAAAGACTTGAGCGGAGATTTTCGCAGGCATCTCGACAGCGCGCTCGACCGCAGTCGTTATGACAGCAGCCGACGCGAAGACAACATCAACGACACCGCCCGAGAGTTTCAAGACGCGGCGGGAACTTTGAAAGACCGTACCGACGATAGCCGCAATCTCAGTCGCAGCTCAAACGAAGCTCGCCGCGTCTTGCAGCTCGGCGCGCAACTGGATCGCTTCATGGAGCGCAGCCGGTTTCAGGACGGTCGCGTCACTTCCGACTGGTCACGCATCCGTCAGGAATTGCGCGCCGTCGCGGATATTTACGGCTTCAACTGGTCTGACTTCGACGACCGTTATTACCGCGACGATAATCGCCGCGATGACGACAGCCGCCGTCGCAATCGTCGCAACACAAACTATCCGTGGTAACTTAAAAACTTCGATCACGAAGCTATCAAAGTACGGGCTTCGTCAAAGCAAGAGCCTTGCTCATTCATCACGGAATGAGCAAGGCTCTTGTTTTCCTTTGCGTCTTTGCGCCACCAGCGTGAAAATCTTTCTCTCGCAAAGGCGCAAAGACGCAAAGGAAAGACAAAGCTTATACTTCTCACTTTGTATCGCTTACAATAGCCTGCATGTCAGGCACGCTCTATCTGGTGGCGACGCCCATCGGCAACCTGTTGGACATCACAGAGCGCGCCCTGCGTGTGCTTCGAGAGGTAGAGCTTGTCGCCTGCGAAGACACGCGGCACACGGGCGCGCTCCTCAATCATTACAACATCAAGACGAAGCTCGTCAGCTATCACGAGCATAACGAGCGCGAGCGCGCGGAAGAACTCGGACGCTTGCTCGAAACGGGAGCGAGCATCGCTCTCGTCTCCGACGCGGGCACGCCCGGCATCAGCGACCCCGGCTTCCGCCTTGTCAACGCGGCGCGTGAGCGTGGGGCGCGCGTCGTTCCCGTGCCCGGCGCGACCGCCTTCGTCGCGGCTTTGATTGCTTCGGGGCTTCCGACCGATCAATTTTTCTTCGGCGGCTTTCTGCCCGCGCGCTCGTCTCAGCGTCGCGCGCGGCTTGAAGAGGTGCGGGCGATTCCGGCGACGCTCGTTTTCTACGAAGCTCCGCATCGCATCGCGTCGGCTCTGCGCGATGCGCGCGAGGCGCTGGGCGAGCGCGAAGCGGCGGTCGCCAGAGAGTTGACCAAGCTGCATGAAGAGGTCGTGCGCGGACGCCTGAGCGAGCTGGCGTTGAGATTCGATTCCGCATCGCAGGGCGCGCGCGGCGAGATGGTCATCGTCATTGATCGCACGGTCATCGTCGCGGCGTCGCAGGATTCAAACACGGACATTGCCGCGCGCGTCGCCGCCCTCGAAAGCGAAGGCATGGATTCACGCGCGGCTCTGAAAAAGGCGGCGCGCGAACTGGGACTGACGCGCGCCGAAGCCTATCGCCGCCTCACAGCCGCACGCGCTCGCTCGCGTTCATGAGTCGCCAAAACTTATTGGCAATAAACCTGCATTTGTATGGTCAATTGAATTTGCTTTATTTGCTTAACTCCGACGGCAGCTTTTTATCCACGACGGGGCGCGCTTTGAGGTCTGCCGTCTCCCACATCGTGACGAAGATCGTGCGCGCGACCCTTTGCATCTTGTCGTAATCAATCTTCTGCACTTCGTCCGTCGGGCGATGATAGTCTTCATGCACGCCGTCGAAGTAGAAGATAATCGGGATGCCCTTCTGCGCGTAGTTGTAATGATCCGAGCGGAAGAAGAAACGGTTCGGGTCTTTCGGGTCGTCGTAAGTGTAATTCAAGCTCAGATTCAGATACGCTTGATTGACTCTTTCGCTCAGCTCGCCCAGCTCCGTGCTCATCATCTTCGAGCCGATGACGTAAATCTCGTTCGGTCCCGTCAGCGCGCGATTCGCAGGGTTCGTGTCTCCCTCTTTCTTGCTTCTGCCGATCATGTCTATGTTGAACTGCGCGACGATGCTCTCTATCGGCACGGTCGGATAGCGTGTGAAATAGTCAGACCCCCACAGGTCTTTCTCTTCGCCGCAGTGCCAGATAAAAATCACCGAGCGCTTAGGGCGGCGCGCCGAATGCGAGAGAGCTTCGGCCATCGAGAGCACAGACACAGTGCCCGAGCCGTCATCGTCCGCGCCGTTGTAGATAATATCGTTTTTGTTGCCGCCCGGCGGCACCGGGAATCTGCCATTGCCCCCGGCCGGGCCAATCCCGACGTGATCGTAATGCGCGCCGATGGCGACGTACTCGTTCTTCAAGACAGGGTCTGAGCCTTCGATGATGCCGACGACGTTCTGCGTCGTGAGCGATTCGTCCTGACCTGAAACCGTGAGGCTCAATTTCTTGCTCGAATTCAAATCGAAAGAGGCGACCGGCGCGGCAGTGTTCGCGCTCTCAAAGATTTCCGTCGCGCTGTGCTTCTCGCCCTGAAAGAGCGAGTTAGCCATCCTCGCCGAAAGTATGATGCTGGGCAGAGACGCGTTCTCTTTCTCCTGAAGTTTCGTGACCGTGACGGTCCCGCCCGTCTGTTGATTGCGGCGGAAGCGTTCCCAGTTGGCGAGCGTGCGAAAGTCCGGCAGCTCGATCATGGCGAGCGCGCCCATCTTCTCGGCGTAAGCATCCGGCTCCATCCAGTCCACGCCGCGCTGGCCGATGTCCGCGTCATTCGGCGTCACGCCCTTCGGCAAGTTGCCCGCCACGACGACGATCTTGTTCTTCACGTCCACGCCCTGATAAGCGTCTATGTTCTTCTTCTTTACCAGCCAGCCGTTGCCGACGAAGACGAGCGGCGCAGTCTGTACCGCGCCCGCCTGCGGAATCGCCAGAAAGTCGTCGCCATAAGCGTAAGCTTGGCCGTTCAATTCGACGCGCGTCGAGGCGGGTTCGATTCGCGCGCGATGCAGCGCGATCTTCTGAAAATAAGTGCCGTCATCGCCACCCGGTTTGACGCCCCAACGCGACAACAGTGTGGCGATAAACTTGGCGACCGTATTAAGCCCGCGCGAAGGCGTGTCGCGCCCCTCCATCTCGTCCGACGCGACGAAATAGAGATAATCCTTGAGCTGCGCCGCAGTGATGCCCTCCGCCGCACTGCGCGACGCAGAAGCCGCGACGGCGGAAGCAGCCGCACTGCTGCTCTTGCGCTGCGCCAGGCTCGCCGGAACGGGCGCGACCAGCGCAGTTATCAAAACAAAGACAATGAAGAATCTTCGCATTTCCCCTCCAACAGTTTTTTACTTAGAGCTCCGGCCGAGTTTGTGCAATCAGGGAATTCAGATGACAAGCACGCTCGACATCGTTCGTTGAGCCTGATTAGTAAACCATGAATGTGAAATAAAAGCTCTCCACGTGTTAAAATCTGGCGTGTGAGATTCGGCTATGACCACAAAACCCAGAGCCATGATCGAAGACCTGTACCACGTGCCTGACAATGGCAAAGCTGAAATCGTTAATGGAGAACTCGTCATCCTGTCTCCCACCGGATACCTTCCCGGCTATGCGGGCGGCGAGATTTTCGCCAGCCTCCGCGAGTATGCGCGCCGCATGAAGACGGGACTCGCAACCCCGGATAACGTCGGCTATGCTGTGAATCTTCCGCAACGCGATTCCTTCAGCCCCGACGCAGCCTTTTACACGGGACAGCCGACGGGCATGAAGTTTCTGGAAGGAGCGCCGGTCTTCGCTGCCGAAGTCAGAAGCGAGGGCGATTATGGAGAGAGAGCAGAGCAAGCTATTGCGAGAAAGCGCGCTGAATATTTCGAGGCGGGCACGCTCGTCGTCTGGGATGTGGATTTACTGAGCGAGACAGTCGTGAAAGTTTATCGGGCGAGCAACCCGTATCTACCCACTGTTTATCGTCGCGGAGAAATGGCTGAAGCCGAACCGGCAGTGCCGGGTTGGAAAATGCTCGTTGATGACCTCTTCGCCTTGAGCTAAAACAAAATTGCTTTGACTGCTCTCACCCGGCAATTTTATTTCGTCTCTTCACCTCGCTTCAATCTTTTCTTCTCTAAACAATTTATCCAGCCACAGGTTCGCCATCTTCTCCTGCACAGTATTGGCGCGCAGGCGCGAGTTGAGATTGCGGAAATCAACTTCGTCCAGGATTTGATCCTGATTGAAACAGGAGAAGACGAAAGACTCTGCGCCCGTCGCAGGGTCTACGTGGCGTTGCAAGCACTGGGCGCAGACCTCCTTCATCATACATTGCATTGGACTGTTGATTGAGCCGACGCCTATATGTTGTGGTTTGAGATGGGCAGCCAGCACGCCGTGCCGGGCGTCCTTGACCGCGCTCATCATGCGGTCTGAGCCGATGGCGATGATGCGATGCACCTCTTGCAGTTGAAAGAGCGGCTCGCCGAGTTTGCCTTCGGCGTAAGCGAGCATGGCCTGCACGATGTTGCCGCGAAAGTGCGTGTCCTGCGGGCGGCGCGGCTCGATCTCGCGCCCAGTGTCGGTGGCCCAGATGACTTGATCCGTGGCGGCCTCTATCTCTTCGCGCTTGAAGAGGTCTTCGCCCTTTTTGTATCCGGCGAAATAGATGACGCGATTCCGCCGCTCGCGCAAGGCTTTGGCGATTGAGAAGAGGACGGCGTTGCCGAGTCCGCCGCCCGCGAGCAGCACAGTCTCATTTTCGGGAATCTCAGTCGGCGCGCCCGTCGGCCCCATCACGACGACCGCTTGCCCCGGCTTCAACGTCGCGCACAAGCGCGAAGAGACGCCCATCTCAAGCACGATCAGGCTGAGCAATCCCTGCTCGACATCGACCCACGCGCCCGTCAGCGCGATGCCTTCCATCATCAGCTTCGTGCCATGCACGACTCCCGCATCCGTCTCGTAATTTTGCAGGCGATAAAACTGTCCCGGATGAAACTTGCGCGCCTGCATCGGCGCACGCACGATGACATCCACAATCGTTTCGGTCAGCCGGTCAACCCGCACCACGCGCGCGATAAGTTGCTCGTCCAAGTATGCAATCAGGCGCGCGAACTCGCCGTCGCGCGTCTCTTGCGCTTGAGAAGCAAGCTGTGACAACTCGTCCGCGAAGAGCGCGGTGACATGCTCGTAACCGTCTTTGGCGGAGGCCATCGCCTTGACGACGTTGCCGGCGTAAACCGGATGGTTGTCGCCGTAATAAGAGATAAAGCGTCCGTCTTTTTCATAAGAAGTGAAGAAGGCGCGCTCGCCTTTTTGAGCCGGAACGACGTGCGGGTTGCCGTCTCCGTTCGATTCGATTTTATGAGGAGCGAAAAACTGATTCCATTCGTCCATCAAGAAAGTGCCGGGACGTTCTTTCTCATAAATAATATTCGGGCTCGTCCCCGCCGCGACGCAGACCGTGCGCGCGGGAAAGTTAAGAAGCTCGCCCGAACTCGTCCACTTGCCCGTCCCGGCGTCCATCTTCATACGCTCGAAGATAAGCTCTTTGACCGCGCCGTGCTCGTCCGCGACGGCCTCGTGCGGACTCATATTCTCGATATAGCCGATGCCCTCTTCGAGCGATTTGACGACCTCTTCGTGATTCAAGCGATACGCGGGCGAATCCTGCAAGCGTTTGCGATAGACGATTGAGACGCCGCCCCACTCGCGCACGAGCGGAATAAAATTCGGAGCTTCGTTTAACTCACTGGCGCGCCTGCGCTCGGCCCTCACGGCCTCGCCGTGCGCGAGAAATTCTTCATAAGCCGCGCGCTCTTCGGCGTCGAATCTTTTCCAGATTTCCTCGACGCCAAACTCCGCGACCAGTTGCTCGTGACGTTCGAGCAGCTTCTCGACCTGCACCGGATAGTAAGCGAATAACTCGGTCGCGGTATCAATCGCGGTCAGGCCGCCGCCGATGACGATGGCCGGAAGACGGACTTGCAAGTTGGCGAGCGCGTCGCGCTTGAAAGCTCCCGTGAGCTGCAAGGCCATCAAAAAGTCCGAAGCCTTACGAATGCCGCGAATCAGGTTGTTCTTCATCGAAACGATGGTCGGCTTGCCCGCGCCCGTCGCAATCGCGATGTGATGAAAGCCAAGCTCCCAGGCGTCTTCAATCGTCAGCGTTCCGCCAAAACGTATGCCGCCGTAAAAGCGAAAGCGTTCGCGCCGCGCGAGCGTGAGGTGTATGAGCGTCAAAAAATTCTTATCCCAACGCACAGTGATGCCGTACTCGCTGACGCCGCCGAAGCCAGCCAGTACACGCTCGTCCAGCTTCGTCTCAATCTCTCGCACGTCGCGTACGGGCACAGGCACATGACCAATATTATCGCCCCCCTCGCCCGTCAGCATCTCCGTCAAAGGCTCTATCTTGAGGCCGTCAATCCCGACGACGCCGAAGCCTTCGTTCAAAAGATAATGCGCCAGAGTGTAGCCAGCCGGGCCGAGGCCGACGACCAAAATGTTCTTGCCGTTGTAAGGCAGAGCGTAGGGACGTTTGGCGTTGAGCGGATTCCAGCGCGTCAGGAGCGAGTAGATTTCAAAGCCGTAAGGCAATTCGAGCACGTCCGTCAAATTCCCCGTCTCGGCCTGCGGGATATTGACCGGGTCTTGCTTCTGAAAGATACAGGACTTCATGCAGTCGTTACAGATGCGATGCCCCGTGCCCGGACACATCGGGTTGTCAATCATCACGAGCGCGAGCGCGGCAATCGAATCGCCCCCTTTTTTGAGGACGTGCATCTCCGAAATCTTCTCGTCGAGCGGGCAGCCTTCGAGCTTGATGCCGAGCGGGTTGCGCTTCAGCGAGCCGTCGCGTTCATGCAAGCCTTTTGAGCAGGAATCCTTGTCGCGCTCGTGGCAATAGAGACAGTAATCAACTTCGTCCAACACCTCGCGCTTCGTCGCGCGCGGGTCTGTCAGGCCGAAACCGTCGCGCCGCCGCAAATTCACGTCGAGGCCGCGCATCAACTCCGGCACGTCCGCGCTCGGGCGTTCGATTTGAACGAGGTGTTGATAATCGAGTTGATGCGGGAAACGAAAACTCACCCAGCCGCGCACGCGCTGGCGCGCTTGAGGTTGCGTCGCATGAGCCGCCGCCCATGCTTCAATCAATCGCAGCCTCGCGGTCGTCGGATTGTCCGCGCTCGCTTCCTTCTCAAGCTGCTTTTCAAGCTCAAGCAGCCTGACGGTCAAACGCGCAATCGCAAGCTCTTCATCATCAACCAGCGTTTCGGGGAAAGCCGTCCGGCGCAATCCCTTTAGCTCCGCGTCGAGCTTTTCAGCGTCAAGCCTGGCGGCCTCTTCGGCTGTAAATTTTTTGAGCGCGCGGCGTGCGATGAAGAACTTGAAAGTCCAGATCGGGTCTTGCGCTTTCACGCTTTCAAGCTGCCGCTCGCGTTCTCTGTCGGCATCAAAGAGGCGCGCGACGAAGCGCGAGAGATACGGCGCGGCGGCGATCAGGATTTCCGATTCGCGCTTCTGCTCGTAAGCCGCGCCCCGCGCCGCGACGTATTCGGTCAACGCTCTGTGCAGTTCGGCATCTGCGGCCTCAAGCTCCGCGTAAAAAAGTTCGGCCAGCTCTCTCAGACGCTCCGTGTCGTAGAGGTCTGCGTAGCTGAATCCGTCAATGCCCAGCTTGATGTTTGTGTTGATTGCTTCGGCTTCGTCGCGGTCGGTGATGAGTTCTGACATATCGTCCGGCAGTTCTTCCGTTCTTGAAAAGTAAGCGGGGAGCACTGTCGCCTTAACGCGCCTGCCAGAGAGAGAAAAGCTTATGAATGCGTATTGAGCAAGCACGCAATAAGACAAAGCGAAGTATAACACCTGACGCACGCACGTCTCAAAAGAAGATGAAACGCCGCGCATCAAGCGTTCTTCAAATGCTCCTCCGCTTGCCAATTATTGAGGTGTGAATTTATAATCCAGACCTCAGTTTGAGGCGCATTGGTGTAGTTGGTCAACACGCCGCCCTCTCAAGGCGGAGATCACGAGTTCGAGCCTCGTATGCGCTAGGTCATCATTAATAACCATAACTAAATGTCAAAGAGTATGAATAAAAGAGGCACTCGCAAGAGTGCCTTTTTAGGTATGCCTCATGGAACAGCAAGTAATCGCCTGCGTAAGATGATTATGTTCCATCTGCTTGAAAAGCATGGCGAGAATATTTGCTTCAAATGCTCAAAGAAAATCGAATCAGTGGCTGAGCTAAGCATCGAGCATAAACTACCTTGGGAAGGTATCAACATAGAGCTTTTCTGGTCACTGGAGAACATCGCATTTTCACATCTGCATTGCAATCGTAATCATCGCTACGAAAGCGGCGGAGCACAGAGACGCAAGGTCGGGCCGGAGGGGACTACTTGGTGTCGAAGATGCAAGGAATTCCGGCTGAACTCAGAATTCAGCCGGAACAGGTCACGCTGGAACGGATTACAATCATGGTGCAACAAGTGTTTGCGTGAGTATAGGCATCGAGGACGAGCTTGAAATCTTCTCAAAGCAAGAACGGCCACTCCGTGACGGGGAGTGGCCGTTCCTGTTTGTTGCGTTAACTTTCATTTCAAAAACATCAGAACGTGAGGCGCGCGGCGAACTGTATATTGCGCGGGCCGCCGCCGCCCAGGAATGGATTGCCGATGCCGACATCGGGCGTGACGGTGATGGGCAGAAAGCCTATGCCGCGTCCGGTGACGGGATCAATGCCGTTGAAGCTCGCGTCCGCCGCAAAGCCCGGCAAGAGCGGCGAAGCGAAGTTCGGATGATTGAAGAGATTGAAAAACTCCGCGCGCAATTGCAGCTTGACGCGTTCGGTCAAGGGCGTCGTC